>NZ_JBIBGK010000006.1:111122-318885 GCF_042956445.1 Streptomyces sp. NPDC008238 | reverse complement strand
TCAGGGACAAGATCATCGGACACTCCGCAGACCCTGCCGACGAAGATCATTGACTGCCAGCCAACACGCCGATCTCATTCTGAAACGATCAGTAAGGGGATTCGGCCGGTGGGTGCGGCGCTGGTGGGTGCGGCGCTGCGGTGGTGCGCCGGTTCTTCGGCTGTCGCGCCGTCTCGCGCCCTGCGGGCGCACAGCGGCCGGCTGCGGAGGGGAGGATGGGGGCTCGGGGCTTGTTGGCAGTCTGCGGGGCGGTGCGTGGCTGGGGTTCAGGCGCCGGAGCGGGCCTGGTTGTTCGGCTGGCTCGGGTCTCGTTGCCGTCCGCGGGTGCAGATGGCCGGTGACCACGCCCACCGTTCGTGGGTGGCGCGCCCGCCGTAACCGGCGTCTGCGGGTGCCTCCCCGATCGGACATCGGGCTCTCTTCCGACGGCTATGGCGCTGAAAGCGAGCCCGATCTCGGCCGATCCGAAGATCGGGCTCTGTTTCGACGTCCATACCGTCGAAAGCGAGCCCGATCTCCCGCGACCTCCCGGGCAGCACCCCGAAATACCCGCAGTCGCCGGTTACGGCGGGCGCGCCCACCACCGGGAGTAGGCGTGGAAGCGGCCATCTATACCCGCTGACGGCAACGAGACCGGCACCAGCGGAGAGGCTCCCCGCTCCGGCGCCTGAACCCGCACCCCCACCCACCCGCCACACGCCGACAAGCTCCGGACCCCCACCCTCCCCTCCGCAGCCCGCTGCTTTGCGCCCGCAGGGCGCGAGACGAACCCGCACCCACCCACCCACCGCGTCAGATCCCTCGTGACCAGGATCTCTTCCGCCGCACCGGGAAGGCGCGGCCAAAAGGTCACAGAAGCATCGATTACCGGACGAAGCACAGTCCGCCCCACACCCCCCGCACCCACCGGCACCACCACGCCGCCCCTAGTTCACCTTCCGTTCATCCGGACTCCGTACGGTCGCCACCGCCACTGTCCGATCGAACGAATGCCTGGGTCAATGGAACACATCACGCTCCTGATCGGAATCGTGATCATTACCGCACTCGTGTTCGACTTCACGAACGGTTTCCACGACACCGCCAATGCGATGGCGACCACCATCTCCACTGGCGCACTCAAGCCCAAGACGGCGGTGGCCATGTCCGCCGTGCTCAACCTCGTCGGCGCCTTCCTCTCCGTCGAGGTGGCGAAGACGATCTCCGGCGGCATCCTCGACGAGAGCACGGGCATCAAGCCCGAGGTCATCTTCGCGGGGCTCGTCGGCGCGATCGTCTGGAACCTGCTGACCTGGCTGGCGGGCCTCCCCTCCAGCTCCTCCCACGCCCTCTTCGGCGGCCTCATCGGCGCCTCCGTCGCCTCGGCCGGATTCGGCTCGATCAACGGCGACGCGGTCGTCATGAAGGTCCTGATCCCGGCCGTCTGCGCCCCGGTGGTCGCCGGTGTCGCCGCGATGCTGGCGACCCGCCTGACCTACCGCATCGGCCGCAATACCGACCCGGCCGCCACCGCCAAGGGCTACCGGGCCGGGCAGATCGCCTCGGCCGGCCTCGTCTCGCTCGCCCACGGCACCAACGACGCGCAGAAGACCATGGGTGTCATCACCCTTGCCCTGATCGCCGGCAACGTCGTCGCCCCCGACTCCGACCCGCCGCTGTGGGTCATCGTCTCGGCCGGACTCGCCATCGCGCTCGGCACCTTCATCGGTGGGTGGCGGATCATCCGCACCATGGGCAAGGGCATCACCGACATCCAGCCGCCGCAGGGCTTCGCCGCCCAGACCGGCGCCGCCACCGTCATCCTGGCCTCCTCGCACCTCGGCTTCTCGCTCTCCACCACGCAGGTCTGCTCCGGCTCCGTCATGGGCGCCGGCGTCGGCCGCAAGGGCGGCGTCGTCCGCTGGAGCACCGCGGGACGGATGTTCGCCGCGTGGGGGCTCACCCTGCCGGCCGCGGGCCTGGTCGCCGCCGGCGCCGCGCTCCTGGCCGACCAGGGCGACTGGGGCGTCACGGCGGTCGCCGTCCTGGCGCTGGCCGCCTGCACCACGATCTGGATCGCCTCCCGCCGCAAGCCCGTCGACCACACCAACGTCAACGCCGCCCACGACGACCAGGAGCCGGGCGTCATCACGACGGCCATCGCCGCCGTGATCCCGCCGCCCGCGGGCCTGACCGCGACCGCCGCCGACACCGACCCCGCCAAGGCCTCCGCCTGACGGCGGCGCCGCACCGGCCCCGGAAGGAACCAGCACCATGCACATCGACTGGGCTGCCCTCGGCTCCGTCTTCGGCGTCAGCCTCGCCGTGACCGTCGGACTCGTCGGCCTGTTCACCCTCGGCATCGTCGGCCTGTCCAAGCAGGGCACGGCCGGCGGCGAGACGGGCACCTCCACCACGGGCGGCTCCACCGCCCTCGCCCGCACCGGCGCCTACCTGTGCTTCGCGCTCTGCGCGGCGGCGGTGGCGTACGGGATCCACCTGATCGTCGCCTGACCCGCACGTCACCGCGCACCGCGGTGTGAAGTTGACCTCAGCTCCCGGCTTTCCGGCCGTGAGCTGGGGTTTCTTCTTTTCCACAGGCAGTGGCGGTGAGTTGACGGGCCGGAGCGGCCCGTGGTGGTATCGGAACCGCCAAACGGCGGCAGGAGAGGAAGTCCGGTGCGAATCCGGCGCGGTCCCGCCACTGTCACCGGGGAGCGGACCCCCGCCCATGGCCACGGCCCGAGGAAGGGCTGGAAGGCCGGGGGTGCCGCCGATCCGGGAGCCAGGAGACTCTCGTCGCCGGTCACGTCGAACCAGGGCGCGGACCCTGAGTGAGGACTCCTGCGATGCGCGGCTCCGGCCGTTCACCCGACACCGGCGCCGCGGCGCCGTGCGTGTTCGCCGCCGGTGCGGCCCTCGGCTGGCTCGCCGACCTCGGTTTCGCCGACCCGCGGCGCGGTCACCCCGTGGCGGTGTTCGGGAGTGCCGCCGCCCGCCTGGAGCGGGCGTTGTGGCGCGACCACCGCGGCCGCGGCGCCCTCCACACCGTCCTGTGCGCCGGCGGCGCCGTGGCGACCGCGACGGGGTTGCAGCGTGCGGTGCGCCGTTCCGGCCCCGCGTCCGTCGCCCTGACGGCGGCGGCGACCTGGGCCGTGCTCGGCGGGACCTCCCTGGTCCGGGAGGCGCGGGCCATCGGCGCCGCCCTGTCCGCCGGCGACACGGAGGCGGCACGCGAGCGGCTGCCCCATCTGTGCGGCCGCGACCCCCAGGCGCTGGACGAGGCGCAGTTGGCGCGGGCGGTCGTGGAGTCCGTCGCGGAGAACACCTCGGACGCCGTCGTCGGCGCGCTGGTGTGGGGCGCGCTGGGCGGCGTGCCCGGGCTGGTGGGCTTCCGGGCGGTGAACACCCTCGACGCGATGGTGGGTCACAAGTCGCCGCGTCACCGGAGGTTCGGCTGGGCCGCGGCCCGGCTGGACGACGTGGCCGGCTACCCCGGCGCCCGGCTGACCGCCGCGCTCGCGGTGCTCGCCGGGCCCGATCCCCGGGGGGCGTGGCGTACCTGGCGCAGGGACGGCTCCCGGCACCCCAGCCCGAACGCGGGGCCCGTGGAGGCGTCGTTCGCGGGGGCGTTGGGCGTACGCCTCGGGGGGACGCTTGCCTATGGCGGGCGGGTGGAGCACCGGCCCGTGCTCGGGGCGGGGAACCGGCCGGTGGAGGCAGGGGACATCGAACGGGCGGCACGCCTGTCGCGGCGGGTCGGCGCGCTGGCGCTGGCGGTCGCGGTGGGCGGACGCCTGGCGTGGGGCGCGGTCGCCCGGAGTCGGAGGAGGCACGCATGAGGGGCGGGGGCCTGCTGGTCGCGGGGACCACGTCGGACGCCGGCAAGAGCGTCGTCACGGCGGGGATCTGCCGGTGGCTGGCGCGGCAGGGCGTGTCCGTGGCGCCGTTCAAGGCGCAGAACATGTCACTGAACTCGTACGTCACCCGTGAGGGCGCCGAGATCGGCCGGGCCCAGGCGATGCAGGCGCAGGCGGCCCGCGTGGAGCCCACGGCCCTGATGAACCCGGTGCTGCTCAAGCCCGGCGGGGACCGGACGAGCCAGGTCGTCCTGCTGGGGCGCGCGGTGGGCGAGATGAGCGCGCGCGGCTACCACAACGGGAGCCGCGCGGAGCTGCTGCGGACCGTCACGGACTGCCTGGAGGAGCTGCGCGGCCGGTACGACGCGGTGATCTGCGAGGGCGCCGGCAGCCCGGCCGAGATCAACCTGCGGCGGGGCGACATCGTCAACATGGGCCTGGCGCGGGCCGCCCGGCTCCCGGTGGTCGTGGTCGGCGACATCGACCGGGGCGGGGTGTTCGCCTCGTTCTTCGGGACGACGGCGCTGCTCGCCCCCGAGGACCAGGAGCTGGTCTGCGGCTACCTGGTGAACAAGTTCCGCGGCGACGTGTCGCTGCTGGAGCCGGGGCTCGAGATGCTGCGCGGGCTGACCGGGCGCCCCTTCTACGGGGTGCTGCCCTTCCGGCACGGCCTCGGCATCGACGAGGAGGACGGGCTGCGGATGTCGCTGCGCGGCACCGTCCGGGAGCCGGCCACGGCGCCGCCGCACGGCGAGGACGTCCTGCGGGTCGCCGTGGCGGCGGTCCCGCTGATGTCGAACTTCACCGACGTGGACGCGCTCGCCGCCGAGCCCGGCGTCGTCGTCCGCTTCGTCGACCGGCCGGAGGAGCTCGCCGACGCCGACCTCGTGGTGCTGCCCGGCACCCGCGGCACCGTCAAGGCCCTCCAGTGGCTGCGGCAGCGGGGCCTGGCCGACGCGGTCGTCCGCAGGGCCGCGGAGGGCCGTCCGGTGCTGGGCGTCTGCGGCGGTTTCCAGATGCTCGCCGAGACGATCGAGGACGACGTCGAGTCGCGGGCGGGCACGGTCCCCGGGCTCGGGCTGCTGCCGGTGCGGGTCCGCTTCGCCGTGCGGAAGACCCTGGCCCGCCCCGCCGGCAAGGCGTACGGCGAGCCGGTCGAGGGGTACGAGATCCACCACGGCGTCGCCGACGTCCGCGGCGGCGACGAGCCCTTCCTGGACGGCTGCCGCAGCGGCGCCGTCTGGGGCACCCACTGGCACGGCTCGCTGGAGAGCGACGGCTTCCGCCGTGCCTTCCTGCGGCGCGTCGCCCGGGCGGCGGGGCGGCGTTTCGTCCCCGCCCCCGACACCGCCTTCGGCGCGCTCCGCGAGGAGCAACTGGAGCGGCTGGGCGATCTGGTCGAGGAGCACGCCGACACCGGCGCCCTGCTCCGCCTGATCGAGCAGGGGCCCCCTGCCGGCCTGCCCTTCGTGCCCCCGGGGGCACCGTGAACACCCCGTCGCGGCCCGCGCGCCGGGCCCTTCGCGACGACCGCCGCAACCGCAACGACCGCTCGACCCAGGAGGACGCGTGAGCACCCCTTATCCCTTCACGGCGATCGTCGGGATGGCGGACCTGCGGCTGGCGCTGCTGCTGAACGCGGTCAGCCCGGCGGTGGGCGGTGTGCTGGTCCGCGGCGAGAAGGGCACCGCCAAGTCGACGGCCGTACGGGCGCTGTCGGCCCTGCTGCCGCCCGTGGACGTCGTGCCCGGCTGCCGCTTCCGCTGCGACCCCGCGGCTCCCGACCCGGCGTGCCCGGACGGGCCGCACGGACCGGACGCCGGCGCGGAGAGCCGCCCGGCGCGCATGGTGGAGCTGCCGGTCGGCGCGTCCGAGGACCGGCTCGTCGGCGCCCTCGACATCGAACGGGCCCTGGCGGAGGGCGTGAAGGCCTTCGAGCCGGGTCTGCTGGCCGACGCGCACCGCGGCGTGCTCTACGTGGACGAGGTCAACCTGCTCCACGACCACCTGGTGGACATGCTGCTGGACGCGGCCGCCATGGGCGCCTCCTACGTCGAGCGGGAGGGCGTCTCGGTGCGCCACGCCGCGCGCTTCCTGCTCGTCGGCACGATGAACCCCGAGGAGGGCGAGCTGCGGCCGCAGTTGCTGGACCGCTTCGGCCTCACCGTGGAGGTCGCGGCGTCCCGGGACACCGACGAGCGGGTGGCGGTCGTCCGGCGGCGTCTGGCCTACGACGCGGACCCGGCGGGGTTCGCCGGCGCCTGGCAGGGCGAGGAGCGGGAGGTGCGGGAGCGGATCGCGGCGGCCCGCGCGCTGCTCCCGTCGGTGCGGCTCGGCGACGGGGCGCTCCGGCAGATCGCCGCGACCTGCGCGGCCTTCGAGGTGGACGGGATGCGCGCGGACATCGTCATGGCGCGCACGGCGACCGCGCTGGCGGCCTGGGCCGGGCGTGCCGAGGTGACCGACGCCGACGTACGGCAGGCCGCGCTGCTCGCGCTGCCGCACCGCCGCCGCCGCAACCCCTTCGACGCACCGGGCCTGGACGAGGACAAGCTCGACGAGACCCTGGAGCGCAACCGCGGCGAGGACGACGACCCCGACCCCGATCCGGATCCGGGCCCGGACGGCGGCCCCGGCGGGGGCCGTCCGCCGCAGGGTGACGACGGCGCCCCGGACACCGGGCCCGACATCGCGCCGCCCAGGGAGCCGGCCGAGTCGGAGCCGCGGGCGGCGGGCGCGGACGCCGTTCCGGGCGGCGGGGAGCGCGCCGCGGTGCCCGCGGCGGAGCCGTTCAAGGCCCGTGCCCTGATCGTGCCCGGCCTCGGCGAGGGCGCCGCCGGGCGCCGTTCCCGGGCCCGTACCGCGCACGGCAGGACGACCGGCGCCCGGCGCCCCCGCGGCACCCTGTCCAAGCTGCACCTGGCCGCCACCGTGCACGCGGCCGCCCCGCACCAGCGGGCGCGCGGGCGCGGCGGCCCCGGCCTGGTGATCCGCCGGGACGACCTGCGCGAGGCGGTACGGGAGGGCCGCGAGGGCAACCTGGTGCTCTTCGTCGTCGACGCCTCCGGGTCGATGGCCGCCCGGCAGCGCATGAGCGCGGTCAAGGGCGCGGTGCTGTCGCTGCTGCTCGACGCCTACCAGCGGCGCGACAAGGTCGGCCTGATCACCTTCCGCGGCGCGACGGCGGAACTGGCGCTGCCGCCGACCTCGTCGGTCGACGCGGGCGCGGCGCGCCTGGAGAAGCTGCCCACCGGCGGCCGCACCCCGCTCGCCGCGGGACTGCTGAAGGCGCACGACGTACTGCGCGTGGAGCGGCTGCGGGACGCCTCGCGCCGCCCGCTGCTGGTCGTGGTCACCGACGGGCGGGCGACCGGCGGGCCCGAGCCGGTGCGCACGGCCGCGCGCGCGGCACGGCTGCTGGCGGCCGGGGGCACCGCCTCGGTGGTCGTCGACTGCGAGTCCGGCCCGGTGCGGCTGGGGCTCGCGGGCGAGCTGGCACGCGAACTGCACGGCACCGCCGTGACGTTGGACGAGCTGCGCGCGGACAGCGTCGCGGCACTGGTACGGGATGTACGGAGGGCCGCGTAATGCCACAGGGACAGCCGAGCGTCGTGCCGCAGGACGGCCTCACGACGCGTCAACGCCGCAACCGGCCGCTGGTGATGGTGCACACCGGCACCGGCAAGGGGAAGTCCACCGCCGCCTTCGGGCTGGCGCTGCGGGCCTGGAACCAGGGCTGGCCGGTCGGGGTGTTCCAGTTCGTCAAGTCGGCGAAGTGGAAGGTCGGTGAGGAGCGGGCGCTGCGGGTGCTCGGCGCCTCCGGCGAGGGCGGCACCGTCGCCTGGCACAAGATGGGCGAGGGCTGGTCCTGGGTGCAGCGGGACATCTCCGAGAGCGAGGACGCGGCGCGCGAGGGCTGGGAGCAGGTCAAGCGGGACCTCGCCGCCGAGACCTACCGGCTGTACGTGCTCGACGAGTTCGCCTACCCCCTGCACTGGGGGTGGATCGACACCGCCGAGGTGGTCTCGGTGCTCCGCGACCGGCCCGGGACGCAGCACGTCGTCATCACCGGCCGCAACGCCCCGCAGCCGCTGCTGGACTTCGCGGACCTGGTCACCGAGATGGGCAAGGTCAAGCACCCGATGGACGCCGGCCAGAAGGGCCAGAAGGGCATCGAGTGGTAGCCAGACTCGTCGTCGCGGCCCCCGCCTCGGGGAGCGGCAAGACCACCGTCGCCACGGGGCTGATGGCCGCCTTCGCGGAGGCGGGGCTCGCGGTGTCCCCGCACAAGGTGGGGCCCGACTACATCGACCCCGGCTACCACGCCCTGGCCACCGGCCGTCCGGGCCGCAACCTGGACGCGTACATGTGCGGCCCGGAGCGGATCGCGCCGCTGTTCCTGCACGGGGCGCGCGGCGCCGATCTCGCGGTCGTCGAGGGCGTGATGGGGCTCTTCGACGGCGCCTCGGGGATGGGCGAGCTGGCGTCCACCGCGCACGTGGCGAAGCTGCTGCGGGCGCCGGTGGTGCTGGTGGTGGACGCCTCCTCGCAGTCCCGTTCGGTGGCCGCGCTGGTGCACGGCTTCGCCTCCTGGGACCCGGAGGTGCGGGTCGCCGGCGTCATCCTCAACAAGGTCGGCTCCGACCGCCACGAGGAGCTGCTGCGCGACGCCCTGGACGGCGCGGGCGTGCCCGTGCTGGGTGCGCTGCGACGTGACACGGCGGTCGGCACGCCCTCCCGGCACCTGGGTCTCGTCCCGGTCGCGGAGCGGCGCGCGGACGCCGTCGACGCCGTACGGGCGCTGGCCGCCCGGGTGCGGGCGGGCTGCGACCTGGACGCGCTGCTGGCGCTGGCGCGCAGCGCCCCGCCGCTCGCGGACGAGCCCTGGGACCCGCGGGCCGCGGCCGGCCCCGCGGAACCGGGCGCCGCACGGCCCAGGGTCGCCGTGGCGGGCGGCGCGGCGTTCACCTTCTCGTACGCGGAGCACGTGGAACTGCTGACTGCGGCGGGGGCGGAGGTCGTCACCTTCGACCCGCTGCGCGACGAACGGCTGCCGGACGGGGCGGCGGGGCTGGTCATCGGGGGCGGCTTCCCCGAGATGTACGCCCACGAACTGTCCGCCAACGAGCCGCTGCGCACGGCCGTAGCCGCCTTCTCCGGGCCCGTGACCGCGGAGTGCGCGGGCCTGCTCTACCTCGGGCGGGAACTGGACGGGCGGCCCATGTGCGGGGTGCTGGACACTACGGCCCGCATGTCGGACCGGCTCACGCTGGGCTACCGCGAGGCGGTCGCGATCGCCGACAACGCGCTGGCGGCCGCCGGGACCCGGGTGCGCGGCCACGAGTTCCACCGCACCGTCGTGGAACCCGCCGCCGGGGCCACGCCCGCGTGGGGCCTGGTCCGGCCGGAACGGCGCGCGGAAGGCTTCGTGCGGGGCGGCGTCCACGCCTCGTACCTGCACGTGCACTGGGCCGCCGAGCCGTCCCTGGCGCGGCGGTTCGTCGCCTCCTGCGCGGCCGGGGCGGGCGCGCCCTCGTGAGCGTCCCCGGGGGCGTCGGCGGCGTCGTCGTCGGCGTCGGGGCGGGACGCGGTGTGGCGGCGGCCGAAGTACTCGCGCTCGTACGGTCCGTGCTGGCCGAGGCCGGGGTGCCGGAGGCGTCCGTCAGGGCGCTGGCCACCGTCGCCGGCAAGGCCGGTGAGCCGGGCGTCGTCGAGGCGGCGGAGCGGCTGGGCGTGCCCTTGGTGACGTACGACGCGCGTACGCTGGCCGCGGTCGCCGTGCCCACCCCCTCGGGCGCCGCGCTGGCCGCGGTCGGCACGCCCTCCGTGGCGGAGGCCGCGGCGCTGACGGCGGCGCCCGGCGGCGAACTGCTGGTACGGAAGAGGAAGTCCGCCCCCGGGGACGGTGGTGCGGCGAGGGCGACCGCCGCGGTGGCGCGGCGGCGTACGCCCGGGCACGGCACGCACGACACGCACGGCACGACGGAGGAGACGGCACCGTGATCACCCCCCCGCCCGCGGACGTGCTGGAGCGGCGCGTCGACGCCGCGCTCGGTGGCGGCCGCCGTACACCGCTGGACCGGGCGGCGACCATGGTGCTGCTGGTCGGCGCCGGCTCCCCCGAGGCCGTGGACAACGCCGAAGTGGCCCGTACCGCACGGCTGCTGTGGGAGGGCCGGGGCTACGCGGGCGTGGAGACCGCCTTCCTGACGACGGCCGCGCCGGACGTCCCCGCGGGCCTGGAACGCTGCGCACGGCTCGGTGCCCGGCGGATCGTCGTGCTGACCTGCTTCCCCGCCGACGCCGCCCTGGAGGCGCGGGTCGGGCAGCAGACGGAGGGCTGGGCCGAGGCGCGCCCCGAGGTCGACGTACGGCACGCGCCGCCCGGCGACGGGGCCGTGCGGCGGGAACCCGGCGGGGGCGACGTCGACGGCGGGCACGACCTGCGGCACCACGGCGACGCGGAGGTCCGCGACGGCGGCGGGGACCTGACCGACCTGGCCGTCAACGTGCGCGCCGGGACGCCCCCGCGGTGGCTCAAGGAACGTCTCGCGGCCACCCTCGACGGGCTGGCCGCCTACCCCGACGACCGCGCCGCGCACCGGGCGGTCGCCGCCCGGCACGGCCGCCCGGTGGAGGAGGTGCTGCTCACGGCGGGTGCGGCGGAGGCGTTCGTTCTGCTGGCCCGCACCACCGGGGCCCGCCACGCGGTCGTCGTGCACCCGCAGTTCACGGAACCGGAAGCGGCGCTGCGCGACGCCGGGCACCCCGTCCACCGCGTCGTGCTGCGGGCGGAGGACGGCTTCCGGCTCGACCCGTGGGCGGTGCCCGAGGTGGCCGACCTGGTCGTCGTCGGCAATCCGACCAACCCCACCTCCGTACTGCACCCCGCCGCGGACCTCGCCCGCCTGGCCCGGCCGGGCCGCACCCTCGTCGTCGACGAGGCCTTCATGGACGCGGTGCCCGGCGAGCCGGAGAGCCTCGCCGCCCGCCGCGACCTGCCCGGCCTGGTGGTGCTGCGCAGCCTCACCAAGACCTGGGGCCTGGCGGGCCTGCGCGTCGGCTACGTCCTCGGCGACCGCGAGTGCGTGGCGGCGCTGCGCCGCGCCCAGCCCCTGTGGGCGGTCTCCGCGCCCGGTCTCACCGCCGCCGAGGCCTGCAGCGCCCCCGCGGCCCTCGCGGAGGCGGCGGAGGCGGCCCGCCGGACCACCGCCGACCGGGCCCACCTGCTGCGCCGTCTCGCCGAGTTCGACGACGTCGAGGTCGCCGGCCCCGCGCACGGCCCCTTCGTCCTCCTGCGCCTCCCGGCCGCGGCCGCCGTACGCGAGCGCCTGCGCGACCTCGGCTTCGCCGTCCGCCGCGCCGACACCTTCCCCGGCCTCTCCCCGGACTGGCTCCGCATCGCCGTCCGCGACCCCGCCACGACCGACCGCTTCGCGACCGCCCTCTCGAAGGCCCTCTCCACCTGACACCGCACAGGCCGGACGGCCCGTCGCGCCGGGCTCAGCCCTTGACGCCCAGCGCCTGGATGTCGAGGCCGCCCAGGGCCGGGTGGACGTAGGCGTTGGTCAGGCGGTCGGAGCGGTAGTTGAGGCGGCGGTCGTAGAGGAAGGGCAGGAGCGTGCCGCGGTCCTGGGCGGTGGAGTCGACGGTGCGCCAGAGGTTGTCGGCGGCGTTGCGGTTGGTCTCGGAGTCGGCCTCGTCCATCAGGGAGTTGATCTCCCGGTCGTCCAGCCCCGCGTAGTTGCTGGGGCTGCGCGGCAGCAGCAGCGGACGCAGGAATCCGGCCGGGGAGGGCCAGTCGGACTGCCAGGTGGTCAGGACGATGCCCCAGCCCTTGTCCTTGATCTGCTGCTGGTCGGTGAGGGCGGCGTAGAAGTCGGCGGCGTCGGGCGTCTGCACGGTCGCCTTGATGCCCACCTCGGCGAGCTGGCCGGCCAGGGACTGCGCCACCTTGCGGGCGTTCGGGTCGCTGCCGGAGACGGCGACGACCGTGCTGAACCCCTTGGCGTGGCCGCATTCGCCGAGGAAGCGCCGGGCCTGTTCGGGGTAGGAGCCGCCGCTCACCGTGCCGTAGGTGTCCAGGTGCCGGTCGTGGCCGCCGATGGTCGGCGGGAGCATGCCGCCGGCGACGTCGCCCGCGTCCTCGCCGCCGATCGCGGCGCGCAGCAGGCTGCGGTCGGTGGCGTACTGGACGGCCCAGCGGCAGCGGTAGTCGTCGAGCGGCGCGACGGCGGTCTGCAGGGAGAAGTAGCGGACGGCGCCGGTCTGGACGAGGTCCGTACGGGACCTGAGCGTGTCCTCGGCGAGGATCCTGCTCCGGGTGGCCGGCTGGACGCCGGTCTGGGCGAGGTCGAGGTCGGCGGTGCCGTTCATCAGGGCGGTGTCCACGGCGGCGGCGTCCGTGGCGACGGTGAGCTCCACCTCGTCGGGCAGCGCGGTGCGTATCGCGTCGGTCGCCGGGTCCCACCGGTCGTTGCGCACCAGGCGCAGCCCGTTCGCGGTGTCCCAGGAGGCGATGCGGTAGGGGCCGCTGGCGACGGGCCGGTCCTGGTAGCGCTCCTTGGTGTCCTTCGCCTTCGGGACGGGTGAGGACATGGGCAGTGCCAGGACGTGGGGGAAGTCCGCGAAGGGCGCGTCGAGGTGGAAGACGACGGTGCGGTCGTCGGGGGTCTCGACGCTCTTCAGGCCGAGCCCGTCGGGGTCGGTGTCCTTGTACGGGCCGGGGTAGTCCTGCCCCTGGTCGAGCAGGTCGAGCAGGTGGGTGGGGCCGCCGGGGTAGAGGTCCCTGGCGAAGGTGCGCTCGATGCCGTACTTGACGTCCCGGGAGGTGATCGGCGTGCCGTCCTCGAAGGTGACGCCCTCCTTGAGGGTGTACGTGTAGGTGCGGCCGCCGTCGGAGATCTCGCCGGTGCTGGTCGCGAGGTCGGGGGCGAGACGGGTGCCCGCGGCGCCGGGCTGCGGGGCGAAGTCGACGAGTTTGCGCAGGTAGAGGCGGCCCAGGTTCCACACGATCGGGGAGTAGGTGCGGGCCGGGTCGAGGGAGTCGGGGTTGTAGGCGGTGATGAGCCTGAGGGTGCCGCCCTTGGCGGCGGACGGGTTGACGGCGCCGGTGAGGGCGCCGTTGTAGCCGCCGGCGGGCCTGCGGGCGGCGATCAGGTCCTGCGCGGTGCGGTAGACCGGCTTCTCCGGGTCGTCGCCGAAGGGGTCCACGATGACCGTCACGGTGACCAGGAGGGCCACGACGGCCGCGGTCACCGCGGCCACCACGCCCCGGCGGCTCCGCCGGGGCGCGGGAGCGGGGGTGCCCCAGGCGGGCCGGGTGGGGTAGGACGGCGGGCCGAACGAGGGCGGGTTGTACGCCGGGTGGGACAGCGCGGGCGGCCGGCTCGGCGGCGGGGGCAGGGTGGGCGGGCCCGCGGGCGGGGTCCGCGAGGCCAGCCAGCCGTTCAGCGCGCCGCGCATCTCCGCGGCGCCGCGCGGACGCAGCGCCGGGTTCTTCGACAGGGCGGACAGCACGATCGAGTCGAGTTCCGGCGGCACCAGCGGGTTGCGTGCGGAGGGCGGGGCCGGCGTCTGGTGGACGTGGGCGTACATCACCGACAGCGGGGTGGCCCCGGCGAAGGGCACGGTGCCGGTGAGGAGTTCGGTGAGCATGCAGGCGACCGCGTACAGGTCGCTGCGGGCGTCGACGGCGTCGCCGGCGCACTGCTCGGGGGCCATGTAGCCCGGGGTGCCGATGGCGGAGCCGGTGCCGGTGATGCGGGACAGCGAGTGGACGACCCGGGCGATGCCGAAGTCGGCGACCTTGACCGCGCCCCCGGCGGTGATCAGGACGTTGGAGGGCTTCACGTCGCGGTGGACGAGGCCGCGGGCGTGGGCGTGGGCGAGCGCGTCCAGGATGTCGCAGGTGATGCGGACGGCCCGTTCGATCTCCATCGGGACCTGTTCGCGGGCGAGTTCGGCGAGGGTGCGGCCCTCTATGTGCTCCATCACCAGGTACGGCACGACCGCGTCGTCCGTCGTCACCTCGTCCTGGTCGTGGACGGTGACGATGCCGGGGTGGTTGAGCCCGGCCGCCGCACGCGCCTCGCGGGCGAAGCGGCGCCGCGCCTCGGGGTCGCGGGCGAGCTCCGGCAGGAGGGTCTTGACGGCCACCGTCCGGCCGAGCCGGGTGTCGTAGGCGAGATGGACGCGGGCCATGCCGCCGGAGCCGAGCAGCGCCCGCAACTCGTACCGTCCCCCGAACATGCGACCCCCCGGCCCCGTCCGCGACGGGCGCGCGAACACTCCCAACAGGGTAGTGGAATTTGCCCTTTTCGGACGGCCGTGGACGGCGGGAGGGACGCACCGCGGTGACGGACGAGCGCGTGGAGGGCGGCTCCGGACACTCCGCCGCCCTCCACGTCCCCCCTCACCCCTGGTCCGCCCCCTGGGGTCACCCGGGTTCGTCAGTCCCGGGCACTCTCGGCCGCCGGCTTGCGGCGGGTCTTGCGGATCACGAGGAATCCGGCGGCGAACAGCAGCACCGAACCGCCCGCGAGGTACGGGGTCATGGAGCTGCTGCCGGTCTCGGCGAGGTCACCGGTGGCCGCGGGAGCGGCCTGCGGCGACTGGTCGGCGCGCGCGGATTCCGAGGGCGCGGTCGACGGCGTGGGCTGCGCGGACTGCGAGGGCTGCTCGGACTCGCCGCCGGTCTGCGGCTCCTCGCCGCTGCCGCCGTCGCCGCCGTCGTCGCCGCCGTCACCGTTTCCGCCGCCGTGGTGGCCACCGCCACCGCCGTGCCCGCCGCCGTCGTGCCCGCCGCGGCGGGGCGTCTCGCAGGTGGCCCCCGCGAGGGTGACGGTGCCGCTCACCTCGGCGACGCCGAGCTTGAGCGGGTTCACCTCCACCGACAGTTCCAGGGCGGTGGCGGCGGCGCCGCGCGAGGTGACGGTCCGCTCGGCGAGGTCGAGGCGGACCTCGCCCACGCCGGGCACCTTCACCTGCGTCGTGCCGCCGGCCGAGACGGCGACCCGCTTGCCGAGGACGACGACGTGGCCGGGCATCTCGACCTCGGCGACCGGCTTCCGGCCGGCCGCGCACGTGGCGCGCGCGGAGATCACGTCGGCCTTGATGACCCCGAGGAGCGGCAGTCCCGGCAGGTTGACGCGGGCCTTGACGAGCTTGGCGTAGCCCTCCGCCTTGTGGCGGTCGGCGGTGGCCCGGGCGGTGGCGGCGTCGGCGCGCAGGACGCTGAACGGCTTGCCGTGGTCGACCCCGTCGAGGGTGGCGGTGAGCGCGGTCTCGTCGGCGCGGGCCGGTGCGTGGACCTCGTTGAGCGTCAGGTTCAGCGGTACGTCGACGGACTTGCGCAGGAGCGAGACCTCCAGGCCGGTCCGCAGGACGACCGCGCCGGCCTTGCCGGACGAGCCGTGGGTCCCCCCGGTCGCGGCGGCCGGGGTCGCGGGCCCCAGCGCGAGGGCGCCCGCCGCCAGCGCGACGGCGGCGCCCAGCGCGGCGGCGGGACGGCGCGCGGGCATGCTGAAGGGAGAGCTGGACACAGTGGAAAACCCCCAAATGGTCATGGAGTCGCCACGGCGCCGCTGAAGGGGACAGCGCGCTCGCCGGGCGACCTCGACCCCGTAATGATTTACGTACGGAGAGTGAACCGGCACCCGCCTGGGCCCAGTTCACTCCAAAGGGTGGTTTTCGTCCCCGTATTCGAAACCTGCGGCACATGCGTTCCCGTGCGTCACACCTGCGATCGCGTGTATTCGAGCAACTTGGCGAAGTCGAGGGCGCCGGGGTCCCCGTGGGAGTTCTCCGGCACGTGCTGGTGGCCGCAGACCCCCCGGAAGGCGTTCCACTCCCGTCCGGTCATCCGCTGACCGCCCGCGTTCCCGTACGAGCGGGGGTACGGGAGCCAGAGCTTCGGCCCCTTCAGCGGCACGCCGTGGTGGGTGTGCATCCAGGCCAGGAACTCGGCGAGTTCGCGCAGCGCCCACTGCGGGGCCTTGGGCCAGTAGAGGTGCCGGTTGGCGGTGCCCCAGTCCTCGTGCCGGTCGGGGTCGCAGGTGCCCACCAGCTCCACCTGGCACACGTTGAGGGTGTTGGTCTCCACCCCGCCGGCCCGGTTGACCAGGGCGCGCGAGGAGATGTCGATGTCGAAGTGCTGGTACCAGACCAGCTTCTCGTCCTCGAAGTCGGGTTTCGCCGTCAGGTTGGGCGCGCTGCTCCCGCCCCCGTACGTCGGCACGCTGCGGCCCTCGGTGGTGTGCAGCACGACGGCGTTGACCTCCATCGCGTCGCCGCCGTAGTCGTCCTGGTACCAGTACCTGCGCGAGGCCCCCGGGTACTTCTGCGGTCCCTGCCTGGTCATGGTGCTCCCCGTCCCGTTGCGGTGTCGGCCCGTGGGACCGATCGCAGCACGACGGAAAGGAATGTATCGACTCTTCCTGTACAGGATCACCCGAATCGGTGCTCCGGGATCATTCCGGGCGTACTGGTGGCGGGCCCTCCGCTACGGTGGCTCCCCCGCGGCCGCCGGGTCACCCCACCACGCGACCGCGCAGCACGATGCGCCGGGGCGCGGTCAGCACGCGGACGTCGGCGCGCGGGTCCTCCGGGTAGACGACGAGGTCGGCGGAGGCCCCCTCGGTGAGGCCGTCGCGGCCGAGCCACTCACGGGCGGACCAGGTCGCGGCGGAGAGCGCGTCGAGCACGGGCAGACCGGCGGTGACGAGTTCGGCGACCTCGCCGGCGACGAGCCCGTGGGCGAGGGAGCCGCCGGCGTCGGTGCCGGCGAAGATCCGCACGCCGGCCTCGTGGGCGGCGCGGACGGTGTCGTAGCGGCGGGCGTGCAGCCGGCGCATGTGGTCGGCCCAGCGCGGGAACCTGGCCTGGCCGCCGTCGGCGAGGTCCGGGAAGGTCGCGATGTTGACCAGCGTGGGAACGATGGCGACCCCGTGCTCGGCGAAGAGCGGGATGGTGTCCTCGGTGAGCCCGGTGGCGTGCTCGACGCAGTCGATCCCGGCCTCGACCAGGTCCCGCAGGGAGTCCTCCGCGAAGCAGTGGGCGGTGACGCGGGCACCCTCCTCGTGCGCGGCGGCGATGGCGGCCTCGACGGCGCCGCGCGGCCAGCACGCGGTGAGGTCGCCGGCCTCGCGGTCGATCCAGTCGCCGACCAGCTTGACCCAGCCGTCGCCGCGGCGGGCCTCCCGGCGGACGTAGGCGACCAGGTCCTCGGGCTCGATCTCCCAGGCGTAGTTGCGGATGTAGCGGCGGGTGCGGGCGATGTGCCGGCCGGCCCTGATGATCCGCGGCAGGTCCTCGCGGTCGTCGATCCACCGGGTGTCGGAGGGCGAACCGGCGTCGCGGAGCAGCAGGGTGCCCGTGTCGCGGTCGGTGAGCGCCTGCTTCTCGGAGGTGCCCGGGTCGACGGGACCGTGCTGGTCGAGACCGACGTGGCAGTGGGCGTCCACCAGTCCGGGCAGCACCCAGCCCTCGACGGTGGTGACGTCGCGGAGGCCGGCGGGACGCTCGTAGGTGACGCGTCCGCCGACCACCCAGAGCTCGTCCCGTACGTCCCGCGGCCCGGCCAGGATGCGGCCCTTGACGTGCAGTGCCTGCGGCGCCTCGCGATCAGCCATGTCTGCACTCTACGAGCCGCCGGTTACCCTCGGGCGGTACACCCCCCGACGAAGGAAGCAGCGCCGCCGTGTCCCACCCCCTGCTCGACCTGCCCCCGCTGACCGCCGAACGCTTCGCCGCGATCGAGCGGAGAGTCGCCGCGCTGCTGCACACCGGGCAGGACGTCGTGATCATGCAGGGCGAGGCCCTGCTGCCGCTGGAGGGCTGCATCCGCGGTGGCGCGCGCCCGGGTTCGACGGCGCTGAACATCGTCACCGGGCCGTACGGCCAGACCTTCGGCAACTGGCTGCGGGACGCGGGCGCCACCGTGGTCGACCTGGAGGTGCCCTTCCACGCCGCCGTGGAGCCGGACGACGTCGCGCGGGCGCTGTCCGGGCACCCGGAGACCGACTTCGTGTCGCTGGTGCACGCGGAGGCGGCCACCGGCAACACCAACCCGGTCGCGGAGATCGGCGAGGTGGTCCGGGCGCACGGCGCGCTGTTCATGGTCGACGCGGTCGCGTCGGTGGCGGCCGAACCGCTGCTGGTGGACGCGTGGGGCGTGGACCTGTGCGTGATCGGCGCCCAGAAGGCGATGGGCGGGCCCGCGGGGGTGTCGGCGGTGTCCGTGAGCGAGCGCGCGTGGCGGCGCCTGGCGGACAACCCCGCCGCGCCGCGCCGCTCCTACCTGTCGCTGCTGGACTGGAAGGAGCGCTGGATCGACGCCGGGCGCAGGGCGCTGCCGCACGCGCCCGCGCAGCTGGAGATGCTGGCGCTGGAGGCCTGCCTGGAGCGCATCGAGGAGGCCGGGCCCGGCGCGGTGGCCGCCCGGCACCGCGCCGCCGCGGCGGCGACCCGGGCCGGTGCGGCCGCGCTGGACGCCGCCGTCGAGCCGTACGTGTACCGGGACGAGGACGCCGCGCCGGTCGCGACGACGCTGCGCACCCTGGACGGCGTCGCCGCCGACGAACTGGTCGCCCGCGCCCTGGCGCTGGAGCCGGGGCTCCCGCTGGTCGCCGGGGGCGGGGCGCTGGCCAAGGAGATGGTCCGGGTCAACCACTACGGCCGGGACGCGGACCCGGCCGTGGTCGTCCGTACGCTGCGCGCGCTGGCCGGCGCGCTGGGCACCGCCCCCGAGCCCGCCGTCGCGGCGGCGGAGGCCGCCCTGCGGGCCTGACGCCACCGCGCCCCGAGGGCCGCCCGGACCGTCGTGAACGGTCCGGGCGGCCCTTTCCGTTTCGGCACCCGGAATTCCGCACGCCTTGACCGCGGAGAAATCGCGGGGAATCATCCGGAATATCAGCCAGAGCATTCCGCATTCAACTCCTGCCCCGGGAGAACGGCTTCAAACGCCAAGATTTCATCGACACGACGTGATGATTCCGAGGATGTGACCGAGCCCACAACCCCACCCTTTCGACCGGAATTATCCGGACAGGACACCCCTTTCCGGCGGCATCCGCGCGCCTGATATCAGTGGCGTCCGCACGCCACAAGGCCCGCGCGGCATGCAGTCGAGAATTCCGCCCGCTACGTTGTTTCCGCATGACCGCCGCCAGTGAATTGCTGCTCGACACCCCGAGAATCGAGGACGGCGCCGCACTGTGGCGCATTGCCCGGGATTCCCGGACCCTGGACCTGAACTCCCCGTACAGCTACCTCCTGTGGTGCCGGGACTTCGCCGGCACCTCCGTGGTGGCGCGTACGGAGCACGGCGAACCGATCGGCTTCGTGACCGGCTACGTCCGCCCGGAACGCCCCCGCACCCTGGTCGTCTGGCAGGTCGCCGTGGACGAGGCGCACCGCGGCCGGGGGCTCGCGGCCGCGATGCTCGACGACCTCGCGCAACGGGCCGCCGCGGCCGGCGTGCGGGAGGTCGAGACCACGATCACCCCGGACAACGAGGCCTCGCACCGCCTGTTCACGTCCTTCGGCGCCCGCCACGGAGCACGGACCGAGCGCGAGGTGCTGTTCGACGCGGCGCTGTTCCCCGACGGCCACCAGCCCGAAGTCCTGTACCGCATCGGTCCCCTCGTCTGACCCCGCCGTCCCCGCACGACTCCTCCTCCCCCACAGAAGGAATGCACGGTGACCCTCTCCCCGCCCGCCACGTCCGTCTTCGAGACCCTCGAGTCCGAGGTCCGCAGCTACTGCCGCGGCTGGCCCGCCGTCTTCGACCGCGCGCAGGGCAGCCGCCTGTTCGACGAGGACGGCCACGACTACCTCGACTTCTTCTCCGGCGCCGGCGCCCTCAACTACGGGCACAACAACCCCGTCCTCAAACGCGCCCTGCTGGACTACCTGGAGCGCGACGGCATCACGCACGGCCTCGACATGAGCACCACCGCCAAGCGCGCCTTCCTGGAACGCTTCCAGGACGTCGTGCTGCGCCCGCGCGGGCTGGACCACAAGGTGATGTTCCCCGGCCCCACCGGCACCAACGCCGTCGAGGCGGCGCTGAAACTGGCCCGCAAGGTCAAGGGCCGCGAGTCGGTCGTGTCCTTCACCAACGCCTTCCACGGCATGTCGCTGGGCTCGCTCGCGGTCACCGGCAACTCGATGAAGCGGGCCGGCGCCGGCATCCCCCTGGTGCACGGCACCCCGATGCCCTTCGACAACTACCTCGACGGCCGCGTCCCCGACTTCCTGTGGTTCGAGCGGCTGCTGGAGGACCAGGGCTCCGGTCTCAACCAGCCCGCCGCCGTGATCGTCGAGACCATCCAGGGCGAGGGCGGCATCAACGTCGCCCGCCCGGAGTGGCTGCGCGGGCTCGCCGACCTGTGCCGGCGCCGCGACATGCTGCTGATCGTCGACGACATCCAGATGGGCTGCGGCCGCACCGGCCCGTTCTTCTCCTTCGAGGAGGCGGGCATCGTGCCGGACATCGTCACGCTCTCCAAGTCGATCGGCGGCTACGGCATGCCGATGGCGCTGACCCTCTTCCGGCCCGAACTCGACATCTGGGAGCCGGGCGAGCACAACGGCACCTTCCGCGGCCACAACCCCGCCTTCGTCACCGCCACCGCCGCCCTCGACACCTACTGGGCGGACGGCGGGAGCATGGAGAAGCAGACGCTGGCGCGCGGCGAGCAGACCGAGGCCGCGCTGCGCGAGATCCGCACCGAGCACGCGCGCTCCGGCGCCCGCCACCGGGGCCGCGGCCTCGTGTGGGGCCTGGAGTTCACCGACCCCGGCCGGGCCTCCCGGGTGTGCGCCCGCGCCTTCGAACTGGGCCTGCTGCTGGAGACCTCCGGCCCGCGCGGCGAGGTCGTCAAGCTGCTGCCCGCCCTGACCATCACGCCCGAGGAACTGGACGAGGGGCTGCGCACCCTCGCCCGCTCCGTCCGCGAGACCGCCTGACGAAAGGAACCGTCCCACCGTGATCGTGCGATCCCTGAAGGACATCGAGGGCACCGCCCGCGACGTCACCGCCGAGACCGGCACCTGGCGCAGCAAGCGCATCGTCCTGGCCGACGACCGCGTGGGCTTCTCGCTGCACGAGACCGTGATGTACGCGGGGACCGAGACCTCCATGTGGTACGCCCACCACGTCGAGGCGGTGCTGTGCGTCGAGGGCGAGGGCGAACTCACCGACGACGAGACCGGTGAGACGCACCGGATCTCCCCCGGCACCCTCTACCTGCTCGACGGCCACGAACGGCACACCGTGCGCCCCGAGACCGACCTGCGCTTCGTCTGCGTCTTCAACCCGCCCGTCACCGGGCGCGAGGTGCACGACGAGAACGGCGTCTACCCCCTGCTCACCGAGGGAGCGTGACCACGATGACCACCGCGACGACGCACGACCCCAGGACCGACCTCTACCCCACCCGCGGCACGGCCGAGGTGCTGACCCCGCGCCAGGACCCGGTCGTCTGGGGCGCACCCGGCACGTCCGGCCCGCTCCAGCCGTCCGAACTGGGCGACTTCGACCGCGACGGCTTCCTCCCCGTGGACGCGATCATCGGGCCCGAGGACGTGGCCCGCTACCGCGCCGAACTGGAGCGGCTGTGCGCCGACCCGGCGGTGCGCGCGGACGAACGGTCCATCGTGGAGGCGAAGTCCCAGGACATCCGCTCGGTCTTCGAGGTGCACAAGATCAGCCCGGTCTTCGCCGAGCTGGTCCGCGACCCCCGGATCGTCGGCCGCGCCCGGCAGATCCTCGGCTCCGACGTCTACGTCCACCAGAGCCGGATCAACGTCAAACCGGGCTTCGGCGCCTCCGGCTTCTACTGGCACTCCGACTTCGAGACCTGGCACGCCGAGGACGGGATGCCCCGCATGCGCGCGGTCTCGGTCTCGATCGCGCTGACCGAGAACCACGCCACCAACGGCGGCCTGATGATCATGCCGGGCTCGCACCGGACGTTCCTCGGCTGCGCGGGCGCGACCCCGGAGGACAACTACAAGAGGTCCCTCCAGATGCAGGACGCGGGGACGCCCTCCGACGCGGCCCTCACCGAACTGGCGGGCCGGCACGGGATCCGGCTCTTCACCGGGCCGCCCGGGTCCGCGGTGTGGTTCGACTGCAACTCCATGCACGGCTCCGGGGACAACATCACCCCGTATCCGCGGAGCAACGTGTTCATCGTCTTCAACAGCGTGGAGAACGCGGCGCAAGAGCCGTTCGCGGCGCCCGTCCGCCGTCCGGAGTTCATCGGGGCACGGGACTTCACGCCCGTGCGCTGACCCTCCGGGACGCCCGCCGTTGTGCGCGGGTCCGTTGTGGTTTCTGTTGGGGTTTCTCCCCCACCCTCCCTCCCGATTGCCCAGCACGGTTGGTGCGGGCCTGCGCACTGTGCATGGGTGGGCCGGGGGCGGGGCCTCCGGGGTGGGCATTCTGTACCGCATATTTATGTGCATGACGGGCACCACTCGTCGGTACCGTCTCTGCCGCACATCAAATACACGTCAGCGTCCAGAACGCCCACCCCTACGACCCCACCCCCTCCGTATCAACAGCGACCAACGGCCGGTGGAGGGTCACAAGGCAGCCCGGGGCACCGCACCTGTTCGACGCACCCCCGTCATGCGCCCGCGCAACGGGAAGAGGATGTGCGGGGGCCCCCTGGCCGAAGGCTGGGGAAGACACTCGGGAAACCCGGCGCCGAACGACCGGGCTCAGACCGCGAGGCCGTATGGGGCACACCGCGGTCCGAGGTCAACCCAGTTGCCTTACTGACCCCCGACCGGCCGTCATGCGCCCACACGAGAGGAGGGGGTGTGGCGGGGTGCTCCCCCTGGCCGAAGACTGAGGAAGACGAGCGGCATACGCGGTGCCGAATGATGCGGGCTTGCACCGTGGGGCCGTGGGGCCGTGGGGTCAGAGGGCGGTCCGGGGCAACCCCGGGCTACCTCCACACCCCCCACCGGCCGTTGTGCGCCCACACGACCGGAGGGGGTGTGTCGGGGTGCGCCCGGAAACGACGAGCGGCGGACCCGGCGCGGAATGATGTGGGGGTCGACCGCGAGCGTTCTGGGGGTCCCCCCGGCCGAAGGTTGGGGGAGTGCGCCGGCGCGGCCCCGACCCCACAACGAGGTGCGAGGCCCGCACCAATCGCGCCGGATGGGGGTCCCCCCGGCCGAAGGTTGGGGGAGGGCGGGAGGGTGGGAGACAGCCCGCCGCAGGCGCAAAAAACCCGCACACAACAACAGGCCGCAACCACACTCACCCGGCGCAGGAGGCGCCAGCCTCACACTTCGCGCCGCCCATTGAACCGCCGCGGCACCCCCAACGGGTTCCCGTCGCGCAGCTCCGCCGGCAGCACCCCCTCGGGCGCGTCCTGGTACACGACCGGCCGCAGCCACCGCTCGATCGCCGTTCCGCCCACCGAGGTGGACGTCGACGTCGTGGCCGGGTACGGGCCGCCGTGGTGCATGGCCGGGGCCACCGCGACCCCGGTGGGCCAGCCGTTCACCACGACGCGCCCCGCCAGCGGCGTGAGCCGGCGCAGCAGTTCCGCGCCGGAGCCGTCGCCGCCGGACGCCTCGGCCTCGCTCAGGTGCGCCGTCGCCGTGAGGTTCCCGGGGAGCCGTCCGAGCACCCCCTCGACCTCCTCCTCGCTGCCGTACCGCGCGACGACCGTGACCGGCCCGAAGTGCTCCTCCAGCAGCGCGTCGTGCTCACCGTCCTCCGCGAGCCGGGCCGCCGGGACGGAGACGAAGCCGGCGCGCACCAGGTGCTCGCCGCCGTCGCCGGGCTCGACCGGCGCCTCCACCTCCGGGAGCGCCGTCAGTTCGCGCACGCCCGCGATGAAGTTGTCCCGCATGCGGGCGTCGAGCAGCGTGCCGGGGGCGACGTCGCCCACCGCGGCGGCCAGGGACTTGAGGAGGCGGTCGCCCGCCTCCCCCGCCGGGGCCAGCACGAGGCCGGGCTTGACGCAGAACTGGCCGACGCCGAGCGTCACGGACCCGGCGAGTCCGACGCCGATCTGCTCGGCGCGCTCCTCCGCGGCGGCCCGCGTGATGACCACCGGGTTGAGGCTGCCGAGTTCGCCGTGGAACGGGATCGGCACCGGTCGTGCCGCGGCGGCGTCGAAGAGGGCACGGCCGCCCCGCACGGAGCCGGTGAAGCCGGCGGCTGAGACCAGCGGGTGCTTGATGAGGTCGATGCCGGCCTGGAAGCCGTGGACCACCGAGACGACGTCGGCGGGCAGCCCGACCTCGACGGCCGCGCGGCGCAGCGCGTCCGCGCACAGCTCGCTCGTCGCGGGGTGGTCGGGGTGGGCCTTGACGACGACGGGGCAGCCGGCCGCGAGGGCGCTGGCGGTGTCGCCGCCCGGCACGGAGAACGCGAGCGGGAAGTTGCTGGCGGAGTAGACGGCCACGACGCCGAGCGGGATCTTGTAGCGCCGCAGGTCGGGCCGGGGCGGGGCGAGCGTCGCGTCGGCGTGGTCGATGATGACGTCGAGGAAGGCGCCCTCCTCGACGATCTCGGCGAAGGCCCGCAGCTGGTAGGCGGTGCGGCCGAGTTCACCGGTGAGGCGGGCCGGCCCGAGGGCGGTCTCGGCGTCGGCGGCCTCCAGGATGCGGGGGCCGGCCTCCTCCAGGAAGTCGGCCGCGGTACGCAGCAGACGGACCCGCACCTCACGGTCGGCCAGTGCCGGGAGGGCCGCGGCGGCGGCGCGTACCGCGGCGTCGACCTCCTCGGCGGTGGCTTCCACGGCGACCTGCTCCCGCTGCTTCCCGGTTCGGGGATCGACGCTCCACACTGGTACGGCCACCGCGGGTACCTCCAGGCCTTCCGTTCGATATGCTGAACAGCATCCGCAACTGTGAATCTGTTCGGGAGCCTACTTGCGCGGGTCCCGGCCGAACAAGAGGGGTCCACTCCAGATGGCTGCAGGTGAGGGCGGGGCGCAGGTCAAATCCGCGGTGCGGACGGTGGAGCTGCTGGAGTTCTTCGCCGGGCAGCCCGGCATGCACAGCCTGGCCGCCGTGCAGGAGGCCGTCGGCTACCCCAAGTCCAGCCTGTACATGCTGCTGCGCACGCTCGTCGAGCTGGGCTGGATCGAGACCGACGCCACCGGCACACGCTACGGCATCGGCGTGCGCGCCCTGCTGGTGGGCACCTCGTACATCGACGGCGACGAGGTCGTGGCCGCGGCCCGCCCGACCCTGGACCGGCTCTCGGACGACACCAGCGAGACGATCCACCTGGCCCGGCTGGACGGCACCAGCGTCGTGTACCTGGCGACCCGTCAGTCCTCGCACTACCTGCGGCCGTTCACCCGGGTCGGGCGCCGGCTGCCGGCCCACTCCACCTCGCTCGGCAAGGCCCTGCTCGCCACGTACACCGACGAGCAGGTCCGCAAGCTGCTGCCGGAGACGCTGGAACCGCTCACCGAGCACACCCACACCGACCGCGAGAAGCTGATCGAGGAGCTGCACCAGATCCGCGAGCAGGGCTACGCCGTCGACCGCGAGGAGAACACGCTCGGCCTGCGCTGCTTCGGGGTGACCATCCCCTACCGCACGCCCGCGCGCGACGCGATCAGCTGCTCGGTGCCGGTGGCCCGGCTGACCCCGGCCCACGAGCAGCTGATCAAGGACGCCCTCTTCGACGCGCGCGACCGCCTCACGCTGGCGACCCGCCGCCTCTGATCCGCCCGCTCAGGACTCCTCCCGGAGCACCCGGACCGCGCCCGGCGGCACGCTGAGCCGCCCGATGACCCGCTCCCCGGTGAGCAGTTCCGTGCCGGGCACGTCGAGGGGCACCTTCGCCTCGGCCCCGGTGTGGTTGATCACGAAGAGGTACGTGCCCTGCTCGCCGGCGCGGCGGACGACCTCGACGTCCCGCGGTAGTTCGGCCCGCTCCGGCAGTCCCGCGTCCTCCGCGGCGGCGGCCAGGACCGCGTTCAGCCCCGTGGGGCCGAGCCGGGTCGAGACGTACCAGGCCGTGCCGTCGCCCAGGGCGTGCCGGGTGACGGCGGGGCGGCCCGCGGCGGGTCCGTCGGCGTACGTCCAGACCGGCTCGGCGCCGCGGGGCACGACGACCTCGGTCCACAGGTCACCGGTGAGCGCGGGGCCTTCGAGGCCGGCGGGGCCTCCGGGACCTTCGGGACCGGCGGGGCCCTCGAGCCGGACCCTCTCCCCGTCGAGCAGGGGCGCGAACTCCTCGACCGTCAGGCCGAGCACGTCCCGCAGGGCGCCGGGCACCGGGCCCGGGTGGACGGTGTCGTGCTCGTCGACGACGCCGGAGAAGTAGGAGACCAGCAGCGTGCCGCCGCCCCCGACGTAGGCGCGCAGGTTCCGTCCGGCGGCCTCGGTGGTGAGGTAGAGCGCGGGGACGACGACAAGGGGATAGGCCGACAAGTCGGCATCGGGCCGGGCGAAGTCGACGGTCAGGTGCCGGTCGAACAGGGCCTCGTAGAAGCCGTCGGCGCGTTCGCGCGCGTCGTGGTCCTGACTGGGCCGCCACTCCAGCTTCTGCGCCCACCAGGACTGCCAGTCCCACAGCACCGCGGCGTCCGCGACGGTCCGGGTCCCGGCCACCTCGGCGAGGGCCGCGACGTCGGCGCCCAGCCGGACGACCTCCCGCCAGACGCGGCTGTCGGTGCCCGCGTGCGGCAGCATCGCGGAGTGGAACTTCTCGGCGCCGTAGCGGGACTGCCGCCACTGGAAGAACAGGGCGCCCTCCGAGCCGCGGGCCACGTGGGCGAGGCTGTTGCGGGCCATCTGGCCGGGTGCCTTGGCGGGGTTGCGGCGCTGCCAGTTGACGCCGCTGGTGGAGTGCTCCAGCAGCAGCCAGGGGGCGCCGCCGGCGACGGAGCGCGTGAGGTCGGCGGCCATCGCCAGGTTGACGTGGGTGCGGCGGCCGTCGGTGATCAGGTAGTGGTCGTTGGTGACCAGGTCCACCTCGCGGCCCCAGGCCCAGTAGTCCATGGAGTCGCACTGGCTGAGCGCGGTCATGAAGTTGGTGGTGACGGGGACGCCCGGTGACATCCGGTGCAGGATGTCGCGCTCGGCGGTGAAGTTGCCGCGGACGGTCTCGTCGGTGAAGCGGGCGTAGTCGAGTTGCTGGGCCGGGTTGGCGACGGTGGGGGTCAGCCGGGGGGCGTCGACGTGCGCCCAGTCGCCGTAGGCCTGGCCCCAGAAGGCGGTGCCCCAGGCGGTGTTGAGGGCGTCGAGGGTGCCGTAGCGGCCCCGCAGCCACTGCCGGAACTCCTCTGCGGACGCCTCGCAGTAGCAGGCGCCGACGGGCACGCCGTACTCGTTGTGGACGTGCCACAGGGCGAGCGCGGGATGCCGGCCGTAGCGCTCGGCCAGCCGCTGGGTGATCCCGGCGGCGGCCGCACGGTAGGCGGCGGAGCTGTGGCAGATGGCGCCGCGCGAGCCGAAGCCGTAGCGGACGCCCTCGCGGCTGACCGGCAGCGCCTCGGGATGGGCCGCGTAGAACCAGGCGGGCGGTACGACGGTGGGGGTGCCGAGGTCGGCGCGGATGCCGTGTTCGTGCAGCAGGTCCAGCAGCCGGTCGAGCCAGCCGAAGTCGTGGCGGCCGGGCTCGGGCTCCAGCTTCGACCAGGCGAAGATGCCGACGCTGACCATGGTCACACCGGCTTCGCGCATCAACCGGACGTCCTCCTGCCAGACCTCCTCGGGCCACTGCTCGGGGTTGTAGTCGCCGCCGTAGGCGAGGCGCGCCATGGGATCTCCTGGGTCAACTCTGGGAACGTGCACAGCTGCCCGAGGGGCGGCTCGGCCAAGGTAACCGCAGGGCCACAAGCATTGACAAGTGTCGGAGATGTTTCTCTACTGTGAACGCTCACAGCGCCCCGCACACCCTCGTCAGGGGAGGAACCCATGAACAAGCGCCTCGTCGCCGCCTTCGCGGCGGCCGCGCTCTCCACCACGCTGTCGGCCGGCTGCGGTTCGTCGGACGACGGCGGGGACGGAGGCAAGGCGGAGTCCAAACCGGTCAGCCTCACCTACTGGGCCTGGGCCCCGGGCCTGGACAAGGTCGCGGAGGTCTGGAATGCCGGCCCCGGCAAGGAGGCCGGGATCACGGTCACGGTGAAGAAGCAGGCGTCGGGCGACGACCTGGTCACCAAGATCATCACCGCGTCGAAGGCGCACAAGGCCCCCGACCTCGTGCAGGCCGAGTTCCAGGCCCTCCCCACCCTGGTGAGCAACGACGTCCTGGCCGATATATCCGGGCAGGCCGGTGACGCGAAGAAGGACTTCGCCGACGGTGTGTGGCAGCAGGTGACCCTCGGCTCGGACGCGGTGTACGCGATCCCGCAGGACACCGGGCCGCTGATGTTCTACTACCGCCAGGACCTGTTCACGAAGTACGGCCTGAGCGTGCCCACGACGTGGGACGAGTTCGCGCGGACGGCCCGCGCCCTGAAGAAGAAGGACGCCACGAAGTCGCTGACCACCTTCTCGGCGACCGACCCCGGCCTGTTCGCCGGCCTGTCGCAGCAGGCGGGCGCGAAGTGGTGGACCACCAGCGGGGACACGTGGGACGTCGCCATCGACGACGCCGCTTCCACCAAGGTCGCCGACTTCTGGGGCGGCCTGGTGAAGGAGGGCGTCATCGACAACCAGCCGATGTACACCCCCGCCTGGAACAAGGCGCTCAACACCGGCACCCAGATCGCCTGGGTCAGCGCCGTCTGGGCACCGGGCGTGCTGACGACGGCCGCGCCCGACACCAAGGGCAAGTGGGCCATGGCACCGCTGCCGCAGTGGAACGCGGGCGAGGCCCTCACCGGCAGCTGGGGCGGCTCCACGACCGGCGTGAGCAACGACTCCCGGCACAAGGACGCGGCCGTGAAGTTCGCGACCTGGCTCAACACCGACCCGGAGGCCGTGACGGCCCTGGTGAAGAACGGCGGCATCTACCCGGCGGCCACGGCCGCGCAGAGCGGGGACGCGCTCGCGCAGGCGCCGGAGTTCTTCTCCAACCAGCCGGACTTCTACACCAAGGCCGCCGAGATCGCGAAGACCACCGCCCCCGGCGCCTGGGGCCCGAACGTGAACGTCGCCTACAGCGCGTTCAAGGACGCCTTCGGCAAGGCGGCGCAGGACAAGGCCGGCTTCGGACCGGCGCTGGGCGCGGTGCAGTCGGCGACGGTCGCCGACATGAAGAAGCAGGGCTTCTCCGTCGCGGAGTGACGCGCGGTAGCCCCTCGAGGCCGACCGGGGGCACCACGCGCCCCCGGTCCCCCGCTCGCCCGGTGTTCCACCCGCCGACCGCGCCCGCCGCCCGCTAACTAGTCGCCCGCCGTCCGCCGCCCGAAACGAGCCGCCCATGCCGCCCACGCCCGCCGCCCGGCGCACCCGACGCCTCGCCCCCTACGGCTTCCTCCTCCCCGCCCTCGTCCTGTTCGCCGCGACCTTCGCGCTCCCCATCGGCTACGCCGTCTACCTGAGCTTCCGCAAGATCGAGGTCAAGGGCCTGGGCCTGGGCCGGGGCGCACGCGGCGAGGCCTGGGCGGGGCTGTCCAACTACACCTCCGTCCTGTCCGACGCCGAACTCCTGCACGGCGCCGCCCGCATCCTCGGCTACGGCGCCGTCGTGGTGCCGGTAATGCTGGGACTCGCCCTGCTGTTCGCGCTGATGCTGGACGCGCAGCGGACCCGTCTGCGCGGCTTCTCCCGGCTGGCGATCTTCCTGCCGTACGCCGTGCCCGGAGTGGTCGCCGCCCTGCTGTGGGGCTTCCTCTACCTGCCCTCGCTCAGCCCGCTCCACTACGCGCTGGGCGCGCTGGGCCTGCCCGAGCCGGACCTGCTGACCGGTGGCGCGCTGTTCGGCGCCCTGGCGAACGTCGCCGTGTGGGGCGGCACGGGCTTCAACATGATCGTGATCTACACGTCGCTGCGGGCGGTGCCCGCCGAGATCTACGAGGCCGCGCGCATCGACGGCTGCTCGGAACTGCAGATCGCGCTGCGGGTCAAGATCCCCACGGTGGCGCCGGCGCTCGTGCTGACCTTCTTCTTCTCCATGATCGCGACCTTCCAGGTCTTCGGCGAGCCGATGACCCTGAAGGGGATGACCAACTCCATCTCCACGACCTGGAGCCCGCTGATGAAGGTCTACCAGGACGCCTTCGTCCGCGGCGACCTCCATTCGGCGGCCGCGACCTCGGTGGTCATCGCCCTCGTCACCCTCGTCCTGTCCTTCGGCTTCCTGCGGGCGGCCAACTCCCGTACCCGGCAGGGAGCCTCCTGATGAGCGTCACGGCAACCCCCCTCGACCGGCGGGCCGCCACCACCGCGGCCCGCGCCACCGCACCGCGGCGGCGCCGCGGCGCCGGTCTCGTCCCGACCGTCGTACTGCTGCTCGGCGCGGCCTACTGCCTGCTCCCGGTGGCGTGGGTGCTGGTCGCGTCGACGAAGAGCAGCCGCGAGCTCTTCGCGACGTTCACCTTCCTGCCCGGCACCGGCCTGGCCGGCAACGTCTCCGCGCTCACGGCGTACCGCGACGGCGTCTACTGGCGGTGGATGCTCAACTCCCTCTTCTACGCGGGCTTCGGCGCGCTGCTGTCGACGGCGGTGTCCGCGGTGAGCGGCTACGCGCTGGCGAAGTACCGCTTCCGGGGCCGCGAGGCGATCTTCAACGTCCTGCTGACCGGGGTGCTGATGCCGCCGGTCATCCTGGCTATCCCGCAGTACCTGCTGATGGCCAAGGCGGGTCTGGCCGACAGCTACCTGTCGGTGCTGCTGCCGAGCGTCCTGGCGCCGTACGGCATCTACCTGGCGCGGATCTACGCCTCCGCCGCGGTGCCGGACGAGGTGGTGGAGGCGGCCCGGGTGGACGGGGCGCGCGAGTGGCGGATCTTCCGCACGATCGCGCTGCCGGTGATGCTGCCCGGACTGGTGACCGTCTTCCTCTTCCAGTTCGTGGCGATCTGGAACAACTTCCTGCTGCCGTTCATCATGCTGGGCGACGACGAGAAGTTCCCGGTGACGCTCGGCCTGTTCACCCTGCTCCAGCAGGGCGCCTCGGCGCCCGCCCTGTACACGCTGGTGATCACCGGTGCGATGCTGGCGATCATGCCGCTGATCGCACTGTTCCTGGTGATCCAGCGGTTCTGGAGCCTGGACCTGCTCTCCGGGGCCGTAAAGTCCTGAGGAGCCCCGAAGGAAGAACGGTATGAGCCGCACAGAACGACGCCGTCCCCCGACGATCCACGACGTGGCCCGCGAGGCGGGCGTGTCGCGGGGCACGGTGTCGCGCGTCCTCAACGGCGGGCACAACGTGAGCCCGGCCGCGCTGGAGGCGGTCAAGGCCGCCATCCGCCGCACCGGCTACGTGGTGAACCGGCACGCCCGCAGCCTGATCACCGGGCGGTCGGACTCGGTGGGCTTCCTGCTCACTGAACCGCAGGAGCGCTTCTTCGAGGACCCGAACTTCAACGTGCTGCTCAGCGGCTGCACCCAGGCGCTGGCCGCGCACGACATACCGCTGCTGCTGATGATCGCCGGCGACGAGCCCGAGCGGCGGCGGATAACCCGCTACATCACCGCCGGGCACGTCGACGGCGTGCTGCTGGTGTCCAGCCACTCGGGCAACCCGGTCGCCGAGCGGCTGGAGAAGGCCGGGGTGCCGGTCGTCGCGTGCGGTGAGCCGCTCGGGCAGGGCGGCCGGGTCGCGTACGTGGCGGCCGACGAGCGGGGCGGCGCGCACCGGATGGTGCGGCACCTCGTAGCCTCCGGGCGGCGCAGGATCGCCATGATCACCGGCCCGCTGGACACCCCCGGCGGTGTGCAGCGCCTGGCGGGTTACCGCGAGGAGCTGGCCGCCTCGGGGCTGCCCGCCGACGGGACGCTGGTCGCTGAGGGCGACTACAGCCGGGCCAGCGGGGAGGCCGCGATGACCGCCCTGCTGGGCCGCTCCCCCGGCCTGGACGCGGTCTTCGTCGCCTCCGACCTGATGGCGCAGGGCGCGCTGGCGGCGCTGGAGCGGGCAGGGCGGCGGGTCCCGGAGGACGTCGCGGTCGGCGGCTTCGACGACTCCCCGGCGGCGCTGGCCACGCTGCCGCCGCTGACCACCATCCGCCAGCCCTGGGACCGGATCAGCGCCGAGATGGTGCGGCTGCTGCTCGCCCGCATCGCCGGGGACGAGCCGTCCGGGGTGATCCTCCCGACGGAGCTCGTGCGGCGGGAGTCGACCTGAACATCCCATAGGATCAGGGGAGTTGGGGCGCCGAAGCCGTCGCCCCCGGACTTGGAGGACCGGTGCGTCTCCCCCGCTCCCTTTCCGGCTGGACCATGGCCGTCTTCGGTCTGCTCGCCGCCGCGCTCGGCATCGTCGGGATCGTCTCGCCGGCCGTCCAGCTCTCCCTGCTCGGCTTCGCCCGGCCGGACCACCGCGCGGCCGGCGACCACACCCTGGTCTTCCTCACGGCTTCCTCGATGGCGGCGCTGAACATGGGCGTGTACTACGTCCTGGCGGCCCTCGCCGACTGGCGCGCCTTCTTCCGCTGGACGGTCCCGTTCCGGCTGCTGACCTTCGCCGTCTTCACCACGGCCGTGGTGATCGGCCGGGCGCCGTCCGGCTTCCTCGGGGTCGGCGTGTGGGAGGGCGTGGGCGCGCTGGTGACGGGCGCGGCCCTCTGGTACGAGGGCCGCGGGGCCCGGGCCGCGACCCCCGGGGGCACCGCGGCCGCGTGACCCGCCCGCGCCCGGTCAGGACGAGCGGAGCGGGACCGCGCCCCGTCCGGGGCGGGCGCGGCCGCAGGGGACGTCCCCGGTCTCACCTCCGCAGGGCGCACTGCGCGCGGTCCCAGAGCCGGTCCGCGGCGAGCGGGTGCACGGCGTGGGGGGCGACGCCGGCGGGGCGCTCCTCGTTCGCCTCGAGGACCGGGGCCTCCTGATTGTGCTCGAAGTAGCGCCCGGTGACCCCGTCGAGCAGCGGGGAGGCCGCGAGCAGCACCGATGTCGAGGCGCCCTGCTCGACGGTCTTGTGGTAGGGCTGCGGGATGACGGCGCCGTCCTCGTCCGTCACGCCCATCGCCCGCATGGTGGCGTCGTCGATGTGGCGCTGGAGGTTGGTGCTGAGGATCCATCCCGGGTTGAGCGCGTTCGCCGTGATGCCGTCGGCGGCCCACCGGCGGGCGGCGCCGACCGTGAACAGGACGTCGGCGGTCTTGGACTGCGCGTACGCCGTCCAGGGGTCGTAGGGACGGCGCTCGAAGTGCGGGTCCTCGAAGTCGAACGCGGCGCTCTTGTGCGCTCCGGAGCTGACGACGACCAGGCGCGCCGAGCCGGCCGCCCGCAGTTCGGGGTGGAGCGCCGTGGCGAGGGCGAAGTGGCCGAGGTGGTTGACGGCGAGCTGCAGCTCCCATCCCCGGTCGCTGACCTGGCGGGTGGGGAGGGCCATGACCCCGGCGTTGGCGACGAGGATGTCGAGCGGGCCGCTCCACTCGCGGGCGAAGCGCGCGACGGAGTCGAGGTCGGCCAGGTCGAGGGGGCGTACGTCGACCGAGCCGGCCGGGACGGTGGCCTCGAGCCCGCGGAGGGCGGGCGCCGCGGCGGCGGGGTCGCGCGTGGCGATGGTGACGTCCGCGCCGGCCGCGGCCAGGACCCGGACCGTTTCGAGGCCGATGCGGAGGCGCCGCCGGTGACGAGGGCGCGCCGGCCGGTGAGGTCGACCCCGCTGATGACCTCGGAGGCCGTGGCGTGGAAGGGGAAGGGGGTCTGCAGGAGGGGGTGGTCGAGCACGGTGACCTTCTCTGAAAGGGGAGGAACGGCTGGTACTCGATCCAGGCTAGGAAGGGCGTCGCGTATCCTCCATAACGAAAACTCCGGAAAACTTCATCCATCGTCCAGCCACCCCAGGAGGCTCCCATGGATCCGCTCGAGGACGTGCTGGCCCTGCTGGAGACCAGGGCCCATCTCTCGACGGGCCTCGTGGCGGGCGGCGAGTGGGCTGTGCGCTTCGGGGCCCCGTCCGGGGTGAAGTTCAACTCGGTCCGGCACGGCCGGTGCCTGCTGGAGGTCGAGGGGACGGACCGGCCGGTGGAGCTGGCCGCGGGCGACTGCTTCCTGCTGACCCGGGCCCGGCCGTTCGTGCTGCGCAGCGGCCCTGGCGTGGCCGCGGTCGACGCGGCGCCGGTGTTCGCGGCGGCGGAGGGCGGCTTCGCCAGGCTCGGCCGGGGGGACGACGTCCTGCTCGTCGGCGGCCGCTTCTCCTTCGGCGACCGCGCGCGGGCCCTGCTGCTGGACGCGCTGCCGCCGGTCATCCACCTGCCCGCGGAGACCGCGCAGGCCGAGACCGTGCGCTGGGCGCTGGAACAGATCGGTCAGGAACTGCTGGGACGGCCCGTGGCCGCCACGCTCGTGGCGGAGCACCTGGCCGTCGTCATGCTGGTCCACGTGCTGCGCCTGCACCTGGCGCGCGAGGCGCACGGCGCGTCGGGCTGGCCGGCGGGCCTGGCCGACTCCGTCGTGGCGCCCGCCCTGGCGGCGCTGCACAGCGCCCCGGCGCACGGCTGGACGGTCGCCGAACTCGCCCGCGCCAGCGGGGTGTCCCGGTCCACGCTCGCCGCGCGGTTCAAGCGGACCGTGGGCTGCCCGCCGCTGGACTACCTCAGGCGGTGGCGCATCGAACTCGCCTCGCAGCGGCTGCGCACGGGCACCGACACCCTGGCCGTCATCGCCCGCGCGGTCGGCTACGGCTCGGAGAGCGCGCTCAGCACGGCCTTCAAGGAGGTGACGGGGAGTTCGCCCCGTGAGTACCGCAGCGGCCCCGCGGCCTGACGGTCGGATCGGGGACGGCGGCGGCGCACGGCGCGGTGTGGGCGCCGTGCGCCGCCGGACGTGCCGTTCCCGGGCGCGCGGGTCAGGAGTTGTGCTTCTTCCAGTCCGCCTGGGCGGCGTTGAGCTTCCCGGCGAAGGCGTCCAGGAAGTCCTTGGCGCTCAGCCGGCCGAGGACGACCTTCTGGAACTCCGGTTCGCTGTCGGCCTTGCTGAGGGTGTTCCAGTCCGGCAGGTAGTACGGCAGCTGGACGATCCTGGTGTCGGGGTCGGTGAGCGCGTCGATGGCGGTCTTGGTGGCACCGGCGGAGGCGATCCAGTCGTCGTCCTGCGCCTCGGTGTTGGACGGGACGGCCCCGGCCGACTCGTTCCACAGGCTGTTGGCCTCCGCGGAGGCGGCGAACTCGATGAACTTCCAGGCCGCCTCCTTGTTCCCGGAGCTCTTGAACAGGCCGAGCCCGTCCACCGGGTTGGAGACCGTGGTGCGCACCCCCGACGCGTCGACCGGCATGGCCACGCCCGCGAACTTGTCCTTGCCGAGGGCGTCCAGGTGGTTCTGGTAGGAGCCCAGGTTGTGCTGGAGGATGCCGATCTTCCCGTTGTCGAACTCGGCGACCATCTTGGTGAAGTCGTTGTTGAGGTCGGCTTCCGGCGTGGTCTTCTTGTAGAGCGCGACGTACTTCTCCAGCGCGGCCACGTTCTTCGGGTCGTTGACGGTGGTCGAGTCGCCGTTCCAGAAGCTGTCGATGCCCGACTGCCCGTACATCATGTCCAGCGCCTGGGCGATCGAGCCGGCGCCGCCGCGGAAGGTGAAGCCGAACTCGTTCTTCTTCCGGTCGGTCAGCTTTCCGGTCGCCGTGAAGAAGGCGTCCCAGGTGGTGGGCGCGGGCACGCCCGCGGCCTCGAAGAGGTCCGTGCGGTACCACAGGACGCCCATGTTCGCGGAGGTCGGCACCGAGAACAGCTCCTCGCCGCCGCCCGCCACCTGCACGCTCTCGACCAGATCGGGGTCGAACCTGCCCTTGAGGGAGCTGTCGTCGATGCGGTCGGTCACCGGGTCCAGGGCGCCCTGCGCCACCAGGCTCGCGAGCATCGCGGTGCCCACGCCGCCCACGTCGGGCAGGCCCTTGCCGCCCGCTATGGCGGTGTCGTACTTGGACTGCACGTCGGCGGCGGCGACCCCGACGTACTTCACCTTGACGTCCGGGTTCTTCTTCTCGAAGCGCGAGATGATCTCCTTCCACACCTCGGTGCGGACACCGCCGTTGTTGTCCCAGAAGGTGACGGTGCCCTTGCCGCTGCCCTCGCTGCCCGAGCCGCCCTTGCCGTCCGTGCCGCAGGCGGACGCGGTCAGCGCCAGTGCGGAGACGGCCGCGACGGCGGCGGCGAGGCGCGCTCCGCGACCCATCGGTGCTCTCATGGTGACTCTCCTGTCGGGGTGTGTGCGGGTGGTGGGGACGTACGGGGCGGCCGGGGATCCGGCGCGGGTTCCGGGGCGGACGGGCCGGCCGTGATCCGGAAGTGGGTGAAGTCCGCAGTCCCGGCGGGGCCGGTGGGACCGCCGCGGCCGGTGGGCGCCGTGGCGAAGAGCCCGAGCTGGGCACCCACCCAGCGCCACGGCGTCGCGGCGAACACCGGGCCCGAGGGGCGCGGGCCGTCACCGGTGTCCGCGGCGAAACGGCAGCGGGCGCCCGAGGTCACCTCGACGCGCAGCGACGCGCGGCCCTCCGGTGCCGGACGGGCGTACGCCGCGTCGCGCTCGGCCCCGGCGGCGGACTCGGCGAAGCGGTGCACCAGGTGGACGCCGCCCGCCGACCGCTCCAGGCCGATCCAGCAGAAGGCGTCGCCGACGACGGCCAGACCGGCCCTCGCGCCCTCGGCGCCCGCGTCCAGCGCGAGGTCGACGGTGACGGTGAAGGACTCGGCGGGCAGCCGCTGCACCAGGACGTTGGGCAGCCGCCGCAGGTCGTGGGCGTCGGCGGTGCGCACGCAGGTCAGGCGGAGAGCGTCGGCGCCGTGCGCGGTGGTCCAGCCGAGCCGTGGGGCCGCCGTCCAGGACCACTGCCGGCCGAACCGGCCGCCGGGGAAGTCGTCGTCGGTGGCCGGGGCCTCGGGCGGCTGAGGCCCGGCGGCCCGCGGCTTGGCGTGGCGGGCGACGGGTTCGCCCGCGTCACCCGCCAGGGGCCAGCCGTCCGCCGTCCAGCGCAGCGGCTGCAGGTGCACCACGCGCCCGTACGCGCCGCGCTGCTGGAAGTGCAGGAACCAGTCCTCGCCCCGCGCGGTGCGCACCCAGGCGCCCTGGTGCGGCCCGTTGACCGCGGTGCGCCCCTGTTCGAGCACGACGGCCGCCTCGTAGGGGCCGAAGAAGTCGCGGGCGCGGAACGCGCCCTGCCAGCCGGTCCCCACCCCGCCGGCCGGCGCGAGGATCCAGTACCAGCCGTCGTGGCGGTGGAGCTTGGGGCCCTCGATGGTGAACCAGCCCGGGATGCGGTCGCCGTCCACGACCACCCGGCCCTCGTCGAGCAGTTCCCGGCCGTCCGCGCTCATCCGGTGCCCGGTGAGCCGGTTCTTCACCCCGGAACGGGACCTGGCCCAGGCGTGCATGAGGTAGGCGGTGCCGTCCTCGTCCCAGAGCGGGCAGGGGTCGATCAGGCCCTTGCCGGCCTTCAGCAGGTGCGGGCGGGTCCACGGGCCGCGCGGATCGGGCGCGTTGACCTGGAACAGCCCGGCGTCGGGGTCGCCCCAGAAGATCCAGAAGCGGCCGTCGTGGTGCCGCAGCGACGGCGCCCACACCCCGCAGTCGTGCCGCGGCGCGCCGGCCGCCGCCCCCGGTGCGGGGCGGTCCAGCGCGTGCCCGATGATCCGCCAGTTGACGAGGTCGCGGGAGTGCAGGAGGGGCAGTCCGGGCACCCGGCCGAAGCTGGAGGCCGTGAGGTAGTGGTCGTCGCCGACGGAGATGACGTCGGGGTCGGACCAGTCGGCGTGGAGCACCGGGTTGCGGTAGGTGCCGTCGCCGAGGTCGGCGGTCCAGGGGCGCATCGTCAGCCGCCCCCCTCGACGAGGCCGCGGGCGAGCGCGCCGGCCTCCGCGGTGCCGAGCCGCCCGTCGGCGACGGCGGTGGCGATCCGCCGGCTCACGGTGCCGCCCGCGGGGACGGGCAGCCGCCGGTCCCACGCGAGGGAGGAGCCGACGCCCGGGTACTCGGCGGTGCGCACGAACCAGGGGTCGCGGCGGGTCACGGCGGTCATCCCGGCGAAGACGAGCGTCCAGTCCTCGCCGGACAGCGCCAGCCAGCCGGCCGCCCGGCCGTGCACGGCCTCCTCGCCCTCCGCCTCGGCGGTGAACACCCGCGCGCGCTCCGGGCCGGCGGGCGCGCGCCAGAAGAAGCCGCCGTAACCGGCGCCGGGGCGGCCGTTGGTGGCGGGGCTGCCGATGGTCAGCTCCCGGTCGCCGGGATTGGTGAGCGCGAAGGTGACGTCGAGCGCCCAGCGGTCCTCGCCGAGCGCGCGGGCCGTGACCGTCCGGTGCTCGCGGAGCAGTTCGCGCTCCCCGTGGCGCCAGGACAGCTCCTCGGTGAAGCCGTCCGGGCCGCTGCGGAGCAGTCCCCGGTGCTCCTGGACCCCGTGGTCGTCGAGTTCCGTCGGGCCGCGGCCACGGACGAAGGTACGGCCGCCCCAGAAATTGTGTCCGCCGACGTCCGGGACGGCGACGCTCACCCCGAGGTGGTGGAGGTGGTCGGCGGGCATGAACGCGGTGACGGGCACCCCGGCCAGGGTCGTCAGCGGGTGCAGGTACGGGCGCGGGGAGAGCCGCCCGGGCAGCTCGGGGCGGTGGACGTACCGTCCCACGGGGCGTCCGGCGGCGTGCAGGGTCGTGGTCGTCATCGCGGCACCGTCCCGCCGGCGGCGGCCCAGGGGGCGCCCAGCTCGGAGAAGAGGGCGAGGCGCTCGGCGCCGGCGGTGACCACCGCGTCGATCCCGGTGACGACCCGCCTGCCGGACCGTTCGCCGGGTTCGGTGCGCCAGGCGTCCTCGGGCAGCGGCACCGGTTCCGGTGCCGTGCGCACGGCCTCGACGACCTTCATGAAGGCGCCCGTCGCGCGCGGCGGCACGAGCAGTTCCGCGCCGTGCCGCACGTGCGCGAGGAGGTTCTCCAGCAGGTCCGTGCGCCCGTAGCGCCGCTCCCGCGGGCCGTGCCCGGCGCGTTGCAGCAGGACGCGGTCCTGCTTGTACCAGAGGGTCACCCGGCCGCGGTCGCCGTGGACGACCACGTACGGCTCGCTGTTCCGCTCGGCGCACAGGGTGGCGGTGACCGTGACGACCGTGCCCCGCGCGGTGCGCAGCCGCAGCGCGGAGGTGTCGTCGGCCTCGATGGCGTTGGCCCGGAAGAGCTCGAGCTCGATCGCCCCGACGTCCTCGGCGCGGTCGCTGCCGTCCAGGGCGAGCGCGGTGGCCACGGCGTGGGCGAGCGGGTTGGTGAGCACCCCGTCGACGACGTCCGTGCCGCCGGTCCTGCGCCGCCCCGACCAGGCGGCCCGGTGGAAGTAGTGCTCCTCGCGCACCCAGTTGCCGGCCGCGCCGATGCCGCGCACCTCACCGATCGCACCGTCGGCGACGAGCGCCCGTACGGCGGCCAGGGCGTGCGAGCCCAGTGACTGGAAGCCGATCTGGCAGGCGCTTCCACTCGCCTCCGTCCCGGCGACCAGCCGCTCGTAGGCGGCGTAGGAGGGCGCGGGCGGCTTCTCCAGCAGCACATGGGCGCCCTGCGCGGCCGCGGCCAGCGCCAGGTCGGTGTGCGTGTGGATGGGGGTGCAGACGATGGCGATCCGGGCGCCGGTCCGCGCGGTCAGCTCGCCGAGGTCGGTGCCGTGGACGGCCCCGGGGAACCCGGCCGGCTCGCCCGCCGCCGGCGGCACGGTGTCGCAGACCCCGGCGAGCCGTACCAGGCCGGCGGCCGACAGCCGCCGCAGGTTCGCCAGGTGCCAGGCGCCGTGGCCGCGGAACCCGGCCAGGACGACGGGCACCGGCACCGCGCCGCCGGGGGGCGCTGGGGATGGATCACGCACGTTCGGACCTCCTCGTCCACGGGGGAACCGCGGGTGACCGGCCGGGCCTCAGCCCTTGACGGCACCCGCGCTGAAGCCGGTGACCAGCCACTTCTGGATGAACGCGAAGACGATGACGACGGGCACGGCGGCCACGACGCCGCCCGCGGCGAGCGTCCCGAGCTCGACGCTCTCGCCGGAGCCGATGGTGTAGCTGAGGCCGACGGGGATCGTGTACTTCTCCTGCGTGCTGAGGAACATCAGCGAGAAGAGGAAGTGGTTCCAGCTGTGCACGAAGGCGAAGGAGCCCACCGCGATCAGCCCCGGGCGCAGCAGCGGCAGCACCACCGCGCAGAAGGCGCGGATCCTGCCGCAGCCGTCGACCCAGGCGGCCTCCTCCAGCGACACGGGCACGTTCTTGATGAAGCCGCTGATGAGGATGATCGACAGGGGCAGCTGGAAGACCGTCTCGGCGACGATGACGCTCCACAGCGAGTCGATCATGCGCAGTTCGCTGAAGATCTGGAACAGCGGCACCAGCATCAGCGCGCCCGGGATGAACTGCGAGCACAGCAGGGCCAGCAGGAAGGCGCGCTTGGCGCGGAAGTCGAAGCGGGCCAGCGCGTAGCCGCCGAGCAGGGCGATCACGGTGGTCATCAGGAGCGTGGCGATGCCGATGAGCAGGCTGTTCTTGAAGAACACGGCGAAGCCGAGGTCGTTCCACACCTTCGAGAAGTGCGCCGTGGTGGCCGGCCACGGCACCAGTGAGGTGGACCCCGAGGGGCGCAGCGCGAACAGCAGCATCCAGTAGAAGGGGACGAGCGTGAACAGCAGGTACAGGCCCAGCGGCAGGTAGATCTGCCAGCGGGGCGCGCCCGCGGTGAGCGCCCGGCGTCCGCGGCGCGGCCCGGTGCCGCCACCGCCGCCGTCGGGCCGCGCGGCGGGGGCCACGCGGGGCAGGGGGACGCCGTTGGTCTCCGGCACGGTGGTGGTCATGCCCGGTCGCCCCCGAACTTGCTGAGCCGCAGGTAGACGATGGAGCAGAACAGGAGGATCACGAAGGCGACCGTGGTGAGCGCGGACGCGTAGCCGAAGTCGTGGCCGTCGATGCCGGTGTTGGCGACGTACAGCGGCAGCGTGGTCGTCGACCCGGCGGGACCGCCGCCGGTGAGCGTGTAGAGCAGGTCGACGTTGTTGAACTCCCACACCCCGCGCAGCAGCGTGGACAGCACGATGGCGTCCCGCAGGTGGGGCAGCGTGATGTGGCGGAACCGCCGGAGGCGGCCCGCGCCGTCGACCGCGGCCGCCTCGTACAGCTCGTCCGGGATCGACTGCAGGTCGGCGAGGATGAGGATGGCGAAGAACGGTACGCCGCGCCACAGTTCGGCCAGGACGGCGGCCGGGAAGACGGTGGCGGGGTCGGACAGCACCGAGGTGCCGTACTCGCCGATGCCGGCGTCCGCGAGGTAGCGGCTGATGCCGGTGGCGGGGTTGTACAGCAGCATCCAGATCGTGGTGGTCAGCACGCCGGAGACGGCCCACGGCGAGAAGACCAGGGCGCGCGAGAGGCCGCGCCCGACGAAGGTCTGGTTGACGACCAGGGCCAGCGCCAGCCCGAGGGCGAGCTGCAGTCCCACCTCCGCGGCGACCCACTTGAGGCTGAAGAGCAGGCTCTGCCAGAACAGCGGGTCGTCGAAGAGGATCCGGCGGAAGTTGCCGAGGCCGGCGAAGCCGTTCCGCCAGGGCTTGGTGACGTTGTGGTCCCGGAGGCTGTAGTAGAGGACGCTCACCATCGGGTAGGCGATGAAGCCCAGCATCAGCAGCACGGCGGGGGCGATCAGCAGGTACGGGGTGCGCCGGGCCGCGCCGGACGGCCGGCGCCGCGGGGGCCGGGGTGGTTTCGCCACGGCTGTGGCCATGACCGGTACTCCTTCGTACGGGTACGGGGAAAGCGCTTGCCGAGTGGTGCGGGGCCGCCACGGGCGCGGTGGCGGTGAGGGCAGTGCGGGGTGGTGCGCGGCGGGGCGTCAGCCCGCGTAGGGCTCCGGCACTTCTCCGGGCCGGGCCAGGAAGCGGAAGTCGCAGCCGGAGTCGGCCTGGGTGATCTGGTCCTGGTACAGCGCGCCGTACCCGCGTCCGTAGCGGGGCGGCGGCGCCTGCCACTGCGCGCGGCGGCGTTCGAGTTCGGCGTCGTCGACCTCCAGGCGCAGGGTGCGCGCGTGGACGTCCAGGGTGATCGGGTCCCCGGTGCGGACGAGGGCGAGCGGGCCGCCCACGTGCGACTCGGGCGCCACGTGCAGCACGCACGCGCCGTAACTCGTGCCGCTCATCCGGGCGTCGGAGATCCGCACCATGTCCCGCACCCCCTTCTTCAGGAGGTGGCCGGGCAGCGGCAGCATCCCGTACTCGGGCATGCCCGGTCCGCCGAGCGGGCCTGAGCCCCGCAGCACGAGGACGCTGTCCTCGGTGATGCCGAGCCCCGGGTCGTCGATGGTGCGCTGCAGCGTCCGGTAGTCGTCGAACACCACGGCCGGACCGGTGTGCTTGAGCAGGTGCGGCTCCGCGGCGATGTGCTTGATGACCGCGCCGTCCGGGCACAGGTTGCCGCGCAGGACGGCGACGCCGCCCTCGGCCGCGAGCGGGTTCTCCAGCGGGCGGATCACGTCGTCGTCGTGGACGAGCGCCCCGGCCAGCTGCTCGCGCAGGGTCGCGTGCGCGACGGTGGGCCGGTCGAGGTGGAGGACGCCCGCGTCCCGCAGCCGGGTCAGGAACCCGGGGAGGCCGCCCGCGAAGTGGAAGTCCTCCATCAGGTACCGCCCGCCAGGGCGGAGGTTCGCCAGCACCGGCACCGTGCGGGCGACGCGGTCGAAGTCGTCCAGCGTCAGCGGCACACCGCTGCGGCCCGCCATCGCGATCAGGTGGATCACGGCGTTGGTCGAACCGCCGAGCGCGAGCACCGTCGCCACCGCGTCCTCGTACGCCTCCCGGGTCAGGATCGCCGAGGGGCGCAGGTCCTCCCGCACCATGCCGACGATCCGCCTCCCGGAGGCCGCCGCCATGCGGTCGTGCCCGGAGTCGACGGCGGGGATCGACGAGGCGCCGGGCATCGTCATCCCCAGCGCCTCCGCCGCGGCGGTCAGCGTGGAGGCGGTGCCCATGGTCATGCAGTGACCGGGCGAACGGGCCAGCCCGCTCTCCAGTTCGGCCATCTCGCAGTCGCCGATGAGCCCGGCCCGCTTGTCGTCCCAGTACTTCCACATGTCCGTGCCCGAACCCAGCACCTCGGTGCGCCAGTGCCCGGGCAGCATGGGCCCGGCCGGCACGAACACCGCCGGCAGGCCGGCGCTCGCGGCCCCCATGAGCAGCGCGGGCGTGGACTTGTCGCAGCCGCCCATCAGGACCGCCCCGTCCACGGGATAGGAACGCAGCAGCTCCTCGGTCTCCATCGCGAGCAGGTTGCGGTAGAGCATGGGCGTCGGCTTCTGGAACGTCTCCGACAGCGTCGCGACGGGGAACTCCAGGGGGAAGCCGCCCGCCTGCCACACCCCGCGCTTGACCGCCTGGGCCCGGTCGCGCAGGTGCACGTGGCAGGGGTTGATGTCGCTCCAGGTGTTGAGGACCGCGATCACCGGCTTGCCCAGGTGCTCCTCGGGCAGGTAGCCCAGCTGCCGGGTGCGGGCCCGGTGGCTGAACGAGCGCAGGCCCTCCGTCCCGTACCACTGGTGGCTGCGGAGCTCTTCCGGCTTCTCCATGGCGGCCCTCCGTCCCCTCCCGGCTCACACGTCCCAGCCGGCGACGAGCGCGGCCACCCGCTCTCGCCGGTCCACGCTCAGCGCCCGGCTGGGCGGGCGCACCTCGCGGCGGCACAGCCCCAGCGCCGCGAGCGCCTCCTTCACCACCGACACGTTGTCGGCGGAACCCTGCTCGGCCCGGAGTTCCTCGAACTCCCTGATCTGCTCCCACACCTTCATCGCCGCCGCGTAGTCGCCGTCGCGCAGCGCGCGCAGCATCTCCAGCGACACCCGGGGCGCGACGTTGACCAGGCCCGAGGTGAAGCCGGTCGCGCCGACCGCCCAGTACGCGGGGGCGTACAGCTCGGCGAGGCCCGCGACCCACGTGAAGCGGTCCAGCCCCGCGTCCCGCGCCACCGCCGCGAAACGGGCGGCGTCGGGCACCGCGTACTTCACCCCGATGACGTTCGGGCACAGCTCGCCGAGGCGTGCGATCAGTCCGCCGCCCAGCGCCGGGTTGCGGACGTACGGCACGACCCCGGTCTCCGGGACGGCCTCCGCGATCGCGCGGTGGTAGTCCACCCAGCCCTCCGGCGACACGTACGGGTGGACCGGCTGGTGCACCATCACCATCCGCGCCCCGGCGTCCCGCGCGTGCCGCGCGGCGGCCACCGCGGTCGGCACGTCGTGGCCGACGCCCACCACGACCTGGGTGCCCGGGTCCGCCTCCGCCATCGTCAGCTCGACGACCAGCCGCCGCTCGGCCGGGTCGAGGGCGTAGAACTCCCCGGTGTTGCCGTTCGGCGTCACCGTCCGCACCCCGCTGTCGAGCAGCCGGCGCAGCAACGCCCGGTACGCGGCGCGCTCCACGCCCCCGTCCGCGCCGAACGGGGTCACCGGGATCGCCACCACGTCGGCGAGCGCCGACGACTGCTCTGCGAATGACATGCGGTTGCCCTTCAACTCGGGTGACTGCGGGGTCGGGACGCGGCGGAAGCGTACGCGCGGGGGGCCGTCCCCTCACCCCCGCGCGCCCGCGGCTAACGGGCCGGCCCGTCGTCGTCGCCACCGGGGAACGCCCGGGCCACGAAGCTCGCGATGTGGTCGTGGAGCAGCCGCGCCGCGCCGTCCGCGTCCCCGTCCACGGCCAGCGCCAGGATCTCCCGGTGCTCGCGGGCCTCCTGCTCCCACGACGGCGTCTCCTGCCAGACCACCGCGGAGACCAGGGCCGCCTGGTCCCGTACGTCGTCCAGCATCCGCGCCAGCAGGGGGTTGCCGCACGGCGTGTACAGCGCCCGGTGGAACTCCCGGTTGGCGAGCGACCGGTCGGCCCGGTCCGCCGCCTCGTCGGCCCGCGACAGCGCGTCCCGCGCGGCGTCCAGCGGGGCGCGGTGCGTGACCGTACGGCGCAGGGCCTCCGGCTCCAGCAGCAGCCGCACGTCGTACACCTGACGCGCCATCTCCGCGTCCACGGTCCGCACGGTCACGCCCTTGTACTGGCTCATCACGACCAGCCCGGTCCCCGCGAGCGTCTTCAGCGCCTCCCGCACAGGCGTCTTCGACACCCCGAACTGCGCGGCCAGCTCGGCCTCCACGAGTGCCTGACCGGGCTTCAGGCGCCCGGTCAGGATCCCGTGCTTGATCGTTTCCAGCACGACCTGGGTACGGGACGGAATCGGCGTCGGCGCGGCGCCGGCGAGCAGGTCCATGGGGGCTCTTTCGGGTCTCGCGTATGGCGTCTCATATATGACGTACGAAGTACGACGCGACGAAGGTAGGGCTGGGGGCGGGGTTCGTCAATGGGTCGCGCCGGGGGCGCCTGCACCGGGTTGTGGTTGTGTGCGGGTTGTTTGTGGCTGGGGTTGCGGTTTCTCCCCACCCTCCCGCCCTCCCCCAGCCTTCGGCCGGGGGGACCCCCATCCGGCGCGATTGGTGCGGGCCCGCGCTGTGTTGTGGTGGGGTCGGCGCCGCGCCGGCGCACTCCCCCAACCTTCGGCCGGGGGGACCCCCAGAACGCTCGCGGTTTACCGCCACATCCTCGGGCGCCGGGTCCGCCGCTCGTCGTTTCCGGGCGCACCCCGACACACCCCCTCCGGCCGGTTGGCGCGCACATTGGCCGGCGGGGGTCAGAAGGCAATCCGGGGCGCCCCGAACCGCCCTGTGCCCCCTCACGACCCCGCGATTCCAGCCCGGATCGCTCAGTTCAGGGTTCGCCCCTCGTTCCCAGCCTTCGGCGAGGCGGAGCACCCCGACACGTCCCCTCCTCCTGTGTGGGCGCACGACGGGAGGTGAGTGTGGGGCGGCGGTCCGGGGTTGTCGCCCCTGTCTACTTTGGGCACCCGCACGGCCGGTGGTCGCGCGCCAATGTGAAGGCCTCCCTACCCCCTCCTCTGGACTGGGCGACTGACGCCAACGTCATGCCGCGCAGGGTCGGCCGCTCTTCCCCTTGATCCGCGCACCTGGCCGAAAGCTGGAGAAGACGGGCGGCAGTCCCGGTGCTGAATGGTGCGGTTTCGAGCGGCGGGGCTGTGGGGGTCAGAGGGCGGTTCCGGGTACCCCCGCACGCCTATCTGACCCCCGACCGGCCGTTGTGCGCCCATACGAGAGGAGGGGGTGTGGCGGGGTGCTCCCCCTGGCCGAAGGCTGGGGAAGACGGGCGGCGGACCCGGTGCCGAACGATGCGGGCTGGACCCGTGGGGCCGTGGGGGTCAGAGAGCGGTCCGGGGCAACCCCGGGCTACCTCCACACCCCCCACCGGCCGTTGTGCGCCCATACGACGGGAGGGGGTGTGTCGGGGTGCTCCCCCTGGCCGGAGACTGAGGAAGACGAGCGGCATACGCGGTGCCGAATGATGCGGGCTTGCACCGTGGGGCCGTGGGGGTCAGAGGGCGGTTCGGGGTGCCCTGGGCTGCCCTCGTACCCCTCACCGGCCGTTGTGCGCCCATACCGGCCGGAGGGGGTGTGTCGGGGTGCGCCCGGAAACGACGAGCGGCGGACCCGGTGCCGAATGATGTAGGGGTAAACCGCGAGCGTTGAGGACGTGCGCCGGCGCGGCGCCGACCCCACCACAACGTGCGCGGGCCCGCACCAATCGCGCCGGGCAATCGGGCGGGAGGGCGGGGGAGAAACCGCAACAGCAACCACAGCGGCGCCGCACACAGTAACGGGCCGCAACCACAATCACCCGGCGCAGGAGGTGCAAGCCTCAGCCCGCGCCCGCCAAAAACGCACGCACCGCCGCCAGATCACCCGCGGACGCGAGCCCCGCGTGGTAGAGCCGCAACTCCGTCGCCCCCGCCGCGGCGGCCCGCGCCGCGTCCTCGACCAGCGTGCCGGGGCTGCCCCCCATCCCGGCGACCACGGGGAAGTTGGCCGCCAGCACGGACCCGGCCCCCACACCCGCACCGGCGAGCCGCGCGCAGGCCGCGACCAGGTCCACCCCGGGCAGCACGAGCCCGTCCGCGTGCCCCAGGACGTACCCCGGGTCGACACCCACATTGGCCCCGCAGCGATGCGCGTTCGGGTCCGCGTGCAGCAGTACCCGGAACCCCGGTGCCGCGGCCGCTGCCGCGGCCGCCCGTACCGCCTCCACCGCCGCCCGCTGCAACTCCCGCGCGACGGGGCCCCGCCACGCCATGGTGAGCCCCGCGAGGTCCGCCCCGAGCAGCTTCTCGACGTCGGCCCACTCGTCGGCCCCGGGGGTCCACTCCCCCGCCCAGACCGGCGCCAGGGCGCCCCGCACGGCCGCCCGCAGCGCGTCCGGGTCCGCGCCGAGCCCGGCGTACCCCGCCTCGCACGCGGCGCAGAAGCACAGGGACATCAGGTACTGCGCGGCCCCGGGCAGCGGGACCCCGCCGACCTTGTCGTGGGCGTGCAGGTGCGCGAAGCCGTACCAGCCGCAGGACTCCAGTTCCGTGCCGCCCGTCCCGGTCCCCGGCCGCACCGCGGCCTCCGCCGCCAGGTCGACGAGGTACTCGCGCACCTCCGGCTGGGCGATGCACGGCGCCCAGGGGTAGCGGTCGCCGTAGGCGTTGCGCACGCTCACCCGGGGGTGCTCGTCCCCGAGGCGGGAGTTGTGGGCGAGCACGACCCAGGAGTGCACGTCCAGTCCGGCCGCCTGAAGGGCCCGGGCGGCCTCGCCGTAGGCGTCCTCGGCGCCCGCCCAGTCCTGGGTGTACGGCCGCAGGGCGCGTCCCGCCCAGCGGCGCTCGCCGGGCGGGTAGAGCACGGCTGCGTGGCGCGCGGTGACGACGCGGTGCCCGGGGTGGCGGGGGGTCAGCGCCCGCGTGGAGTGGTAGGCGGAGGCGAGGGTGACCTGCTGGACGCCGAGGCCGGCTATGCGGTCCGCCGCCTCCGGGTCGCCGATGACGTCCCACGGGTAGACGAAGGTGGAGGCTCTCAACGCGGCTCCTGGTGAAGGGGGTTGACGCGGGTCACGGTACGTCAGTCCTCGCCGAGCAGGGCGAGGCCGCGGTCGATGAGTTCGGCGAGTTCCTTGATGTGCGCGGGTGAGGGCTCGGACAGCGGCGGGCGCACCTCGCCGGCGTCGAGCCCGCGCAGCCGGACACCGGCCTTGACCAGGGAGACGGCGTAGCCGCGGCCCTGCTGGCGCAGTTCCACCAGGGGCCGGTAGAAGCCGTCGAGGAGGGCGTTGACGGTGGCGTCGTCGCCGCCGGTCAGGGCGCGGTGGAAGGCGAGGGCGATCTCGGGCGCGAAGCAGAAGACGGCGGAGGAGTAGAGGGTGACGCCGATGCCGCGGTAGGCGAGGCCGGTGAGTTCGGCGGTGGGGAGGCCGTTGAAGTAGCGGAAGTCGCGGTCGGGGACGGTACTGCGGACGGCGCTGATGATGCGCTGCATCAGGTCGAGGTCGCCGACGCCGTCCTTGAGGCCGATGACGCGCGGGATGCGGGCGAGTTCGGCGACGGTCGCGGGGGTGAGGACGGCGTTGTCGCGCTGGTAGACGATGACATCGAGGGAGGTGCCCGCGGCGAGCGCCGCGTAGTGCCGCAGCAGTCCGGCCTGGTCGGCGACGACGAGGTACGGGGGCATGGCGAGCAGTCCGTCGGCGCCCGCGTCCTCGGCGAGACGCGCGAACTGCAGGGCCAGGGCCGTGCCGTAGCCGGCGCCGGCGACGACGGGGACGCGACCCGCGGACTCCTCGACGGCCGCGCCGACGCAGGCGCGGAACTCCTCCGGCGTCAGCGCGTGGAACTCGCCGGTGCCGCAGCACGCGAAGACCGCTCCGGCCCCGGCCTCGATCCCGCGGCGCACGTGCGCGCGGAAGACCTCCAGGTCGACGGCGCCGTCCGGGCCGAAGGGCGTCACGGGGAAGAACAGCAGGCCGTCGAGGCGCGCGGACAGTGAGGCGGCATCGGTCATCGGGTTCTCCCTGAGGACTGGCGTCTGTGCGCTCATCTGATCGATGTCCATATTCATGAACGCGTTCACGCTAAAGCAGCACAGGAGGAAGGGTCAAGGAAGACAGCCGCAGGTGGTGGAGTCTTGACGCTTCGACAAGCGCTCTTTAGCGTGTCCATGAATATGAATAACGTCCATGAACGTGGACGTTCGATCGAGGAGACCCGCGCATGCCCGCTCCCCGCACCGTCCTGCTGACCGGCGCCGCAGGCGGCCTGGGCACCCTGATGCGCGAGCTGCTGCCGGCTCACGGCTACGAGCTGCGCCTCCTCGACATGCTGCCCGTCGAGGGCGCGCCCGACGCGATCACCGCGGACCTGGCCGACCGCGCCGCCCTGCGCGAGGCCGTGCGCGGGGTCGACGCGATCATCCACCTCGCGGGCATCTCCCTGGAAGCCCCCTTCGAGAAGATCCTGCGCGCCAACGTCGAGGGCACGTACAACCTCTACGAGGCCGCCCGCGAGGAGGGCGTGCCGCGGATCGTCTTCGCCTCCAGCAACCACGCCGTCGGCTTCACCCCGCGCCCGGTCGGAAACGACCCGCTGATCCCGGTCGACACCCCGCGGCGCCCCGACACCTTCTACGGCCTGTCCAAGGGCTTCGGCGAGGACCTGGCCCAGCTCTACTGGGACCTGCACGGCCTGGAGACCGTCTCCGTCCGCATCGGCTCCTGCTTCCGGGAGCCGACGTCCGTGCGCATGCTGTCGGTCTGGATGAGCCCCGAGGACGGCGCACGGCTCTTCCACGCCGCCCTCACCGCCGAGGGCGTCGGGCACACCGTCGTCTACGGCAGCAGCGCCAACACCCGGCTGTGGTGGGACCTGTCCTCCGCGCGGGCGCTGGGCTACGAGCCGCAGGACGACTCCGAGCCCTTCGCTGCGAAGCTCGTCGCCGAGCAGGGCGAACTCGACCCGGCGAACCCCGACCACGCCCACCTCGGCGGCCACTTCACCACGCACCCGCCCATCTGGCCGCACTGACCGGGGCCGCCCCCAGTGGATCCGCGCGGTGACGTGGGCGGCGCCCGGGGAGGAGCCGGTGCGCGAGCGCGAGGTTCCCGCCCGCGTTGCCGGCCGGCACGGCCACCCGGCCGAACCGCTCCGCCACGACATCGCGCACCCCGGCCGCCTCCGCTTTCGTCGGCCAGGCCCGCCGGGACCGCCACCCGCCGACCACCGCGATGCGTGACACGTGAAAAGCCCGTTCGGTAATGGAACCGTAAACCCGTAACGATCGTTAAGCGGAACATGACCGCAATGACACCCGGCTCGAACATCCCGCTCTCCGCGGCGCGCGTGACAGTGGAGGTATCCGCGCCCGTGCGGCTGGACGTCTCGGGCCTCCTGATCGCCGCCGACGGCAAGGTGCGATCCGACGACGACTTCGTCTTCTACAACCAGCCCGCGGGGCCGGGTGTGACCTACCGGTCCGGTGGCGGCACCTCCCCCGACGCCATCACGGTCGACACCGCGGCCGTGCCCGCCGGCATCGAGAAGATCGTCGTGACGGCGAGCCCCGACGCGCCCGGGGCCACCTTCGCCGGCACCGAGCCGACGGCGACGCTGCGGGACGCCGACAGCGGCACCGTCCTCGCCACCTTCACCCCGTCCGGGCTGAGCAGCGAGACCGCGCTCGTGGTGGTGGAGGTCTACCGCCGCTCCGGCGCCTGGAAGGCCCGCGCGGTCGGCCAGGGGTACGCGAACGGTCTTGCGGGCATCGCCACCGACTTCGGCGTCTCCGTCGACGAGCCCGCGGCCGCCGCGCCGCAGGCACCCCAGGCACCGCCCATGGCTCCCCCGCCGCCCGCCCCGGCGGCGGCCGCCGTGACGCCGCCCCCCGCGCCCCCGGCCCCGCCCGCCCCGCCGGCCGGCACGGGCAAGATCAACCTGGACAAGGGCCGCGTCAACCTCCAGAAGCACCAGACGGTCTCCCTGGTCAAGGGCGGCAAGCCGCTGATGGCCTCGGTCCGCATGGGCCTGGGCTGGGAGCCCGCCTACCGCGGCAAGGACATCGACCTGGACGCCTCGGTCATCGCGTACGGGCCGCAGCGCAACCACATCGAGTCCTGCTACTTCGGCCGGCTCACGATCCTCAACGGCGCGGTCCAGCACTCCGGCGACAACCTCACCGGCGAGGGCGCGGGCGACGACGAGGTCATCACCGTCCATCTCGGCGGGCTGCCGCCCGAGGTCACGGGGCTGGTCTTCACCGTGAACTCCTTCTCCGGCCAGAAGTTCAACCAGGTGGCCAAGGCCTACTGCCGGCTGATGGACGGCACGACGGGCGAGGAGCTGGTGCGCTTCGACCTCACCGGCGCCGAGCCGCGCACGGGCGTGATGATGGCCAAGTTCATCCGCCAGTTCTCCGGCGAGTGGGAGATGACGGCGATGGGCGACTTCGTCGACTCCCGCACCGTCAAGGGCATGGTCAAGCCCGCCGCGCAGGCGCTCTGAGCGACGCGGTCGCGCCCGGTGGTCCGTGCGGGGCACGGACCACCGGGCGCGGGTGACGCGGTCGGGTCTCAGCAGGCTCCGCCGTGGCCCTGGCGGCGCCAGGGGCCGGTGACGGCCAGCATGATGCCCGGGTCCTGGATGTTGGCGAACAGCGTCCTGCCGTCGGGCGAGAAGGTCACCCCGGTGAACTCGCTGTACTCCGGCTCCTCCGCGGTGCCGATGTTGAGCTCGTTGCGGGCGATCGGGTAGGTACGGCCGTCGCCGAGCGCGCCGAACAGGTGCTGCACGCCCTCGCCGTCCTCGGCGATGACCAGGCCGCCGTAGGGCGAGACGGTGATGTTGTCCGGGCCGTCGAAGGCGCCGTCGGCCGACGGGTCGGGGTTGACGCCCAGCAGGACCTTGAGGGTCAGGGTGCGGCGCTTGGGGTCGTAGAACCACACGGCACCGTCGTGGGACGCGCCCGGGCTCTCCTCGCGGGCGTAGGAGGAGACGACGTACACGCCGCCGTCGCCCCACCACATGCCCTCCAGCTTGCGGGCCCGGGTGACCTCACCGGCCGCGAACTGCTTGCGGACGGAGGTCGTCTTCGCGTCGCGGTCCGGGACGTCCACCCAGTCCACGCCGTAGACCACGCCGATCTTCGTGGCGCGGGACAGGTCGTCCACCAACCTGCCGCCCGAGTCGTAGCACTTGAAGGCCTGCAGCACGCCCGCGTCCTCGGGCAGCGCGCGCAGCCTGCCGCGGCCGTGGTGGAAGCCGGCCGGCGGGGTCCAGCGGAAGAACAGGCCGTTGGGGTTGGAGGCGTCCTCGGTGAGGAAGAGGTGGCCGCGCTTGGGGTCGACGACGACCGCCTCGTGCGCGTAGCGGCCCAGGGCCTTGATCGGCTTGGGGTCGCGGTTGGCCCTGCGGTCGTACGGGTCGACCTCGAAGACGTAGCCGTGGTCCTTCAGGAAGCCGTTCTTGCCGGCCTTGTCCTCGGTCTCCTCGCAGGTCAGCCAGGTGCCCCAAGGAGTGCGGCCGCCCGCGCAGTTGGTGGCGGTGCCGGCCACGCCGACCCACTCCACGACGTGGCCGCCGTGCTGGGCGACCTCGACGATGGTCACGCCGCCCGCCGCGCCGGAGTCGTAGACCAGGCCCTCGGTCAGCGGGACCGGGTGCGGCCAGTCGGCGCGGGCGCCGGCCAGCTCGTGGTTGTTGGCGAGCAGCGTGGCACCGCGCAGGCCCTCGAAGGTGGCGGTGCCGTCGTGGTTGGAGGGGGTCGACTCGCCGGACTCCAGCTTGGTGACGCCGGTCCGGGTGATGACCCGGTAGGAGAAGCCCTTGGGCAGGGCGAGGATGCCCTTGGGGTCCGGCACCAGCTCGCCGTAGCCCAGCCCGCCGTGGTGCCGGGAGGCGCCGGCCTCGGCGGCGGTGGCCGGTGCCTCGGCGGCGAGGGCGCCGGGTGCGGTCGCGAGGACGTCGACGGTTCCGGCCAGCGCGACTCCTGCGCCGGTGATCGCCGTGCGCTTGGCGAAGTCTCTGCGGGTGAGAGGCATCGTTCTCTCCTGAGGCCACAAGGTCGGTGCTCTGCCGCAGCCACGCTCCCGTCCCGCGGCGAACGGGAGTTGAACTGAGCGGGACATTCCGGCACCCATTCCCTGCAGCGTTCGGGCCTCCCGCGCGCCCTCCCCGCGGGGTCCGCGAGGAGGGCCGCGGGCCGCTCAGGGCGCCGTGGTTCCCGCCGAACGGGCCTTGAACGCTGCCTTGCGCGCCTCCTTGGCCAGCCGCTTGTCGGGGTGGATGCGCCCCATGGCCTCCAGCACGTCGGCGGTCGCCGGGTGGTCCACCCGCCAGGCGGCGGAGAAGAACCCGTCGTGCCGGGCGACGAGGTCGGTGACCAGCTCGCGCAGCAACTCGGGGTCGTCGTCGGCGTCGAGCTGCGCGGCGATGGTGTCGACGGTGAGCCAGAAGATCATGTCCTCGTCCGGTGCCGGGACGTCCGCCGCCTCGCGCTCCGTCAGCCAGACCCGGGCCAGTCCGCCGAGCTGGCGGTCGGCCAGGACCTCGCGCAGGGCCGGCTCGGCCTCGTCGCCGAGCAGGCTCAGGGTCTGCTGGGCCACCAGCCGGCGGCCGGGCGCGTTGCAGTCCTCGCCGCGCGCCGCCTCCAGCAGCTCGCGGGCCGCGTCGTACGGCTTGCGGTTGCCGAGCCACGCGTCGGCCTCCCGGCGGGCGATCTGGTCCGGGTACTGGAACAGCGCCTCCAGGAGGACCGTGGCCGGTTCCCCGGCCAGGTCCCCGGCGGCCGGGGCGTGCATGCCGGCGTCGACCAGCCGGGTCCGCACTCCGTACAGGCCGAGCGGCGTCAGCCGCACGAGGCCGTAGCGGGAAACCTCCTCCGGCCCGATCTCGTCCGGGAAGACCGCCGCGCCCTCGGCGGGGCCGTCGTCCTCCGACTCGGCCTCCTCGATCAGCGCCTCGTCCAGGGGCTGGTACTCCAGCAGCCCGGTGGTCGTGAGGAGCCGGAAGTGCTCGTCGAGGCGCATCATCACCTCGGTGACGTCCTCCAGCAGGGCGTCGCTCGGCTCCTCGACGTCCTCGGGGACGACGAGGGAGGCGGCCAGCACCGGCAGCGGCACGGCGTCCTTGGCGTCGCCGCCGGAGTCCTCCATGGCGGTGAAGAGGTAGAGGTTGGCGAGCGCGCCGTCGAGGAACTCGGCCTCCTCCTCCGGGTCCCAGTCCAGGGAGCCCAGGTCGACCTCGCCGTCCGGGCCCAGTTCCTCCATCAGGCCGTCGAGGTCGGGGGTCGCGGCCTCGGCGAGCGCCGTGTCCAGCGCGGCCAGCCACACCTCCAGCACCTCGCGCGGCCCGCCCGCGTCCAGCCGCCGCAGCGCCTCGCCGGGCACGGCGCGCCCCGCGGGCTCGTCCAGGGCCACGATCCCGGCGCCGGCCTCCTCGTCGCCCTCGTCGTCCTCGTCCGGGCCGTCCTCGATCTCGAGGTCGACGAGTCCGGCGTCCACGGCCACGCCCCAGGCCTGCGCCGCGTCCGCCGGGCCGTCCGGCTCGTCCTCCAGGCCCAGCTCACGGACGGCGCGCGGGACGTCCTCCGCGGTCAGCTCCCCCATCGCGTCGACGGTCACGTGCGGCGCGCACCAGCGCGCCAGTCGTACCGCGCGGTCGAGGAGCGGTACGGCGAGTGCGAACCGCGCCAGCTCCTCCTCGGGCAGCAGCCTCACCGGCGGCAGGTCGAGGCGGTCAGCGGCCATGGCGGGGTCTCCAATGCAGCGGTGTCGTGGGGGGCGCCCGAACGCGCAGCACCAGCCTAGACGTGTGGGCGCCCGGTGGGTGCGCTTCGGCCTTCCGTCACCCGCCGTTACCGCAACCGACGCGCGATCCGTCGGCATTGAACGGGTCGGGGCGGCCCACCGGACGTGCACGGCCGTTCCACCCGTCAGCGACGTCACTCCCGCCCCACCCCCGGTGCGTACGCCCCGGCGGCCCGAATCACCGGCGCACGACCGGGCGCACCCGGGACCCCCGCACGCCGCCCGGCGCGAGGGGGTGTGCGAAGACCTGTCATGATCCCCGCCATGACGACGAGCGGTGCGGACGCGGCGCACGATGCGGTCGACCGGCACGTGCGGAGGTTCTTCACGGGCCACCCGGTGGGCACGGCCGCCCACGACCTGGGCGACGGACGGCGCGGCACGGTCCCCGGCCTGCGGATCATCGAGGTGGGCCCGGGTCCTCGCGGTGACCACTGGACCTATGTGACGGCCGGCTGCTGGTCCCCGGACGACCGTGACGGTCACGGCATCGAGTTCGTCCTGACTGCCCCCGTCGCCGACCCCCGGTTCGCCGACCTGATCGCCATGACCGCCCACTACCACTGCGGCCCCTCCCCGCACCCGCTCGACGTGGGCCACAGCCTCCCCGTCGGCGAACCCTGGATCCCCGGTTCTGCCTGCGACCACATCCTGGTCAGCCTCCCGTACCTGCACGGCCCCGACTTGGAGGTGTGCCACCTCCCGGGCGGCCACGCCCGCCTGCTGTGGCTGCTGCCCGTGACCGCTTCCGAGATCGCCTTCCGCCGCGAGCACGGCACCGAGGCGCTGGAGCAGCGCTTCGACGACGCCGGCATCCGTCCCCTGGACCTGCACCGGCAGCCGGTCGTCTGAGCCGGGCGGCGGGCGACCGCGGCGCCGCCCGGGACCGGCACCGGGGTCCCTCGAACACGGGGGCCGGTATGACGATCCGACAACGTCCCTAGGATGTCCGGGTGACGACGGACACCGCTACGCCGGACCGCACCGACGACGACGCCGGCGACCCCCGGGCGGCGACCGCAGCCGACTGGCCGCGGCGACTGCGCCGGTTCGGCCACAGCCCCCGCCCCCGGACCGACACCCGCGAGCGGCTGGTCCCGCCGTTCCCGGAACCGGGCACCCGCGCGTGGCGGGCCCTGGGCCTCGGCCCGGCGCGGGCGCACCGCGCCGCACGGGCCATGGGCTGGCTCGGCCCGGTCCTGGTCGCCGTCCTCGCCGGCGCACTGCGCTTCGTGGGCCTCGGCAGCCCGCACGCCATCGTCTTCGACGAGACGTTCTACGCCAAGGACTCCTGGTCCCTGCTCCAGCTCGGCTACGAGGGCGGCTGGCCCGACCGCAAGGTCTCGGACCCGCAGATCCTCGGGGACCCCCAGGTCATCCCCCTCTCCGAGACCGCCCACTTCATGGCGCACCCGCCGATGGGCAAGTGGGTGATCGCGCTCGGCGAGTGGATGTTCGGCCTGAACCCGCTGGGCTGGCGCTTCATGGCGGCGGTGCTCGGCACGCTGTCGGTGCTGATGCTGTGCCGCATCGGCCGCCGCCTGTTCCGCTCCACGGCGCTGGGCTGCCTGGCCGGCGGGCTGATGGCGGTGGACGGCCTGCACTTCGTGATGAGCCGGGTCGCCCTGCTCGACGTGGTCGTCATGTTCTTCGTGCTGGCGGCGTTCGGCTGCCTGCTGATCGACCGCGACCGCGCGCGGGCCCGGCTCGCCGCGGCCCTCCCCGTGGACGAGGACGGCTTCGCCGGTCCCGACCCCGCCGCCGCGGCCCGCGCCGGGACCGGCCTGCGGCCCTGGCGGCTCTCGGCCGGCGCGCTCCTGGGCCTCGCCTCCGGCGTCAAGTGGAACGGCCTGTACTACCTGGCGTTCTTCCTGCTGCTGACCGTCCTGTGGGACGTCGGCGCCCGCCGCCTGGCCGGGGCCCGCCGGCCCTTCCGCGCGGTGCTCCGCCGCGACCTGGGCTGGTCGTTCCTGTCCGTCGTCCCGGTCGCCGTCCTGGCGTACCTGGTGACCTGGACCGGCTGGTTCCTCAGCGACGACGGCTACGGCCGGCACTGGGCCGACGGCCGGGGCGGCACGTGGTCGTGGATCCCGGCGCCGCTGCGCAGCCTGTGGCACTACGAGTACGGGGTCTACCAGTTCAACGTCGGCCTGGACGACCCGCACCCCTACCAGTCCAACCCGTGGAGCTGGCTGGTCCTCGGCCGTCCGGTGTCCTTCTTCTACGAGTCCCCCAAGCTGGGGCAGGACGGCTGCGGCACCGCGAACTGCTCACGGGAGATCCTGGCCCTCGGCACGCCCCTGCTGTGGTGGGCGGGCTGCTTCGCCCTCGTCTACCTGCTCTACCGCTGGGCGATGCGCCGCGACTGGCGGGCGGGCGCCGTCCTGTGCGCGGTCGCCGCGGGTTACCTGCCGTGGTTCCACTACCAGAACCGCACCATCTTCTCCTTCTACGCCGTCGTCTTCCTCCCCTACGTCTGCCTCGCCCTCGCCATGGCGATCGGCGCGCTGCTGGGCCGGGCCGGGGCGACCGAACGCCGCCGCGCCTACGGGTCGGTGGCCGCGGGCGTGCTCGTCCTGCTGATCGTCTGGAACTTCATCTACTTCTTCCCGATCTACACGGGGCGGACGATCCCCTACGACGACTGGCACGCCCGCATGTGGCTCAACACCTGGATCTGAGGCGGCCCGGGCCCGCGCGGGGGCGGCGTTCCTAGAGCAGGCCCAGGTCGTCCAGTTCCTTGTGCAGGCCCGCGCGCGGGTTGTCGGCGGGGACCGGGAGGCCGCCGCGGGTCACCGCGGCGGGCCCGCCGCCCCCGCGGGCCGGCCGGTCGCCGCGGGCGCGCCGGTCGCGGAAGAGCCAGGCCCCCACCAGGCCCCCGACCAGCCCGCCGAGGTGGCCCAGCCAGCTCACCCCGGGCGTCCCGGGCACGGCGACCGTGAGCATGTAGGCGAAGGACGCCGCCATCACGATGCCGATGAGGGTGTCGATCAGGTGCCGGTCGAAGAGCCCGCGGACCACGACGTAGCCGAAGTAGCCGAAGATCAGGCCGCTGGCGCCGACGGTGTCGGCGTTGCCCTGCTCGAAGAACCACACCGCGAGGCCGCTGGTCACCGCGACGAGCAGGCTCAGCGCGAGGAAGCGGCCCACCCCGCGGTACGCGGCGAGGAAACCGAACACGAACAAGGGACCGGAGTTGCTCTCGATGTGCGCCCAGCTCCAGTGCAGGAAGGGCGCGGTGAGGACGTCCGGCAGGGTGCCGACGTCGCCGGAGACCACCCCGTAGTCCCGCGAGAGCGCGTAGTGGCCCGCGTAGTTGGCCAGTTGCAGCAGCCAGACGACCGCCAGGAAGCCGAACACGACGAAGAACGCCTTGCGCGCCTCCGCGATCATCTCCTCCGGCCGTACCGCTCCCGAGCCCGACCCGTCCCGCTCCGCCCCACCCATGACACGTCCCTCCCCGGCGGTCCCCGACCGCCCACACCACGAACCCCGCGGGACACATGGTGCCCCAGGCAACCAGTTCCGCCCAAGCCCCACGGCTGCGCCCGGCGTGCCAGTCCACCTGCGGACCCTCCGGGCCGCATACGCTGCGGGGACGTGTTGCCTGGCGAGCAGGGAGAGGGTGTGGCATGGCGTCCTCAGACGTGCACCTCCGGGAGATCACCGACGAGAACCGGGAAGCCGTCCGTGCCCTACGCGTCCGGAACAAGCAGAAGCAGTTCGTCGCCTCCGTGTCGCTGTCGCTGAAGCAGGCCGCGAAGATGCCGGACGCCGCCCCCTGGTACCGCGCCGTGTACCACGGCGACGAGCCGGTCGGCTTCGTGATGCTCTCGTGGAAACCGCCGTCCGGCCCGTACCAGGGACGTCACTTCATCTGGCGCCTCCTGATCGACAAGCACCACCAGGGACACGGGATCGGCCGCGAGGTGCTCACCCAGATCGTCGACCTGGTCCGCGCCGACGGCGCCGTGGAACTGCTGACCAGCTACGAGCCCGGCGACGGCGAGCCCTGGCCCTTCTACCGCAAGTTCGGCTTCGAACCCACCGGCGACATCGACGACGGCGAGATCGTCCTCCGCCTCCCCCTCCCGCCCACGACAGCCGCAGCCACACCCGACGCGACCCCGCACGCGGGCCCGGACGCGGACTGAACGCGGCCGGACGCGCGAGCGCCCTCCCGGGCCGTCATCGGCGGCGGAAGGGCGCTCGTCACGTCGGCCGGCGGGGTCCGGGGTCCCGGGACCCCGGACCGTACGCGGTCAGTTGTGGCTGTGGAGGATCTCGTTCAGCCCGCCCCAGGAGCCCTTGCGCTGCAGGACCTCGACCGTGCCGGTGATGGAGTTGCGGCGGAAGAGGAGGTTGTTCGCGCCGGAGAGCTCCTTCGCCTTGACGATGGTCTCGTCGGGGAGGCAGACCCGGGTGCCGGCCGTGACGTAGAGGCCGGCCTCGACGACGCAGTCGTCGCCCAGGGAGATGCCGATGCCGGCCTCGGCGCCGAGGAGGCAGCGCTCGCCGATGGAGACGACGGTCTTGCCACCGCCGGAGAGGGTGCCCATGATCGAGGCGCCGCCGCCGATGTCGGAGCCGTCCCCGACGATGACGCCCTGGCTGATGCGCCCCTCGACCATGGAGGTGCCCAGCGTGCCGGCGTTGAAGTTGCAGAAGCCCTCGTGCATCACGGTCGTGCCCGACGCGAGGTGGGCGCCGAGGCGGACGCGGTCGGCGTCGGCGATGCGGACACCGGAGGGGACGACGTAGTCCGTCATGCGCGGGAACTTGTCGACGCCGTGGACCGACAGGTGCAGCCCCTCCGCGCGGGCGGCGAGGCGGGCGCGCTCGACGTTCCCGGCGGGGACGGGGCCGAGCGAGGTCCAGGCGACGTTGGCCAGCAGGCCGAAGATGCCGTCCAGGTTCTGGCCGTTGGGCTTGACCAGGCGGTGGCTCAGCAGGTGCAGGCGCAGGTAGGCGTCGTGCGCGTCGAGCGGCTTGTCGTCGGTCGAGGCGATGACGGTGCGCACGGCGACGACCTCGACCCCGCGGCGCGGGTCCGGTCCCAGGGCCTTGGGGGCGGCGTCGCCGAGCAGTTCGGCGGCCTGGTCCGCGGTGAGGCGTTCGGTCCCGGCGGGGCCGGGGGCCGCCACGAGCTCGGGCGCGGGGAACCAGGTGTCGAGGACGGTGCCGTCGTCGGCGATCGTGGCGAGGCCTGCGGCAACGGCACCGGTGGCGCGAGAGGTGGCGGTCGTTTCAGTCATGGGTCGAACGCTAGTCGTTGCGTCCCGCGCTTGCCCAACCGGCCCGCCATCCGGAACGCCGCCGCGCCCGGCCCGTCACCGCCCCCGCCACGGCCCGGCCGGCGCCCTTCCCCGCGTCGCGCCGCCACCGTACGGCGGCCGCCAGCACCACCGCCCCGCTGAGCGCGGCCAGCACCGCGCAGACCGGCCAGAGCGCACCGGGCGCGGCGTCGTACAGGGCGCCGCCGAGGGGCGGGGCGAGGACGGTGCCGCTGACGGAGGCCCCCGCGTACAGGGACTGGAAGCGGCCCTGCAGGTGGTCGGGGGCGTTGTCGGCGACGTAGGCGGTGGCGGTGGTCTTGTAGAGGATCTCGCCCGCCGTGAGGAGCAGCATCATGGTCGCCGCCGTGGCGATGTACGGCCCGCCGGCCAGGGCGGCGTAGCCGGCGCCGACCAGGACGAGCCCGGTGCCGATGATCGGCAGCGGCGGGCGGCGGCGCAGGGCGACGGTGGCGGGGATCTCCAGGCAGAGGATGACGCCGCCGTTGACGGCGATCAGCCAGCCGTACGCGCCGGTGCCCATGCCGTGGTCGGCGAGCCAGACGGGCAGGGTGGAGTACTGCTGCCGGTAGACGGTGTCGGCGACCAGGATCGCGGCGAGCAGCACCATCACGGCGGGCCGTGCGCGCAGTGCCGCCCACAGCCCGCCGGCGCGGTCGGGGCGCGCGGCGCGGTCCCGGCGGGCGCCCTGGGCGGGCAGCGCGAGGGCGGCGTAGCCGGCGAAGAGCAGTGTGCCGATGCCGTCGGCGACGAAGAGCCAGGTGTACGAGGTGTGCGCGGCCAGGAGCGCGCCGAGCGGCGGCCCGATGGTGAAGCCCGCGTTGGAGGCGAAGCGGAGCACGGCGAAGCCCTGGCGGCGCGCGCCCTCGGGCACGGAGACGGCGACGAGCGCGGAGTTGGCGGCGCGTACGGTGCCGGCCGCGTACTGCGCGAGCAGCAGGACGGGCAGCAGCGCGGCGGTGGGCAGGGCGGGCAGCAGGACGAGTCCGGCGCCGGAGACGGCGGACCCGGCGAGCAGGACCCGGCGGTGCCCGAGGTGGTCGCCGAACCAGCCGCCGGTGAAGTTGCCCGCGACCAGGCCCACCCCGCCCGTGCCGGCGATCAGTCCGGCCTCGGGGACGGGCAGGCCGCGTACCGCCGTCAGCCAGACGAAGAGATAGACGAACGTGAAGCTCACGACCGCGTTCGTGAAGACCCCCGCGGCCAGCGACCAGACGACCCTGGGCACCTCGCGCATGCCCGCACCCCCATCCACCCTGTGAGTTCCTTTTGGGAACTCACTCCCGGGTGGCAGGATAGCGGCATGGCCCGCCGCACAGAACCAGGTGACGCGAACTGCTCCATCGCGCAGGCCCTCGACGTGGTCGGCGACTGGTGGACGCTGCTGATCGTGCGGGACGCCGCCCGCGGCGTGGAGCGCTTCGACGACCTGCAGCGCGAACTCGGGGTGTCCCGCAAGGTGCTGGCCGAACGGCTGCGCCTGCTGGTCGACGCGGACGTGCTGGCCCGCGAGCCCTACCACGAGCGCCCGGTGCGGTACGCGTACCGGCTCACCCCCCGCGGCCGGGCCCTGATGCCGGTGCTGATCGCCCTCCAGGACTGGGGCGACCAGTGGGTGCTGGGCGACGGCGCGACCACCGGCACCGCGGCGGACGGCTCACGCGAGGCGGAGCGGGTCCACGCGCTGACGGGCACCCGGGTGCCGGAACTGCTGCTGCCCGCGGGCCCGGACGGCGAAATGCGCGACCCGGTGGCCGCGGAGCAGCCGTTCACCGTCCTGTACTGCTTCCCCGGCGCCTTCGCGAGCCCCGCGTCCTACCCCCCGGGCTGGGGCGACATCCCGGGCGCGGCGGGCTGCACGCTGGAGTCCTGCACCTACCGCGACCGGCTGGCGGAGTTCGCCGCGGCGGGCGCGGCCGTGCACGGGGTGAGCGCCCAGCGCCCCGACGAGCAGGCAGAGTTCGCCCGGCGGGAACGGCTGCGCTTCCCCCTGCTGTCGGACGCCGAACTGACCCTGTCGGCGGCGCTGCGGCTGCCGACCTTCCGGGCGGGCGGCGCAGTGCGGCTGAAGCGGCTGACGCTGGTGGTCGGCGCGGACCGGGTGGTCCGGCGGGTGTTCTACCCGGTCACGGACGTCGCGGCGAGCGTGGCGGAGGCACTCGACGCGGTCAGGACTGCGTCGCGGCCTTGACCGCGTCCGGTTCGGCGGCCGCGTCGCGTACGCCCGGCAGCCGCTGGGCGCCGAGCACGGCCGCGCCGGCGAGGACGCCGAGGACGGCGCACAGCGGCCACAGCGCGCCCGGCGCAGTCTCGTAGAGCACGCCGCCGAGCGGGGCCGCCAGCACCACGCCGCTGATGGAGGCTCCGGCGTACATGCTCTGGAAGCGGCCCTGCAGGTGGTCGGGGGCGTTGTCGGCGACGTAGGCGGTGGACGGCGACTTGTAGAGGATGTCGCCGACGGTCAGCAGCACCATCATCACGACGGCGGCCGCGACGTACCAGTGGCCGGTGGTGAGCGCGGCGAAGCCGAGGCCGACCAGGACCACGCCGAGTCCGATGATCGGCAGCGGGGCGCGCCGGCGCAGCGCGACGGTCACCGGGAGTTCGAGGAGGATGACCAGGGCGCCGTTGACGGCGATGAGGGCGCCGTAGACGCCGGTGCCGATGCCGTGGTCCTTCAGGAACACGGGCAGGGTGGAGTACTGCTGGCGGTAGATGGTGTCGGCCACCAGGATCGCGGCGAGCAGCACCAGGACGGCGGGCCGGGCGCGCAGCGCGGTCCACAGGCCCGGCGCGTCGGGCGAGGTGGCGCCCTTGGGCCGGTGGTTGCCGTTCGCCGGCAGGATGAAATGCGCGTAGACGCCGAAGAAGAGCATGCCGAGGCCGTCGGCGACGAAGAGCCAGTCGTACGAGACCGTGGTGGCGATCAGCGCCCCGAGCGGCGGGCCCACGGTGACGCCGAGGTTGGCCATGAAGCGCAGCAGGGCGAAGCCCTGGCGGCGGGAGCCCTCGGGCACGGAGAAGGCGATGAGCGCCGAGTTGGAGGCCCGGGTGACGCCGGTGGCGTACTGGGCGACCGGGAAGACCACCGCGAGGGCGGCGGTCGGCGTCAGCGGCAGCGCCGCCAGGCCGAGACCGGACACGACCATGCCGGTGATGAGGGTGCGGCGGTGGCCGAAGCGGTCGCCGAACCAGCCGCCGCTGAAGTTCCCGGCGACCATGCCGATGCCGCCGACACCGGCGATGAGCCCGGCCTGGGAGGTGCTGAGCCCGCGGGGGCCGGTCAGGTAGACGAACAGGTAGACGAAGGTGAAGCTCACCGCCGCCACGAAGAACATCCCGGTGGCAAGGAGCCACACCACCTTCGGTATGTCCTTCATCGCCTGCTTCATTACGGCCCTCCGATCGACGCCTTACAAGAATCGATCACGTGAAGGCGTGAATGCGGCGCGTGAGGATGCCGGATCAGGTCGCGACCGGTATAGGTCAGCAGTCTCGCCCGGCTTTGCCGATGATCCGTGCGAAGACCTCGCGCGCCTCCTCCCGGTCGATGTCGCGGCCGGTCAGCAGGGCCTGCAGGGACATCCCGTCGGTGAGCGCGGCCAGCGCCCGCGCGGTGACGGGGTCGGTCCACTGCGTGAGGAGGGCGGCCATGCGGTCCACCCACTCCGCGGCGACCGGGCGTACGGCTTCGTGGCGCAGCGCGGCCAGGTAGAGCTCGTACTCCAGCTGCGCACGGGGACGGTCCCGGGAGACCGTCTCCGCGACGAACCGGGCCAGTTCCTCCGCCGGGTCGGCGCCGGGCGAGCCGAGCAGGGAACGCTCCCCGACCTCCCGGAAGAAGGCCTCGTTGCACTGCCGCAGGGCGGCCACCAGGAGGTCGTCGAGGGTGGCGAAGTGGTACGTGGTCGAGCCGAGCGGGACGTCGGCCGCCGCGGCCACCGCCCGGTGGCTGAGCCCCGCGATGCCGCGCTCACCGACCACGCGGATCGCGGCGTCGATGATGCGCTGGCGCCGCTCGGGGTCGTAGCGGCGGGCCATCAGTGGGAGCCGCCGAGGTTGAGGACGACCACCCCGGAGATGACGAGGAGGATCCCGAACAGCTTGGTCGCGGTCGCCGCCTCCCCGAGGAAGACCATGCCGATGGCGGCGATGGCTGCGGTGCCTATGCCGGACCAGATGGCGTAGGCGGTGCCTACGGAGAGCGTCTTGAGGGTCTGCGCGAGCAGCGCGAAGGCGATGAGGTAGCCGGCCGCGGTGCCGAGCGAGGGCCACAGCCGGGTGAAGCCGTCGCTGTACTTCATCGAGGTCGTCCCGAGCACTTCGGCGAGTATCGCCGCGCCCAGCAGTGCGTAAGCCATGCGTACGAGCGTACACATCGTTGTGTACGCCCGTACATACGCGGCCGCCTCAGGACTCTCAGGACCTTCAGGACCGGCGCGACCACCACCGCTTCCGGGCGGACGCCGGCTGCGGGGCCGGTTCCAGGCCCAGCTAGCCGGTCATGAAGAACTCCCCGTCGACCCAGTGCCCGGCCTCCGGGGTGTCGGTCAACTCCTCGTCGGCGACGGCGACATCGACCTCGAACCCGGCGATCGTCCGCACCCGCAGCCGGTGGAAGCGGCCTCCGGTGACGTCGCCGGTGTGGGCCTCGGCCAGCAGCACCTCCCCGGCGAACCCGGCGTGCGCCGAGGGCACCCAGTCCTCCTCCGCCCCCTCGGGCCGGAACAGGCCGAACGGGATGAGGAAGTCGGGCGCGAAACCGATCTCCTCGCCCTCCTGCGAGGCCTCGTACGCCTCCTTGCCGCCGGTGTGGAGCGTGATCCGCTCGGCGAGCGCGCCGAGGCGCAGCGATCCCTCCGGGACCTTCCCGCCGCGGGCCCGCAGCACGGCGCGGTCCTCCAGCTCCACCGTGAGCGGGCAGACCATCGTCCCGCCCGGTCCGTCGAGGAGTTCGAGCCGGGCGACCTCCTCGTCCACCAGCAGCACCCCGCGCACCGCCACGGGTTCACCCCCGGGGCTGAGGCAGGGCAGTACCTGGGTGATCGACCCGTCCTGGGTCTCGATCACGACCCGGGCACCGCCGGCTCCGGTCCAGACGTGCTGCCGCAGCGCGCCGTCGACCGTCCGCGGATCGGTCCGCCCGGCCAGCCCGACGACGAGCTCGCGGAAGGAGTCCTGGTCGGCGACGCCGAGTCCGATGGCGGCGAAGTGATTGCTCATGCACGGAAGACTCACGGTCCGCACGGCATGGGCGCAAATGAAAATACGACTGCGGGGCGCCGCTCGAAGGAACGGCGCCCCGCAGTCGCGGCCCGCGGTCGCGGGCATGAGGGTCAGACGTTGAAGCCCAGCGCGCGCAGTTGGTCGCGGCCCTCGTCGGTGATCTTGTCGGGGCCCCACGGCGGCATCCAGACCCAGTTGATCCTCAGGTCGTTGACGATGCCGTCGGTGGCCGACTTCGCCTGGTCCTCGATGACGTCGGTCAGCGGACAGGCCGCCGACGTGAGCGTCATGTCGAGGGTCGCGACGTTGCTGTCGTCGATGTGGATGCCGTAGATCAGGCCGAGGTTGACGACGTCGATGCCCAGTTCGGGGTCGACGACGTCGTAGAGGGCCTCACGGATCTCCTCCTCGCTCGCCGGCTTCGTCGTCGTCACTTCTGCGTTCTCGCTCATGCGGACTCCCTGACCGCGCCATCGCCCAGAGCCTGGGCGGTGGCGTCCTTCCACGCCATCCAGCTCAGCAGCGCGCACTTGACGCGTGCCGGGTACTTGGAGACGCCGGCGAACGCGACCGCGTCCTCCAGGACGTCCTCCATCGCGTCGTCGGGCTCCAGCTTGCCCTTGGACTGCATCAGCTCCAGGAAGACCTCCTGGACCTTCACGGCCTCGTCGACCTGGCGGCCGACGAGCAGTTCGTTGAGCACGGAAGCGCTGGCCTGGCTGATGGAACAGCCCTGGCCCTCGTAGCTGATGTCCTGGATGGACGTGCCGTCGAGCTTGACGCGCAGCGTGATCTCGTCGCCGCACGTCGGGTTGACGTGGTGCACCTCGACGTCGCCCTCGCGCAGGCCGCGGCCGTGCGGGTTCTTGTAGTGGTCCAGGATGACTTCCTGGTACATCGAATCCAGCTTCACAGGCTTCGCCGTCCGTCCCTCAGCCGAAGAAGTTCCGTACGTGCTCCAGCCCCTCGACCAAGGCGTCGACCTCGGCCGGGGTGGAGTACAGATAGAACGACGCTCGCGTGGTCGCGGGAATTCCGTACCGCAGGCAGACCGGCCGCGCGCAGTGGTGGCCGACCCGCACGGCGATGCCCTGCTCGTCGAGGACCTGGCCCACGTCGTGCGGGTGGATGTCGCCCAGGGTGAAGGAGATCGCGGAGCCGCGGCCCTCCGGGGTGTCCGGGCCGATGATCCTCAGGCCGGGCACCTCCTTGAGCCGCTTCAGTGCGTACTCGGTGATCGCGTGCTCATGCGCGGCGATCCGGTCCATGCCGATGGCGCTGAGGTAGTCCACCGCCGCGCCGAGGCCGACGGCCTGGGCGATCGGGGGCGTGCCCGCCTCGAACTTGTGCGGCGCGGGCGCGTAGGTCGACTCGTGCATCGAGACGGTCTCGATCATCTCGCCGCCGCCCAGGAACGGCGGGAGGTCCTCCAGCAGCTCCTGGCGGCCCCACAGCACGCCGATGCCGGTCGGGCCGAGCATCTTGTGGCCGGTGAAGGCCACGAAGTCGGCCTGCAGCGCCTGCACGTCCAGCACCATGTGCGGCGCGGCCTGCGAGGCGTCGATCAGCACCAGGGCGCCGACCTCCTGCGCGCGGCGCACGAGGGCCTCGACCGGGTTGACCGTGCCCAGGATGTTGGAGACCAGCGTGAAGGAGACGATCTTGGTCTTCTCCGTGATGACCTGCTCGATGTCGCTCAGGTCGAGCCGGCCGTCGTCGGTCAGGCCGAACCACTTCAGCTTCGCGCCGGTGCGCTGCGAGAGCAGCTGCCACGGCACGATGTTGGAGTGGTGCTCCATCTCCGTGATGACGATCTCGGTGTCGGCGTCCACCCGGTAGGGCTCGTCGGCCCAGCCCAGCATGTTGGCGACCAGGTTCAGCGACTCCGAGGCGTTCTTGGTGAATATCACCTCGTCACGGCTCGGGGCGTTGATGAAGGCCGCGATCTTGTCGCGGGCGCCCTCGTACAGCGCCGTGGCCTCCTCGGCGAGCGTGTGCACACCGCGGTGGACGTTGGCGTTGTAGCGCTCGTAGTACTCGCTGAGGGCGTCGAGGACCTGGCGCGGCTTCTGCGAGGTCGCGGCGTTGTCCAGGTAGACGAGCCTCTTCCCGTCGTGGACCAGGCGGTCCAGCACCGGGAAGTCCTTGCGGATCGCCTCGGCGTCCAGCAGGCCCGGCAGCTGCGGTGTCACTCGGACGCGCCTCCCTTCACATAGGCCTCGTAGCCCTCGGCCTCCAGCTTGTCCGCGAGCTCGGGACCGCCGGACTCGGCGATCCGGCCCGCGGCGAAGACGTGGACGTGGTCGGGCTTGATGTAGCGGAGAATGCGCGTGTAGTGGGTGATCAGCAGGGTGCCGACCTCACCGTTCTCGCGCACCCGGTTGACGCCCTCGGAGACGATGCGCAGCGCGTCGACGTCCAGGCCGGAGTCGGTCTCGTCGAGGATCGCGATCTTCGGCTTGAGCAGCTCGAGCTGGAGGATCTCGTGGCGCTTCTTCTCACCGCCGGAGAAGCCCTCGTTGACGTTGCGCTCGGCGAAGGAGGTGTCCATGTGCAGGCGCTCCATGGCCTCCTTGACCTCCTTCACCCAGGTGCGCAGCTTCGGGGCCTCGCCGCGGATGGCGGTGGCCGAGGTGCGCAGGAAGTTGGAGACGGAGACGCCGGGGACCTCGACGGGGTACTGCATGGCCAGGAAGACGCCCGCCCGGGCCCGCTCGTCGACGGACATGGCGAGCACGTCCTCGCCGTCCAGGGTCACGGTGCCACCGGTGATGGTGTACTTCGGGTGCCCGGCCAGCGAGTAGGCCAGGGTCGACTTGCCGGAACCGTTCGGACCCATGATGGCGTGGGTCTCGCCCTGCTTCACGGTCAGGTCGACACCGCGGAGGATCTCCCGCGGACCGTTCTCGGCCTCGACGGAGACGTGCAGGTCGTGGATCTCAAGCGTTGCCATGGGTGTCTCAGGACTCCTGGGTGACGGAGACGAGCACATCGTCCCCTTGGATCTGAACGGGGTACACGGGGACGGGCCGCGTCGCGGGCAGCCCGGACGGCTTGCCGGTCCTCAGGTCGAAGGAGGAGCCGTGCAGCCAGCACTCGATCTGGCAGTCCTCCACCTCGCCCTCGGACAGCGAGACGTTCGCGTGCGAGCAGATGTCGTTGATCGCGAACACCTCGCCCTCGGTGAGCACGACCGACACCGGCACGCCGCCGAGCTCGACACGCTTGGGCGTGTCCTCCTCGAGCTCGCTCAGCGCGCAGGCGCGGACGAAGCCTTCGGCAGTGGTCATACGACGGACGCCTCCAGCTCCGCGTCGATCTTCTCCAGCAGGCGCTCCTGCAGGTCCGCGACACCGATCTGCTGGATCAGCTCGGCGAAGAAGCCGCGCACGACCAGCCGGCGGGCCTCGTCGGCCGGGATGCCGCGGGCCATCAGGTAGAACAGCTGCTCGTCCTCGAAGCGGCCGGTCGCCGAGGCGTGGCCGGCGCCAACGATCTCGCCGGTCTCGATCTCCAGGTTGGGCACCGAGTCGACCCGGGCGCCGTCGGTGAGCACCAGGTTGCGGTTGAGCTCGTAGGTGTCGGTGCCCTCGGCCTCGGCGCGGATGAGCACGTCGCCGATCCACACCGCGTGCGCGTCCCGGCCCTGCAGCGCGCCCTTGTAGGCCACGTTCGACCGGCAGTGCGGGGTGTCGTGGTCGATGAAGAGGCGGTGCTCCTGGTGCTGGCCCTCGTCGGTGAAGTACAGCCCGTACAGCTCGGCCTCGCCGCCCGGGGCGCCGTAGACGACCCGCGGGTGCAGCCGCACCACGTCGCCGCCGAAGGTGACGACGACGGACTTGAAGGTCGCGTCGCGGCCGACCAGCGCGGTGTGCTGGGCGGCGTGCACGGCGGTGTCGTCCCAGTCCTGGATGGAGACGACCGTCAGCTTGGCGCCGTCGCCGACCAGGTACTCGACGTTGGCGGCGACGGTCGCGTCGCCGGTGTGGTCGATCACCACGACCGCCTCGGCGAAGGCGCCGACCTCGACGACCTGGTGGCCGAAGGCCACGCCGCCCTGGCCGTGCACGGAGATCCGCACCGGCTCGGAGAGCACCGCGTCCTTGGGGATCGAGACGACGCCGGCCTTCTCGAAGGAGCTGTACGCCTGGGCGGCGACCCGGTCCACCGGCTTGCCCGCCCTGCCGACCCGGGCGTCGTCCCGGCCGACGGTCTCGACGGTGACGCCCTCGGGGGCGCTCACCTCGACCTTGACGCCGCCACCGGTGGCGACGGCGGTGCCGTCGTGCAGGCCGCGCAGCCGCTCCAGCGGGGTGAAGCGCCACTCCTCCTCGCGGCCTTGGGGCACGGGGAAGTCGGCCACGTCGTACGACGCGGGCGCGCTGACCCGGGCGTCCCGGGGCTGGCCGACCTGGATGGCGCCTTCGGTGGTGGCACCGGCGGCCGGGATGGTTTCAGCCATGGCTGGTTTACTGCCTCTTTCTGTGTTCGCTCGCCTCCGGGCGCTCTGACCCGCCGCCGACGCTCCTCGACACTGCGCTCCCTCGTTCCTCGGTCGCTTGGTCTCGTCACTTTCGGCGGCGGCGCGCCCTTTGGCTCGCTCACGAGCTTGACGGGGTTGCCATGCCAGGGGGTGGCCCCGGGCGGAGGGGGGCGGCGTCAGCCGACCGCGCCCTCCATCTGCAGCTCGATCAGCCGGTTGAGCTCCAGCGCGTACTCCATGGGCAGCTCGCGCGCGATGGGCTCCACGAAGCCGCGGACGATGGTGGCCATCGCCTCGGTCTCCTCCAGGCCGCGGCTCATCAGGTAGAAGAGCTGGTCCTCGCTGACCTTGGAGACCGTCGCCTCGTGGCCCATGGACACGTCGTCCTCGCGGACGTCCACGTAGGGGTAGGTGTCCGAGCGGGAGATGGTGTCCACCAGCAGCGCGTCGCACAGCACGTTGGACTTGGAGCCGTGGGCACCCTCGCCGATCTCGATCAGACCGCGGTAGGAGGTGCGGCCACCGCCGCGGGCCACCGACTTGGAGACGATCGAGGAGGAGGTGTTCGGCGCCATGTGCACCATCTTGGCGCCGGCGTCCTGGTGCTGGCCCTCGCCCGCGAAGGCGATCGACAGGGTCTCGCCCTTGGCGTGCTCGCCCATCAGGTAGACGGCCGGGTACTTCATGGTCACCTTGGAGCCGATGTTGCCGTCGACCCACTCCATGGTCGCGCCCTCGTACGCCACGGCGCGCTTGGTGACCAGGTTGTACACGTTGTTCGACCAGTTCTGGATCGTCGTGTAGCGGCAGCGGCCGCCCTTCTTCACGATGATCTCGACCACGGCGCTGTGCAGCGAGTCCGACTTGTAGATCGGCGCGGTGCAGCCCTCGACGTAGTGGACGTAGGCGTCCTCGTCGACGATGATCAGCGTCCGCTCGAACTGGCCCATGTTCTCGGTGTTGATCCGGAAGTAGGCCTGCAGCGGGATCTCGACGTGCACGCCCTTCGGCACGTAGATGAAGGAACCGCCGGACCACACCGCGGTGTTCAGCGAGGCGAACTTGTTGTCACCCGCGGGGATGACGGTGCCGAAGTACTCCTGGAACAGCTCCGGGTGCTCCTTGAGCGCGGTGTCGGTGTCCAGGAAGATGACGCCCTGCTCCTCCAGGTCCTCGCGGATCTGGTGGTAGACGACCTCGGACTCGTACTGCGCCGCCACGCCCGCGACCAGCCGCTGCTTCTCCGCCTCGGGGATGCCCAGCTTGTCGTAGGTGTTCTTGATGTCCTCGGGCAGGTCCTCCCAGGACTCCGCCTGCTTCTCCGTGGACCGCACGAAGTACTTGATGTTGTCGAAGTCGATGCCGGACAGGTCCGAGCCCCAGGTGGGCATGGGCTTCTTCCCGAAGAGCTTCAGGCCCTTGAGACGCAGCTTGAGCATCCACTCGGGCTCGTTCTTCTTCGCGGAGATGTCGCGGACGACGTCCTCGTTCAGGCCACGACGGGCGGCGGCACCGGCCACGTCCGAGTCGGCCCAGCCGTACTCGTAGTTGCCCAGACCCTCGAGTTCAGGGTGAGCCGTCTCCAGGGGGGCAGTCATGCGGGGTTCCTCCCGGCGTTGCTTGCGGTGTTGTTCGGTGCGGTGGTTCCGGCCGACGGCGCGGTCTTCGGCACGAAGGTGGTGCAGACACCGTCTCCGTGGGCGATGGTCGCCAGCCGTTGTACATGAGTGCCGAGCAGGCGGGAGAAGACCTCTGCCTCCGCCTCGCACAGCTGCGGGAACTGCTCGGCGATGTGGGCCACCGGGCAGTGGTGCTGGCAGAGCTGCTCGCCGGCGGAGGCGGGCGCGCCACGCGTCGTGGCAGCGTACCCGTCCTGGCTGAGCGCCTTGGCCAGCGCCTGTGTGCGTTCCTCGGGGCCGGCCGCCTCGACGACCGCGCGGTAGCGTTCGGCCTGCGCGGCGACCCGGGCGCGGGCGAAGGCGGAGACCGCGGCTTCACCCTGCTGCCCGCCTCCGGCGGACTCGGCGATCCAGCGCAGGGCGTCGGCGGCGAGCTGGTCGTAGGCCTGGTCGAAGGCGTCGCGACCGCAGTCGGTCAGCGCGAACACCTTGGCGGGGCGGCCGCGGCCGCGGTTCCCGTAGACCCGCTTCTCGCGCGGCTCGACCATGCCCTCGGCGACGAGCGCGTCCAGGTGGCGGCGTACCGCCGCCTGCGTCAGCCCGAGCCGTTCCGCCAGGTCGGCGGCGGTCGACGGCCCGTGGACCAGGACGGACCGGGCGACCCGGTTGCGGGTGCTCCGCTCCCCGGTCGTCTGCTCCTCCTGAGCCTCGGACGCGTTTTTCACAAGACCAGTGTTGCGTAATTCATCTCGCAGAGGCAAGCGGCGGTCCTCCAGGCGAATGTCTGCTGCGTCACTTAGGGAAACCTAACCTGACCTGCGGAAACGATCTTCTCCGCCGCCCGGACCCGGCCGCCGCGCACCCCCCGCGACCGGCGACGACGGCACCACGCGCCGCCCTCCCGGCGGGGCGGCCCTCGCGGGTTCGTAGACTTCCCGTCATGCGAATGGACCCCGCGGTCGAGGTGACGGGACTGGTCAAGCGTTACGGCGCCAAGACCGCGGTGGACGGGCTCGACCTGACCGTCGCCCGGGGCACCGTCGCCGCCGTGCTCGGACCCAACGGAGCCGGGAAGACCACCACCGTCGAGACCTGCGAGGGCTACCGCCGTCCCGACGGCGGCCAGGTGCGGGTGCTGGGACTCGACCCCGTACGGGATACGGCCGCCCTGCGGCCCCGGATCGGCGTGATGCTGCAGTCCGGCGGGGTGTACGCCGGCGCCCGCGCCGAGGAGATGCTGCGCCACACCGCCAAACTGCACGCCGACCCCCTCGACCCGGCCCTGCTGATCGAGCGGCTCGGCCTCGAGTCCTGCGGCCGCACCCCGTACCGGCGGCTCTCCGGCGGCCAGCAGCAGCGGCTCGCGCTCGCCATGGCCGTCGTGGGCCGCCCGGAGCTGGTGTTCCTGGACGAGCCGACGGCCGGACTGGACCCGCAGGCCCGCCGCGGCACCTGGGACCTGGTCCGCGAGCTGCGCGCCGACGGCGTCACCGTCGTCCTGACCACGCACTTCATGGACGAGGCCGAACAGCTCGCGGACGACGTCGCGATCATCGACAAGGGCCGCGTGATAGCGAGCGGCACCCCCGAGGAACTGTGCCGCGGCGGCGCGGAGAACACCCTGCGCTTCTCCGGCCGCCCGGGCCTGGACCTGGCCTCGCTGCTCAAGGCGCTGCCCGCCGACTCCGCCGCGGTGGAGCTCACGCCGGGCAGCTACCGGATCGAGGGCAAGGTCGATCCGCAGATGCTGGCCACCGTCACCTCCTGGTGCGCCCAGCACGGCGTGATGCCGGACCGCCTCGCGGTCGAACGGCGCACCCTGGAGGACGTCTTTCTGGAGCTCACCGGCAAGGAGCTGCGTTCGTGACCGCCACCGGCACCTTCACCCCGGCCCCCGGGGCGGCACCGCTGCACCGGATGATCGGCGCCCAGACCGCGCTGGAGACCCGGATGCTGCTGCGCAACGGCGAGCAGCTGCTGCTGACCGTCGTGATCCCCACGCTGCTGCTGGTCCTGTTCAGCGCCGTCGACATCGTCGACACCGGCGCCGGCAAGGCCGTGGACTTCCTCGCCCCCGGCATCCTCGCCCTGGCCGTGATGTCCACCGCCTTCACCGGCCAGGCCATCGCCACCGGCTTCGAGCGGCGCTACGGCGTGCTGAAGCGGCTCGGCGCGTCCCCGCTGCCGCGCTGGGCCCTGATGACCGCCAAGACCGGCTCCGTGCTGGTCACCGAGGTCCTGCAGGTCGTGCTGCTGACCGTGATCGCGTTCGCCCTGGGCTGGTCGCCGCACGGCAACCCTTTCGCGGTGGTCCTGCTGCTCGCCCTGGGCACGGCGGCCTTCTCCGGCCTCGGCCTGCTCATGGCCGGCACACTGCGCGCCGAGGCCACGCTCGCCGCCGCGAACCTGGTCTTCCTGCTGCTGCTCGTAAGCGGCGGGGTGATCGTGCCGCTCGACAGGTTCCCGGGCGGGGTGCGCTCGGTGCTGGAGCTGCTGCCGATCTCCGCCCTGTCGGACGGCCTGCGGGACGTCCTGCAGCACGGCGCGGGCATGCCGTGGGGCGACCTCGGCGTCCTCGCCGTGTGGGCGGTGCTGGGCCTCGGCGCGGCGGCCCGCTGGTTCAGGTGGGAATGACGCAGTCCACGAAGCGGGCGAAGCCGGTTCCCTGGCCCTCGTCGAGCGCCAGGAAGCCGCTCTCCGGGGCGTGGCTGGCCAGCAGGCACATGTCGTAACGCACGGTCGTGGGCAGTTCGGCGGAACCGTCGGTGCGGTAGCGGTGGGCCCCGGTGAGCTGGCAGGAGTCGTAGCGCACGAGCGGGCCGCGCGGGCCCAGCGTGTAGCGGTGGGCCCGCAGTTGCGGGGCGAAGGACTTGAACGCGTTGGCCGTGTCGTCGCAGTCGTTGAAGTGGACGGCGCCGCCGCCCCATTCGCAGTCGATCACGACGGTGTCGGCGTTGCGCAGCTCGAAACGTATGTCCTCGGCGTGGAAGCGCTGCACCGAACTGAAGTGCTGCTTGCGGGGGAAGCGGAAGAACGCGCTCTCGTAGCCGTAGTCGGGGTGGGGCGCGGGGCGGCGCCCGGTGACGATGTAGCTCCCGGCGCGGCAGGTGACGGAGCCGCCGTAGGGGAACTCCAGGAAGTTGCCCCACTCGTAGGTGACGTTCATGTCGGTGAACCAGTAGTTGAGGAACTGGTCCTGCTGCTCGGGGTTCTCCGAGCGCTTGGACAGACCGGAGTAGAGGAAGGCCCTGCGGTAGGCGCCGCCCACCCGGCAGGCCTCCCAGCGCATCTCGGAGTTGGTGTTGGTGCCGTCGAGGGCGAGGCCGTACTCCCACTCCCCCATCCACTCGCAGTCGGTGAAGCGGTAGTTCGCCGCGCCGCCGGTGGAGTAGGAGGAGAAGAAGGAGGCGCCGGGGGTGCCGGAGGTGAAGCGCAGGCCCTCGAAGGCGAGGTTCTGCCACATGTCGTCGTTGCGGCAGAGGAAGGCGCCGGCGGGCTCGCGGGGCGCGAAGACGATCTCGCTGATGCGCAGGCCCGCCCCGCGGAAGCGCAGCCCGTTGGCCGCGTTGGACGGGTCGTCGCCGTCGAGCAGCGCGCCGGGCTCGGTGATCAGGTACCTGCCGGGCGGGACGTCGATCACCGTGCGGCCGGTGTGGTCGTCGAGCCGTGACTCCGCGTAGCGGTAGGCGTCGGCGAAGGCCTTGCTGTCGTCGGTGGTGCCGTCGCCCTTGGCGCCGAAGTCGGCCACGACGTCGACCACGCCGGGGTGCGTGGCGCTCCTGGGCTGCCGCACGGCCTCGGCGGCAGGTGTGTCGGCGGCGGAGTACGCGGCCGCGCCGATCCCCGTGAGCGCCGCCGCGGCGCCGCCGTACAACAGTTTCCGCCGGTCGACCTCGGACATGGCCCCCATCCCCTCCCCCGGGTGTCCCCCTCGTGAAGGATTGCACAAGGAGGCGCCTACGATGGTGGCCGTGCCGAATCTCAGCCAAGCAGGCCAAGCGTCGCGAAACCCCCTGGCCTTCATCGCCCAGCGCTGGACCCCGTCCCCGGAGACGGTCCGGCGGGCCGCGCTGGCCGCGCTCGTGATGAGCGTCGTCATCGTGGTGACCGGCGGTGCCGTCCGGCTGACCGGTTCGGGCCTCGGCTGCCCGACCTGGCCCAAGTGCACCGACGACAGCCTGACCGCGACCCGGGCGATGGGCGTGCACGGGGTCATCGAGTTCGCCAACCGCATGCTGACGTACGTGCTGTGCGCGGCCGTGGGCTGGGCGATCATCGCCGCGCGGGCCGTGAAGCCGTGGCGGCGCGGGCTCACCCGGCTCGGCTGGGCCCAGTTCTGGGTCGTCATGGGCAACGCCGTGCTCGGCGGTTTCACCGTCCTGACCGGCCTCAACCCGTACACCGTCGCCGCGCACTTCCTGCTCTCCAGCGCGCTGATCGCCGTCGCGCTGCTGATGTGGCAGCGGACCGGCGAGGGCGACGCGGGTGCGCGCCCCCTGGTCGGCAAGCCGGTCAGGCAACTGGCGTGGGTGCTGGTCGCCGCCTCCGGGGCGCTGATCGCGGTCGGCACGCTCGTGACCGGAGCCGGGCCGCACGCCGGCGACAGCAGCGACGTGCCGCGCGTGCCGGTGAAGTGGGAGACCATCTCCCAGCTCCACGCCGACCTGGCGTGGGTGGTGTGCGGGCTGACGATCGCGCTGTGGTTCGTGCTGCGCGCCGTCGACGCGCCCGCGGGGCCGCGGGCCCGGGTGCGCGACCTGCTGGTCGTGCTGCTGGCGCAGGGCGTCATCGGCTACGTCCAGTACTTCACGAAGCTGCCCGAGGTCCTGGTGGCCCTCCACATGCTCGGCTCGACGCTGGTGTGGATCGCGGTGCTGCGGGTGCTGCTGTCGATGCGCGAGCGGCCGGAGGCGGAGCCCGGCGAGGAACAGCTCGCGGTGCCCGTCCCGTCCTCGTCCTCGGCCCCGGAGCCTGCGCCGGCTGCGTAGCGGCCTGCCCGGTGGCGTCGGGGAAGTGGGGCCGGGGCGGTGGGGGCCGCGCCGGTGGTTCGGCTGTCTCGCCGTCTCGCGCCCTTCGGGCGCACAGCGGCGGGCTGCGGGTGGGAGGGTGGCGGTCCGGGGTGGGTCGGCAGTCTGCGGGTCGGTGGGCGGCCGGGGTTCAGGCGCCGGAGCGGGGTGCCTTTCCAGTGGCGGAGGTCTCGTTGCCGTCCGCCGGTGCAGATGGCCGGTGACCACGCCCACCCTTCGTGGGGGGGCGCGCCCGCCGTAACCCGCGTCTGCGGGTGCTTCCCCGATCCGACATCGGGCTCTGTTTCGACGTCTATGACGCTGAAAGCAGGCCCGATCTCCGTCCGCGCAAAGATCGGGCTCTGTTCCGCCGGCGATCTCCCACCGACCCCCGACAGCACCTCGAATCACCCGCAGACGCAGGTAACGGCGGGCGCGCCCACCACCGGCAGTAGGCGTGGAAGCGGCCATCTATACCCGCGGACGGCAACGAGACCCAGGCCACCGGAAAGGCACCCCGCTCCGGCGCCTGAACCCGCCTCCCCCCACCCACCCGCACACTGCCGACAAGGCCGGGCCCCACCCTCCCACCCGCAGCCGGCATCTTTGCGCCCGCAGGGCGCGAGACGGCGGGAAAGACGACGTCACCCCACCGCCCCCACCCCCGCTCAGGGGAGCCCGTACACCCGTCGCGCGTTGTCCGCCGCCACCATGGCCGCGACGCGCCCGGCGTCCGCCGCCGACCAGGCACCGTCCGCGACCCAGCCGCCCAGCACCTCGCGCACCGCGCCGCGGAAGGCCTCGGCGCCGGTGACGTACAGCTCGGGCAGTCCGTAGGCGTCCGTCGAGAACAGCAGCTTCCCGAACGGCGCCAGCTCCAGGAACTCCGCCAGGACCGCCCCCGCCCGCGCCCCCACATGGGTGAGGGCGAGGCCGACGTCCGCGTACACGTGCGGGAAGACGTTCGCCAGGTAGGCGGCCTGACGGTGGTACGGGTAGCAGTGCAGCAGCACCAGATCGGTCCCGGTCCCCGCGGTCGCCCGGGCGAAGTCGGTGAGCAGCGCCGGGTCGGCGTGGTCGAGCCGCAGGTCCGGGTCGCCGAAGCCGGTGTGCAGTTGCAGCGGCAGCCCGGTCGTGACGGCCGTCCACAGCAGGTGCCGCAGCAGGACGGGGTCGCCGAGCCGGTCGCGGCCGGCGCGGCGCGCCTCCAGCCACGCCCCCGCCGCGTGCCGGACCTCGCCGGGGGCGGGCGGCTCCGGGGCGAGGCCCAGGCCGTGGCGGTAGGCGGCGATCGACTTGAAGCCGGCGGCGGTGCGCGCGGCGTCGTGGACGGCCGCGGCGATGCCCTCGACGAGTTCCCCGACCGAGTCGCAGGCCCCGGCGACGTCCTCGGCGAGCCGCTCCAGCCGGACGATCTCCCGCTGCGCTCCCCCGCTGGCCGCGGCGAGTTCCGCGGGCGTCGTGAGGTCCCCGGGCAGTCCGGTGTCGACGACGTACGTGCCGATGCCGCTGCCCCGCAGCAGCCGGCGCGTGCTCTCGTACGTCCCGAGCTCGCGGCGCCGCGCGAGGTAGCCCGCGGGCGGGCAGTGCGGCTCCAGACCGAGCAGCGGCGGGCACCAGCGGCGGACGGCGAAGCCCGTCTGGGTGTCGAAGAAGGTGGTGCCGGGCGCGGCGGGCGTGTCGGACTCGGTGAGATACGTCTCGAAGGCCGCGATGCCGAGCTCTCCGCGGACGACGCCGTGGCAGTGGTGGTCGACCAGCGGCGGAAGCTCGATCACCAGCGCCACCGGGTGGCCTCCGCGAGCTCGGCGGGACCGTACTCGGCCAGGGCCTCGGACTCGGCGCGCCGCACCGCGACCACCGCGCCGAACAGCGCCTCGCCCAGGGCCTCCTTCAGCGCGGTGCTGCGCACCAGGTGCGAGAGGGCCTCGCCGAGCGAGGTCGGCAGCCGCTTCTGCTCGCCGCGCCCGGCCGGGTCGCCGCTGACCGGAGGGGGCAGCGTCCCCCCGCCGTCGCGCAGGCCGGCCAGGCCCGCAGCGATGACGGAGCCGACCAGCAGGTAGGGGTTGGCGGCGGCGTCGAAGGGCTTGAGCTCGGCGTGGCCGCCGTCGGGGTCGTCGGCCTCGCCCGGCACCAGGCGCAGCGCCGCCTCCCGGTTCTCCACGCCCCAGCAGCGGTGCGCCCCGGCCCAGCGGGAGGGGACGAGCCGCAGGTAGGAGGCCGGGGAGGGGGCGCCGATGGCGCACAGGGCGGGCAGGGCGTCGAGCACGCCGGCCAGGAAGGTGTTCGCGGTGGGTGCCAGGCCGTACGGGGCGGTGGGGTCGCGGTGCAGGTTGTGTCCGTGCTCGCTCAGGCTCAGGTGCAGGTGGCAGCCGTTGCCGACCTGTCCGGCGACGACGGCCGGGGCGAAGGAGGCGCGCAGGCCGTGGGCGGCGCTGACCGCCCGTACGGTCTCGCGGACGAGGACGACCTCGTCGGCGGCGCGGACCGGTTCGGCGGGCGCGGTGGAGACCTCGAACTGGCCGGGCGCGTACTCGGGGTGCACCTGGAGGACCTCGACGCGCTGGGCGGCGAGGGCGTCGTGGAGGTCGAGCAGGTAGTCCGAGAGTTCGGTCACCCGGGTCATCCCGTAGGCCGGTCCGCGGGAGGCCCAGTCGCCGCTGCCGTCGTCCTTGACCACGACCCACTCGGTCTCGAAGCCCATCCGCAGCTCCAGGCCGCGGCCCGCGGCGCGCTCCGTCATGCGCCGGGCGAACAGCCGCTGGCAGCCGGGGTGCGGACGGCCGTCCTGGCCGTAGCGGTCGGCCGGCGCCCAGGCCCAGCCGGGCCGGGCGGCCAGCACGGTCAGGCGGTCCAGGTCGGGGAAGAGCCGCAGGTCGCCGTCGGGGCCGCCGATGAGCGGGGAGGAGGTGATGGAGTCGTCGGAGGTGAAGACGTCGAAGACCGGCGACATGCCCACCCCGCGGTGCGCGGCCTGCGGCAGCCGGGCGGTCGGCACCGTCTTGGCCCTGCTGACGCCCGCGTTGTCGACCCAGCTGACGGCGACGGCGCGCACGCCCTCCGCGGACAGCCGCGCCGCTTCCCGGCGGGCCGTCAGCCGCCGCTCGTCGCGTTCCTCGGTGTCCACCGACGCCTCCTCGTTCCCACCCGTCAACCGGACCACTCCTCCCATGGTCCTCACAGGCGGGCCCGGCGTCAGGTGTTGGCGGGGCCGCCGATCTGGATCCCGGCCATCCGCGACCACTCGTAGCGGCCGGTGCGCACCTTGGCCGCGAGTTCGCCGTCGAAGGACTCGTACACGATGATGCCGGAGCGTTCGACGGCGCTGCGGGCGATGTCGTAGGTGGGGGCCACCAGGTCGCCCCACTCGCCGTTCTCGCCGACGAGCACGATGCGGGTGCCGGCCTCGCCGATGTACGCGATCTGGCCCTCGGCGCCGCCGCCGTGGCTCTTGGCGAACGCGGTGATCTGCTTCGCCAGGCGGGCGGCGCGGCGCTCCGCGCGGGCCGCGGCCCGGCGGTCCGCGGCCTGGGTGACTGCTTCCTGGGTCTCTGCCATGGACAGAATGCTACCCGCGGGTAATCAGCGCAGGAAGGGGTCCACGGCGACGGCGACGAACAGCAGCGTCGCGTAGGTGATGGACCAGTGGAAGAGCCGCATCTCCTTGAGCTTGGCTCCGACCACACCGGCCTTCGCCCGTGCGTACAGGGCGTGCGCCTCGACCAGCCAGAAGGCGCCCAGCAGCACGGCGGCGGCCGCGTAGAACCAGCCCGCCGCGCCGAGCGGCCACCACAGGGTGAGCGAGACGAGCACCATCACCCAGCTGTAGATGACGATCTGCCGGCCCACCACGACGTTGCCCGCGACGACCGGGAGCATGGGCACGCCCACGCGCGCGTAGTCGTCCTTCACCTTCATCGACAGCGGCCAGTAGTGCGGCGGCGTCCAGAAGAAGAGGACGAGGAAGAGGACGAACGGCGCCCACGCCACCTCGTTGCGCACCGCCGACCAGCCGATGAGCACCTGCATGCAGCCGGCGATGCCGCCCCACACGATGTTCTGGGCGGTGCGGCGCTTGAGGCCGAGGGTGTAGACGAAGACGTAGTAGAGGATGGCGGCCAGGGACAGCGCCGCCGACAGCGGGTTGACGAGCACCCAGAACCACGCGGTGGAAACCACCGAAAGCGTGATGCCGAAGACCAGACACTCCCACGGCGCGACCATGCCGGTGACCAGCGGGCGCTGCTCAGTGCGGTGCATCAGCGCGTCGATGTCGCGGTCGATGTACATGTTGAGGGCGTTCGCGCCGCCGGCCGACATGTAGCCGCCGATCATCGTCACCGCGACCAGCCAGAGGTCGGGGACGCCGCCCGCCGCCAGGAACATCACCGGAACCGTCGTGATGAGCAGCAGCTCGATGATGCGCGGCTTGGTCAGCGCCACGAACGCCATCACACGGGCACCGAACGGCCGGTGGCGGTGGCTCGACCCGATGGCTCCGGCGGGCCGGGATTCGACGGCCGTCACGAACACCCCTGACGAAAAGTCCAGCAAGCGGCTCCGCTTGCGCGTACCACGCCACTTTAGACGTAGCGGATACCCCGCCCGCGCTCGGGGGTGCCACGTGTTGGCCTCCATAGCGCAAGAGAGGTGCAACCTGAAGGTGTTCTGCGTTCAACAGGCGAAGAAACGCTGACCGGGGCACGCTGGTGACACCACCGGTGCCGGGGAGGGAATGCCGCTGCCCGGGGATCGGTTGCCGCACGCGTCGAGCCCGCACTCGAATAGGTGCACGTACGTGCAGGGGTAGGCTCGGCAACGCCCGGTGTGCACTTCGTCACCGGCGTAATACATGTGGAGAGGAGCCCTCTCAGGTGAGCACCGAGCCGACCACCTCCGAGCTGGAGTGGAGCGAGCTGGACGGGCGCGCGGTTGACACCGCCCGGGTTCTGGCGATGGATGCCGTGCAGAAGGTCGGCAACGGCCATCCGGGGACGGCGATGAGCCTCGCCCCCGCGGCCTACCTGCTGTTCCAGAAGCTGATGCGGCACGACCCCTCGGACGCCGGGTGGACCGGTCGCGACCGCTTCGTCCTCTCGCCGGGTCACACGTCCCTGACGCTGTACACGCAGCTCTTCCTTTCGGGTTACGGGCTGGAGCTGGAGGACCTCAAGGCCTTCCGCACCTGGGGCTCGCGCACCCCGGGCCACCCCGAGCACGGTCACACGACGGGTGTGGAGACCACCACCGGCCCGCTGGGCCAGGGCATCGCCAACGCGGTGGGCATGGCGATGGCCGCCCGCTACGAGCGCGGTCTGTTCGACCCCGACGCGGCGCCGGGCGAGTCGGTCTTCGACCACACCGTCTGGGCGATCGTCTCCGACGGCGACCTGGAGGAGGGCATCTCCGCCGAGGCGTCCTCGCTGGCCGGCCACCAGAAGCTGGGCAACCTGATCGCGCTGTACGACGACAACCACATCTCGATCGAGGGCGACACCGCGACCGCCTTCTCCGAGGACGTGCTCAAGCGCTACGAGGCCTACGGCTGGCACGTGCAGCGCATCGAGCAGGAGCCGTCGGGCGACTTCGACGTCCGGGCCCTGTACGCCGCCTTCGACAAGGCCCGCGCCGTCACCGACCGCCCGTCGATCATCGCGGCCCGCACGATCATCGCCTGGCCCGCCCCGAACGCCCAGAACACCGAGGCCGCCCACGGCTCGGCGCTGGGCGACGCCGAGGTCGCGGCCACCAAGAAGGTGCTGGGCTTCGACCCGGAGCAGAGCTTCGAGGTCGCCACCGAGGTGCTGGCGCACGCGCGCAAGGTCGCCGACCGCGGCCGCGAGGCCCACGCGGAGTGGACCAAGCGGTTCGAGGAGTGGCGCTCCGCCAACCCCGAGCGGGCCCGGACCTTCGACCGCATCCACGCCGGCGAGCTCCCGGCCGGCTGGGAGGACGTGGTCCCGGAGTTCCCCGCGGGCAAGGACGTCGCCACGCGCAAGGCCTCCGGTGAGGTGCTGAAGGCGCTGGGCGGCGTGATCCCCGAGCTGTGGGGCGGCTCCGCCGACCTGGCCGGCTCGAACCTCACCACCATCGACGCCTCGTCCTCGTTCCTCCCGGCGGACAACCCGCTGCCGGAGGCGAGCCCGTACGGCCGCACCGTGCACTTCGGCATCCGCGAGCACGCCATGGGCTCGACGATGAACGGCATCGCGCTGCACGGCAACACCCGCGTCTACGGCGGCACCTTCCTGGTGTTCTCCGACTACATGCGCCCGGCCGTGCGCCTGGCCGCGCTGATGAAGCTGCCGGTCTCCTACGTCTGGACGCACGACTCCATCGGCCTGGGCGAGGACGGCCCGACCCACCAGCCGATCGAGCACCTGGCGGCGCTGCGCGCCATCCCCGGCCTGAACGTGGTCCGGCCGGCCGACGCCAACGAGACGGCGATCGCCTGGGCGGAGATCATGCGCCGCCACACCGCCAAGCCCGCGCCGCACGGCGTGGCGCTGACCCGGCAGAACGTGCCCACCTACCCGGCCGACGAGAACGCGGCCAAGGGCGGCTACGTGCTGTTCGACGCCGAGGGCGGCCAGCCGCAGGTCATCCTGATCGCCACCGGTTCCGAGGTGCAGCTGGCCGTCGAGGCCCGCGAGGCGCTGCAGGCCGACGGCATCCCGGCGCGCGTGGTCTCCATGCCGTCCGTGGAGTGGTTCGAGGAGCAGGACCAGGCGTACCGCGACAGCGTCATCCCGCCGAACGTGCGGGCGAGGGTCGCCGTCGAGGCCGGCATCGGGCTGACCTGGCACCGCTTCGTCGGCGACGCGGGCCGGATTGTGTCCCTGGAGCACTTCGGGGCAAGCGCCGATTACAAGGTCCTCTACCGCGAGTTCGGTCTGACCGCAGAGGCCGTGGCCGCCGCCGCGCGCGACTCGCTCGCCGCCGCCGCTCGCTGACGCACAGACGCATACGACGTACCGAGGAGATGCAGAACCCATGACAGACGCACTCAAGCGCCTCTCCGACGAGGGCGTGGCGATCTGGCTCGACGACCTGTCCCGCAAGCGGATCACCTCCGGCAACCTGGCCGAGCTCATGGACCAGAGCCACGTGGTCGGTGTCACCACCAACCCGTCGATCTTCCAGAAGGCCATCGCCGGCGGTGACGGCTACGAGCAGCAGCTCGCCGACCTCGCCGCCCGGAGGCTGACGGTGGACGAGGCGCTGCGGATGATCACCACCGCGGACGTGCGCGACGCCGCCGACGTGCTGCGCCCGCTGTACGACGCCAGTGGCGGCCAGGACGGCCGGGTGTCCATCGAGGTGGACCCGCGTCTGGCCCACAACACCGTCGCCACCATCGCCGAGGCCAAGCAGCTGGCCTGGCTGGTGGACCGGCCCAACACCCTGATCAAGATCCCGGCCACCAAGGCGGGCCTGCCGGCCATCACCGAGGTGATCGGCCGGGGCATCAGCGTCAACGTCACGCTGATCTTCTCGCTGGAGCGCTACCGCGAGGTCATGGACGCCTACCTGGCGGGCCTGGAGAAGGCCCGGGCCGCGGGCCTGGACATCTCCCTGATCCGCTCGGTGGCCTCCTTCTTCGTGTCGCGCGTGGACACCGAGATCGACAAGCGCCTGGAGAAGCTGGGCAGCGACGAGGCCAAGGCCCTCAAGGGCAAGGCCGCCGTCGCGAACGCCCGGCTGGCCTACCAGGCGTACGAGGAGGTCTTCTCCTCCGACCGCTGGCGGGCGCTGGAGCACGAGGGCGCGCACAAGCAGCGCCCGCTGTGGGCCTCCACCGGCGTGAAGGACCCGGCCTACCCGGACACCCTGTACGTGACCGAGCTGGTCGCCCCGGGCATCGTCAACACCATGCCCGAGGCCACGCTGGACGCGGTGGCCGACCACGGCGAGGTCACCGGCGACACCATCCGCGGCACGTACGAGCAGGCCCGGGCCGAGCTGGACGCGATCGGCGCGCTCGGCATCTCGTACGACGACGTCGTCCAGCTGCTGGAGGACGAGGGCGTGGAGAAGTTCGCGGCGTCCTGGAACGAGCTGCTGGGCTCGACCGAGGCCGAGCTCAAGCGCCTGGCGCCGAAGGAGGCGTAAGCACGTTGAGCAGCGCCAACCCGCTGCGTGACGCATCGGACCGACGGCTCCCGCGCATCGCGGGGCCGTCGGGCCTGGTGATCTTCGGCGTCACGGGTGATCTGTCACGCAAAAAGCTGATGCCCGCCGTGTACGACCTGGCCAACCGCGGGCTGCTGCCGCCGGGCTTCTCGCTGGTCGGCTTCGCCCGCCGCGACTGGGCGGACGAGGACTTCGCGCAGGTCGTCCACGACTCCGTCAAGGAACATGCGCGCACACCCTTCCGCGAGGAGGTCTGGCAGCAGCTCTCCGAGGGGATGCGGTTCGTCCCCGGCGACTTCGGTGACGACCAGGCCTTCGAGAAGCTGCGCGCGACGGTCGACGAACTCGACAAGGCCCGCGGCACGGGCGGCAACTTCGCCTTCTACCTCTCGGTGCCGCCCAAGTTCTTCCCGTCGGTGGTCCAGCAGCTGAAGAAGCACGGGCTGTCCGACCCGGCCGAGGGCTCGTGGCGGCGCGCCGTCATCGAGAAGCCCTTCGGCCACGACCTGGCCAGCGCCCAGGAGCTCAACCAGGTCGTCCACCAGGTCTTCCGCTCCCAGGACGTCTTCCGGATCGACCACTACCTGGGCAAGGAGACGGTCCAGAACATCCTGGCGCTGCGCTTCGCCAACACGATGTTCGAGCCGCTGTGGAACCGCTCCTACGTCGACCACGTGCAGATCACGATGGCCGAGGACATCGGCATCGGCGGCCGCGCGGGCTACTACGACGGGATCGGCGCCGCACGCGACGTCATCCAGAACCACCTGCTGCAGCTGCTCGCGCTGACCGCCATGGAGGAGCCCGCCTCCTTCGAGGCCAAGTCGCTGGTGCAGGAGAAGCTGAAGGTGCTGCAGGCGGTCAAGCTGCCGGCCGACCTCGGCGGGCACACGGTGCGCGGCCAGTACGCGCACGGCTGGCAGGGCGGCGAGGAAGTGCTCGGCTACCTGGAGGAGGAGGGCATCGACTCCGGGTCCAAGACCGACACCTACGCCGCGATCAAGCTGGCCATCGACAACCGCCGCTGGGCGGGCGTCCCGTTCTACCTGCGCGCCGGCAAGCGCCTGGGCCGCCGCGTCACCGAGATCGCGGTCGTCTTCCAGCGCGCCCCGCACTCCCCGTTCGACAACACCGCGACCGAGGAGCTGGGGCAGAACGCCCTGGTCATCCGGGTCCAGCCGGACGAGGGCATCACCATCAGGTTCGGTTCCAAGGTGCCGGGCACCTCGATGGAGATCCGGGACGTGACGATGGACTTCGCCTACGGCGAGTCCTTCACCGAGTCCAGCCCGGAGGCCTACGAGCGGCTGATCCTGGACGTCCTGCTCGGCGACGCCAACCTCTTCCCCCGGCACCAGGAGGTCGAGGAGTCCTGGCGGATCCTGGACCCGATCGAGGAGTACTGGGACCGGCACGGCAAGCCCGAGCAGTACACCGCGGGCACCTGGGGTCCCAAGGCGGCGGACGAGATGCTCGCACGAGACGGCAGGAGCTGGCGCCGGCCATGAACATCGACCTGACCGAGACCACCTCGAGCAAGATCAACTCGGCGCTGATCAAGGCCCGCAGGGCCATCGGCAGCCCCGCGGTCGGCATGGTGCTCACCCTCGTCATCGTCACCGACGAGGGCAACCACTACGACGCCCTCAAGGCCGCCTCCGACGCCTCCCGCGAGCACCCCTCGCGCATCCTGGTCGTCATCAAGCGCCCCGGACGCTCCCCCCGCGACCGGCGCAACGCACGCCTCGACGCCGAGGTGCGCGTCGGCGGCGAGTCCGGCACCGGCGAGATCGTCCTGCTCCGCCTGCACGGCGAACTCGCCGACCACGCCGAGAGCGTCGTGCTCCCGCTGCTGCTGCCCGACGCGCCCGTCGTCGTGTGGTGGCCCGAGGACGCGCCCGCCAACCCCGCCGAGGACCTGCTGGGCCGGCTCGCGGCGCGCCGGATCACCGACGCGGCGGCCACCGAGGACCCGGTCGCCGCCCTGGGGGTGCGCGCCGCGTCGTACACCCCCGGCGACACCGACCTCGCCTGGACCCGGATCACCCCGTGGCGCAGCGTGCTGGCCGCGGCCCTGGACCAGAAGCAGGCCGCGGTCAAGGGCGCCGTCGTCGAGGGCGAGGCGTACAACCCGAGCACGGAGCTGCTCGGGCTGTGGCTCGCCCGGCGCCTCGGTGTGCCCGTACGGCGGAAGGTCTCCGACGGCCCCGGCATCACCGCCGTACGGCTGGCGACCGCGGACGGCGAGATCTGCCTGGACCGGCCGACCGGCTCGCTGGCCGAACTGGCCATCCCCGGCCAGCCGGACCGGCACGTGGCGCTGCAGCGGCGGCTGACCTCCGACCTGATCGCGGAGGAGCTGCGCCGGCTCGACCCCGACGAGGCGTACGCGGCGGCCGTCAAGTTCGGCGTGGACCAGCTCTCACGCGCCGAGGAGACGGCCGAGCCCGCCGCCGCGGCCGCGGGAGCGGGCCAGGACGGCGGCTCCGGCAAGAAGGCGGCCGCACAATGACCGCACCGCAGGTGGTCGTCCACCGGGACAAGGAACTGATGGCGCAGGCCGCCGCGGCCCGGCTGATCACGAAGATCGTGGACGCCCAGGCCGCCCGCGGCTCCGCCTCGGTGGTGCTGACCGGCGGACGCAACGGCAACGCCCTGCTCGCCGCCCTGGCCGCCTCGCCGGCCCGGGACGCGGTGGACTGGGCGCGGCTGGACCTGTGGTGGGGCGACGAGCGGTTCCTGCCCTCGGGCGACCCGGAGCGCAACGAGACCCAGGCCCGCGAGGCGCTGCTCGACGCCGTTCCGGTCGACCCGGCGCGGGTGCACGCCATGCCGTCCTCGGACGGGCCGCTCGGCAACGACGCGGACGCCGCCGCCGAGGCCTACGCGCAGGAACTGGCGGAGGCCGCCGGTCCCGAGGACCACGGTCCGGTGCCCTCCTTCGACGTGCTGATGCTCGGCGTGGGGCCGGACACCCATGTGGCCTCGCTGTTCCCCGGGCACCCGGGGGTCCGCGAGACCGAGCGCACCGTCGTGGGCGTGCACGGCTCCCCCAAGCCGCCGCCGACCCGGATCTCGCTCACCCTGCCCGCCATCCGCGCCGCCCGCGAGGTCTGGCTGCTGGCGGCGGGCGAGGACAAGGCGGGCGCCGTGGCCATCGCCCTGTCCGGGCCCGGTGAGATCCAGGCGCCCGCGGCCGGTGCGCACGGGCGGGCCCGCACGCTGTGGCTGCTGGACCGTACGGCCGCCGCGAAGCTGCCCCCGCAGCTGTACCCGCCGTCCTCCCCGTGAGGCGGTGACCGGCGCGGGACGCCGCACACGAAGAAGCCGCCGGGCGGGCTCCTCGGAGCCCGCACGGCGGCTTCTTTTCTTCGTGCGCCCTGCGCTGTGAGACTCAGCGGCCGCGCAGCGACCGGTAGGTGGCCACGAGGGCCTTCGAGGACGCGTCCAGACCGGCCACGTCGGCGCCCTCGGTCAGGGCGGGCTCCATGCGCTTGGCGAGGACCTTGCCGAGCTCGACGCCCCACTGGTCGAAGGAGTCGATGTTCCAGACCGCGCCCTGCACGAAGACCTTGTGCTCGTACAGCGCCACCAACTGGCCCAGCACGGACGGGGTCAGCTCCTTGGCGAGGACGGTCGTCGTCGGGTGGTTGCCGCGGAAGGTGCGGTGCGGGACCTGCGCCTCCGGGACGCCCTCGGCGCGGACCTCCTCGCTGGTCTTGCCGAAGGCCAGCGCCTGCGTCTGGGCGAAGAAGTTGGCCATCAGCAGGTCGTGCTGGGCGGCGAAGGCCGGTTCCAGGTCGTCGACCGGGTTGGCGAAGCCGATGAAGTCCGCCGGGATGAACTTCGTGCCCTGGTGCAGCAACTGGTAGTAGGCGTGCTGTCCGTTGGTGCCCGGCGTGCCCCACACGACCGGCCCGGTCTGCCAGTCGACGGGCCGCCCCTCGCGGTCGACGTACTTGCCGTTGGACTCCATGTCGAGCTGCTGCAGGTAGGCCGTGAACTTCGACAGGTAGTGGCTGTACGGCAGGACCGCGTGCGCCTGCGCGTCGAAGAACTGGCCGTACCAGACGCCCAGCAGGCCCATCAGCAGCGGCGCGTTGGCCTCCGGAGGGGCGGTGCGGAAGTGCTCGTCGACCAGGTGGAAGCCGGCCAGCATCTCCCGGAACTGCTCCTCGCCGATGGCGATCATCAGCGAGAGCCCGATCGCGGACGGGTACGAGTAGCGGCCGCCGACCCAGTCCCAGAACTCGAACATGTTGTCGGTGTCGATGCCGAACTTGGAGACCTCCGCCGCGTTCGTGGACACGGCCACGAAGTGGAAGCGCACCGCGTTCTCGTCGGCGCCGAGCCCGTCGAGCAGCCACTCGCGCGCCGAGGTGGCGTTGGTGATGGTCTCGATGGTGGTGAACGTCTTGGACGCGACGATGAACAGCGTCTCGGCGGGGTCCAGGTCGTGCAGCGCCTCGTGGAGGTCGGCGCCGTCCACGTTGGAGACGAACCGGAAGGTGAGCTCGCGGTCGGTGTACGCGCGCAGCACCTCGTAGGCCATCGCCGGGCCCAGGTCGGAACCGCCGATGCCGATGTTCACCACGTTCTTGATGCGGCGTCCGGTCGAGCCGACCCACTTGCCCGTGCGCACGGAGTGGGCGAAGCTCCCCATCCGGGTGAGCACGTGGTGGACGCCGGGCACGACGTTGACGCCGTCGACCGTGACGTCGGCCGACTGGGGGGCGCGCAGCGCGGTGTGCAGCACCGCGCGGTCCTCGGTGACGTTGATCTTCTCGCCGCGGAACATGGCGTCCCGCAGCGCCGCGACACCGGTGGCCGCCGCGAGGTCGCGCAGCAGACGCAGTGTCTCGTCGGTCACCAGGTGCTTGGAGTAGTCCAGATGGAGATCGCCGACCTGCACGGTGTAGCGCCGGGCGCGGTCCGGGTCGGCGTCGAACAGCTCCCGCAGGTGGGTCGCGCCCATTTCCTCGCGGTGCTCGGCGAGCGCGTGCCACTCGGGCCGCTGGTCGAGACGGGTTCGGCCCTGCGTGTTGGTATCGGACATCAGTCCACTTCTCCTCGTCCTCCTGCTGCAGGTCCAAACTAGTTGATTACCTGCGCGCCGTTGTTTCACGTCCGCCGTCCGGCGTGGTGACGATCGGACGAAGAACCGGCAACGCGCAGCCCACCAGAGCGGCCGCGAGCAGCAGCGGGGTGTTGGGCCCGAGGATCTGCGCCGCGGCGCCGCCCAGCAGGGCGCCGAGCGGGGCCCCGGCGACCCCCAGGGTGCGCATGGCCGCGCTCACCCGGCCCAGCAACTTCTCGGGTGTGCGCTGCTGCATCAGGGTGGTCTCGTTGACGTTCCACATCATGCCGAGGGCGCCGAAGACGGCCAGCGCGGCCGCGGTCACCGCCAGGGAGCGCACGCTGCCGGCCAGGACCAGGCAGCCGGCCTGGAGCGCCAGCCCCGGCGCGAGGCTCCTGACGCGGCCGCCCAGCATCGCCGAGAGCCGTCCGGCGGCCGCTCCCCCGGCCACGCTGCCCGCCCCGTACGCGACCAGCACGACGGCGTACCCCGCGTGCCCCGCGTGGAGCCAGCCGGTGACGTGCAGGACGAGGGTCGCCACCAGGGCGCCGATGCCCACGTTGACCACGGTGTTGGCGGTGCACAGCGCCCGCAGCACCCGGTCCCGCCACAACACGCGTATCCCCTCGGCGATGTCCTGCCGCAGGGTGCGGCCGGCGGGCCGCACTGCCCGTTCGGGCGGTTGCACCCGCAGCGAGGCGACCAGCACGGCGGCGGCCGCGTAGGTCAGGGCGTCCAACCCGAACGGCAGCGCTGCCGTGACGCCGAAGAGCACCGGCACCAAGGGCGCGGCGAGGAAGGTCGCGGCCATGGTCTGGGCGGTCATCAGCCGGGCGTTGGCGCGGCCCAGGGACCGGGAGGGCACGACGGCGGGCAGCAGCGAGGTCGCGGCGTTGTCGAAGAGGGTCTGCAGCGTGGTCAGCGCGAACGCCAGGACGAGCAGCAGCACGATGCCCGCCCGGTCCAGCCACACGGCGAGCGCGAAGGCGGCCGTGAGCCCGCCCCGCACGGCGTCCACGGCCCACATGGCGCGACGCTGGTCCACCCGGTCGGCCACCGCGCCGCCGAGCAGCCCGAACAGGATCCAGGGGACGAAGCCCGCGGCGGTGACGAGCGAGACCAGCAGCGGGGAGTCGGTCAGCCCCACGGCGAGCAGCGGCAGCGCCGCCGCCCGCAGCCCGTCACCGAACCGCGAGACCGCCGCGGCCGTCCACAGCCGCCCGAACCCGCCCCGCCATCCGGGCGCGCGCTCGATGTCGTACGCGATGCCGACGCTCATGGAAACCCCCGCTCACCGGTCCTCGACCTTCGTCACAGACGGTAGCGGGGGCCACTGACAACGCTGCTCGGCCGCAGGTCAGAACCCTCCGCGGTGCAGTCGCTCCCCGTAGTGGCGCTCCAGGACGAGGTTGCGCTCGAAGCCGCCGGGGACGTTGGCCGAGACGTACACCGGCGCCTGGTGGCCCTCGGCGGTCATCAGGCCCACGGCCTCGGCGACGGTCATCTGGACGAGCATGGCCGAGGTGATCGTCGAGATCCCGCACAGCGAACCGCCGTCGGGCAGCGGCAGCAGGGCGTCACCGGTCGGCGCGCCGTTGTCCAGGACGACGTCGGCGAGGTCGGCGAGCCTCTTGCCGGACGCGTGCAGCGCCGGGACGGAACGGGTGTGCTGCAGCGAGGTCAGGGCGATCAGCGGGTGGCCCGCCTCCTTCGCGTGGAGGGCGAAGTCGACGATCGAGTTGTTGACGCCCGAGTTGGAGATCACGACGAAGACGTCCCGCGGGTGGGGGGCGGCCAGTTCGTACAGCCGCTTGCCGAGCCCGGGCGACCGCTCCAGCAGCGGGTCGGAGAGCACCGAGAGGTCCTCGCCGCCGCGGACCACCAGGTCCGACAGGCCGATGCGGTTGGTGGGGATCAGCCCGCCGGCGCGTCCTGCGATCTCCAGTGCCGTGGCCTGCGAGTGGCCGGTCCCGAAGGCCTGGACGATGCCGTCCGCGGCGACGCAGTCGGCGAGCAGCCGGGCGGCGGCGGCGACGGAGTCCTTGTTGGCGGCGACCACGCGGTCGATGACCGTCCTCGCCTCGTCGGCGAAGCGTGCGGCGGTGGTCGTCACGTCGTCGGCCATGGCCGATTCCCCCTGAGTCCAGTGATCCGGTGGGTGCTCCTCCGAAACGATGGACGAGAGGTCTAGTCCACGTCAATCCCCCGGTGGGGGCGTCCTGTCGGGGCCGTCCGTCGGGTGCGCCCCCTCGGGTGCGTCCGGACCGCCCGGTTCGCTCCCGCTCAGTCCCCGTCGACCCGCAGCCGGGCCAGCGCCAGCGCTCCCGCGCCACCGTCGCGCACCGGCATGACGTCCAGTTCCATCTCCTCGGCGCGGGCCACGACGCGACCGAGCAGCGGACCCGTCGGCCCCAGCAGTCCGCCGGTGACGACCAGGGGTTCACCGGGGCGGGGATCCAACGCGGCGACGGTCGCGGCGAGTTCGTCGGCGGCGTCGTCCAGCAGGGTCGCGGCGACCTCGTCGCCGTCCCGGTCGGCCGCGACGGCGAGCGGGCTCAACCGGGCCAGCCTGACCGGGGGTTCGGCGTACACCAGCGGCACCAGACGGTTCCGCAGCACGTGGCACTCCTGGCCGCCGGGACGCTCCTGCGCGAGGTACGGTCCTCCAGGTGAGCCCATGTAGTGGGCGAGCACGCCCTCGACCAGGATCGTCCACGGTCCGCGCCCGTCCAGCGCCCGCAGGGCGGCCCTCATCACCTCGCGGCCGAGCCAGAAACCGCTGCCCTCGTCGCCGACGAGCCAGCCGTTGCCGTCCGCGACGAGCGTCTGGTTGCGCTTCTCGATGCGCGCGGCCACGGCCCCGGTACCGGCGACCAGCGCCAGTCCGTCGGCCGGGGTGCCCGGCGCGGAGGCGAAGGCGACCTCGATGTCGCCGCAGACCGTCACGTGCGGAGCGCCGACACCGTGGCTGTCGAGCGCCGCCCGCAGACAGGAAGCGGCCAGTTCGTGCCCCGTCTCGGGGCCGGTGCCGAGGGCCGCGCCGGCGAAGCCGCCCACGACGGTCGTGACCTCGCCCCTGCGGTCCTCCGGGACCGCACCGCGGATGGCGTCCGCGAGGTGCTGCGTCAGCGCCACGCGTTCGACGGTCATCGCGTTGCCGGGCCCGCCCTCACCCTCGCCGAGCACCACGCCGTCGGGCGCCGCCTCGGCCAGGTAGGCGCGCGTCCGGGTTCCGCCCGCATCGATGCCGATCACCAGAGACACGACACGGAGTATACGTTCCGGTTACGCACCGGAGGGACGCGACGGGCCCGGTCCGCGAAAGAAGGCGTCCTCGCGGGCCGGGCCCCCGCGGAGCTTCAGCCGGTACGGCTCAGATCTCGCCGCGCAGCTTGGCCAGCGCCTCGGCGAGGATCGCCTCGCCGTCGGCCGCGCTGCGCCGCTCCCGTACGTACGCCAGGTGCGTCTTGTACGGCTCGGTGCGCGGCGGAGCCGGCGGGTTCTCCTCGTCCTGACCGGCCGGGAAGCCGCAGCGCGGGCAGTCCCAGGTCTCGGGGATCTGCGCGTCGCTCGCGAAACTCGGCCGGGTCTCGTGCCCGTTGGAGCACCAGAAGGAGATGCGCAGGCGCGGCGCGGACTCGCCCCGCTCGGCCTCTCCCATCGGCCCCGCCCCGACCCGACTACCACGGATCGCGTTGCCACTTGCCACGGTCGTAACTCCCTGCGTGATGGTGCTGCGAGGTCGCCCAGTTTACGGAGACCGGTTCACCCCCGCGCCTGCGGGGAAAGGGCACCGTATCCCATGACGCCCTCCCATGATAAGTCGCGCCGACGACGAGGCGTCAGTTCTCCCCGGAAGCCGGGGACTCGGTCACTTCTGGAACTTCAACAGAAGGCCGAGGGCGACAATGCAGGCAAACCACAGCAGACCGATCACGACGGTGATCCGGTCGAGGTTGCGCTCGGCCACCGAGGAACCGCCGACGGACGACTGCATGCCGCCGCCGAACATGTCGGACAGACCGCCGCCCTTGCCCTTGTGCATCAGCACGAGCAGCAACAGCAGCAGGCTGAAGATGATGAGGGCGATGGAGAACCCGATGACCACAGCTGGACCAACTCTCTCGGTGACCTTGGACGACGCGGGGGCCGGGCCGCTGCTGCGCAGCGCTCCGACCCCCGACAGAGTACTTCGGGCAGGGCCCGACAGCCTACTGCCCCGGAACTTACTGGTCGCGGAACCGGATGATCTTGACGAACTCCTCCGGGTCCAGCGCCGCACCGCCGACCAGGGCGCCGTCCACGTCCGGCTGCGCCATGATCGCCGCGATGTTGCCGGCCTTGACCGAGCCGCCGTACTGGATGCGGACCGCGTCGGCCACCTCCTGGCCGTACAGCTCGGCCAGCCGGCCGCGGATCGCCCCGCAGACCTCCTGGGCGTCGTCGGGGGTCGCGACCTCACCGGTGCCGATGGCCCACACCGGCTCGTAGGCGATGACCAGGGTCGCGGCCTGCTCGGCCGGGACGTCCTTCAGGGCACCGTCGACCTGGGCGAGGGTGAAGGCCACCTGCTCGCCGGCCTTGCGGACGTCCAGGCCCTCGCCGACGCAGACGATCGGCGTCAGCTCGTGCCGGAACGCCGCCTTGACCTTGGCGTTCACCTGCTCGTCGGTCTCGTGGTGGTACTGCCGGCGCTCCGAGTGGCCGATGACCACGTACGAGCACTTCAGCTTGGCCAGCATCGGGCCGGAGATCTCACCCGTGTAGGCGCCGGAGTCGTGCGCCGACAGGTCCTGGGCGCCGTACTTGATCTTCAGCTTGTCGGCCTCGATCAGGGTCTGGACGCCCCGGAGGTCGGTGTAGGGCGGCAGTACGACGGCCTCGACGGCGTCGTAGTCCTTGTCGTTGAGCGAGAAGGCGAGCTTCTGGACGTGGTGGATGGCCTCGAGGTGGTTGAGGTTCATCTTCCAGTTGCCCGCCATGATCGGCGTGCGCGTGCTCATCGGATCAGTCCTCCAGTGCGGCGAGGCCGGGGAGCGTCTTGCCCTCGAGGTACTCGAGGCTCGCGCCGCCACCGGTCGAGATGTGGCCGAATGCGTTCTCGTCGAAGCCCAGGATGCGGACGGCCGCGGCGGAGTCGCCGCCGCCGACCACGGTGAACGCCGGGCTGTCGAGCAGCGCCTGGGCGACCGCGCGGGTGCCCTCGGCGTAGTCGGGGTGCTCGAAGACGCCCATCGGGCCGTTCCAGAAGACGGTGGCCGCGTCGGCGAGCTTCGAGGCGAAGAGCTTGCGGGACTCCGGACCGATGTCCAGGCCCATCAGGTCGCCGGGGAAGGCGTCGACGGACACGGTCACGGGGTTGCCGGCGACCGGGTTCTTCAGGTCGGGGAAGGACGGCGCGGCCACGATGTCCAGGGGCAGCACGAACTCCACGCCCTTGGCCTTCGCACGCTCCAGGTACTCCGCGACGGTCCCGAGCTGGTCCTCCTGCACCAGGCTCTTGCCGACCTCGTGGCCCTGGGCCTTGAGGAACGTGAAGAGCATGCCGCCGCCGATCAGGATGCGGTCGGCGCGGTCCAGCAGGTGGTCGATCACGCCCAGCTTGTCGGAGACCTTGGCACCGCCGAGGACCACCGCGTACGGGCGGGCCACGTCTTCGGTGAGCTTCCTCAGCACGCCGACCTCGGTGGCGATCAGCAGACCCGCGGCGTGCGGCAGCCGGGCCGGCAGGTCGTAGACCGAGGCGTGCTTGCGGTGCACCGCGCCGAAGCCGTCACCGACGTACAGCTCGGCCAGGCCCGCCAGCTGCTCGGCGAAGGCGCCGCGCTCGGCGTCGTCCTTGCTGGTCTCGCCCGGGTTGAAGCGCAGGTTCTCCAGCAGCGCCACCGAACCGTCGGTGAGGGCGTCCACCGTCGCGCGGGCGCTCTCGCCGACCGTGTCGGTCGCGAAGGCCACCTGCGTGCCGAGGAGTTCGCCCAGGCGCACGGCGACGGGGGCGAGCGAGAACTGCGGGTCGGGCGCGCCCTTGGGACGGCCCAGGTGGGAGGCGACGATCACCTTGGCGCCGGCCTCGGCCAGTTTGGCGATGGTCGGCACGACGGCGCGGATACGGCCGTCGTCGGTGATGGTGGTGCCGGACAGCGGCACGTTGAGGTCGGCGCGCACGAACACGCGCTTGCCGCCGACCCCCTCGGCGACGAGTTCGTCGATCGTCTTCATGGTGGAGGCTCCCCTGCCTTGGTCCTGACTGGTCGGATCACCCGAACCGCCACGTCATGGGACAGGGCCCGGACGACGGCACGTCGTTCGGACCCTGTCCTCATCGCATGACGGGCGGTCGAGCGGGTGTCAGAGCTGGCCGCCGACGAACACGGTCAGGTCGACGAGACGGTTGGAGTAGCCCCACTCGTTGTCGTACCAGCCGATGACCTTGACCTGCTTGCCCTGCGCCATCGTCAGCGAGGAGTCGAAGGTGCAGGAGGCCGGCCAGTTGACGATGTCCGAGGAGACGATCGGGTCCTCGGTGTACTCGAGGATGCCCTTGAGCTGGCCCTCGGCGGCCTTCTGGAAGGCGGCGTTGACCTCGTCCTTGGTGACCTCGCGCTCGAGCTCGATGACCAGGTCGGTCACGGAGCCGGTCGGGACCGGGACGCGCATGGCGATGCCGTCCAGCTTGCCCTTGAGCTGCGGCAGCACCAGGGCGGTGGCCTTCGCGGCACCCGTCGAGGTGGGGATGATGTTCTCCGCGGCGGCACGGGCGCGGCGCAGGTCCTTGTGCGGGAAGTCCAGGATGCGCTGGTCGTTGGTGTACGCGTGGACCGTGGTCATCATGCCCTTGACGATGCCGAAGTTCTCGTCGAGGACCTTCGCCATCGGCGCCACACAGTTGGTGGTGCAGGAGGCGTTGGAGATGATGTTGTGCTTCGCCGGGTCGTACTTCTCGTTGTTGACGCCCATCACGATCGTGATGTCCTCGTCGGACGCCGGCGCCGAGATGATGACCTTCTTGGCGCCACCCTCGATGTGCTTCTTGGCGTCCGCGGCCTTGGTGAAGATGCCGGTGGACTCGATCACGATGTCGACGCCGAGCTCGCCCCACGGGATGTCGGCGGGGTTGCGCTCGGACAGCACCTTGATGGTGTGACCGTCGACGGTGATGGAGTCGGCGGTGTGGGTGACCTCGGCCTTGAGGCGGCCCAGGATCGTGTCGTACTTGAGCAGGTGGGCGGTGGTAGCCGTGTCACCCAGGTCGTTGACAGCCACGATCTCGATGTCCGCACCCTGGTCCAGGGCGGCACGGAAGAAGTTGCGACCGATGCGACCAAAGCCGTTGATGCCTACGCGGATCGTCACGAACCGATCTCCTCGCTGGTGTGCCGGAGGCCATTTCGCTCCGGCTGCGACGTATTGGGATGTCCCCGACCAAGGACGACCCTACCTCCCCGTGCTCCCGGCGGTGACATCGGCGCCACGGGTGCCCGCCGTACGGACCGGTAACCGGACGGGGCGGGCGGGCCGCGCCGGGCTCAGCCCACCATCTCCTCGGTGAGGTTGGACTCGGTGCCCGGGATGCCGAGGTCCGAGGCGCGCTTGTCGGCCATCGCCAGCAGCCGGCGGATCCGGCCCGCCACCGCGTCCTTGGTGAGCGGCGGTTCGGCGAGCGAGCCCAGTTCCTCCAGCGAGGCCTGCTTGTGGTCCATGCGGAGCCGGCCGGCCGCCGCGAGATGCTCGGGCACGTCGTCGCCGAGGATCTCCAGGGCCCGCTGCACACGCGCGCCCGCGGCGACCGCGGCGCGGGCCGAGCGGCGCAGGTTGGCGTCGTCGAAATTGGCGAGCCGGTTGGCGGTGGCGCGCACCTCGCGCCGCATCCGCCGCTCCTCCCAGGCCAGTACGGACTCGTGCGCGCCGAGCCGCGTCAACAGCGCGCCGATGGCGTCACCGTCACGGACGACCACGCGGTCGACGTTGCGGACCTCGCGCGCCTTGGCGGCGATCTGCAGCCGGCGGGCGGCACCGACCAGGGCGAGGGCCGCCTCGGGGCCGGGGCAGGTGACCTCCAGCGAGGAGGAACGGCCCGGCTCGGTCAGCGAGCCGTGGGCCAGGAACGCCCCGCGCCAGGCGGCCTCGGCGTCGCAGGTGGCCCCGGACACGACCTGCGGGGGCAGGCCGCGGATGGGGCGGCCGCGGCCGTCCACCAGGCCGGTCTGGCGGGCCAGCTGGTCACCGCCGGCGACCACCCGCACCACGTACCGGCTGCCGCGCCGCAGTCCGCCGGGCGCCATGACGACCAGGTCGGAGGAGTGCCCGAAGATCTCCAGGATGTCCTTGCGCAGCCTACGCGCGGCGATCCCGGTGTCCAGCTCCGCCTCGATCACGATGCGTCCGCTGACCAGGTGCAGTCCGCCCGCGAACCGCAGGATCGCCGAGACCTCCGCCTTTCGGCAGCAGGTCCGGGTGACGGGAAGCCGGGAGATCTCGTCCTTCACCGCTGCCGTCATCGCCATGGGCCGATCCTTCCATGCATACGAAAAATCCGGTCGAACGCGGCCGCCAGCAGTTCCGGATCGTGCCGCGGCCCGTCGGGGGCGGCGACCCGGGCCAGCTCCACCGTGCCCGACAAACGCTCGGCTGCCTGTATGAGGCTGTCGCGGTCGAGTACGGCGGCCTCGTCGGCCAGCACCACGTCGATGGTGAGTTTAGGGGCGTGTCGGGCCAAAACCTCCAAGTGACGCTGCGGAGAAAAGCCCTCGGTCTCACCCGGTTGCGGTGCGAGGTTGAGCGCGAGCACCTTGCGGGCCCTGGTCTCCATGAGCGCGGACACCAGATCGGGCACCAGCAGGTGCGGCATCACGGAGGAGAACCAGGAACCGGGGCCGAGCACCACCCAGTCCGCGTCGAGCACGGACTGCACCGCCTCGGGGACGGCCGGCGGGTCGCTCGGCACCAGTTGCACCTCCTGCACCTCACCGGGGGTGAGGGCGACGGTGGCCTGGCCGTGGACGGTCGTGACCTCGTCCGGCTCCTCCGGGTCGTGGCCGCGCACCGTGGCGGTGAGCTCCAGCGGCACCGCCGACATGGGCAGCACCCTGCCGTGCGCGCCGAGCAGCCGGCCCACCCACTCCAGGGCTGCCACGGGGTCGCCGAGTTGCTCCCACAGCGCCACGATCAGCAGGTTGCCCACGGCGTGGCCGTGCAGGTCGCCCTGGCTGACGAAACGGTGCTGGACGACCTGGGACCAGGTCCGGCCCCACTCGTCGTCGCCGCACAGCGCGGCCAGCGCCTTGCGCAGGTCGCCGGGCGGCAGCACCCCCATCTCCTGGCGCAGGCGGCCGCTGGAGCCGCCGTCGTCGGCGACCGTGACCACGGCGGTCAGGTCCTGGGTGATGCGGCGCAGGGCGGACAGGGAGGCGGACAGTCCGTGCCCGCCTCCCAATGCCACGACCTTGGGCGTGGCCCCGCTGCGCCCCGCCGACCGGCGCAAGCGCCGAGTCGTCCTGATCACTCGCGCCCCATGTCCCGGTGGACGACGACCGTCTCCACTCCGTCGGCGGACAGCCGCGCGGCCAGACGCTCGGACATGGCGACGCTGCGGTGCTTGCCGCCGGTGCAGCCGACCGCGATGGTCACGTAGCGCTTGCCCTCACGGCGGTAGCCGGCGTTGACGATGTGCAGCAGCTCGGCGTAGCGGTCCAGGAACTCCTTGGCGCCGGGCTGGTTGAACACGTACGTGGCGACCTCGTCGTTGAGACCGGTGTACGGACGCAGCTCCGGCACCCAGTGCGGGTTGGGCAGGAAGCGGCAGTCCGCGACCAGGTCGGCGTCGACGGGGAGGCCGTACTTGAAGCCGAAGGACATGACGGTGGCCCGCAGTTCCGGCTCCTCCTCGCCGGCGAACTGGGCGTCCATCTTGGCCCGCAGCTCGTGGACGTTGAGGCTGGAGGTGTCGATCACCAGGTCCGCGTCGCCGCGCAGCTCGCTCAGCAGCTCGCGTTCCTTGGCGATGCCGTCGACGATGCGGCCGTCGCCCTGCAGCGGGTGCGGGCGGCGCACCGACTCGAAGCGGCGCACCAGCGTCTCGTCGGAGGCCTCGAGGAAGAGCACCCGGCGCTTGACGCCCTTGGAGTCCAGGTCCGCGAGGGACTCGCGGAGGTTGTCGAAGAAGCGCCGGCCGCGGACGTCCACGACCACCGCGATCCGTGCCACGTTGCCCTGGGAGCGGGCGCCGAGGTCGACCATGGTGGGGATGAGGGCGGGCGGCAGGTTGTCCACGACGAACCAGCCGAGGTCCTCCAGGCACTTGGCCGCGTGGCTGCGCCCGGCACCGGACATGCCCGAGATGATCACGAGTTCGGGGATGGCCTCGGCGGCCTCTCCCGCTCCTCCGGTCGTCACCTGTTCTCCGCCTCCGTCGTTCGCGTTCATGAGTCGTGCCCCCGTTCCGTGGGGACGGTCACCGGACCGGCCGTCCCCTCTTCCTCAATGATCTCTCCTGTGGCGGTGTTCACCGCGGGACCGGCGGGGGCGGCGCCGGCCAGCGCGGCCAGCACGGCCTCGGCGGTGCGCCTGCCGACCCCGGGAACCTCGCAGATCTGCTCGACCGTCGCCGCGCGCAGCCGCTTGAGCGAGCCGAAGTGCTTCAGCAGCGCCTGGCGGCGGCTTTCGCCGAGGCCCGGCACCGCGTCCAGGGCACCGGACTTCATCGACTTGGATCGCTTGTTGCGCTGGTAGGCGATGGCGAAGCGGTGGGCCTCGTCCCGGACCCGCTGCAGCAGGTACAGGCCCTCGCTGGTGCGCGGCAGGATGACGGGGTCGTCCTGGCCGGGCAGCCAGACCTCCTCCAGGCGCTTGGCCAGGCCGCACACCGCCACGTCCTCCACCCCGAGCTCCGCCAGGGCCCGCTGGGCGGCGGCGACCTGCGGCTGCCCGCCGTCCACGACGACCAGCTGCGGGGGGTAGGCGAACTTGCGCGGCCGGCCCGTGTCCGGGTCGATGGGTCCGCCGGCGACCTCGCCGCCGCTGCCCGCGACGCCGTTCCCGTCGGTTCCGCCCGTGCCGGCGCCGTCGACCTCCTCGGCCCCGTCGCCGTCGCCGTCGCCGTCCACCCACTCGCCGGTCTTCTGCTTCTCCAGCAGGTAGCGGCGGAAGCGCCGGGAGACCACCTCGTGCATCGACCGGACGTCGTCCTGGCCGGCGAAGCTATTGATCTGGAAGCGGCGGTACTCGCTCTTGCGGGCCAGTCCGTCCTCGAAGACCACCATCGAGGCGACGACGTCGTCGCCCTGGAGGTGGGAGATGTCGAAGCACTCGATGCGCAGCGGCGCCGAGTCCAGGTCCAGCGCCTCGGCGATCTCCTCCAGGGCGCGCGAACGCGTGGTGAGGTCGGAGGCGCGCCTGGTCTTGTGCAGCACCAGCGCCTGCTGGGCGTTGCGCTGCACGGTGGCCATCAGGTCCTTCTTGTCGCCGCGCTGCGGTATCCGCAGGCTCACCTGGGAGCCCCGGCGCTCGGTGAGCCACTGCTGCACGGGCTCGTACGGGTCGGGCAGCGCGGGCACCAGCACCTCCTTGGGCACCCCTTCGCCCCGCTCCTCGCCGTACAGCTGCTGCAGCGCGTGCTCGACCAGCTCGGGGGTGCCGACCTCCTCGACCCGGTCGGTGACCCAGCCGCGCTGACCGCGCACCCGGCCGTCGCGGACGTGGAAGATCTGGACGGCGGCCTCCAGCTCGTCCTCGGCGACGGCGATCAGGTCGGCGTCGGTGGCGTCGGCGAGGACGACCGCGTTCTTCTCCATGGCGCGCTTGAGCGCCTCGATGTCGTCGCGGAGCCGGGCCGCCCTCTCGTACTCCATGGCCGCGGCCGCGTCCCGCATCTGCTGCTCCAGGCGGCGCAGGTAGGTGCCGGTGCGGCCGGCCATGAAGTCGCAGAACTCCTCGGCCAGTTCACGGTGCTCCTCGGCGCTGACCCGGCCGACGCAGGGGGCCGAGCACTTGCCGATGTACCCCAGCAGACAGGGGCGGCCGATCTGCGCGGAGCGCTTGAACACCCCGGAGGAGCAGGTGCGCACGGGGAAGACCCGCAGCAGCAGGTCCACCGTCTCGCGGATCGCCCAGGCGTGCGCGTACGGGCCGAAGTAGCGCACGCCCTTGCGCTTGGGGCCGCGCATCACCTGGACGCGGGGGAACTCCTCGTTCAGGGTGACGGCGAGCGAGGGGTAGCTCTTGTCGTCCCGGTACTTCACGTTGAAGCGCGGGTCGTACTCCTTGATCCAGGAGTACTCCAGCTGCAGTGCCTCGACCTCGGTGGCCACCACCGTCCATTCCACGGAGGCCGCGGTGGTGACCATCGTGCGGGTGCGCTGGTGCAGGTTCGCGAGGTCCTGGAAGTACGAGGAGAGCCGCTGGCGCAGGCTCTTCGCCTTCCCGACGTAGATCACCCGGCCGTGCTGGTCCCGGAACTTGTACACCCCGGGGGAGTCCGGAATCTGTCCCGGCTTGGGGCGGTAGCTGGAGGGATCGGCCATGCCCCCACCCTACTGATTGACGGTGACATTCCCGCCGTCTCAGGCCCCGGTACCGGCGACGAGCTTGCCGTCCTTGACCTGGACGTCGACCTTGGTCAGCGGCTTGGTCGCGGGGCCGGTGCGGACGGCGCCGGTGGCGGCGTCGAAGACGCTGCCGTGGCAGGGGCAGGACAGCGCGGTGTCCTCCACCTTGTCGCAGGTGCAGCCCTGGTGGGTGCACACGGCGCTGAAGGCCCGGTAGCTGCCCTGCGTGGGCTGTGCCACGACTATCTTGGCCTCGCGGTAGAGCTTGGCACCGCCGACCGGGACCTCGGTGGCCGCGCCCAGCTCGACGGGACCCTCGGGGGCCGCCGCGCCGGGACCGCCGCAGGCGGTGAGGCCGACCCCGGCGACGCCCACGAGGGCCGCGCCCTTCAGGACGGTACGGCGGCAGGGGGGCAGGGCGCTGGTGTCGGCCATGGGGGGCTCCGCTTCGGCACGTAGGGAAAAGAGCTTGAAAGCTGCACCATACGTGCCGAAACCCTGAGCCCCGCCGTCAGGCCTTCGCCGCCGCCCTCTTCCGCGGGGCTGCCCGCTTCTTGGCCGGGACCGGCGGGGCGTCGGAGACCCGCTCGGCGCCCAGGATGTCCCTGAGGAACTTGCCGGTGTGGCTCGCCCCCACGCCCGCGACCTGCTCCGGGGTGCCCTCGGCGATCACCAGACCGCCACCGCTGCCGCCCTCGGGGCCCATGTCGATGACCCAGTCGGCCGTCTTGATCACATCGAGGTTGTGCTCGATGACGATCACGGTGTTGCCCTTCTCCACCAGTCCGGAGAGCACCTTGATCAGCTTGCTGATGTCCTCGAAGTGCAGACCCGTGGTGGGCTCGTCCAGCACGTAGACCGTGCGGCCGGTGGAGCGCTTCTGCAGCTCGGAGGCGAGCTTCACGCGCTGCGCCTCACCACCGGACAGGGTCGTGGCGGACTGGCCCAGCCGGACGTACCCCAGCCCGACCTCGGTGAGGGTGCGCAGGTGCCGGGCGATCGTCGGGACCGCCTCGAAGAAGTCCAGCGCCTCGGAGATCGGCATGTCCAGGACCTCGGCGATGGACTTGCCCTTGTAGTGGACCTCCAGGGTCTCCCGGTTGTACCGGGCACCGTGGCAGACCTCGCACGGCACGTAGACGTCCGGGAGGAAGTTCATCTCGATCTTGATGGTGCCGTCGCCGGAGCAGTTCTCGCAGCGGCCGCCCTTGACGTTGAATGAGAAGCGGCCCGGCAGGTAGCCGCGGACCTTCGCCTCCATCGTCTCCGCGAAGAGCCGGCGGACGTGGTCGAAGACACCCGTGTACGTGGCCGGGTTGGAACGCGGGGTGCGGCCGATCGGCGACTGGTCGACGTGGACCACCTTGTCGACCAGGTCGTCCCCGTCGACACGGGTGTGCCGGCCCGGGACGCCCCGGGCGCCGTTCAGCTCGCGGGCCAGGTGCGTGTACAGGATGTCGTTGACCAGGGTGGACTTGCCGGAGCCGGAGACCCCGGTGACGGCCGTGAAGACACCCAGCGGGAAGGACACGTCGATGTCCCGCAGGTTGTTCTCCCGGGCGCCGTGCACGGTCAGCCGGCGCTCCCCGTCCAGCGGGCGGCGCACGTCGGGGATCGGGATCCGGCGTTTGCCCGCCAGGTACTGGCCGGTCAGCGACTCCTTGTTGCGCAGCAGCTCCTTGAGCGAACCGCTGTGCACCACCTTGCCGCCGTGCTCACCCGCGCCCGGGCCGATGTCGACCACCCAGTCGGAGGTCTTGATGGTGTCCTCGTCGTGCTCCACCACGATCAGGGTGTTGCCGAGGTCGCGCAGCCGCACCAGGGTCTCGATGAGCCGGTGGTTGTCCCGCTGGTGGAGGCCGATCGACGGCTCGTCCAGCACGTAGAGCACGCCCACCAGGCCCGAGCCGATCTGGGTGGCGAGCCGGATCCGCTGGGCCTCGCCGCCGGAGAGGGTGCCGGCCGCGCGGTTGAGCGAGAGGTAGTCCAGGCCGACGTCGACCAGGAAGCGCAGCCGCTCGTTGACCTCCTTCAGCACCCGCTCGGCGATGGTCTTCTCGCGCGCGCTCAGCTTCATGCCGCGCAGGAACTCCGCGCAGTCGCTGATGGACATTGCGGCGACCTCGGCGATGGACTTCTCCTGGACGGTGACCGCCAGGACGATCGGCTTGAGGCGGGTGCCCTCACAGGTGGGGCAGGGCACCTCGCGCATGTACCCCTCGAAGCGCTCGCGGCTGGAGTCGCTCTCGGACTCCGCGTGCCGGCGGCGGACGAAGGGGATCGCGCCCTCGAAGGAGGTGGTGTACGAGCGCTCGCGCCCGTAGCGGTTGCGGTAGCGCACCGCGATCTGCGTCTTGTGGCCGTTGAGCAGGGCCTTCTTCGCGCGCTGCGGCAGCCCCGCCCACGGGATGTCGGTACGGAAGCCCAGCTCGTCGGCGAGCGCGCCGATCAGGCGCTGGAAGTAGTCCCGGGTGTGGCCGAGCGACCAGGGGGCGATGGCGCCCTCGTCGAGGGACTTGTCCTCGTCGGGGACGATCAGCTCCGGGTCGACCTCCATGCGGGTGCCGATGCCGGTGCACTCCGGGCAGGCGCCGAAGGGCGAGTTGAAGGAGAAGGAGCGCGGCTCCAGCTCCTCGAAGGACAGGTCGTCGTACGGGCAGTAGAGGTGCTCGGAGAACATCCGCTCGCGCTGCGGGTCGTCCTCGGGGAGGTCGACGAAGTCCAGGATCACCATGCCGCCGGACAGACCGAGGGCGGTCTCGACCGAGTCGGTCAGCCGGCGCTTGGCGCTCTCCTTGACGGTGAGGCGGTCGATGACCACCTCGATGGTGTGCTTCTCCTGCTTCTTGAGCTTCGGCGGGTCGGTCAGCTGGACGGTCACGCCGTCCACCCGGGCCCGGCTGTAGCCCTTGGTCTGCAGGTCGGAGAAGAGGTCGGAGAACTCGCCCTTGCGCTCGCGCACCAGCGGCGAGAGCACCTGGAAGCGGGAACCCTCCTCCAGCTCCAGCACCCGGTCCACGATCGCCTGGGGCGACTGCCGGGAGATCGGCCGGCCGCACTCGGGGCAGTGCGGCTTGCCGATGCGGGCGAAGAGCAGGCGGAGGTAGTCGTAGACCTCGGTGATCGTACCGACCGTCGAGCGCGGGTTGCGCGAGGTGGACTTCTGGTCGATCGAGACCGCGGGCGACAGACCCTCGATGAAGTCGACGTCCGGCTTGTCCATCTGGCCCAGGAACTGCCGTGCGTACGAGGACAGCGACTCCACGTAGCGACGCTGGCCCTCGGCGAAGATCGTGTCGAACGCCAAGGAGGACTTGCCCGACCCCGAGAGGCCGGTGAACACGATGAGCGAGTCCCGTGGCAGGTCGAGCGAGACGTTCTTCAGATTGTGCTCGCGAGCGCCACGGACGGTGAGACGATCGGCCACGCCAGTGCGCACCTTTCAAAAGGCAGACAAGGGGACAGCACCCCCAGACAGCCTAAACGGGGCGCCGACGAGTTTTCTTCCGGTTGTGTTGACACCGAGCCTATAGCACGCACATTCGATTTCCGGCATCGGTGCGGCAGCTTCACCCGAATGAGTGTCCCGCGCTAGCGTCTCGGTGGAGAAGTCGATCAGGTCCGACCAGGAGGCCCCGTGTCTGTCCAACGACCCGACCCCGACCACGATGCGGCCGAACTCCGAGAGGCCACCGAACGACTGATCGAGACCGTGGCCGCCATGCCCCCCGCGTGCGTCGCCGAGCCGTCGCGGCTGCCGGGCTGGACCCGCGGCCATGTGCTGGCCCACCTCGCGCGCAACGCGGACTCCCTGGTCAACCTGCTCGTCTGGGCCCGCACCGGCGAGGAGACCCCGCAGTACGAGAGCGGCGAGCGCCGGGAGAAGGACATCGAGGCGGGCGCCGGCCGCACCCTCGCCGAGCACCTCGACGACCTGCGGACCTCCGCCGACCGGCTGGCCCTGGCCATCGAGGAGCTGCCGCCGCAGAACTGGGCCGCGCAGGTCGTCATGCGCTCCGGCCGGGTGACCGCCGCGGCGGAGATCCCGTACCTGCGGCTCTTGGAGATCTACTTCCACCACGTCGACCTCGGCCTGGAGTACACGTGCGCGCACCTCCCCGAGGACTTCGCGGCGCGGGAGCTCGGCGCCATCATGGACGACCTGTCTGGCCACGAGGGGGTCGCCGCCGTGCGCATCCACGACACCGAGAGCGGCGAGAAGTGGGTGATCGGCGCCGCCACCGAGCCCGAACTCACCGTCGACGGGCCCCGGCACGCGCTGCTCGCCTGGGTCAGCGGCCGCTCCGACGGCGACGGCCTGTCCGCCCGGCCCGACGTGCCGCTGCCGGTGCTGCCGCCACTAGGCTGACGCCATGACGTACAGCGGCGAGGTCACGGTCGGGGGCGCGCCCGACGTGCACGAACTCAAGGACCTCATCATCACCAAGGTCGCGGTCGGCCCCATGGAGAACAACGCGTACGTGCTGCGCTGCCGCGCCACCGACGAGCAGCTGCTCGTCGACGCGGCGAACGACGCGCACACGCTCCTGGAGGTCGCCGGCAACGACGGTCTCGCGTCCGTCGTCACCACCCACCGCCACGCCGACCACTGGCAGGCGCTGCGGGCCGTGGTCGACGCGACCGGCGCCCGCACCTACGCGGGCCGCCACGACGCCGAGGGGATCCCCGTCCCCACCGACGTGCCGGTCGAGGACGGCGACCGGATCCAGGTAGGCCGGGTCGAGCTCACCGCCCGGCACCTGGTCGGCCACACGCCCGGCAGCATCGTCCTGATCTACGACGACCCCCACGGGCACCCGCACATCTTCACCGGTGACTGCCTCTTCCCGGGCGGCGTCGGCAACACGCACAACAACCCGGACCACTTCACGAGCCTCTACGAGGGGGTCAAGGCCAAGCTCTTCGACCGCCTCCCGGACGAGACCTGGGTCTACCCCGGTCACGGCAAGGACACCACGCTCGGCGACGAGCGCCCCCACCTCGACGAATGGCGCGAACGGGGCTGGTGACGGCCCCGGTGGCGGCGCCCCCGCGGGGCGCCGCCACCCCCGCGCACCGGGGTCGTTGGACCCATGTGCGCACCTCACCCTCCATGGCCCGGATCGCCGCCGCGTCGGCGGCCGGGACCGCGATCGAGTTCTACGACTTCTTCGCCTACGGCACCGCGGCCGCCCTCGTCCTCGGACCGCTGTTCTTCCCCGACGCCTCGGCGCTCGCCGGCACCCTTGCCGCGTTCGGCACCTTCGCGGTGGGCTTCGTCGCCCGGCCGCTCGGCTCGGTCCTCTTCGGCCACATCGGCGACCGCGTCGGGCGCCGCCCGGTGCTGGTCGGCTCCTTGCTGCTGACCGGGCTGGCGACCACCGCCGTCGGCTGCGTCCCTGGGTACGCCGCGATCGGCCCGGCCGCGCCCGTGCTGCTGGTGGCCCTGCGCTTCCTGCAGGGGCTGGGGCTCGGCGGCGAGTGGGGCGGGGCGGTGCTGCTCGTCGCGGAGCACGCGCCGCAGCGGCGGCGCGGACTGTGGGCGAGCCTGCCGCAGACCGGTCCCGCCGTGGGCTTCCTGCTGGCGAACGGGATCGTCCTCGCGCTCTCCGCGGGACTGAGCGACGACGCCTTCCGTTCCTGGGGCTGGCGGGTGCCGTTCTGGGTGGCGGGCGTGCTCGCGCTGGCGGGGCTGGCCCTGCGCGCCGCGCTGCCGGAGACCCCCGCGTTCGCCGCGGCCGCGCGGCGCGGGGAGCTGTCGCGGGTGCCCGTCTCGGAGCTGCTGCGCGGGCACGGGCGCCTGGTGCTGCTCACGACGGGCGCCATGGCGTGCGGCTACGCCGTCTTCTACACGGTGACGACCTGGTCGCTGGCGTACACCACGGAGCACCTCGGCATGGACCGTACGGTCGTGCTGGGCTGCGTCCTGGTGGCCGTCCTGCTCAAGGGGGCGCTGACGCCGCTGGTGGGTCTGCTGGGCGACCGCTTCGGGCGCCGGCGGATAACGCTGGCGGGTACGGCGGCGATGGGCGTGGTGGTCTTCCCTTACGCCGCCCTGCTCGCGAGCGCCTCGCCGGTGGCGATCGCCGTGGGGTCCGCCGCGGAGCTGCTGGCCTTCATCTCGGTCTTCGCCGTGGTGAGCGCCTATCTGCCGGAGCTGTACCCGCCCCGCGTGCGCTGCACCGGCGCCGCCCTCGGCTACAACCTCGGCGGCGTCCTGGGCGGCGCCCTGACACCCATCGTGGCGACCCGGCTGGCGGCGGGCTCCGGCACGCCGTGGCCCGTGGCGGCGTACGTCGCGGCGGTGGCACTGCTCAGCCTGGGGTGCTTCGCGGCACTGCCGGAGACCCGGGGCGCCGCCGCGCCGGACGTGACGACGGGGCGCGCGGCGGACCGCCGCGCACCCCGTCCGGGCTGAGGGGCCCCGGGTCAGACGTCCACGTGCTCCTCGTCGCGCTTCTCCTCGGCCGCCTGCTTCTTCGACGCCATGAGGCTGGTGACCGTGGTGACGGCGAGGACCACGACGATGAAGCCGAGGGAGAACGGGATGCTGATCTCGGGGACGTGGACCCCCGCCTCGTGCAGGGCGTGGAGCACGAGCTTCACGCCGATGAAGCCGAGGATGATCGACAGCCCGTAGGAGAGGTGGACCAGCTTCTTCAGCAGACCGCCGATGAGGAAGTACAGCTGCCGCAGGCCCATCAGCGCGAAGGCGTTGGCGGTGAAGACGATGTACGGGTCCTGGGTCAGGCCGAAGATCGCCGGGATGGAGTCCAGCGCGAACAGGACGTCGGTGGTGCCGATCGCCAGCATGACCACCAGCATCGGGGTCATGATCCGCTTGCCGTTCTGCTGGATGAAGAGCTTGGTGCCGTGGTAGCGGTCGGCGACGCCGAAGCGGCGTTCGGCGGCCTTGAGCAGCCGGTTCTCCTCGAACTCCTCGTCGTGCTCCTCGGCCCGGGCCTCCTGGACCAGCTTCCACGCGGTCCAGATGAGGAAGGCGCCGAAGATGAAGAAAACCCAGGAGAAGCTGGCGATGATGGCGGCGCCGGCGGCGATGAAGGCCGCTCGCAGGACGAGCGCGATGAGCACGCCGAAAAGCAGCACGCGCTGCTGGTACTGGGACGGCACCGCGAACTTCGCCATGATCAGGACGAAGACGAAGAGGTTGTCGACACTGAGCGACTTCTCGGTGATGTAGCCGGCGAAGAACTCGCCCGCGGGCTGCCCGCCGGCGAAGAACAGCAGTCCGAGCCCGAAGATGGCGGCCAGGACGATCCAGACGATGGTCCAGGCGCCGGCTTCCTTGACCGACACGTCATGGGGCTTGCGCCCGATGAAGAAGTCGGCGGCGATCAGGGCGCACAGACCGGCGATGGTCAGCACCCAGAGGGTCAGGGATACATCCACGCGATGCCTCCGGCAGATGGGCTGGCAATTGTCAGCGTTGTCGCTGCCGGAGGTCTCTTCCACCCGGGCCCGTGGGCCGGGGCCGGTGACCCGGGGCCGTTCCGGCCCGTGATGACGGGTGCACCGCACTGCAGGGAGTACTCCCCTCCGCGTAAAGAAGAGTACATGAAATCCCAAGGAAAGGTAAAGAGAGTAAAGTGATGGTCAATCAGGACGGCGGACCGCTGCCCCGCAGGGCCGGTCGGCGGGGTCAGTGGCGGCCCGGGTCGTAGGTCCGGCGCGCGGCGGCCACCTGCCGCAGCACCTGGAAGAGCACCGCGCTGCCGGCCGGGGCGAGCAGCGGTTCGTACGTCCAGGCGTGGCCGACCCAGGGGTCGGCGAGGTGGTCGTCCGGCTGCGGGGTCAGCCGCATCATCGAGCGCCACAGCGGGTCGAGGAGCGGGCCGTACTCGCGGGCGTCCTCCCGGTCGGCGACCAGCACCAGGTGGACGCCGACCTGCGGGCCCTCGTCGGCGAGGTAGCGCAGCTGGTGGATCGTCCGGTCGTCGAAGCCGTACGGGAAGTCGTTGACGACCAGCACCTGGCGGGCCGGGTCGACGCCCGGGGGCACGTCGAAGGGCACGTCGGCGCGCAGTGCCATCTGCACCAGGTCGACCCGCTGGGTGAGCCGGGCCAGCAGCGCCGCCACCCCCGCGGCACCCGTGGCGGGCGGCTCGCGCAGCGCGCCGGAGTCCGTGAACGGGGCCAGCGCGGTCGCGGCGGAACCCGCCGGGTCGACGACGTGGACGGCGCACTCCCCCGCCGGGTGGGCGGCCAGCAGACGGGCGGCGAGCGCCACGGCCACGTCCACGGCACGGCGGCGGTCCTGGGCGCTGTCCACCCACAGCCCGCGCTCCAGCGGCAGCCGTACCAGCAGGGGGACGCGCAGCTCCGGGCGCTCCGGCAGGTGGAGGTCGCCGAGCCGGACCGCCATGGGCGGCTCGGTGGGGACGCGGTAGCCGTGCCAGACCGGGCTCTCCCAGCCCGCGTAGGGCGGCGGCAGGGCGGGCTCGACCACCTCGGCCTCGGCGATCAGCTGGGCGAGGTCGCGGTCGAGCACGGTACGGGCCCGGTCCACCAGCTCGGCCTGGCGCGCCCTGGCCTGGTCGCGGGCGGCCTCGGCGGCGGGGCCGACGCGCAGGCGCGGGTCGGCGAGGACCGTGTCGAGTTCCTGGTCGAGCCGGGACTCGGCGAACTCGACGGCGCTGCGGTAGGCCGCGATGGTGCGGGCGAGGTCCTCGAACACGCCCCAGACCTGGTTGTAGAGCCGTTCCTCCATGCTCCAGCCCGCGGCGTCGCCGGCGACGGGTGAGGACGCGGCGGCCACCGTGTGCGGGACGGAGTCGGCAGGGGCCCCCGCCGGGGGCGCGGGAGGCGGGGTGGGTGGCGGTGCGGGGGCCGCCGGGGGCGGCGTGGTGGGCGCCGGGGGCGCGGGACGTACGGCGTCCGCCACGCGGGCGGCCACGGCGTCCGCGTCGGGACGGGCCAGCCCCTGGTCGCGCAGCAGCTCGGCGAGCCCGCCCGGGTAGCCCTGGCCCAGCGCCCGCACCTTCCAGGCGCCCTGGCGGCGGTAGAGCTCCAGGGCGACGATCGCCGCCTCGGTGCTCAGCCCGGTCACGGTGAAGCTCACGACCGGTGCCCCGTCGGGCCCGGCCACGGTCAGGTGGGGTGCGGGGCAGGCCCCGAAGCGGGTCGGCGCCCCCGCGACCGGCGGCAGCGCCAGCAGGACGTGGACGCGGTCCACGTCCGCCGGGACGGCCGCCAGGTCGGCGGTGAGGCGCTGCTCGGCGGCGAGGCGCACGGGCACCTCGATGCCGGGCAGCCGCGACACCCCGGGGTGGGCGACGGAACCGGGGCCGCTGACGCGCCCCTGCCCGTCGCCCAGCGAGACGCCGGCCACCACCGGGGTACCGGCCGACACCCGGACCTCCAGGGAGGTGCCGGGAAGCGGATGGTTCTGCCCGTGGACCAGCTCGATGGTCATGCCCGCGCCCCCCCTGTGCCCGGTCAGAGCGCCGGCAGGATCGCCGGCATGAGGTCCTGGAAGGTACGGCCGTTGGCCGCGGAGCCGATCGCGGTCATCGACCAGCCGTCACCGCTGCGCTGCACCTTCGCCATGATCTGGGCGGTGTAGCCGCCGCCCCCGGTGAGGGTGTAGCGGGCCAGCTCCTGCCCGTTGGTCTCGTCGACCAGGCGGCAGAAGGCGTTCTGCACCTCCTGGAAGGTCTGGCCCGTGAAGGAGTTGACGGTGAAGATGATCTGGTCGATGTGCACCGGCACCCGCTGCAGGTCGACCAGGATCGACTCGTCGTCGCCGCCCTGCCCGGCACCGCCGACCAGGTTGTCTCCGGTGTGCCGGACCGAGCCGTCGTCGCTGACGAGGTGCCGGAAGAACACCACGTCCACGGGCTGCTTGTCGGCGAAGAGGACCGCGGAGGCGTCGAGGTCGATCTCCCGGGTGCGGGAACCGAAGAGACCGCGACGCGGGGCGGCCTGCCAGCCGAGCCCCATCCGGACCGCCGTGAGGGTCCCCCCGTCCGACTTCTGCAGGCTGATCTTCTGACCCTTGGTCATGTTGACCGTCACGCGCTGTCCCCTCTCAACCGTTTTGCCGTCGTGCGGTTGCTCCGCACCCTATGGGGAGACGCACGGGTAGGGCACCGTGGTTCGGCAAGAGATTCGACAGCGGGTGCGGTCAGGCCACCCCGGCCTCCCGCATCTGCCGCAGTTCCTTCTTGAGTTCGCCCACCTCGTCGCGCAGCCGGGCCGCCACCTCGAACTGCAGGTCCGCGGCGGCCGTGTGCATCTGGTCGGTCAGCTCGCCGATGAGGTCGGCCAGTTCGGCCGCGGGCAGGCTCTTGGCGGCGCGCTTCTCCCCGGCCTTGGCGGACAGCCCCGGCACGGGCGCCTTGCCGCGCGAGCGCTGCCGGCCCGTGCCCAGCAGCTCCTCGGTGTCGGCGTCCTCGCGGGCGAAGGAGTCCAGGATGCCGGCGATCTTCTTCCGCAGCGGCTGCGGGTCGATGCCCCGCTCCTCGTTGTAGGCGATCTGCTTGGCCCGGCGCCGGTTGGTCTCGTCGATGGCCTTCTCCATCGCCGGGGTGATCTTGTCGGCGTACATGTGGACCTCGCCGGAGACGTTGCGCGCCGCGCGGCCGATGGTCTGGATCAGGGAGGTGCCGGAGCGCAGGAAGCCCTCCTTGTCGGCGTCGAGGATGGCGACCAGCGACACCTCGGGCAGGTCCAGGCCCTCGCGGAGCAGGTTGATGCCGACCAGCACGTCGAACTCGCCGGCCCGCAGCTCGCGCAGCAGCTCCACCCGGCGCAGGGTGTCGATGTCGCTGTGCAGGTACCGCACCTGGATGCCGAGCTCCAGCATGTAGTCGGTGAGGTCCTCGGACATCTTCTTGGTGAGCGTGGTGACCAGGACCCGCTCGTCGCGCTCGGCGCGCACCCGGATCTCGTGGACGAGGTCGTCGATCTGCCCCTTGGTGGGCTTGACGATCACCTCGGGGTCGACCAGGCCGGTCGGGCGGATGATCTGCTCGACGACGCCGTCGCCGCGGGAGAGCTCGTACTTGCCCGGGGTGGCCGACAGGTAGACCGTCTGGCCGACCCGCTCCAGGAACTCCTCCCACTTCAGCGGGCGGTTGTCGAGGGCGGAGGGCAGCCGGAAGCCGTGGTCGACCAGGGTCCGCTTGCGGGAGGCGTCGCCTTCGTACATGGCGCCGATCTGGGGCACCGTGACGTGCGACTCGTCGATGACGAGGACGAAGTCCTCCGGGAAGTAGTCGATCAGGGTGGAGGGCGCGGAGCCCGCCTCGCGGCCGTCGATGTGCCGCGAGTAGTTCTCGATGCCGGAGCAGGTGCCGATCTGCCGCATCATCTCGATGTCGTACGTGGTGCGCATCCGCAGCCGCTGCGCCTCCAGCAGCTTGCCCTGCTTCTCCATGACGGCGAGCTGCTCGCCGAGCTCCTTCTCGATGCCGGCGATGGCCCGCTCCATGCGCTCGGGGCCCGCCACGTAGTGGGTGGCGGGGAAGACGTACAGCTGCTGGTCGTCGGTGACGATCTCGCCGGTGAGCGGGTGCAGCGTGTACAGGGCCTCGATCTCGTCGCCGAACATCTCGATGCGGACGGCGAGCTCCTCGTAGACCGGGAAGATCTCGATGGTGTCGCCGCGCACCCGGAAGGTGCCGCGGGTGAACGCCACGTCGTTGCGCGCGTACTGGATGTCGACGAACTTGCGGAGCAGGGCGTCCCGGTCGATCTCGTCGCCGACCCGGAGCCGGACCATGCGGTCGACGTACTCCTGGGGCGTGCCGAGGCCGTAGATGCAGGACACCGAGGCGACGACGACCACGTCGCGGCGGGTGAGCAGCGAGTTGGTGGTGGAGTGGCGCAGCCGCTCGACCTCCTCGTTGATCGAGGAGTCCTTCTCGATGTAGGTGTCCGTCTGCGGGACGTACGCCTCGGGCTGGTAGTAGTCGTAGTACGACACGAAGTACTCGACCGCGTTGTTCGGCAGCAGCTCGCGGAACTCGTTCGCGAGCTGGGCGGCCAGGGTCTTGTTGGGCGCCATGACCAGGGTCGGGCGCTGCAGCCGTTCGATCATCCAGGCGGTGGTCGCCGACTTGCCGGTACCCGTGGCGCCGAGCAGGACGACGTCGTTCTCGCCCGCGCGGACGCGGCGCTCGAGGTCGGCGATGGCGGTCGGCTGGTCGCCGCTGGGCTGGTAGGGGCTGACGACCTCGAAGGGCGCCACACTGCGTTCGATGTCTGATACGGGCCGCATGGGTCAACGGTACGACCCTCCACCGACAACCGGCTCCGACCTGCCCTGATCGGGGCAGGGGCGGGGGAGGGAGGCCCCGGATGCGGTCACCGGGCGGCTCCCGCGGGCGCCTGCGGGGAGCCGACCTCGCCGGTGCGCTCGAGCTTCTGCCAGCGCAGCCGGCCCCCGGTCATGGCTGTGACGCAGGAGTGGATCAGCACGAGGTACATCAGCTGCCGGTAGACGATCTGCTGCAGCGGCAGCATCAGCAGGTGGCGGTAGCGCTCGCGGTCGAGGCGGAAGGCGTACGCGGCGCAGAGCACCTGGACGGACATCAGCCCGGCCCAGGCGAGGAGCGACCTGGCCGGGTCGACGAAGACGGCGCCGTAGACGGTCAGGAGGTCGATGAGCGGCGCGAACAGGGGAAGAGCACGACCAGCGGCATGCCGACGCGCCCGAAGCGTCCCGAGGGCCCCCGGTCCACCAGGGACCGCCGGTGCTTCCACAGCGCCTGCATGGTGCCGTAGCTCCAGCGGTAGCGCTGCCGCCACAGCTGGCCGATCGTGCCCGGGGCCTCGGTCCAGGCACGGGCGTGCTCGGCGTACACCACCCGCCAGCCGGCGCGGAGCAGCGCGATGGTGACGTCGGTGTCCTCGGCGAGGGTGTCGCCGCTCATGCCGCCTGCCTCGAGCAGCGCGGAGCGGCGGAAGCCTCCGGCGGCGCCCGGCACGGTGGGCATGCAGCCGAGCAGGTCGTACATGCGGCGGTCGAGGTTGAAGCCCATCACGTACTCGATGTGCTGCCAGGCGCCGATCACCGTGGCGCGGTTGCCGACCTTGGCGTTGCCGGCGACGGCGCCGACCCGGGGGTCGGCGAAGGGCTGGACGAGCCGGTGCACGGTGCCGGGCTCGAAGACGGTGTCGCCGTCCATCATCACGACGAGGCCGTGGCGGGCGTGCTCCAGGCCGCGGTTGAGCGCCGCGGGCTTGCCCGCGTTCTCCTGGCGCACGACGCGCACCTGGGGCAGACCCATGGCCTCGACGATGCCCGCGGTACCGTCGGTCGAGCCGTCGTCCACGACGATGATCTCCACCGGGTGGGTGCTCGCCGCGAGCGAGCCGACGGTGTTGGCGATGCACTCCTTCTCGTTGTACGCGGGCACGATGACGCTGACCGGTTCCGTGACCGGCGGCCCCCATCTGAAGCGGCGGCGGCCGCGGATCCTGGCGTGCCGGCGGGCGAGGACCAGCATGAGGGCAAAGCGGGCCAGGACGGCGGCGCCGACGACGACGAGCAGCCAGAACAGGACGGGCATCGTGAACTCGGCCAGGGCCACGACGCCGATGAGGGCGCGGCCCTGCCACAGCTCGGCGCCGCCGGAGGGGTGGTTGGCGGTCGTGGCCCCCAGGCTCGCGGTCAGCGTGGTGAAGGTGTAGCCCTGCGCCTTCATGGTGTCGATGTACGTGCCGAGCGCCTCGACGGTCCGGGAGCGGTCGCCCCCGGCGTCGTGGAAGAGCACGGAGGCGCCCTTGCCGTTCCGCGGGGTGGCGTCGCGGACGATGCGGGCGACGCCAGGGCGCCGCCAGTCCTCGCTGTCGGTGTCGACGAAGGCGCTGATGTACCCCTTGGTGCCGAGGTAGCGGTAGACGGGCCAGGTGGTGTCGTCGACGGCGTCGGGCTCGGAGGAGTACGGGGCGCGGAAGAGCGAGGTCGTGATGCCCGCGGCGCCGGCGAGGGCCAGCTGCGTCTGGGCGAGTTCGCGGTCGATCCTGGCCCTGCTCTGGTACGCCAGGTCGACGTGGGAGAAGGTGTGGACGCCGATCTCGCCGCCGGAGTCGACGATGTCGCGGATGAGCCCCGGGTACCGGGCGGCCATCTGGCCCACGACGAAGAAGGTGCCGGGGACGCGGTGTTCGCGCAGCACGGCGAGCACCTTCGGGGTCCACCGGGGGTCCGGGCCGTCGTCGAAGGTGAGCGCGACCGTCTTGGGCGGCAGGGTGTGGCTGACGGGCTCGCCGTCGGCGCCGAAGGTCAGGACGGGGCCGCCCTCGAGGACGGAGGCGGGCACCCGGTCCGCGCTCCCGGACTCGTGGACGCGGTGGTCGTTGCCGATCTCCGAGTGCAGGTAGCCGTCCAGCAGCATCACGCACACCAGCGCGCACAGGCCCAGCACCGCCATGACGAGGCGGGGCCGGGGCACGGCCTGCCGGCCGGCGGACGCCACCTTGTTGATCGCACCGGGTGCCGCGTGCCGGGCCGTCCGCGCCATGCCCGCTCAGTCGTCCCAGCCGTCACCGGGCACCGGGTCGCCGCCCGCGTCGCCCGGGGGGAAGGCGGGGGTGTCCGGCCCGGGCGGCGCGGGGACGGAGGCGGACGGGGAGGCGCCGGCCGTGGGGGTGCGCGGCAGCGTGGGGCGCGGGGATGCGCTCGGCGTCGCAATGGCGCCGGTCCTGCCGGGAGCGGCTGAGGGGGTCGACGATGCCGTGGGGCGACCCCTGGTGGCGGAGGGGGTGACTCCGGCCGCCGCGAACACCGTGGGCGCGGCCGCGGCGCGGGCCACGGGCGCGGGGGCGTGGGGGGCGTCCGGGGCGCGCGGGGCGCGTTCCCGTACGGCCTCGTCTCTTCCATCCGCCTCGGCCTGCACCGAAGCGCCCCCGGGAACCTCCGCGCCGGGAATCAGGGTCTCGGGCGCGAAAGGAGTGCCTCCCGCCAAAGCCACGCCGAGCAGCACGGCATATCCCGCGCAGGCGGCCCCGACGGCCGTTCCGGCGCGCCGGATGATGCGCGCCCGGCGGCCCGACGCGTCGACGAACACGGGCCCTTCCTCCGTGGACCGCCCACGGGGACACGCCCGCCGGGAGAGGGAATGCATGGCCGGAATGCTAGCAGTAAATTCCCTCCAGGAATTCCTGTGATTCACTTCCGAATTAATCCCACGAATGAGCCGCGGGCCTTTTCTCCAATTCCGGGAATGCGAGGTCCTGAATTCCCGGGGCGGATAGTCTCTCCGTCATGAAGAGCCGCACGGCACAGCTGATCACCGGACTCGTGGCGGTCGCCGTCGCCGCCACGACCGCCTCCCTCCTCACCGGCCGGGAGCCCGCCGGCGTACCGGCTCCCCGCGCGCACCAGGGGCGGGAGCCGGTGGCCGAGGTGGCCTTCACCCCGTACGTGGACGCCTCGCGCTCCACCGCGTACGACCTGGCGGGCGCGGCCCGCAGGACCGGGGCCGACGGCTTCACCCTCGGCTTCGTCACCGCCGGCGAGGGCTGCGCCGCGACCTGGGACGGGCGCGACGGCATCACCCACGACGACCTGGCGAACCGGATCGCCGCCCTGCGCGCCACCGGCCGCGACGTGCGCGTCTCGTTCGGCGGCGCCGACGGCACGGAACTCGCCGGGGCCTGCGACGACGTGACCCGACTCGGCGCCGTCTACGCCGAGGTGATCGCCCGTTACCGGCTGACCGGGGTCGACTTCGACGTCGAGGGGGACGACCTCGCGGACACCGCCGCCAACACCCGGCGGGCGCGCGCCGTCGCCCGCCTCCAGGCGCAGGCGCGGCGCGAGGGACGGACCCTGTCGGTCTCCTTCACGCTGCCCGTGATGCCGTCCGGGCTGACCGCCGAGGCCTCGGCGCTGCTCGCGGACGCACGGCGCCAGGGTGTGCGGGTCGACGGCGTCAACATCATGGCGATGGACTACGGGGAGGCGTACACGGGCGACATGGGCCGGTACGCGATCCAGTCGGCCACCGCGGCGCAACGGCAGCTCAAGACGCTGCTGGGCCGCCAGGAAGCGGCGGCCTGGCGGACCCTCACCGTGACGCCGATGATCGGGGTGAACGACATCGAGGGCGAGGTCTTCACCTTGCGGGACGCGGCACGTCTGGCGGCGTTCGCCCGCGACAAGGGGCTGGGCGGCCTGTCCATGTGGTCGGCCGACCGGGACCGGCCCTGCGAGGACGGCACCATGGAGACGGCTCCGACCCGGTGCAGCGGGGTCGACCAGCCGTCACTGGCGTTCGCGCGGGCGCTCGCGGACCCGTGAGGGACGAGCCGCGGACAAGGAGCGGACGGCGGAAGAGGGGCGTGCCGCACGCGAGGAGCGCCGGCCGCGCGCGGGGGCGGGCTCGGGGACGACGTCGCCGTCGGGCGGGTCGAGCGCCACGACGACCCCGGCGAGGAAGAGGAAGACGACCGGGCCGATCAGCACCGGGGCCAGGAACGCCACGGGCCCCGCCCCGCTCGCCCCCTGCCGGGCGTCGCTGTGCAGGTGGACCGTCAGCGCGGCCATGCCGGTGTAATGCATCACGGTGACGGCGAGGCCCAGGACGAGGGCGGCGAGGGCACCGGCGAACACGCGCCGGACGAAGAGCGCCACCCACAGGGCGACGGTGGCGGCCAGCACGGCGACGCCGACTGACAGCACCACCGTGGACTGCGTGTACTCCAGGTCACCGCGCAGCCGCAGGGCCCGCATGCCCGTGTAGTGCATGGCGGCGATGCCGAGCCCGGTGAGGCATCCGCCGCCCAGTACGGCGAGCGGCGTGCGGCCCGCGAAGCCGACGAGGAACACCCCGAGCCCGACGACCACGACGGCGACCAGCAGGCTCTCGAAGGTGACGGGCGTGTCATAGGTGATCCGCACCTGACCGACGCTGAAGCCCATCATGGCGACGAAGTGCATGGTCCAGATGCCGGAGCCGATGGCCGCGGAACCCAGCGCGAGCCAGCCGGCCCGCCGCGAAGGCTGCATGGCCAGGGCCCGGATGATGCAGCGCAGCCCGAGGGCGGCGCCTAAGCAGGCCATCAGGAACCCCACCAGTGGGGTCGCCCATCCGTAGGTGAATCCGTTGACCGTTCCGTATGTGCCGTTCACGGCACCCTCCCCTGGCCGCGCCGGTCCCCGCACTGTCAGAAACTAGGCTCGCCGCCGCGCCCCGCGCCGCCGCCTCACGACGACTTCATCGCGCGTGCACCCGTACGTCACCTCGCCCCGGGCAGCGCCGTGATCCGTTCCAGCGGCCCGTACGGTCCCTCCGCCAGGGCGGTGCGCAGGGCGGCGACAACCTCGGCGGGGCTGCGGGTGAGCGCGGCGGGCGCGACCCGCAGCACACGCAGTCCCAGCGACTCCAGGCGGCCGCGCCCGGCCCCCGGGCCGAGGTCCAGCACGAGGCCGTCGCGCACCCAGTAGGCGTCGGGCGAGCCCAGGAAGGCGCCGTCGAGCTGGAGCACGGGACGCCACAGCGGTTGCCGCAGCCCGGACCGGGCCACCAGGGCCCGGGCCATCGGCTCGGCGGGGGCGGCAGGCGCGCCGGGGTCCATGGCCTCCAGCAGCGCCGCCACGGCGGGGCGCCGCGCCAGCACCGCGCCGCCCAGTTCCGCGGCGAGCGCGGGGGCGGGCACGCCGAGCCCGGTGACCAGTTCGCGGACCACCTCCAGGGCCCACTCGGGGTCGATCGACTCCCGTACGCCGTCCGCCGCCGCCCGGACCACCGGCGCCACGGGCACACCGTCCACGCTGTCGGGCAGGGGGAGCCCGCGGCCGTGGTGGACCCGTACCCAGGTGTGGGTGCGGATGCGGCGCTCGCTCGGGACGAGGACATCCACCACCGGGAGCCCGCAGGGCGGCGCGGCCACGCCGACGCCGTGCAGGGCGAGCCCCGCCACACCGGTGATCATGGCCGGAACCTGCGGGTACCCGGCGAACGCCAGTGCGGCTCTGGACCGCTGGGCGGCGGTGAGCGGACCGGTCTGGAGGACGACCACCCGGGGCAGCGGCCGCTGCCACCGGCCGCCGGGCCGGCACCACTCGCGCAGCCTGCTCTGCGGCACGCCCACCGCGGCGAGCTGGGCGACGGTGGCGACCCGGTCCTGTTCGCGGGCGAGCCGGCGGACGGCGGGGATGAAGTCGTTTCGCGTCATGCGCGCCCCATCCCCCTCGTAACCGATCAACTACCGCTTGTGACACACCTGTCGAGAACGGCCACCCTCCCGGGTGGCCAGGCGTGCAGCCGGTTGCCGTCACTGCACGGGGGCGGCCGGACCGGGCCGCGCCCCCGGTCGTGCCCCTCCGTGCCCCCGTCCGGGACCCGTTGTCGGTGCCCCGTCCTAGGCTGGGGACCGTGACGCAACCGCAGACCCCCACCGCCGAGGTCGCCTGGACGGTGCTGGAGGCACCGATCGGGCCCCTCCTGCTCGCCGCGACCGGGCAGGGCCTGGTCCACGTCGCCTTCCGGACCGGCGAGAAGGAGGCGCCCGCCGTGCTGGAGCGGATCTGCTCCCGGCTGGGCGCCGTGCCCGCGCGCAGGCCCGGTCCCGCGACCGCCGCCGGGGCCCGGCTCGACGAGGCGATACCCCAGGTGGAGGCGTACTTCGCCGGGACGCGGCACAGCTTCGACCTCGCCCTGGACTGGTCGCTGACGACCGGCTTCAACCGCCGTGTGCTGCGCGAACTGTCGGGCAACGTCGCGTTCGGCAGCGTCGTCGGCTACCAGGACCTGGCGAACCGGGTCGGCGAACCGGGCGCGGCCCGCGCCGTGGGCACGGCCATGGGCTCCAACCCGCTGCCCGTCGTCGTGCCGTGCCACCGGGTCCTGGAGAGCGACGGAGGCATCGGCGGCTTCGGCGGGGGCGCGCGCATGCTCGACATCAAGCGCTCGCTGCTGGCCCTGGAGGGTGTCCTGCCGGAACCGCTGTTCTGACGGGTCGCCGGCCGCCGCCGCGGCCACCGGCCGTCGCTGCGGCGGAAGGGCCCGCAACGGGCCGGGAGGGGTGGAGACATGGACGGACCGGCTTTCCGCATCACCGAGGGCGCACCGGACTCACCGGTGCTCCTCCACGTACCGCACAGCGCCCGCGCCGTGCCCCGGCACGTCCGCGAGCGCATCCTCCTGGACGACGCCGCGCTGACGGCCGAACTCGACCGCATGACGGACGCCCACACCGACCTCATCGCCGGGCGCGCCGCCGCGCGGACGGGGGCCTGGCAGTTCACCAACCTCCTGTCACGGCTGGTCGTCGACCCCGAGCGGTTCCCCGACGAGCGGGAGGAGATGCGCGCCGTCGGCATGGGCGCCGTCTACACCCGCACCTCGCACGGCGCGCCGCTGCGCGCGGACGACTCCCGGCACGAACGGGCCCTGCTGGACGCCTACTTCGAGCCGTACGCGGCCGCCATGACGGCTGCCGTCCAGGACCGGCTGGCGGCCACCGGACGGGCGGTCGTCATCGACGTGCACTCCTACCCGGGCACTCCGCTCCCCTACGAGCTGCACGGCGACGGGCCCCGCCCCGCGGTCTGCCTGGCCACCGACGCCTTCCACACGCCGTCCTGGCTGCTGGACGCCGCCCGCGAGGCCTTCGCGCCGTGCGGCGACGTCGGTCTCGACTCGCCGTTCGCCGGTACCTATGTGCCGTTGACGTTCTACGGCCGGACCCGCGAAGTGTCGGCGCTGATGGTCGAGATACGCCGGGACGGGTACATGACCGAGCCCGCGGGCGACGCCGTCGCGGGCTTCGACAGGCTCGGTGACGCCCTGGCCGCACTCGTCTCCGCCGTGGCCGCGGGCGGCCGCACCGGCTGACGCCGAGGGGGCCCGCCGGCCTCAGCCGAGGCGGAAGCCGGTGAACTCCACCAGTCCCCGGTCCCCCGTGCCGCCGTTGCCCGCGGTCATGAAGAGCCCCACGTCCTGCTGCGGGGCCGCCGAGAGGACGGTCACGGTCGCCACCTTCCGCCACGTCGTCCCGTCGTCGGTGCTGCACTCCCCCGTGTACGCGCGGCCCCGGCGGCGCAGCCTCAGCAGCACCGGTGCCCGCACACCGGCGAGCCGCCGGTAGCGGTTCACCTGCCCGCCGCCGTCGGAGTCGTACGACAGCGTCACCCCGTGGCCGGGGCTCACCGCCAGGTTCAGGAAGCCCGGCGCGGCCGGGTCCTCGAGGTCGTCGCGGACGACGATGCCCGCCCGGGCCCACGCGGCCGTCTCGGCCTGGCTGTCGACGCGCGTGGTGACCGTCCCGCCGTCCCGCAGCGCGCCGCGCCGCAGGAGCGCCGCGAACTCGGCGGTGCCCTTCCACAGGTCGCGCCCGGCGCCGTCGATGGCGAAGCGGTCGCCGAGCTGCCCGAAGACGGCACCGGCGCCGTCCACAGTGCGGAACGCGCGGTCCAGCGGGCCCGCGACGTACAGGTCACCGGTGGCGACCGCGGGCACCCGCGCCCCGCCCGGCACCGGCTCGTACGCGGCGCGCGCCTCGTACCGCAGCGGCGACAGCGGCCGCCCCGGATGCGCCTCGGGCGCGGTGACGTGCCAGGTCGCGCGGCCGGTGCCGCCGGCCGCCACGCGCGGCAGCGACAGCGACCCCCGCGCGGCGGCCCGCACTCCGTCCGTGGTCAGGGAGAAGCCCACCGTGCCCGTGGGGGCGAGCCCGTTGGTGTTGGTGAACTCCGCGGTGACCAGGGTCCGGCCGCCCGGCCGCAGCGTCGCCGGCTGCGCCGTCACCGTCAGCGTGCCCTGGTAGGGGGCGGCGGCGAGCACCTCGTAGGCCCGCCGGGCGAGTGTGTGCGCGTCGCCGGTGGGGCGGGTGGGGTAGCTCCCGGCGCGCTTCGTCCAGGGCTCCTCGGTCCGGTACCAGTCGACGTCCCGCGGTGTGCGGCGGGTGGTGAGGGCCGTCGCGCACTCGTCCAGGAAGGTCCGCCAGCGCGGCAGGTAGAAGTCCGCGACGAGGCCGTTCCAGTCCCGGTTGGCGTACTCGTGCAGCGACGCCGAGGTCGCCCGGCCACCCCAGGTGGTGGCCAGCACGCGCGCGGTGCGCTCGAGTCCGGCGCGCTGCGCCTCCGCCCCGCGCCAGGCCCGGGCCTCCGCGAGCCAGGGGCCCAGCAGGAAGGCCCGGTGGCCGCCGGCGACCTCGTCGGCCAGCCGCATCAGCCGCAGCCACAGTTCGGACAGCTGGCGGAAGACCGCCGCGTCACCGCGCGCGAACGCGGCGCGCAGTTGCGGCAGGAGCTGCCGGCTGCGGTTGGCGACGGCCTGCCGGGCGACGTCGACCAGGTCGTAGCGGTAGGCGTCCCGGGCGCGCGCCCCGGCGGACACCCCCAGGAGCGCGGCGAGCGCCGTGTCGAAGGCGGCGGGGTCGTAGGTGAGGGCGTTCGGCGCGTACACGCTGCCGGAGTCGGCGGTCAGCGAGGGGCGGGCGGTGAACAGGCTGTCGTGGGCGTCGGCGCGCTCCAGTGCCTCGTGCCGGTAGGCGGTGCGGCGCAGTGCCTGCCAGGCGACGCGGGCCTGGCCGTCGGCGGTGCCGTAGCGGGTCCGCGCGTAGGTGTCGAACCAGGACGGCAGGTCCACCCGCCGCTCGTGCCAGGGCAGTTCGCAGAAGAGCTCGAAGGCGGCCGGGTCGCGCTCGGCGGCCTCCGGCAGGTAGCAGGTGCCGGTCAGGGCGCTGCCGGGCCTGTCCCGCCAGGTGAAGAAGCGGTCCGCCCACACGTGGGTCTTGGCGCCGATGGTCGTGCGGCCGCCGAAGTTGGGGATGGAACCGAAGGCGTACGGGGTGCCCGCCCAGTCCCGCTCGCGGTCGGTGACCGACGTGTACCGGTCGGAGACGCCGTCCACGACGAGCATCCGCTCCTTGTCGACGGCCCCCAGTAGGTCGGCCCGGGGGTTCTTCTCCCAGCCGAGGATCACCCAGGTCGCACGGGGGTGCGCCGCGAGCAGCGCCGCCTGGACGCCCCGGGCGGCCGCGGGCACGGGCACGCGGCCGGCGGTGCCGCCCTCGTGGAGCAGGTCCATCTTGAAGTAGTCGGCCTTACCGAACAGCTCCTTCTGGTGGCGGTAGTAGGAGGCGGCCACGGCAGCGAAGGCGCCGGTGCGCGGGTCGAGCCAGTCCGGGCGGGCGAAGCCGTGCCAGGTGCCCTGGGGGACGACGCGCGCCCCCGCGTTGCGCCCGGCGAACCCGTCCGGGACCGTGCCGAAGTAGCCCGGCAGCACCGGGGCCATGCCCAGCTCCCGCAGCCGCGCGGTGATCCTGCGGCCCAGCGTGGCACGGGCGTCGACCATGCCGGCGGTCAGCGGGCCGCCGTAGCCCGAGAGGTTCTGCAGCAGCCACCACGGCTGGTGGGACGGCGCGGGCAGCCAGGCCAGGGCCTCCCGGTCGGAGTAGCCGAACTCGCGCAGCACACGCCGGTACACGGCCTCGGCGCCCGCCACCACCAGCACCTCGTTGCAGCCGTGCAGGGCCAGGACGTCGATGAAGCGCTCCCAGCGCGACCAGTCGGCGTAGGGGGCGGTGTAACCGTCGTTGGTGTCGTTGAGGACGAAGCGGTGCGGCACGGTCGCGCGCCGGGCGATGCCGCCCGGGGGCGGGGCGGGGAGCGTGGCGGGCAGGGCGTCCAGACTGTCGCCCATCCAGGAGACGCCCACGCCGCACACGTGCTTGAGGTACCAGCGCACGCCGCACAGCAGTGTGGCCGGAGACGTACCCGCCACCTCGACCCGCCCGCGAGTGCCCGCGATCCGGAAACGGTCGGACCGTTCGCCGTCCTTGCCCCCGTGCCCCCGGTCCAGGGCGAGCAGCCGGAACTGCCCCGCATGCCGCGGCAGCAGCCGCCGCAGAGCAGCCTGCGCGGGAGCGGTGTCGAAGGAGGTGTCGAAGGGGGAGGCCGCGGCCGCGGCCCCCACCGGGAGGACCGCACCCGCCGCGGTCGCGGCGGCGGAACCCAGCAGCGTCCGCCTGGTCACTCGAGTCACGGCCGGCTCCCCACAGTTGAGGCTGCGTCAGAACGCGTGCCGGAACCGTAACGGGAGTGACGATGCGGATCAATGTGACGCGAGGGGTGTTCGCCGTAAAACCGGGCGAACTACCCACCCTGGCTCACGTCGGGTCGGGGAAGCGGGCCGCCTGCAGGTAGTCGGGCTTGGGGTCGAGCGCCGCCGCCAGCCGGAAGTGCCGCAGCGCCTCACCGGAACGCCCCGAGCGCTCCAGGGTGCGGCCCAGCGCGAAGTGCGCGTACGCGTTGTCCGGCTCGCGCTCCAGGACGACCTGGAACTCCAGCTCGGCCGGGCGCAGCTGCGCGGCCAGGAAGAAGGCCCGGGCGCGCAGCAGCCGCGCGGCGGTGTTCTCCGGGTGGGCGGCGATGACCGAGTCCAGCAGCTTCACCGCCCCGCGGGCGTCGCGGGCCGCGAGCAGCTGCTCCGCCGCACGGAAGTCGATCACGTGGTTCTCGGGGCTCTGCTCGGGCACAGCCGCCTCCTTCCCCGGGCACTCAACAGCTCACAACTACCCAACATCACCGTCCGCATATGCATTCCCCGGAGGAACACCGCGTCGGACGGCTCACGCCTCCTCGTCCGCCGGACGCGGTTCCGCCGGCACCGCGGGCTCCGTACGGCCCTTCGGCGCCTCCAGCGCCGCCGTGGCTGTGCCGTCCACCTCGGCGACGGGCCGCGGCGATTCCTCGAGCGGGGCCGGCGCCGCAGCAGGAGCCGGGGCAGACGCAGGAGCCGGGGCAGACGTAGGAGCGGGGCGTTCGCCCCCGGACGCGCGCTCGAAGAAGCGCAGCATCTCCACCGGGAACGGCATGACCAGCGTCGAGTTCTTCTCGGCGGCCACCTCCACCACGGTCTGCAGCAGACGCAGCTGCATCGCCGCCGGAGTGCCGTCCATCGCCGACGCGGCCTGCGCGAGCTTCTGCGAGGCCTGCAGCTCGCCGTCGGCGGTGATGATGCGCGCCCGGCGCTCTCGGTCCGCCTCGGCCTGCCGCGCCATCGACCGCTTCATCGACTCCGGCAGGGCCACGTCCTTGATCTCCACCCGGTCGATGTGGATGCCCCACTCGACGGCCGGCGTGGCCAGCATCAGCTCCAGGCCCTCGTTCATGGCCTCGCGCCCCGACAGCAGGTCGTCCAGTTCGCTCTTGCCGATCACCGACCGCAGCGAGGTCTGGGCCACCTGCACCATGGCGAACTGGTAGTTCTGCACGTCCACGGTGGCCTTGATCGGGTCGATGACCCGGAAGTACAGCACGGCGTCCACCCGCACCGAGACGTTGTCCCGGGTGATGCCCTCCTGCGAGGGCACCGGCATGGTCACCACCTGCATGTTGACCTTGGTCATCCGGTCCACGAACGGCACCAGCAGACGCGGCCCGGGCTGCTTGGCCTGCGGCCGCACCCGTCCGAGGCGGTAGACCACACCCCGCTCGTACTGCCTGATCACCCGGAAGCTGCTCTTGAGACCACCGAGGCCCAGCACCACGACGGCGATCCCGATCACAGCCGACACGGCTTCCATCCCCATCCCCCTCCTGTCCGCGAGGCAGCGACGCTACTGCCCCCAGGACGTCCCCGGAGAGGGTTCCGGATCAGCTCTTGACGATCTTTTGACGCAACTGCTCCCAGACCTGCCGAACCCGGGGCTCCAGCGCCCCCAGCGGCCCGTCGTTGTCGATCACGACGTCGGCGACCGCCAGCCGCTGCTCCCGGGTCGCCTGGGCCGCCATCCGGGCACGGGCGTCCTCCTCGGTCATGCCGCGCAGCCGCACCAGCCGGTCCAGCTGGGTCTCCGGGGCGGCGTCCACCACCACGACCACGTCGTAGAGCGGCGCCAGGGCGTTCTCCGTCAGCAGCGGCACGTCGTGCACGACCACGGCGTCCGGGGCCGCGGCCTGCTCCAGCGCGGCCGAACGGTCCCGGACCAGGGGGTGGACGATCGCGTTCAGCGCCCGCAGCCGCTCGGGGTCGGAGAAGACGATCGCGCCCAGCTTTGGCCGGTCCAGGGAACCATCGGCCGCCAGCACCCCCTCGCCGAACTCGGCGACCACGGCCGCCAGCCCGGGTGTGCCCGGCTCCACCACCTCACGGGCGATCCGGTCGGCGTCGACCAGCACCGCCCCGTAGGAGGCCAGCAGCCGCGACACCTCGCTCTTGCCCGCCCCGATCCCGCCCGTCAGCCCCACTTTGACCATGGCGCGAGACTACCGGGACCCCCGTACCACCACGAGCCCGGTCAGGAGCCGTCGTCCTCGCGGTCGGCCAGGAAACGCTCGAACTCCGCCGCCAGGTCGTCCGCCGACGGCAGTTCGACCGGCTCGGCGATCAGGTTCTGCCGGCTGCTGCCACCCGCCAGCGCGTCGTACTGGTTCTCCAGGCCCTGCACCACCGCGACCAGTTCCGCGTCGCCGTCGGCGACCTGCCGGTCGATCTCGGCGCGCACCGTGTGCGACTCCATCCGCAGCGCGTGCGCCACCTGCGGCAGCACCAGGCCGGTGGCGGCCGTCAGCGTCTCCACCACGGCCAACGCCGAATCCGGGTAGCCCGAACGCGCCAGGTAGTGCGGTACGTGGGCGGCGACCCCCAGCACATCACGGCCGGCCTCCGCCAGCCGGTACTCGATCAGCGACTCCGCGCTGCCCGGCACCTGCGCCTCGTCGAACCACGTGCGGTGGGCCGGCACCAGGTCCAGCCGGTTGCCGTGCGGCGTCAGCCCCACCGGGCGGGTGTGCGGCACGCCCATGGGAATGCCGTGGAAGTTGAACGCCAGCCGCACGCCCAGCCGCTCCACGACCTGCACGACGGCCGCGGCGAAACGCTCCCACTCGATGTCCGGCTCCTGGCCCGACAGCAGCAGGAACGGCGAGCCCGTGCTGTCACGCACCAGCCGCAGCGCGATCTCCGGCGCCTCGTACCCCGTCCAGCTGTCCCGCTTGAAGGTCATCAGCGGTCGGCGCGCCCGGTAGTCCACCAGGCGGTCCGCGTCGAAACGCGCCACGACCCGGTGCTCCTGCCGTTCCAGCAGCTCCTCGACGACCTGCGCGCCGGTCTCCCCGGCGTCGATGTACCCGTCGAAGTGGTACAGCAGTACGGGTCCGGTCTCGCCGAACGCCTCGTCGACCGCCTCTGCCCCGCCCGGCTCGTATGCGTACAGCCCCTGCGGATCCAGCACTGCGCACCCTTCCCTCGGTCTTCGTCAACTCTCGGTGCAACGGACCGTACAGCCCGCGCATTCCCGCCCGGACCCGGCGAACGCGGAAGGACCCGCCCTCCAGGGGAGAGCGGGTCCTTCCGTGTTGCTGCGGCGGGCGCGAGCCCTGCGATCAGCTCTGGCCGCCGGCCAGCTTCTCGCGGAGCGCGGCCAGCGCCTCGTCCGACGCCAGGGCGCCGGACTGGTCACCGGACTCCGAGGAGTACGAGCCACCGGTCGGGCCGGCCGGAGCCGCCTCGCCGGCCGCGGCCGCCGCCTCGGCGTCCGCCTCGCGGGACTTGATGACCTGGGCCTGGTGCTGCTCGAAGCGGGACTGCGCCTCGGCGTACTGGTGCTCCCACGCCTCCCGCTGGGTCTCGTAGCCCTCGAGCCAGTCGTTGGCCTCGGGGTCGAAGCCCTCGGGGTAGATGTAGTTGCCCTGGTCGTCGTAGGACGCGGCCATGCCGTACAGGGTCGGGTCGAACTCGACCGAGGCCGGGTCGGCACCGAAGGACTCGTTGGCCTGCTTCAGCGAGAGGCTGATGCGACGGCGCTCGAGGTCGATGTCGATGACCTTGACGAAGATCTCGTCGTTGACCTGGACGACCTGCTCCGGGATCTCCACGTGGCGCTCGGCCAGCTCGGAGATGTGGACCAGACCCTCGATGCCCTCGTCCACGCGGACGAACGCACCGAACGGCACCAGCTTGGTGACCTTGCCGGGGACGACCTGGCCGATCTGGTGCGTACGGGCGAACTGCTGCCACGGGTCTTCCTGGGTCGCCTTCAGCGACAGGGAGACACGCTCGCGGTCCATGTCGACGTCCAGGACCTCGACCGTGACCTCCTGGCCGACCTCGACGACCTCGGAGGGGTGGTCGATGTGCTTCCAGGACAGCTCGGACACGTGCACGAGGCCGTCCACGCCACCCAGGTCCACGAAGGCACCGAAGTTGACGATGGAGGAGACGACGCCGGAGCGCACCTGACCCTTCTGGAGGGTGGTGAGGAAGGTCTGGCGGACCTCGCTCTGGGTCTGCTCCAGCCACGCGCGACGGGACAGGACCACGTTGTTGCGGTTCTTGTCCAGCTCGATGATCTTGGCCTCGAGCTCCTTGCCGACGTACGGCTGGAGGTCGCGGACACGGCGCATCTCGACCAGGGAGGCGGGGAGGAAGCCGCGGAGGCCGATGTCGAGGATGAGACCACCCTTGACGACCTCGATGACGGTACCGGTGACGATGCCGTCCTCTTCCTTGATCTTCTCGATCGTGCCCCAGGCGCGCTCGTACTGGGCGCGCTTCTTGGACAGGATCAGACGACCCTCCTTGTCCTCCTTCTGGAGGACCAGGGCCTCGATCTCGTCACCCACGGCGACGACCTCGTTGGGGTCGACGTCGTGCTTGATCGAAAGCTCGCGCGAGGGGATGACACCCTCGGTCTTGTAACCGATGTCGAGCAGGACCTCGTCCCGGTCGACCTTCACGATGACGCCGTCGACGATGTCGCCGTCGTTGAAGTACTTGATCGTCTCGTCGATCGCGGCGAGGAAGGCTTCCTCGGAACCGATGTCGTTGACCGCCACCTGCGGGGTGGTACGAGGGGCCTGGGCCTCGGTGCTGCTCGTCATTAGGAAAAGGGCTCCGGTACGGACATGAAGTCGTAGGTACTGCTACGCCGTAAGCCCGTTTCGCTCCTGCCGATTCCGGACAGCCCACAAGGCCGAGAGGTTTACAACAGATGTGAGCGCAGCCTGCTCCGTCCGAGGCGCGCAGGCTCGCAGCGCAACTTGTAGCATACGGGGGCAGCCGGGCACGGTCAATGCACGAAGAGCACACCACGGGCGTAACACCCCGTACCGGGCACTGGTACATGGACGTGCAGCGGCGGCTCCGCAGCCACAGGTCACCACAGAGGGTACGACGACCAGCGCAATGATCCAAGCACCGGCCCCCCGGCCCGTCCCCGAAGAACCCGAGGCCACGCGACGTGTCGCAGGCGCCACGGAGAGCAGCCGAGCCAACCGCGGATGGTGGGACCGCAACGCAGACGAGTACCAGAGCGACCACGGGGAGTTCCTCGGCGACGCCGACTTCGTCTGGGGCCCGGAAGGAGCAACCGAGGACGAGCTCCACCTCCTCGGACCCACCGCCGCCCTGAAGGACGCGGCCGTCCTGGAGATCGGCGCCGGCGCCGCCCAGTGCTCCCGCTGGCTCGCCGCGCACGGCGCCCGGCCCGTCGCACTCGACCTCTCCCACCGCCAGCTCCAGCACGCCCGCCGCATCGACGACGCACGCGCCGCCGGCTCAACCGGGAGCGGCGCCCCCGCGTTCCCGCTCGTCCAGGCCGACGCCGGCTCGCTCCCCTTCGCCGACGCCTCCTTCGACCACGCCTGCTCCGCCTACGGCGCCCTCCCCTTCATCGCCGACACCGCCCACGTCATGCGCGAGGTCCGGCGCGTGCTGCGCCCCGGCGGCCGCTGGGTCTTCTCCGTCACCCACCCCCTCCGCTGGGCCTTCCCCGACGAACCCGGCCCCGAAGGACTCACCGCCACCGCCTCCTACTTCGACCGCACCCCCTACGTCGAACAGGACGAGACCGGGCACGCCGTCTACGTCGAGCACCACCGCACCCTCGGCGACCGCGTCCGCGAACTCAGCACCGCCGGCTTCCGCCTCGTCGACCTCGTCGAACCCGAGTGGCCCGCCTGGAACACCGCGGAATGGGGCGGCTGGTCCCCGCTGCGCGGCCGGCTCCTCCCCGGCACCGCGGTCTTCGTCTGCGTCGCCGCGTGACCCCCCGCCCCGCACGACTGCGGGAGGACGCCCTCGCCGCCCTCCCCGTGCGCACCGCCGTGCCCGCCCTCCACGACGCCCTCGACGGACACGGCTGCGCCGTGCTCGCCGCCCCTCCCGGCACCGGGAAGACCACCCTCGTCCCGCTCGCCCTCGCCGGGCTCCTCGACGACCGGCCCACCCGGACCGTCCTCGTCGCCGAACCCCGCCGCATGGCCGCCAAGGCCGCCGCCCGCCGCATGGCCTGGCTCCTCGGCGAGGAACCGGGCGGCCGCGTCGGCCACACCGTGCGCGGCGACCGCAAGGTCTCCCCGCGCACCGTCGTCGAGGTCGTCACCACCGGCGTCCTCCTCCAGCGGCTCCAGCGCGACCAGGAACTCCCCGGCACCACCACCGTCCTCCTCGACGAGTGCCACGAACGCCACCTCGACGCCGACACCGCCATGGCCTTCCTGCTCGACGTACGCGCCGCGCTCCGCCCCGACCTGCGCGTCGTCGCCGCCTCCGCCACCACCGACGCCGACGCCTGGTCCCGGCTGCTGGGCGGCGCACCCGTCGTCCGGGCCCAGGGACACATGCACCCCGTGGCCGTCACCCACGCGCCCCCGCCCCACGGCATCCGCCCGCCGCACGGCACGCGCGTCGACCCCGCGTTCCTCGACCACGTCGCCGCCACCGTCCGTACCGCGCTGCGCACCGCGGACGGCGACGTCCTGTGCTTCCTCCCCGGCACCGGCGAGATCGCCCGCGTCGCCCGCCTCCTCGACGGCACCGGCGCCGAGGTCCTCCAACTCCACGGCCAGGCACCCGCCGCCGTCCAGGACGCCGTCCTCCGCGGCGGCGACGGCACCCGCCGCCGCGTCGTCCTGTCCACCTCCGTCGCCGAATCCAGCCTCACCGTCCCCGGCGTACGCGTCGTCGTCGACTCCGGGCTCGCCCGCGAACCCCGCACCGACCACGCCCGCGGACTCGGCTCCCTGACCACCGTCCGGGCCTCCCTCGCCACCGCCGCCCAGCGCGCGGGACGCGCCGGACGCGAAGCACCCGGCACCGCCTATCGCTGCTGGAACGAGGCCGAGGACACCGGCCGGCCCCGCTTCCCCTCCCCCGAGATCGCCGTCGCCGACCTCACCCCCTTCGCCCTCCAGGCAGCCGCCTGGGGCGACCCCGACGCCACCGGACTCGCCCTCCTCGACCCGCCGCCGCCCGGCGCCCTCGCCGCCGCACACGACGTCCTCACCGCCATCGGCGCCCTCCGCCCCGACGGCCGCACCACCGACCGCGGCGACCGCATGGCCCGCATCGGCCTCCACCCCCGGCTCGCCCGCGCCCTCCTCGACGGCGCCCCCCGCACCGGCACCCGCCGCGCCGCCGACATCGTCGCCCTGCTGTCCGAGCAACCCCCGCGCGACCACGGCGACGACCTCGCCGCCGCCTGGCGCACCGCCCGCCGCGCCCACGACGCCCACGCCGACCGCTGGCGCCGCGAAGCCCGCCGCCTGGCCGCGGCGGCCCCCGAGCACCCCGACACGGCCCTGACCGACGACAGCGCCGCCGGGCTCCTCACCGCACTCGCCTTCCCCGAACGCGTCGCCCGCCGCCGGACCGGCACAGGGACTGGGGCGGGGGCCGGCTCAGGCTCCGGCTCCGGCTCCGGCTACCTGATGGCTTCCGGCACCGCCGCCGACCTCGCCGACGGCACACGCCTGGGCACCCCCCAATGGCTCGCCGTCGCCGTCGCCGACCGCCCCGCCGGCTCCCCCTCCGCCCGCGTACGCCTCGCCGCCGTCATCGACGAGGACACCGCACGCACCGCCGCCGCGCCCCTGCTCACCGAAGCCGACGAGGTCACCTGGACCGACGGCGACGTCACCGCCCACCACGCCGCCCGCCTCGGCGCGATCACCCTCACCACCCGCCCCCTCCCCCGCCCCGACCCGGAACACCTGCGCACCGCGCTCCTCGACGGCCTCCGCCGCGAAGGACCCCGCCTGCTCAAGTGGACCCGCGACGCCGACACCCTGCGCCGGCGCCTCGCCTTCCTCCACCGCGAGATCGGCGCCCCATGGCCCGACGTCTCCGACGAGGCCCTGCTCTCCCGCGCGGAGGAGTGGCTGGCCCCCGAACTCGCCACCGCCCGCCGCCGCGCCGACCTCGCCCGCATCGACGCCGCCACCACCCTGGGCCGCCTCCTGCCCTGGGCCACCGGAGACGCCGCCCGCCTCGACGAACTCGCCCCGGAACGCCTGGAGATCCCCTCCGGCTCCAAGGTCCGCGTCTCCTACGACGACGACCGGCCCGTCCTCGCCGCCAAGCTCCAGGAGCTCTTCGGCTGGACCACCACCCCCCGCATCGCCGGCGGCCGCGTCCCCCTCCTCGTCCGCCTGCTCTCCCCCGCGGGCCGCCCCGCCGCCGTCACCGCCGACCTCGCCTCCTTCTGGCGCGACGGCTACCGGGCAGTGCGCGCGGAACTCCGCGGCCGCTACCCCAAGCACCCCTGGCCGGAGGACCCCACGACGGCGGTCGCCACCCGGCACACCAAGGCGCGGCTCAATGCTTCGGACCGATGAAGCGGTCCATCAGCGCGACGGCCTCCCGGCGGGCGACGGAGACGTTGCAGGCGCCGGCCTGCCGCCAGGCGACGCCGAGGGCGTCGAGTGTGTCGGTGCACAGCCGCCGGATGTCCTCGGACCGGTTGGTGAAGAAGTAGCGCGGGTACTCGTAGCGCCTGGTCACTCCGGCCACGGTCCGCGTGGTCCGGTTCACGACCCGGCTCCCGTCGGAATGGATCAGCCCGCGCAGGAAGTCCCAGGGGCACTCGTCCACGACGTCCTGCTGCCAGGGCTCAAGAGCGATCCGGCGCTCGTGCTTCTTGCCGGGTCCGTGCTGGGGGAAGAGGCAGGGCCAGTGGTCGCTGTACGACGTCACCATGGTGCAGCCCTGGGCGTGGACGCGGCACACGGAGTTCCCGGGCCGGACGGCCCTGACGGCCTCCTCGCAGGCGTCGATCAGGCCCGGCCACGCGTCCGCGCAGGCGATGCGCAGGGCGTGACCGCCGCGCGGCTGGGGGCTGATGCAGCCGTCGCCGCGGTAGAGGCCGAGCAGATAGGCGTAGGCGGGCCCCGACGCGCGACCGGTGCACTCGGTGCCGCTCCGTCTGGGTTCGACGCGGGTGCGCCACTCCCGGATGGCCGAACGGGATATTCCGGTCGCCCGGCTCACGGAGTTGAGGCTCCGGCCCTCGGCGAGGAGCGCGAGGGCACGACGGCGCGTTCTCATGTCGTACACGTGCACGACTTTGGCGGGATTCCGGCCACGCGCGGCCGGGAATCCACCGTCTCTCACTCGACCCAGTGAAGATCACCCTGAGTGATAAACGCCTTGAAATTGAAGGCGGAGTACCCCGGGTGGGATTCGAACCCACGCTATATGGTGTTTGAGACCATTGCCTCTACCGCTGGGCTACCGGGGCTTCCTTTGAAGCGAAGGCTAGCGTATACCCTCCGTGTCCTAAACATACCGGAGATAGGTAGGCTCTTGGGGCAGCACCTGCCCTGGAACGAGGAGTCCCGTGAGCGCCGCCGAGCCCGTTGACGAGCAGTCGCACGTACCGCCGCTGACCACCCGCGTGGTGATCGCCGAGGACGAGGCTCTGATCAGGCTGGACCTGAAAGAGATGCTCGAGGAGGAGGGCTACTCCGTGGTCGGCGAGGCGGGGGACGGCGAGACGGCCGTCAAGCTCGCCGAGGAGCTGCGGCCGGACCTGGTCATCCTGGACGTGAAGATGCCGGTGCTGGACGGGATCTCGGCCGCGGAGCGGATCGCCAAGGAGAAGATCGCGCCGGTGCTGATGCTGACCGCCTTCTCGCAGCGCGAGCTGGTGGAGCGGGCCCGGGACGCGGGTGCCATGGCCTACCTGGTGAAGCCGTTCAGCAAGAGCGACGTCGTGCCGGCCATCGAGATGGCGGTGTCGCGGTTCACGGAGCTGCGGGCGCTGGAGGCGGAGGTCGCGGACCTGAGCCTGCGGCTGGAGACGCGGAAGCTGGTGGACCGGGCGAAGAGCGTCCTGCAGTCGAAGTACGGGCTGTCGGAGCCGGCCGCGTTCCGCTGGATCCAGAAGACGTCGATGGACCGCCGCATGACGATGCAGGCGGTGGCGCAGGCCGTGCTGGACGAGGTGGACGGCGCCGCCAAGTAGCGTCGGCCGGGGGCTGGTTCAGGCCGAGTGGTCGGGCCAGTCGCGCCGTGGCAGGGGGATGTCCGCTGAGGGCATCCCTTTGTCGTTGGTGACGGCGAGGTGGTCGACGGCGGCGCCGCGGGGGATGTCGAACCACAGGTCGTACTGGGCGCTGTCGTGGGCGCCGATGTCGATGGTGAGGGGCTGGCGCTTGATCTGCATGGCCTCCCAGTCCATGGCGTGCCGGCTGCCGTCGGCGAGGACGAGCCGGTGGAGGTCGTTGTCGAGGCGGGCGCTGACGGAGTCGTCGACGGTGACGCCGACGCGGATGCGGCAGAGGCGGCCTTTCGCGGGGTGTTCGGCGTGGGTGCCGACGATGACGGCGATGCCGCAGCGCAGGGCGAGGGCGCGGAATTCCAGGTTCCCCGCTGTGACGGCGGGTGCGTCGAGGGCGATTTCGAGCTGACGCAGGGGTTGGCCGGTCGTGGGTGGGGAAGGGTGGGGCCATATCGTCGCGGCGGTGAGGGCCGCTACCGTGGCCCCGGCGAGCGCTCCGGCCATGGCCGTCAGCGCGGGCCTGCGGGTCGCCCTTCGCGCAAGGCCGCCAAATCGGACGTTTTTCTGCATCTCTCCCCCGTTGGTCGTCCGGTTACCGGTAAGGACCGTTCTGTTTCCGGCACATGACCGAGGTCACCGTCCGATCACATCTCTTCCTGTGGCCTATCTGAGTGCCTGATCAGCGGATTACATTCCCGCCAACCCGCGTGTTGTTCACGCGGTCGCAATCCGGAGGGCCTACGGCCCGCCGACTCGTAATCTCAATGGGCGGCTCCAGGGGGTCGTAGTGCTCAACAACAAGTTCGTCAAGTTTGCCATCCCGGTGGCAGTTGGCGCTCTCGCGCTCACCGCATGCGGTGGCGGCAAGGACGACAGCGGCAACGGCGGCGGCGGCAAGCCGACGTTCTCCATCGGCTTCCAGGGTCCGCTGTCCGGCGACAACAGCGCGCTGGGCATCAACGAGAACAACGGTCTGAAGCTGGCCGTCGAGGAGGCCAACGCGAAGGGCGACCTGCCCTTCACGCTGAAGGTCGTGGACGGTGACGACCAGGGTCTGCCGGACCAGGCGCCCGCTGCCGCCCAGAAGCTCATCGGTGACACCAGTGTCGTCGCCGTCGTCGGCCCGGCGTTCTCCGGCCCGACGAAGGCCTCGGGTGGCCTGTACGCCCAGGCGCAGCTCGCCGCGGTGTCGCCGTCGGCGACCAACCCGGACCTGACGAACCAGGGCTTCGCCTCGTTCCTGCGCGGTGCGCCGAACGACAACGAGCAGGGTGCCGGCATGGCCGAGTACCTGTCGAAGAAGGAGAAGGCCAAGAAGGTCTTCGTCATCGACGACAAGAGCGAGTACGGCGTCGGCCTGGCCAAGGTTGCGATCGACAACCTGAAGGCCGCGGGCGTCACCGTGGAGACGGACTCCGTCCCCGCGAAGACCCCGGACTACACCGCCGCCGCGACGAAGGTCGTCAACTCGAAGGCCGACGCGCTGATCTACGCGGGTTACTACGCGGACCTGGCGCCGTTCGCCAAGAAGCTGGCCGACGGCGGCTTCAAGGGCATCGGCATCTCGGGTGACGGCTCGAACGACGCGAAGTTCGTGGAGCTGGCCGGTGCCGCGGCCAACAACTGGTTCCTGACCTGCCCGTGCACCGACGCCACGAAGAACGAGAGCACCAAGGCGTTCACCGACGCGTACACCAAGAAGTTCAACACTCCTCCGGGCACCTACTCGGCCGAGTCGTACGACATCGCGAACCTGGTCATCTCCGAGATGAAGAAGCTCGGCAAGGACGTCACGCGCGACAAGCTGCTGGCGGCCCTGAAGGCGGTCAACTACAAGGGCCTGACCAAGGAGTTCGCCTTCGACGACAAGGGTGAGCTGAAGATCAAGAACGTGTACCTGTACCAGGTCGCCGACGGCAAAATCGGCTACCTGGGTGACGTGGCCACCCTCAGCGCCAGCTGACCCGGCAACCGACACCTGAGGTGGGGGGCGTGGGGCGCGGCGCCGGTTCCGGCCGCCGCCCCGCGCTCCCCATCGCTGTGTCGGACGCGTTTTCGCCGCCCTTCACCGGCTTCAGCAAGGATTCCCACGCACGATGAATCTCTTCCACAACTTCTGGGACTACTTCATCCCAGGCTTGACGACGGGGTCCATGTACGCCGTCATCGCGATCGGGTACACCCTGGTCTACGGCGTGCTCCAGCTCATCAACTTCGCGCACAGCGAGGTCTTCATGATGGGCGGCTTCGGTTCGCTCGTCGTGCTGTCGGAGCTCGCCCCGCAGTCCCCGCACGGGTTCAACTCCGTCGTGTGGGTGATCGTCGGCATGATCGCCGGCGCCCTGGTCGGAGCGCTGACCGCGTTCGGGCTGGAGAAGGCGGCGTACAAGCCGCTGCGCAAGCGGAACGCGCCCAAGCTGGTCTTCCTGATCAGCGCCATCGGCGCGTCGTTCTTCCTGTACAACCTGGCGGGCAAGCTGTGGGGCCGCAACCCCGTGCCGATGCCGGAGCTGTACACCAACGGTGAGGTCTTCAGCGTCTTCGGCACCCCGGTCAAGATCACTCAGCTGATCATCATCGGTTCCGCGGTCGCGATGATGATCGGTCTGGACATGGTGGTCAACCGCACCAAGATGGGTGCGGGCATCCGGGCCGTGGCGCAGGACGCCGAGACCGCGGGTCTGATGGGTGTCGACATCGACAAGATCATCTCCCGTACGTTCATCATCGGCGGTCTGCTGGGTGGCGCGGCCGGCTTCCTCTACGGCTTCGGCATCTCCGGCCAGGTCTGGTTCACGGTGGGCTTCCTGCCGGGCATCAAGGCCTTCGCGGCGGCGGTGCTGGGCGGTATCGGCAACATCCGCGGTGCGATGCTGGGCGGCCTGCTGCTGGGCATCGTCGAGAACCTGAGCTCCCCGCTGTTCGGCACCCAGTGGATCGACGTGACCGCGTTCGTGGTCCTGATCCTGGTGCTGATGTTCCGTCCGACGGGCATCATGGGCGAGCGTCTGGGGAGGTCGGCATGAGCGACGCGACCGCTTCCGAGTCCTTCTCCGTGGACGTGGCCAAACTGCGCCGCAAGGCCTGGTACCAGCAGCCCCGCTGGACCCGCCTGCTCGGCATGGTGGCGCTGGGCTTCATCCTCGCGCTGATGACGGGCGAGGACGGCAACCCGGCGGAGAAGTTGTCGGCGTTCACCGGCGCCTTCGAGTCGGCGCGGCTGTACATCTGCATCGCCATCCTGGTGGGTGTCTGGGCGCTGGTGGAGTTCGGCGCTCCGGTGCGCGACGCGGCCCGGCAGAGTGCGCAGGGCGTCAGCAAGTCGCTGGAGCCGACCCGGGCGATGTTCCGGTCCAACGGCTGGCTGCGGCTGGGCGCCCTGGTGCTCGTTTTGGTGCTGGCGATCGTCATCCCCGCCAACACCACTGTGGAGTGGCAGGAGGTCCTCGTCACGCAGATGGGGGTCTTCATGATCATCGCGGTCGGCCTGAACGTGGTGGTCGGCTGGGCCGGTCTGCTGGACCTCGGCTTCATCGCCTTCTACGCGATCGGCGCGTACTCCTGCGCCTTCTGGACCGGCCACATGCCGGTGAAGCCGCCGTTCACGGTGGGCGCGCTGGAGTCGATCCCGTTCGCCATCGTCACCTGCCTGATCGCCGGTGTGCTGCTGGGCGCCCCGACGCTGCGGCTGCGCGGTGACTACCTGGCGATCGTGACGCTGGGCTTCCACGAGATCGTGTACCTGGTCGCCAAGAACTCGGACGGGTTCACCAACGGTTCGCGCGGTGTCATCGGCATCCCGCACCCGTCGATCCACATCGGTCCGATCAACTACGACTGGACGCTGGACCCGCTGCCGTACTGGTACCTGCTGCTGTTCTTCCTGGTGGTGCTGATCTTCCTGTACAACCGCCTGGAGCACTCGCGGATCGGCCGCACCTGGACGGCGATCCGGGAGGACGAGGTGGCCGCCTCCGCGACGGGCATCAACACCGTCCGGTACAAGCTGCTGGCGTTCGCGATCGGTGCGTCGACCTCGGGCCTGGCGGGCGTGGTGTACTCCAGCAAGGTCGGCTTCATCAACCCGGAGAACTTCACCATCGTGCTGTCGGTGCTCGCGCTGGCGTACGTGGTGTTCGGCGGCATGGGCTCCATCGCGGGCGTGCTGTTCGGCGCCGCGCTGCTGGTGTGGCTGCCGAACGCGCTGAAGGACTACGTTCCTCCGGCGGACCGCTTCATCTACCTGGGTGCGCTGCTCGTCATCATGATGATCTTCCGTCCGCAGGGTGTGATCCCCTCCCGCCGCAGGCAGCGCGAGCTGCACATGGCGGAGGCGGGCATCGGTGACGCCGATGCGATGACCGAGCCGACGGGAGGCGTGAAGTCGTGAACGCGGTGAAGGACGCGGGCGTGGAGCCCGGGCGGACCGGCGGAACGGTGCTGCAGGCCCGTGGCGTGACGCTGCGGTTCGGCGGTCTCACCAGCCTCTCGGACGTCGACCTGACGATGCGGCGGGGCGAGATCCTCGCGGTGATCGGCCCGAACGGCGCGGGCAAGACCTCGCTGTTCAACTCCCTGACGGGCGTGTACGTCCCGCAGGAGGGAGCGATCACCTTCCACGAGGAGGGCGGTGCGGAGCGCAAACTGCTCGGCGCCAAGCCGTACCTGGTGAACCGTTACGGTGTGGCCCGTACGTACCAGAACATCCGGCTCTTCAGCGCCCTGACGGCGCTGGAGAACGTCAAGATCGCGGCGGAGTCGCGGCAGAAGTCGGGCGCGATCTCGATCATGCTGGGCATGCCGTGGGCGCGCCGGGACGAGAAGGCCAGCGACAAGCGGGCGCAAGAGCTGCTGTCGTACGTGGGTCTGGCGGGCAAGCACAATGAGCTGGCAGCCAGTCTTTCCTACGGTGACCAGCGGCGCCTGGAGATCGCGCGGGCGCTGGCGACCGACCCGAAGGTGCTGCTGCTGGACGAGCCTGCGGCCGGTACGAACCCGACGGAGAAGCTGGAGCTGGAGCAGCTGATCCGCCGGATCAACCAGGACCTGGGCGTCAGCGTGCTGCTGATCGAGCACGACATGAAGCTCGTGATGTCGGTCGCCGACCGCGTGATGGTGCTGAACTTCGGCAAGGTGATCGCCGAGGGGCTGCCCGAGGAGGTGCAGCGCGATCCCGCGGTGATCGAGGCGTACCTGGGTTCGGCCGACGAGGAGGCCGTGGAGGCCGTCGCGGAGATGGTGGAGATCGTCGAGTCGCACCACGCGGCCGATGTTCCCGAAGTCCCCGCGCCGCGTGAGTCCGAGGAGGAGGGCCGATGACCGAGGCCGCCAACTTCGAGAAGGCGACGGCTGGTTCCGCCGCCCAGGCGCCGGCGATGCTGGAGCTGGTCGACCTGCAGGTGTTCTACGGCGCGATCCAGGCGCTGAAGGGCATCAACGTGACGGTCGGGCAGGGCGAGGTCGTGGCCCTGCTGGGCGCGAACGGCGCCGGCAAGACCACCACCCTGCGCACGATCTCCGGTCTGCTGCAGCCCCGCCACGGCGAGGTGCGGCTGGGCGGCCAGCGGATCGACGGCGTTCCCTCGCACAAGGTCGTGGAGCTCGGCATCGGCCAGTCCCCGGAGGGCCGCCGGGTCTTCCCGGTGATGACGGTGCTGGAGAACCTGGAGATGGGCGCGTACCGGTTCAAGGGCGTCTCCAAGGACGACCTGGACCGGGTGCTGACCCTCTTCCCGCGCCTGGCGGAGCGGCGTACGCAGCTGGCGGGCACCCTGTCCGGCGGTGAGCAGCAGATGCTGGCCATCGGCCGGGCGCTGATGGGCCGTCCGAACCTGCTGCTGCTCGACGAGCCGTCGATGGGTCTGGCGCCGCTGATCGTCCAGCAGATCTTCGAGATCATCAAGGAGATCAACGACCAGGGCACCACGGTGCTGCTGGTGGAGCAGAACGCCTCCCAGGCGCTGCAGTTGGCCGACCGCGGCTATGTGCTGGAGACGGGTGCGATCGTCATGGAGGACGACGCCTCGGCCCTGCTGTCCGACCCGCGCGTGCGTGCCGCCTACCTCGGTGAGGGCGCGGCGTAACGTACGGCGTCCCGCGGCACGCCGTACGGCGCGTCATACGGCAAGGCGAACGGCCCCCGGAGCATTCCGGGGGCCGTTCGCCTTGTGCGTGCCGTCCGTGCCGTCGTGCCGGACGTCAGGAGGAGACGGCGCCGGGGGTGGCCGGGGTGGCGGGGCGCAGCATGCAGGTGAGGCGGGCGGAGCAGACGCGGCGGTCCTGTTCGTCGCTGATGACGATCTCGTACGTCGCGGAGGAGCGGCCGCGGTGCACGGGGGTGGCGACCCCGGTCACCCGGCCTGAGCGCAGGCCGCGGTGGTGGGTGCAGTTGAGGTCGACCCCGACGGCGATCTTGCCGGGGCCGCCGTGCAGCATGGCGCCGATGGACCCGATGGTCTCCGCCAGGACGGCGGAGGCGCCGCCATGGAGGAGCCCGTAGGGCTGGGTGTTCCCCTCGACGGGCATGGTGCCCACGACGCGCTCCGCGGTCGCCTCGACGATCTCGATGCCCATGCGGGAGCCGAGGTCGCCGGCGGAGAAGAGCGCCACCAGGTCGACGCCGAGTCCGGCGTACTGCTCGATGACCTCCGGGGAGAAAAGGCTGGTGGTGGTCTGCTCGCCCATGGACGGTGGCTCCGATCGTCGTCGTTCGGTGTACTGGCCCGTTTTCTACCGGACGGTCAGTGGGGACCGCCGACCGGGGTCGTCGGTTCCAGCCGGACGACGACGGACTTGGACGCGGGGGTGTTGCTGGTGTCGGCGGTGTGGTCGAGGGGGACCAGCACGTTCGTCTCCGGGTAGTAGGCGGCGGCGCAGCCGCGGGCCGTCGGGTAGTGGACCACCCGGAAGCCCCCGGCGCGGCGTTCCGTGCCGTCCGTCCACTCGCTGACGAGGTCGGTGTAGGCGCCGTCGGCGAAGCCGAGGGCGGCGGCGTCCTCGGGGTGGACCAGGACGACGCGGCGGCCGCCCTTGATGCCGCGGTAGCGGTCGTCGAGGCCGTAGATGGTGGTGTTGTACTGGTCGTGCGAGCGCAGCGTCTGCAGTAGCAGCCGGCCCTCGGGCACGTGCGGGTACTCCAGGGGCGCGGCGGTGAAGTTGGCCCGCCCCGTGGCGGTGGGGAAGCTGCGGGAGTCGCGCGGGGCGTGCGGGAGGGTGAAGCCGCCGGGGCGGCGCACCTTGGCGTTGAAGTCGTCGAAGCCGGGGACCACGCGGGATATGCGGTCGCGGATCCGGTCGTAGTCGGCCTCGAGCTCCTCCCACGGCACGCGGCTGTCCGGGCCGAGGACGGCGCGGGCGAGGCGGCAGACGATGGCCGGCTCCGACAGCAGCAGGGGGCTCGCGGGCTCCAGGCCGCCGCGGGAGGCGTGCACCATGCCCATGGAGTCCTCGACGGTGACGAACTGCTCGCCGGCCGTCTGGACGTCCTTCTCGGTGCGGCCCAGGGTGGGCAGGATCAGGGCGCGGGCGCCGGTGACCACGTGGGAGCGGTTGAGCTTGGTGGACACGTGCACGGTGAGGCGGGCGCGGCGCATGGCGGCCTCGGTGACGTCCGTGTGGGTGAGGCGGCGACGAAGTTGCCGCCCATGGCGAAGAAGACCTTGGCGTCGCCGTCGCGCAGGGCGCGGATGGCGGCGACGGTGTCCAGGCCGTGCTCGCGGGGCGGGGCGAAGCCGAACTCCTTCTCCAGGGCGTCGAGGAAGGCGGGTGCGGGCTTCTCGTAGATGCCCATGGTGCGGTCGCCCTGGACGTTGCTGTGGCCGCGCACGGGGCACACGCCGGCGCCGGGGCGGCCGATGTTGCCGCGCAGGAGGAGGAAGTTGACGACCTCCTTGATGGTGGGCACGGAGTGCTTGTGCTGGGTGAGGCCCATGGCCCAGCAGACGATGACGCTCCGGGCGTCGAGCACCATGGCGAGCAGCCGGTCGATGTCGGACTGCGGGAGCCCGGTGGCGCGCAGCACCTCGTCGGGGTCGGTGGCGCGGGCCGCGGCCGCGCACGCCTCGAAACCGTGGGTGTGGCCGGCGATGAAGGCCTGGTCGAGCACGGTTCCGGGCGCCCGGTCCTCGGCCTCCAGGAGGCCCTTGTTGAGGGCGCGGAAGAGGGCCTGGTCGCCGCCGAGCCGGATCTGCAGGAAGAGGTCGGCGAGCGGTGTGCCGCCGCCGGCCAGGCCCTTGGGGGTCTGCGGGTTCTTGAAGCGCTGCAGGCCGGCCTCGGGGAGCGGGTTGACGGTGACGACCTTCGCGCCGCCCGCCTTCGCCTTCTCCAGGGCGGAGAGCATGCGGGGGTGGTTGGTGCCGGGGTTCTGCCCGGCGACGATGATCAGGTCGGCGCGGTGGAGGTCGTCCAGCAGGACGCTGCCCTTGCCGACGCCTATGGTCTCGGCGAGCGCGGAGCCGGACGACTCGTGGCACATGTTGGAGCAGTCGGGCAGGTTGTTGGTGCCGAACTCGCGGGCGAAGAGCTGGTAGAGGAAGGCGGCCTCGTTGCTGGTGCGGCCCGAGGTGTAGAAGAGGGCCTCGTCGGGGCCGGTCAGCCGGTGCAGCTCGTCGGCGACGATCTCGAAGGCGCGCTCCCAGGGGACGGGCTCGTAGTGGTCGGCGCCGTCGGGCAGGTACATGGGCTGGGTGAGGCGGCCCTGCTGGCCCAGCCAGTAGCCGCTGCGCCGGGCGAGGTCGGCGACGGGGTGCGCGGCGAAGAAGTCCGGGGTGACCCGGCGCAGGGTGGCCTCCTCGGCGACGGCCTTGGCCCCGTTCTCGCAGAACTCGGCGGTGTGCCGGTGCTCCGGCTCCGGCCAGGCGCAGCCGGGGCAGTCGAAGCCGTCCTTCTGGTTGACCCTGAGGAGGGTGAGCGCGGTCCGCCGCACTCCCATCTGCTGCTGCGCGATGCGGAGCGTGTGCCCTACGGCCGGGAGCCCGGCAGCGGCGTGCTGCGGGGCGCTGACCTCGGGTGCGTCCTGGACGGGGTCGCCTGCGGGTGCTTTGCCTGCCATGGCTTCGATCCTGCCACGACGAGGCCGCGGACCGGCAGTGTCAGTCGGGCGTGGGAGGATCGGGAACGTGGCAGCAAAGGCAGAGAAGACGAGCGCAGCGACCGGCACCGCACCCCAGGGGGGTGAGCGGCCCCGGTTGCTCCTGCTGGACGGGCACTCGCTGGCGTACCGGGCGTTCTACGCGCTGCCGGTGGAGAACTTCAACACCACCACCGGCCAGCCGACGAACGCGGTGTACGGCTTCGCTTCCATGCTGGCGAACACCCTGCGTGACGAGCGGCCGACGCATCTGGCGGTCGCGTTCGACGTCTCGCGGCGCACGTGGCGTCTGGAGGAGTTCCCCGAGTACAAGGCGACCCGCTCCACGACGCCGGACGAGTTCCGCAGCCAGGTCGGGCTGATCGGCGAGCTGCTGGACACGATGAACGTGCAGCGCTTCGCCACGGAGGGCTACGAGGCGGACGACGTGATCGCCACGCTGGCCACGCAGGCGGAGGCCCTCGGGTACGAGGTGCTGATCGTCACCGGCGACCGCGACTCCTTCCAGCTCGTCTCGGACCACGTCACGGTGCTGTACCCGACCAAGGGCGTCTCGGAGCTGACCCGGTTCACCCCGGGCAAGGTCGAGGAGAAGTACGGGCTGACCCCCACGCAGTACCCGGACTTCGCGGCGCTGCGCGGCGACCCGTCCGACAACCTGCCGGGCATCCCGGGCGTCGGCGAGAAGACCGCCGCCAAGTGGATCAACCAGTTCGGCTCGTTCGCGGAACTCGCGGAGCGCGCCGACGAGGTGAAGGGCAAGGCCGGCGAGAACCTGCGCGCCCACTTGGAGTCGGTGAAGCTGAACCGCCGGCTGACGGAGCTGGTGCGGGACGTGGAGCTGCCCTGCGGGCCGGAGCAGTTGGCGCGGCAGCCGTACGACCGGGACGCGCTCGACGTGGTGCTGGACACCCTGGAGTTCCGCCACCCCAACTTCCGGGAGCGGCTGTACGCGGCCGACCCGGGCGCCGCGCAGGAGGACGCGCCGGAGGTCGCCGGCGGCGTCGCCGTCGAGGGCCGGGTGCTGGCCGCGGGCGAGCTGGCCGGCTGGCTGGCGGAGCACGCGGGCGGGCCACTGGGCGTGGCGACGGTCGACGCGTGGGCACTGGGCGCGGGCAGTGTGTCCGAGGTGGCGCTGGCGACGGCCGAGGGACCGGCGGCGTGGTTCGACCCGGCGGCGCTGGACGAGAAGGACGAGCGGGCCTTCGCGGCGTGGCTGGCCGACGCGGCCCGGCCGAAGGTGCTGCACAACGTCAAGAACATGATGCGGGTCCTCGCCGAGCACGGCTGGTCCGTGGACGGCGTCACGATGTGCACGGCGCTGGCCGCGTACCTGGTGAAGCCCGGCCGCCGCTCGTTCGCGCTGGACGACCTGTCGGTGGAGTACCTGGGGCGTGAACTGGCCCCCGCGGGCGGCGTGGACGGCCAGTTGGCCTTCGGCGCGGACGACGAGGCGGAGACCGAGGCCCTGATGGTGCAGGCGCGCACCGTGCTGGACCTGGGCGAGGCGTTCGCCGCACGGCTGGAGCAGGACGGCGCGCGGCGGCTGCTGGAGGAGGTGGAGCTGCCGACCTCGGCGCTGCTGGCGCGGATGGAGCGGGCGGGCATCGCCGCGGACCGCGAGCATCTGGAGCGCCTGGAGCAGCGGTTCGCGGGCGAGGTGCAGCTCGCCGTGAAGGAGGCGCACGCCGCGGTCGGGCACGAGTTCAACCTGGGCTCCCCCAAGCAGCTGCAGGAGGTGCTCTTCGGCGAGCTGGGGCTGCCCAAGACGAAGAAGACCAAGACGGGTTACACCACCGACGCGGACGCGCTGGCGTGGCTGGCGGCGCAGACCGAGCACGAGCTGCCGGTGATCATGCTGCGGCACCGGGAGCAGGCGAAGCTGCGGGTGACGGTCGAGGGGCTGGTCAAGACGATCGCTCCCGACGGGCGGATCCACACCACGTTCAGCCAGATCGTGGCGGCCACGGGCCGGCTGTCGTCGACCGACCCCAACCTGCAGAACGTGCCGGTGCGCACCGACGAGGGCCGGGCGATCCGCCGCGGTTTCGTGGTCGGCGAGGGCTACGAGTCGCTGCTGACCGCCGACTACAGCCAGATCGAACTGCGGGTGATGGCCCACCTGTCGGAGGACGAGGGGCTGATCGCGGCCTTCGACTCCGGCGAGGACCTGCACACCACCGTCGGCAGTTACGTCTTCTCGGTGCCGCCGGAGCAGGTGGACGCCGAGATGCGCCGCAAGATCAAGGCGATGTCGTACGGCCTGGCGTACGGGCTGTCGGCCTTCGGCCTGTCGCAGCAGCTGGGCATCGAGGCGGCGGAGGCGCGCGGCCTGATGGAGACGTACTTCCAGCGCTTCGGCGGCGTGCGGGACTATCTGCAGCGCGTGGTGGAGGAGGCCCGGGTCACCGGCTACACCGAGACCCTGATGGGCCGCCGCCGTTACCTTCCGGACCTCACCAGCGACAACCGGCAGCGACGCGAGATGGCCGAGCGGATGGCGCTGAACGCGCCGATCCAGGGCTCGGCCGCCGACATCGTCAAGATCGCGATGCTGAAGGTGGACGCGGCGCTGGCGCAGGAGGGGCTGCGGTCCCGGCTGCTGCTCCAGGTGCACGACGAAATCGTGGTCGAGGTCGCGCCCGGCGAGCGCGCCGCGGTGGAGGAGCTGGTCCGCCGCGAGATGGCGGCCGCCTACCCGTTGCGGGCGCCGCTGGACGTCTCCGTGGGCGTCGGCGCGGACTGGGAGTCGGCGGCCCACTGACCGGGCGTCCCCCGGCCGTCGCGGCGGTCGGCGCGGTGCGTGAGGTGCACCGCGCCGGCGCAGGCCGCGGCGGCCAGGGCGAGTCCCGCGCCGGCGCCGAAGAGCACGGCCGGGATCATCCCGGCGGCGTCGCCGGTGGCCCCGTACCACTGCTCCGCGCGCACGGCGGCGCCGGCGGCCGTGGTGGCGCCGAGGACGGTCAGGGCGAGCCGGCGGGCCCGGCGGGAGAGCCGGGGCACCGGCGAGGGGCGCTTTTCGGCCGGTTCACCGGGCACGGCCGCCGGTTCACCGGGCACGGCCCTGAGGGCCCGCAGCCCGTAGCAGCCCAGCACCACCAGCGCCACGGCCGAGCTGCCGTACTGGGCGTACTTGTGCAGGGCCGTGCCGTGCACCTCGTGGTCGAGCGCGGGCAGCAGGCGCACGCCCCACCGTCCGGGGTGGGTGAAGGCGTCCCAGACCACGTGGGTGGTCGCCCCCGCCACCGCCGACAGCCAGAAGGCCGCGGCCGAGCGCACCGAGGAGCGCGGGCGGTCGCCGGCGCCCACCAGGGCAGCGATGCCCGCCTGCCGGCGCTCGGGCAGCAGCGCCACCATCGGGCCGCGCAGCACCGCCCAGCCGCACACCAGCCCGGCGGCGACGACCGGGTCCACGAGGACGACGCCCAACGGGGCGTGGGTGAGCTGTCCGTAGCCGAAGAGGCCCCGCACCAGCGAATCGGCGAAGTAGGGCACGTCGGGGGCGAAGGAGCCGGCGACGAGGGCGGCGGCCACCAGCGGGCCGCGTCCCCGTACGGTGCCGGCGGGGTCCTGCCGCAGACCCGGCAGGACGGCCAACGCATGACTCATCGTGAACGGCATGCAACCTCTTCCGGAACACATCGGTCCGATCAGTATGCGACGTCCGGGACGGTGGCTCCGTTCAGGAAGTTGCCGTAGGGTCACCAGGGTTGCCACGCAGGGAGACGGGCGACGCGGCTTTCGGGAGGGGCTTCGGGTATGCGAGCGCGGTACGGACGGCGGATCCGCAGGGGAGTCGCGGGCACCGCGGTGGCCGCCGCGGCCATGGCGGCGCTGACGGGTTCCCAGGCCCCCGGACTCCTGCCGGGCGTCCTCAACACCAGTGCCGGTGCCCCGATCGTGCCCCCGCCGGGCGACCCCATCGACGGCAACTCGTCGGAGTACCTGACCGAGCTCCCGCCGCTCAACACGCCCCCTCCGGGCAGCTCCACCACCACCGACGCCGGAACCGGCACCGTGACCACCGGCGGCACCGGCCTGCCGGCGTCCGTGCTGGAGGCCTACCGCAGGGCCGAGACGGCCCTCGCCGCCAGCGACCCGGGCTGCAACATGCGCTGGGAGCTGCTGGCCGCGATCGGCCAGGTCGAGTCCAACCAGGCGCGCGGCGGCAACGTCGACTCGGCGGGCACCACGCTCTCCCCCATCCTGGGCCCGGTCCTCAACGGCGACGGCTTCGCGAACATCACGGACACCGACGGCGGCAAGTGGGACGGGGACACCGTCCACGACCGTGCGATAGGCCCGATGCAGTTCATCCCGTCGACCTGGGACACCTGGGGCGCCGACGGCAACGACGACGGGGTCAGCGACCCGAACAACATATTCGACGCGGCGCTCGCCGCCGGCCGCTACCTCTGCGCGGGCAACCGCGACCTGTCGATCGAGAGCAACCTGCACCAGGCGATCCTGGGCTACAACAACTCGACGGCGTACCTGAACACGGTCCTGTCCTGGTACGACCACTTCCGTGACGGTGACGTCGTCTCCCTCCCCGACATCGGCGACGCGGGCAGCGACACGCCCCACAACCCGCCGGTCTCCACGACGCCCTCCGCCTCGCCGTCGCCGACGTGGTCCCCGAGCATGAGCGCCTCGCCGACGAAGAAGCCCACCCCGACCGCGTCCTCCAGCGGCACGATCGGCACCCCGTCGGGCCACCCCTCGCCCACCGACTCCCCGACGACGGGCCCCAGCACGGACCCGACGGATCCGACCACGGACCCGACCGACCCGTCCGGCCCGACGGACCCGCCGACCTGCCCGACGGACTCCGGCTCACCCACGGCGACCCCCACCGACACGACGTCCCCGTCGCAGACCGGTACGCCCGACCCGTGCGCGACGGCCTCCCCCGGGGACAGCCCGTCACCGACGGAGACCGAGGGCGGCACCGCCACCGGCCCGGTCAACTGACGCCGTAGAACCTGTTCTCATTTCACCTCCCGGTTGCTACGGTGCACCGGCCCAGCCGACGTAGCCGTACGACCGGGAGGTACGGCCATGCGCGCAGTCATCGCCGCGGCCATCGGACTCGTCGCCGCGTTCGCGATCGTCCTTCTCGTGACCGCGGTCGGTCCGCCGGACGGCAGCACCTCCCCCGAGCCGCTGCTCACCACCGTCCCCGCGCACCCGTAGGAGGGCGGTCCCATGCGCCGCAGGTCAAGCCTGGTCCTGCTGTCCCTCGCGGTGTTCTTCACCGCGCTGTCGCCCCTCGTCCGCTGGTACGCGTTCCCGCGGCTGGCGAAGATCCCGGCGGGCCAGTACCAGGCGGTCGTCCTGGAGGCGCGGGACGCCACGCTGCTCGACTACGGCACGATGCGGCCGAAGAAGGTCTCCAAGGTCAGCATCGTGCAGACCCTCAAGGGCGACGTGGAGGAGGCCCGCAGGATCGACCGGGCCACCGGACGTGACGTGGTCGTGTGGGACGGGCTGGCCTACGTGGTGGGCCCGGACGGCGCGATGGTCTCCCAGGTGCCCGAGCGGTACGTCTTCGACGCCCACACGCAGGAGCCCGTCCACGCGGGGGGCGAGAGCGTGGACGGCGACGCCGTCCGACGGCGGGGCGTCGAGTTCAAGTTCCCCTTCCTGATCGAGAAGCGGGACTACTACTACTTCGACGCGCAGGCGCGGACCTCCGCGCCCATCCACTACCGGGGCACGCAGGAGTTCCGCGGGCTGGAGGTCTACTACTTCGAGCAGACCGTGCCGTGGACCGAGGTGCCGCTGCCGAAGAAGATGCCGGTCGAGGGCGTCACCCCGCAGACCGTCGCGGCGATGGGCATGGAGCGCTGGTACACCACCAAGCGCATGTTCTGGGTGGACCCCGTCACCGGGGCGCCGGTCAACGACGAGGAGGTCCACCGCGAGGAGATGCGCTTCACCGACGGGAAGCAGCGGCCGATCACCGCGTTCGCCGGGCACGTGAGGATGCGCGAGGACTACGTCCGGCACACCGTGGCCCTGGTGAGGTCCCAGCGGCAGGCGGTGCTGCTGCTGACCTCCTACCTGCCGTGGGGCTCCCTCGCACTCGGCGTCGCGCTGCTGTCGCTCGCGCTCGTCCTGGAGGCGCGCGGCCGCCGCCCGGCAGCGGGCGGCGCCGGCGGCCTCAGCGACGCGAAGGGGAGTCGTCCTCCCCGATGTGGTGCACGCGCACGAGGTTGGTGGTCCCGGGGACACCGGGCGGCGAGCCCGCCGTGATGACGACGACGTCGCTCTCCTGGCAGCGGCCGATGCGCAGCAGCTGCTCGTCGACCTGGTCGACCATCTCGTCGGTCGTCTGCACCATCGGCCCGAGGAAGGTCTCCACGCCCCAGGTCAGGCTGAGCTGGGAGCGGGTGGCCGGCTCGGGGCTGAAGGCGAGCACGGGGATCGGCGAGCGGTAGCGGGACAGCCGCCGCGCGGTGTCGCCGGACTGCGTGAAGGCCACCAGGTACTTGGCGTCGAGGAAGTCGCCCATCTCCGCGGCCGCGCGCGCGACGGCGCCGCCCTGGGTGCGGGGCTTGTTCTGCTCGGTCAGCGGCGGCAGGCCCGCCGCGAGCATGTCCTCCTCGGCGGCGGCGACGATCCGGCCCATGGTCCTGACCGTCTCGACGGGGTGCTTGCCGACGCTGGTCTCGCCGGAGAGCATGACCGCGTCGGCGCCGTCCACGACGGCGTTGGCGACGTCGGAGGCCTCCGCGCGGGTGGGCCGCGAGGAGTCGATCATCGACTCCAGCATCTGCGTCGCGACGATCACCGGCTTGGCGTTGCGCCGGGCGAGGGAGACGGCGCGCTTCTGCACCATCGGCACGGCCTCCAGCGGCATCTCGACGCCGAGGTCGCCGCGGGCAACCATGATCCCGTCGAACGCGGCGACGATCTCCTCGAGGTTGTCGACCGCCTGCGGCTTCTCGACCTTGGCGATGACGGGGACCCGGCGGTCCTCCTCGCGCATGATGCGCAGCACGTCCTCGACGTCCCGGCCGCTGCGGACGAAGGACAGCGCGATGATGTCGGCACCGATGCGCAGCGCCCAGCGCAGGTCCTCGACGTCCTTCTCGGACAGGGCGGGCACGGAGACCGCGACACCGGGGAGGTTGAGCCCCTTGTTGTCGGAGATCAGGCCGCCCTCGATGCACAGGGTGCGGACCCGGGGGCCCTCGACGCCCGTGACCTCCAGGGTGACGCGGCCGTCGTCGACGAGGATCCGCTCACCGCGCGTGACGTCGGCGGCGAGGCCCTTGTAGGTGGTGCCGCAGACCAGGCGGTCGCCCTCGACCTCCTCGGTGGTGATCGTGAACTCGTCACCGCGTTCAAGGAGTACGGGGCCCTCGGCGAAGCGTCCCAGCCGGATCTTCGGGCCTTGAAGGTCCGCGAGGACACCGACGCTGCGGCCGGTCTCGTCGGCGGCCTTGCGCACGCGCTGGTACCGGTCCTCGTGATCGGCGTGGCAACCGTGGCTCATGTTCAGGCGGGCGACGTCCATGCCGGCCTCGACCAGAGCCTTGATCTGGTCGTAGGAGTCCGTGGCGGGCCCGAGGGTACAGACGATTTTTGCTCGGCGCATGGGGTGAGCCTATGACCTACTTCACAGTAGGTACCTCGTGGCAGGCGACTGTCCAACGTCAGCCTGATTAACGGTTGTTGACAAGTGGTGAAGTGAGCCCGGGTCCGCTCTGATGAGCACACCGCCGGTGTGCCGGGTCTCAGCCCGACAGGTCGGGGGCGGTCATCGTGAAGTGCGCGGTGACCTGCGCGTACACGCTCTGTCGCTCCGGTTCCATGTCAAGGGCGCGGGCCGTCTCCTCGGCGCCGCCGGGCGCCGCGAAGGCGGCGGTCCGCATCGCCGGACGGGCAGCGCGGAAGGGCGCCGACTGCTGCACGCCCTCGTCGGCCAGCTCGACCAGCGCGACCAGGCGGGCGCCGAGCGCCTCCGCGTACCCGCGGGCGCGCTGCACAGCGTCCCGCACGGCCTGCCGGCGGGCCTCGGCGTAGGCCGGGGAGTCGGGGCGCAGCGACCACCACGGGCCGTCGACACGGGTGAGCTCCAGATCGGCCAGCCGGGTGGTGAGCTCCCCCAGGGCGGTGAAGTCGGTGAGGGTGGCGCCGACGCGCACGCTGCCGTGGTACGCCCGTACGCGCTCGCCGCGGCCCCGCTCCCGCAGCTCGGGGGTGATCACGAAGGCGCCGGTCTCCAGTTTCTCGACGGCGTCGGTGCAGCCCTTGACGAGGTCGAGCACCTGCGCGTTGCGCCGGCTGAGGTCGTCCAGGGTGGCGCGGCGGTCGGTGCCCCGGGCGCTGACGGTGACGGCGATCCGGGCGAGCTCGGGCTCGACCTCGAGGGTCGCCTCACCGCGTACCCCCACGTGCGGGGTCTCGGGCGTCGGGTACGTCCTGGCCGGTTCTGTGGTCATGCGTCCCACCCTGCCAGGCCGGTGCCGCCGTGACGAGTCATCTGTTCGCAGCCCGGCGGGGGTGTTGCCCGGAGCACCCTTGCGCCAGAATCTACGCGCGTTAACCGCATGAACGGACGATCATCCCGCCCCCGGCGACCGCCCGGGGCGCTCACCGGACACCAGGAGCCGACGTATGCCGCTGAACCGCAGGGACTTCCTCAACCGCTCCGCCGCCACCGGCGCGGGACTCGCGCTCGCCGGCACGGCCGGCACCGTGGCCGGCGCGGCTCCGGCCCAGGCCACGGGCCGCCACGGGCACGGGCACGGCCACGGTCACGCTCCGAAGAGGTACTCCTTCAGCGTCCTCGGCACCACCGACCTGCACGGCAACGTCTTGAACTGGGACTACTTCACCGACGCCGAGTACGACGACGCGGCGCACAACGACGTCGGCCTGGCCAAGATCTCCACCCTGGTCTCCCGGCTGCGCGCGGCCAAGGGCCGCGAGAACACCCTGCTCATCGACGCCGGCGACACCATCCAGGGCACCCAGCTGTCGTACTACTACGCCAAGATCGACCCGATCACCGCCGAGCACGGCCCGGTGCACCCGATGGCACAGGCCATGAACGCCATCGGCTACGACGCGGCGGCGCTGGGCAACCATGAGTTCAACTACGGCATCCCGGTGCTGCGCAAGTTCGAGGAGCAGTGCGACTTCCCGCTGCTCGGCGCCAACGCGCTCGACGCGCGCACGGGCCGGCCGGCCTTCCCGCCGTACTCCTTCCACCGGCTGCGGGTGAAGGGCGCGCCCGACGTGAAGGTGGCGGTCCTGGGCCTGACCAACCCCGGCATCGCGATCTGGGACAAGGCCAACGTGCAGGGCAGGATGACCTTCCCGGGCCTGGAGGAGCAGGCCGCGAAGTACGTGCCGCGGCTGCGCGCGATGGGGGCCGACGTGGTCGTCGTCTCGGCCCACAGCGGCTCCTCCGGCACCTCCTCCTACGGTGACCAGTTGCCGTACGTCGAGAACGCGGCGGCGCTCGTCGCCGAGCAGGTGCCGGGCATCGACGCGATCCTGGTCGGCCACGCCCACTCCGAGATCCCCGAGTACGTGGTGGCCAACAAGCGGACCGGCCAGGGCGTGGTGCTGTCCGAGCCGCTGAAGTGGGGCCAGCGCCTGACCGTCTTCGACTTCGACCTGGAGCTGGTCCGCGGCAGGTGGGAGGTCGTCACGGTCGGCGCGTCCGTCCTCAACTCCAACACGGTCGAGGAGGACCCGCGGATCGTCCGGCTGCTCGCGGACGAGCACAAGGAGGTCGTCGCCTACGTCAACCAGGTGATCGGCACCTCGGCCGCCGCGATGTCGGCCCAGGAGTCCCCCTACAAGGACACGCCGATCATCGACTTCATCAACTTCGTCCAAGCCGAGACCGTCAAGGCCGCGCTCGCCGGGACGGAGCACGCCGCCCTGCCGGTGCTGTCGCAGGCGGCGTGCTTCTCGCGCACCGCCGCCATCCCGGCGGGTCAGGTCACCATCCGCGACGTGGCCGGGCTGTACGTCTTCGAGAACACCCTGGAGGCCCGGGTCCTGACCGGCGCCCAGGTCAAGGCGTACATCGAGTTCTCCGCGAACTACTTCGTGCAGACGGCGCCCGGCGCGCCCGTCGACGTCGCGAAGCTGACGAACGCGAGCGGCACGCCCGACTACAACTACGACGTGGTCAGCGGCGTCACCTATGACGTCGACATCTCCCGCCCGGCCGGTTCCCGGGTGTCGAACGTGCTCTTCCAGGGCGCGCCGATCGACGAGTCGGCCCGTTTCGTGCTGGCCGTCAACAACTACCGGGCCAACGGCGGCGGCAACTTCCCCGGCGTCGCCACCGCCCAGCAGGTGTGGGCGAACTCCGAGGAGATCCGGAACACCATCATCGCCTGGGTGCGGGCCAACGGCTCCATCGACCCGGCCCGGTTCGCCTCGCAGGACTGGCGGCTGACCCGCGCCGGTGTGCCGGTGTTCTAGGCCGTCCGCGGGCCGGCCCGGAGGGCGTGTGCGCGGCGCGCACGCCCTCCGGGCGGTGACGCCGGCACCGCCGGCCCTCAGCCCGGTACGTGTTCCAGGAGCACGCGGCGCAGTTCGCGGGCGGCGCGCGGGGGCTCGGCGTCCTTGCGGTGCGCCAGGGCGACCGTGCGCTGCAGCCCGGGGGCCTCGAAGGGCGTGGTGCGCAGCCTGGGGCGGCGTCCGGCCACCATGCTGGGCACGACGGCGGGGCCCAGTCCCGCTTCCACGAAGCCCAGCACCGCGTCCATCTCGCCGCCCTCGATCGCGAAGCGCGGCTCGAAGCCGGCCGCCCGGCACGCGGTGACGGTGAGCTCCCGCAGGTCGTAGCCGTTGCGGAACATGACCAGCGGCTTGTCCCTGAGGTCGGCGACCCGGATGGCGGGGCCGGCGCACGGCGGCGGCGCGTCGGCGGCGGTCACCACCACCAGGTCCTCGTGGAGCAGCGGCGTGGCGTCCAGGGCGGGGTCGTGGCTCTGCAGCGGCAGCACGATCAGCGCGAGGTCGAGGCTGCCGGAGGCCAGCTCGCGCACCAGGTCGCGTGAGCCGCCCTCCTCGACGACCAGCCGGATGCCGGGGTAGCGGTCGTGGAAGTCGCGCAGCACGTCCGGCAGCAGGCCGGTGGCGAGGCTGGGGGTGGCACCGAGGCGGACCCGGCCGCGGCGCAGGTGCACCAGTTCCTGGACCTCCTGGGTGGCCGTCTCGGTGTCGGCGATGATGCGGCGGGCCAGCGGCAGCAGGGCCTCCCCGGCGTCGGTCAGCGCGATGTTGCCGCGGGCACGGCTGAAGAGGTCCGCGCCCAGTTCCCGCTCCAGGGCCTTGATCTGCTGCGACAGCGAGGGCTGCGCCACGTGGACGCGCTCGGCGGCACGGGTGAAGTGCAGGGTCTCGGCGACCGCCAGGAAGTACACGAGCTGCTGCAGCTGCATGTCCGCACGATAACGCGATAGGCGAGGCCTATCGAAACGAGCCGGAACATGTCTTGGACCTGTCGTAGCAGGCAGACCTAGCGTCGAGCGCATGGCTTTGGCGACGACGAGGACGAGGGCGACGACGGGTACGGACCGCCGCCCGTCGCTCCTACGGGCACTGTGGGGCTCGACCGTGGGCAAGAAGGCGGTCATGGCCGGGACCGGCGTGATCATGCTGCTGTTCCTGGTCGCGCACATGCTGGGCAACCTGAAGATCTTCTTCGGCCCGGAGGAGTTCAACGGCTACGCGGCGTGGCTGCGCACCATCGGCGAGCCCGCCCTGCACAACAGCTGGTACCTGTACATCCAGCGCACCGGCCTGGTCGTCGCGGTGGTGCTGCACGGCGTCGCCGCCTACCAGCTCAGCAAGCGCGACATCAAGGCGCGCCCCGCGAAGTACGAGCACAAGCGGCAGCGGGCCAGCTACGCGACCCGGACGATGCGCTGGGGCGGGGTGATCCTGGGCCTGTACATCGTCTGGCACATCCTGGACCTGACCACGCTCACCGTGAACCCGCTGGGCAAGGAGCACCACCCCTACGAGAACATCGTGGCCGACTTCCGGATCTGGTGGGTCGACCTCGTCTACATCGTCGCGATGCTCGCCCTCGGCCTGCACATCAGGCACGGCTTCTGGAGCGCCGCGCAGACCCTGGGAGCGGTGAACAAGCGCCGCGACCGCGCGCTGAAGATCACGGCGAACGTGCTGGCGGCCGCGCTGACCGCCGGCTTCCTCGTCGTACCCGTCTCCGTGATGACCGGATTGGTGGACTGACCGTGGATTACCGACTGGGCGAGCCGATCGCCGACACCAAGGCGCCGGACGTGCCGATCGCGGAGCGCTGGGACCGCCGCAGGTTCGAGGCGAAGCTGGTCAACCCGGCCAACCGCCGCAAGCACACGGTGATCGTGGTCGGCACGGGCCTGGCCGGCGGCTCCGCGGGCGCCACGCTGGCCGAACAGGGCTACCACGTCGTGCAGTTCTGCTACCAGGACTCACCGCGCCGGGCGCACTCCATCGCCGCCCAGGGCGGCATCAACGCCGCGAAGAACTACCGCAACGACGGCGACAGCGTGCACCGCCTGTTCTACGACACCGTCAAGGGCGGCGACTTCCGCGCCCGCGAGTCCAATGTGCACCGCCTCGCCGAGGTGTCGGTGCAGATCATCGACCAGTGCGTGGCGCAGGGCGTGCCCTTCGCCCGCGAGTACGGCGGCCTGCTGGACACCCGCTCCTTCGGCGGCGTCCAGGTCTCCCGCACCTTCTACGCGCGTGGCCAGACGGGCCAGCAGCTGCTGCTCGGCGCCTACCAGGCGCTCTCCCGGCAGATCGACGCGGGCAACGTGGAACTGCACCCGCGCACCGAGATGCTCGACCTGATCGTGGTGGACGGCAGGGCCCGCGGCATCGTCGCCCGCGACCTGGTGACGGGCGAGGTGTCGGTGCACATGGGCGACGCCGTGGTGCTGGCGAGCGGCGGCTACGGCAACGTCTTCTACCTGTCGACCAACGCCAAGGGCTCCAACGCGACCGCCATCTGGCGGGCGCACCGCCGGGGCGCGTACTTCGCCAACCCCTGCTTCACGCAGATCCACCCCACCTGCATCCCGCGCTCCGGCGACCACCAGTCGAAGCTGACGCTGATGAGCGAGTCGCTGCGCAACGACGGCCGCATCTGGGTGCCGAAGGCCGAGGGCGACACCCGCCCGCCGCACGAGATCCCCGAGGACGAGCGCGACTACTACCTGGAGCGGATCTACCCCTCCTTCGGCAACCTGGTGCCGCGCGACATCGCCTCCCGTGCCGCGAAGAACGTCTGCGACGAGGGCCGCGGCGTCGGCCCCGGCGGCCAGGGCGTCTACCTGGACTTCGCCGACGCGATCGCCCGCATGGGCCGCGCCAAGGTGGAGGAGAAGTACGGCAACCTCTTCGAGATGTACGAGCGGATCACCGCGGAGGACCCGTACACCCGGCCCATGCGGATCTACCCCGCCGTGCACTACACGATGGGCGGCCTGTGGGTGGACTACGACCTGCAGACCACCGTCCCGGGCCTGTTCGCCATCGGCGAGGCCAACTTCTCCGACCACGGGGCCAACCGCCTCGGCGCCAGCGCCCTGATGCAGGGCCTGGCCGACGGCTACTTCGTGCTCCCGGCCACGATCAACGACTACCTGGCGCGCGGCCCGCACGACACCGTGACGGCGGACCACCCCGCGGTCGCCGAGGCGGTCGCCGACGTCGAGGACCGGCTGAACCTGCTGCTCGCCGTGGACGGCGACCGCACCCCCGACTCCTTCCACCGCGAGCTCGGGGAGCTGCTGTGGGACGAGTGCGGCATGGCCCGCAACGAGGCGGGGCTGCGCAAGGCGCTGGAGCGGATCCCGGAGCTGCGCGAGGAGTTCTGGCGCCGGGTGAAGGTGCCCGGCAGCGGCGACGAGCTGAACCAGGCGCTGGAGAAGGCCAACCGGATCGCCGACTTCCTGGAGCTGGCCGAGCTGATGTGCCTGGACGCCCTGCACCGCGCCGAGTCCTGCGGCGGCCACTTCCGCGAGGAGAGCCAGACCCCGGACGGCGAGGCGATGCGCGACGACGAGGCCTTCTCGTACGCCGCGGCCTGGGAGTTCACCGGCGCCGGCGAGGACCCGGTGCTCCACAAGGAGGCCCTCGACTTCGAGTACGTACACCCCACCCAGCGGAGCTACGCGTGAACCTCACCCTGCGCATCTGGCGTCAGCCGTCCTCCGAGGACGACGGCACCATGGTCACCTACCGCGTCGAGGACATCAGTCCCGACATGTCGTTCCTGGAGATGCTGGACGTCCTCAACGAGGAGCTGATCCTCGCGGGCGACGAGCCGGTGGCCTTCGACCACGACTGCCGCGAGGGCATCTGCGGCGCCTGCGGCATGGTGATCAACGGGCAGGCGCACGGCCCGGAGCGGACCACCACCTGCCAGCTGCACATGCGGCACTTCGAGGACGGCGACACCATCGACGTCGAGCCGTGGCGGGCCGCCGCCTTCCCGGTGGTCAAGGACCTGGTCGTCGACCGGTCGGCCTTCGACCGGGTGATCCAGGCGGGCGGCTACATCAGCGTGCCGACCGGCAGCGCGCCCGAGGCGCACGCCACGCCCGTCCCGAAGGAGGCGGCCGACTTCGCCTTCGAGCACGCGGAGTGCATCGGCTGCGGCGCGTGCGTGGCGGCCTGCCCCAACGGCTCGGCGATGCTGTTCACCTCGGCCAAGGTCAACCACCTCAACGTGCTGCCCCAGGGGCAGCCCGAGCGCGAGACCCGGGTGCTGGACATGGTCGCCGCCATGGACGACCAGGGCTTCGGCGGCTGCACCAACACCGGGGAATGCGCGACGGCCTGCCCCAAGGGCATCCCGCTGCCGTCGATCGCCGCTATGAACCGCGAGTACCTGCGGGCCTTGCGCAAGGAGAAGTCGCGGTCCAAGGGCTGACCGGCTCGGCGGGCGCGCCGAGCCCGAAGGTCGTGAAGGCCGTGCGGGAGGGCAGCGGGTAGGGCTCCTTGCCGGTCACCGCGTTGAGCACGACCGCCGAGCGCCACGCGGCGAGCCCCAGGTCGGGGGCCCCGACGCCATGGGTGTGGCGCTCGGCGTTCTGCACGTGGACGGCCGCGCCGGTGCCGGCGACGACCGGGTCCAGCTCGAGGCGGTGGCACTCGTCGATCCGGGGCCGGCCGGAGGCGTCACGGCGGACGTACGGGTCGATCGGGGCGAGCAGCGCGTCGAGGGAGCGCTCCCGGTAGCCGGTGGCGAGGACGACCGCGTTGGTGACCAGCCGGCTGCGGGTGCCCTGCTGCTCGTGCTCCAGGTGGAGTTCGACGGCTCCCATGCCCATCCGGCCGGCGGTGCGGACCGTGACGCCCGGGGTGAGGACGGCGTCCGGCCAGCCGCCGCCGAGGGTGCGGCGGTACAGCTCGTCGTGGACGGCGCCGATCGTGCCGTGGTCGATGGCCCGGTGCAGCTGCCACTGACGGGGCAGGAGGTTGTCGCGGACCGGTTCGGACAGCCCGTGGAAGAAGCGCGTGTAGTCGGGGGTGAACTGCTCCAGGCCGAGCTTGCTGTACTCCATGGGGGCGAAGGCGGGACTGCGGGCGATCCACGTCAGCCGTTCGCGCCCGGCGGGCCGGGCCCGCAGCAGGTCCAGGAAGACCTCGGCGCCCGACTGACCGGAGCCGACGACGGTGACGTGCTCGGCGGCCAGCAGGCGGTCCCGGTGCTCCAGGTAGTGCGCGGAGTGCACGACGGGGACGGCGGGCGACTCTGCCAGTGGCCTCAGCGGCTCTGGCACGTACGGCGCGCTGCCGACGCCGAGCACCAGGTTGCGGGCGTAGGTGCGGCCGAGGGACTCGGCCTGGCCGTCGGCGTCGAGCCGGGTGTGGTCGACCTCGAAGACGGCCCGCCCGGGGTTCCAGCGGACGGTGTCGACCTGGTGGCCGAAGCAGATGCCGGGCAGCGACTCGGCGACCCAGCGGCAGTAGGCGTCGTACTCGGCGCGGTGCGTGTGGAAGCGCTCGGCGAAGTAGAAGGGGAAGAGCCGCTCACGGGTCCTGAGGTAGTTCAGGTAGCTCCACCGGCTCGTGGGGTCGACCAGGCTCACCAGGTCGGCGAGGAACGGCACCTGGAGGGTGGCGTCGTCGAGCAGCAGCCCCGGGTGCCAGCGGAAGGAGCGCTCCTGCTCGTAGAAGGCGGCGCTGAGGTACGGGACGCCGTCGGCGAGGGCGGCCAGGGACAGGTTGCACGGGCCGACGCCGATGCCGAGCAGGTCGAAGGGCTGGTCCCGGTGGGGGTCGTGGTCGTCGTTCGCGGTCATCGGGGGGTGCTGCCTTCCTGGTGGGTCGCGCATACGAGCGTGAGCAGTGCCTCGAGGTCGGTGGGCGTGGTCGTCGGGTTGAGCAGGGTGGCCTTGAGCCAGAGCCGCCCGTCGGCGCAGGCCCGGCCGAGGACGGCCCGGCCGTCGAGCATCAGCCGGCGGCGGATCGCGGCGACCTCCTCGTCACCGGCGCCGGTGGGACGGAAGAGCACGGTGCTGACGGCCGGGCGGGCGCGCAGGGTCAGCGCGGGGTGCCGGTCCACCAGGTCCGCGAGGTGCCTGGCCCGGTCGACGACCGCCTCGACGAGCCCGCCCAGGCCGCGGCGGCCCAGGGCACGCAGCGTGACGGCGATCTTCAGCACGTCGGGGCGGCGGGAAGTACGCAGGGAGCGGCCGAGCAGGTCGGGGAAGCCGGCCTCGGTGTCGTCGGCGGCGTTCAGGTAGTCCGCGCGGTGGTCCAGGGGGCGCAGCAGCGCGGCCTCGCGCACCGCGAGCACCCCGGCGGCCACGGGCTGCCAGCCGAGCTTGTGCAGGTCGAGGGTGACGGTGTCGGCCTCCCGCAGCCCGGAGAGCCTGGCCGCCTCGCGGTCGCTGAACAGCAGTGACCCGCCGTACGCGGCGTCGATGTGCAGGCGCGCGCCGTACTCCCGGGTGGCGCGGGCGAGTTCGGGGAGCGGGTCGATGTCGCCGGAGTCCGTGGTGCCCGCGGTGGCGACCAGCAGGGCCGGGCCGACGCCCGCGGCGAGCGCCTCCCGTACCCGCTCCGGGTCGAGCACCCCGCCGGGGGTCTCCACGACGACGGGGGCCGGCATCCCGAGCAGCCAGGCGGCGCGGGGCACGCTGTGGTGCCCGTTGGCCCCGGCGACGACCCGCACGCCCGGGGCGCCCTCCCGGGCCAGCAGCAGCGCGAGCTGGTTGGACTCCGTGCCGCCGGTCGTGATGAGCGCGTCCGGCGCGGCCGCGGCCGGGTGGACGAGCCGGGCCAGCGCGCGGGTGACCTCCGCCTCCAGCGCGGTCGCCGCGGGGGCCTGGTCCCAGGAGTCCATCGAGGGGTTGAGCGCGCTCGCGGCGAGGTCCGCCGCCACGGCCGCGCCCAGGGGCGGGCAGTGCAGATGGGCGGCGCACAACGGGTCCGCCGGATCGGCCGCGCCCTCGGCGACGGCCCCGACCAGCGCGCGCAGCGCCTCCGCCGCCCCGGTGCCGTCCTCCGGGAGGGCCTGACCCAGCACCTCCCGCACGCGGCGGGCGACCGCCCCCGGGCCGCCCGCGGGAAGCGGCCCCTTGCGGACCGCCGCCCCCGCGGCAAGGGCGTCGAGCACGACCTCCAGCAACGGGCGCAGCCGGTCCGGCCCTTCACTTCCGCCGGCGAGAGGGGGTGGCATGGGTCGGCGCCTCCGTTGTCGCGGATCACCGGCGCGAACGCGCTGGGCGACCTGCGTAACGACGCTCCCCCGCCCCGGGTGTTGCCCCCGCGCCCCCAACGGTCGCCGCCCCGGCGCACCCGCGCGCGGCCCCCGAGCGACGGCGCCGCCGCCCCGGCGTCACGGGCGAGCCTCGCCCCGGGGCGACGGCGAAGCCCCGCTGCTCCCCGGATGGTTCCGGGGAGCAGCGGGGCTTCGGTGCGTCAGTCCCCGAGCGGGGCGGTCAGCGCTGCCTTTCCCCCCACGCCGCCGCGTCGGGGCGGGGCTGCCGCTTGCGCAGGACGGCGAACACGACGCCGAAGACGACGGCGGCCGGTACGACCAGGATCAGGAGCAGCTCGGGTACACCGATTCTGCCGAACATGCCTACCTCCAGGTGGCTTCTTGCCCGAGCGCCGATCACCGCGCTTCGGGATGCTTCCATCGCTCGCCCGGGGCACACGGGTCACCGCAACGGTGGCCGCCGCCCGCCCCCGGGGCGGCCCGTCAGGCGGTCCGGACGCGGAGGGCGCGGCGCAGGTCGTCGAGCTGGTCGGCGAGGCGGCGGCGCAGTGCGGGGGTGGGGGCGGGGTCGCCGGTGCGGAGGCACTCCTCGCCGAGGTCGAGCACGGCGGTGTCGACGACGGGGACGGGGAAGGCCCAGCGGCCCGCGGCCTCCGCGAGCGCGGGGCCGCGGCGGGCGGCGACCGCCACGGCGGCGGGGAAGAAGCGGGGCACGTACTCCCGGACCAGGTCGAGCTGTTCGGGCTGCCAGAAGCCCTGGGCGGTCGCGGTGAAGAGGTAGTTGGACAGGGTGTCGCCGTCGAACATCCGGGCCCAGGCCCCCCGCTTCGCCTCCGGGTCGGGCAGCGCGGCCCGGCAGCGGGCGGCGCCCTCCTGGCCCGTGGCGCTGGGGTCGGCGTCCAGTTCGGCCGCGATGTCCTGCGCGGAGGCCGCGCCCAGCACGCTGAGCCGGGTGAGGATCTGCCAGCGCAGTTCGGGGTCGAGCGCGGGCCCGCCGGGCAGGGCGCCGTCGGTGAGCCAGCCGCGCAGGGCGCCGGGGTCGGCGGTGGCGGCGATGAGCTCGCGGGTCGCCGCCAGCCGCAGCCCGGGGTCGTCGCGGGTGAGCAGGTCGCGGGTGAGCGCCTCCAGCGTGGCGAGCGCGGCGGGGCGTTCGGCGGCGGGGAGGTAGCGGTCGGCGATCTGCCCGCGGGCGAAGCCCAGTACGCCCTGGACGACGGCGATGTCGGTCTCGTACGGCAGGTGGGCACGGGCCACGTCGAGGTAGGCGGCGGGCGGGAGTTCGCCGTCCCGCACGAGGTCGCGGGCGGCGTTCCAGACCAGGGCGCGGCTGAGCGGGTCCGGCAGGCCGCGCAGCGCGGCGACCAGGGTGTCCCAGGACCGCGCGTCGAAGCGGATCTTGGCGTACGTCAGGTCCTGGTCGTTGAGGAGCACCAGGTCGGGGCGGGGGCCGGGACGCGTGCCGGGCGTCTCGCCGTCCGCGGGGACGTCGGTCTCGAAGCGCTCGCGCAGCACCAGCCGCTCCGGGTCGGCTTCGGTCCCGGTGCCGGCGCGGTCGTACGCGGCGACGCAGATGCGGTGCGGGCGGCCGCCCTGGTGCGTGACGTCCAGCCGCCAGCCGCCGTCGACGCCCTCGGGGACGGGGGTGAGCGTGTCGACGCCGGTGGTGCGCAGCCAGCGGTCGGCCCAGGCGTGGACGTCGCGGTCGGTGGCGCCGGCGAGGGAGTCGATGAAGTCGGCGAGGGCGGCGTTGCCGAAGCGGTGCCGCGCGAAGTGCTCGTTGATGCCGGCGAGGAAGTCCTTGCGGCCGAGCCAGGTGACGAGCTGGCGCAGCGCGGAGGCGCCCTTGGCGTAGGAGATGCCGTCGAAGTTGAGCAGGGCCGAGGCGGTGTCGGGGACGGCCTCCGGGGCGGGGGCGACGGGGTGGGTGGAGGGGCGCTGGTCGGCGTCGTAGCCCCAGCCCTTGCGGGCGACGGCGAAGTCCGTCCAGGTGCCGGTGAACCGGGTGGCCTCGGAGAGCACCTGGTAGCCCATGTACTCGGCGAAGGACTCGTTGAGCCAGATGTCGTCCCACCAGCGCAGGGTGACGAGGTCGCCGAACCACATGTGGGCCATCTCGTGGGCGACCACCATGCCGCGGGTCTGCCGCTCGGTGTCGGTGACGGCGGAGCGGAAGACCATCTCGTCGCGGAAGGTGACCAGGCCGGGGTTCTCCATGGCGCCCGCGTTGAACTCGGGGACGAAGGCCTGGTCGTAGGAGTCGAAGGGGTACGGCTCCTCGAACAGCTCGTGGTAGCGGTCGAAGCAGCGGCGGGTGATGTCGAAGAGCTCCTCGACGTCGGCGTCCAGGTACGGGGCGAGGGAGCGGCGGCAGTGCAGTCCGAAGGGCAGACCCGCGTGCTCGGTGCGCACCGAGTGCCAGGGCCCGGCGGCGACGGCGAGCAGGTAGGTGCTGATCGGCGGGGTCGCCGCGACGCGCCAGCGGCCCTCGGCCTCCCCGGTGCGCTCGGCGACTCCGTTGCCGAGGACGGTCCACGCGGGCGGCGCGGTCACGGTGACGTCGAAGACGGCCTTGAGGTCGGGCTGGTCGAAGGCGGCGATGACGCGCTGCACGTCGTCCAGGAAGAGCTGGGTGTAGAGGTAGGTCTCGCCGTCGGCGGGGTCGGTGAAGCGGTGCATGCCCTCACCGGTGCGGGAGTACCGCATGTCCGCCTCGACCCGCAGTTCGTGCGGGCCGGCCGTGAGGCCGGTGAGCGGCAGCCGGTCGTCGCCCAGGGTCGCGGGGTCCAGCGGCCGTCCGTCCAGGACGGCGCCGTGCAGCGCGGCGGGCTTCAGCTCGACGAAGGTGTCGACGCCGTCGGCGAGGGCGGTGAAGCGGATGACGGTGGTCGATCCGAACACCTCGTCGCCGCGGGTGAGGTCCAGGTCGACGGCGTAGTGCTGGACGGCGATCTGCCGGGCGCGGGTCTCGGCCTCGGCACGCGTGAGAGCAGGCATGCCGTCATGCTGCCCCATGCCCGGCCCGCGGCGCACGGGGGTCCCCCGCGGCCCGTGGTCCAGGACGGCGGGCGCGCCGGCGGCGGGGGCCGTCGCCGAAAGGCGCGCGCGTCACAGCGAGGCGGTGCGGCGGGCGTAGGCGCGGGCGGCGCGGGCGCGGTCGCCGCAGCGGGTGGAACACCACTGGCGGCGGCCGTGGCGGAGCAGGTAGCGGTTGCAGGGAGGGGAGCCGCAGGCGGTGAGGCGGGCCGCTTCGGGGCCGGTGAGCAGGTCCGAGGCGTCGGCGGCGAGGACGGCCAGGGCGTGGTCCACGACGGCGGTGGTGGGGTGCGGGGTGGCGCGGTAGGGACCGGTCTCGTCGTCCCACTGCAGCAACGGGGCGGTGGGGATGCGGGTCATGGCGTCGTTGACGGCCCTGACCGCGGCGGGGAGGGCCGGCAGGCCTTCGGCCCGGGCGGCGAACAGCGATCTGATCTGTTCGCGCAGCGACCGCAGTTGCGCCGCGCACATCTCCCGCATGCCGGCCTCGACCGGTGCGAGGCCGCGTTCCGCGAGCCAGTGGTTCGCCTGCGCGGGAGAGCCCAGGAGGTCGACCGTGTGCCCGCCCGTCAGCGCGATCGCGCTGTTGGCGAGGGCGAGGGCCAGGTGCTCCTCCTCGCCCTGTGCGGGCGGCAGGCCGAGTTGTCCGATCAAGGGCTCCTTCACGCTCCTCATGGTACGGCTTGCTTGATCCGTGAGAGGCGACTACCGTCTTGTCACGGTTCGTGAGGTGCACCATGTCTTCCCTTCCCGCGGCGACCGGCTCGTTCCCCGTACGCGTCCTCGGCGGTCCGACCGCCCTCTTCGAGTACGGCGGCCTGCGCTTCCTCACCGACCCGACCTTCGACTCCCCGGGCGACTACCCCCGTGGCGGCGGCCGGTTCCTGACCAAGACCGCCGCCTCCAGCGGGGCCCCCGCAGACCTCGGCCCGGTCGACGTGGTCCTGCTCTCGCACGACGAGCACCCCGACAACCTCGACGCCTCGGGCCGGGCCCTGCTCGCCGACGTCCCGCTCACCCTCACCACCCCCGGTGGCGGGCAGCGCCTGAAGGAGCGGGCCGAGGGCCTGGCCGACTGGGAGTCCGTCGAGCTGGACCGCCCCGGCGGCGGCACGGTCACCGTGACGGCCGTCCCCGCCGTCCACGGCCCCGGCCCGCGCGAGAAGGTCGAGCCGGTCACCGGCCAGGTCGTCGGCTTCGTCCTGACCGGCGAGGGCCTGCCGACCGTCTACGTCAGCGGCGACAACGCCTCCCTCGACGCGGTCAAGGAGATCGCCGAGCGCTACGCCCCCGTCGACACCGCCCTCCTCTTCGCCGGCGCCCCCCGCTTCCCCGAACTCTTCGACAACCAGCTGATCGTCCTGGACAGCGCCCAGGCCGCCGAGGCCGCCGGACTCCTCGCCGCCCGCCGCGTGGTCCCCGTCCACTACGACAGCTGGGCCCACTTCACCGAGGGCCGCGACGAACTGGCCGCCGCCTTCACCGCCGCCGGTCTGGCCGACCGCCTGGACTGGGGCCGGCGGGACTGACCCCGGCGCCCGGGTCGTGCCGTCCTAGGCTGGCACGGTGACTGATGAGCAACGGCCGTCGCGGCCGTCGGGAGTGTGGGCCACGGCGGTGGGCGTGGCCAGGGTGCGGGCGCTGGAGACCGAGCGGGAGAACGCGCTGTTCCGCGACCCACTGGCACGGGCCTTCGCCGCCGCCGGCGGCCTGTGGCCCTCCTCGCCGCCGCTGCCCGACGACGAGGCCGCGCGACGCCGCCGGCTGGCCGTGTCGTTCTCCATCGTCATCAGGACGAAGTTCCTCGACGATCTGTTGCGGGAGGCCTCCGCCTCCGGGGTCCGGCAGGTCGTGCTGCTCGGCGCCGGCATGGACAGCCGCGCCTTCCGGATGGACTGGCCGGAGGGCACCCGGCTGTTCGAGGTCGACACCGCCGACCCACTGGACTTCAAGGCCTCGGTGCTGCGCCGGGAGCGGGCCGTCGCGCGCTGCGAGCGGATCACCGTCCCGGTGGATCTGCGTGACGACTGGCCGGGCGCGCTGGTCGCCGCGGGGCACGACCCGTCCGCGCCGACCGTGTGGATCGCCGAAGGGCTGCTGATCTATCTGCCCGAGGACGCGGTGGAGTTGCTGCTCGCCCGGATCGGCGCGCTGTCGGCGCCGGGCAGCCGGATGGGGCTGACGTTGGGCTCGCGCGGCGTGATCGAGCGCTTCGGCGCGGACGCCGCGCCGGGATCGGCGGCGTCCCTGTGGGTCTCGGAGATGCCCGACGACCCGGTCGGCTGGCTGGCCCGGCACGGCTGGGAGGCCGCCGGCCACACCCTGCGCGAGCGCGCCGCCGCCTACGGCCGTCCGGTCACCACCCCGCCGCAACACGAGGAGCGGCCCGGCGGACTGATCTCGGCGGTCCGCCGCTAGGACCTCTCCCGGTCGTGGGGTGCGACGCGCGCGGGGTTCAGGAGGTGCGGACCGCGATCGCGTGGACGACGAGGGTTCCGGGGGGCCGGCCGTCGTCGTGCCGGTCGCTCGCGCAGGTGAGGAGACGCAGGGCGGCCGTACCGTCGTCGCGGAGCAGGGCCTGAGCGGGCAGGGAGCGCCGGGGGACGTGCTCGACCCGGGTGACCGTGAAGCGGGCACGGCTGCCGTCCCCGCGGGTGACGACGACGGTGTCGGTGGGGCGCACGTCGTGGAGGTCGTGGAACACCGCGCGTCCGCGTCCGCCGTCGTCGTGGCCGACGATCACGGAGGTGCCGTGGTCGCCGGGGGCGGCGCTGCGGTCGTACCAGCCGGCGTAGCGGCCCTGCTCGGTGGCGGGGGTCTGGAGGGTGCCGTCGTCGGTCACCCCGAGGTCGACGACGCGGGCGTGCACGCCGGCGCTGGGGATGTCGATGCGTACGGGGGTGTGCCCGGCGGGGTCGGAGGCGCGGACCGGCGTGCTGCCGTGGACCACGGCGACCGCGTCGCCCCGCCCCCCGTGGGCGACCGCCCAGCCGGTCGTGGCGGCGGCGACGGCGAGGAGGGCGAGGGCGAGGACGTTGATGCGACGGTGCGTCATCCGCATCGGCCGCTCACCTCGGGCGGACGGCGTACAGGACGCCGCGGACGCCCACCGCCAGCAGCAGCACGCCGGCCGGCGCGGGTCCGGCCAGGTCCGGGACGCCGGGGACGCCCGCCGTCCTGACCGCGCACACCGCGCACACCGCGAGGACCGCGAGCACGGCGAACGCCACGCGCCTGGCGACGGCGGCGGTCCGGGCCGGGACGGTCCGGACGGTGGTGGCGGAGGCGGCACAGGCGGCGGACATGGGTCGGGGTCCTTCGGTCCTTCGGGCGACGGCGGTACGGACGTCGTGGCCGCCCGCCGGGCGACGGACGGCCAGCCGGCCACGGTCCCCACCGTACGGAGTCCTGGGGTGCCGGGGCCTCCCCCGCCGGACCGGTTCCGTATCCGCCGAAAGTATGGTCCCGGGGGCGGGCCTTGCGCCCGCAGGAGGACGCCGGGCAGGCTCGGCGGATGATCGCCACCTTGCAGTGCACCGTGATCGACTGCCCGGACCCGGCCGCGCTGGGCAGCTTCTACCGGGGCGTCCTGGGCTGGTCCCTGGACACCGCGGACCCCTCGTGGGTGACCCTGACGTCACCTGACGGTGCCCGGATCGCCTTCCAGGAGGTGCCCTTCCACCGGCCGCCGCGCTGGCCGGACCCGGAGCACCCGCAGCAGTTCCACCTGGACTTCGACGTCCCCACCCGCGCCGACGTGGAGCGCGCCCACGAGGAGGTCGTGGCGCTGGGTGCCACCTTCCTGCACGACAGCGGCGGCGAGCGCAGCGGCTTCCGGGTCTTCGCCGACCCCGCCGGGCACCCGTTCTGCCTCTGCTACGGGCAGGCGCCGGGGCCGGCCGTCACGGGATGAGCGGCGGCCGGGTGTCGGTGGCCGCTTGTACGGTGTCACCATGACCGCCGCCAAGGGCGGGCGCGGCCGAGGGGGGACGGCATGGACGCGGGGAACACGACGTACGAGCCGGTCGAGCGGGACCCGGACCCCGCGTCGGTACGCCGGGTCACCTTCGTGCCGTTCCTGCCGGGCGGCCTGGTGGGCGCGGTACGCGGCGCGGACGGGGTGGTGCGCCTGCCGTCCGGCGAGGTGCTGCCCGGTGAGGACTGGATCCTCGACACCGCCGCACGGGTCCCGCTGGAGACCGCCGGGTACTACCGGCAGCGGGTGCACCCCTTCGCCTGGGACGCGGGGCAACAACGGCTCTACGCCTGGCTGGACGGGGACCGCTACCGGGGCCGGCGGCCGCACGCCGCCGACGCGGACCTCATCGTGGCCGAGGCCGCCGCGATCGCGGACCTGCTGCCCGCCGGGGCCGAGCGGCGTGCCGTGCTGGACGCGGCGCGTTCCTTCCGGGAGCAGGACGACACCTCGTACTTCGCCGACAACCTGCGCCTGCTGGAGCCCGCCTACCTGCGGGCGACCACGCCCGAGGGCGGATCCGGCTTCGGACGGGAGCCGGAGCAGTGGCGGGCGCGGCGCTCGATGGTGGTGGAGGCGCTCCACAAGGACGGCACGTTCCTCGACCTCGGCTGCGCCAACGGGCTGCTGATGGAGTCGGTGCGACGGTGGGCGGCGGAGCGGGGCCGGGTGGTCGAGCCCTACGGCGTGGACCTCGCCCCGCGCCTGGTGGAGCTGGCCCGGCGCCGGCTGCCGCGGTGGGCCGGGCGGATATCGGTGGGCAACGCGCTGGACTGGCGGCCGCCCGACGGCGGGCGGTTCACCTTCGTGCACACTCTCGCTGACTGCGTGCCCGAGCGCCGGCTGGGCGACCTGGTGCGCCGGCTGACGGCGGAGCTCGTGGAACCCGGCGGGCGGCTGCTGCTCAGCGTCTACCAGGCGGAGGGCGGCACCGCACCCACCGCCGCCGAACGGCTGACCGCACTCGGCGTGCCGGTGGCCGGCTCCGCGACCGGCACGGGGCCGGAACGCACGGCGACAACGGCCTGGGTCGACGCGTAGGCTCGAAGGGTCGTACCCGCTTGGGGAGGCGCCGTGACCGAGCCGTCGTCCAGCCCTGTCGAGCACGGCTTCCCGCACCTGGAACAGGTGCGGGCCGCGCTGACCGCGCTCTACCGGCGGCTGTCGTACGACACGGTGAGCCGCTTCCCGGCGAGCGTGCGCCCGGAGGCGGTGGCGTTCCCCGCGGACGAGAACCTCCACCTGGGCGCGCAGCGGGTCGCGCGGGCCATCGTGCAGCACTTCAGGCTCCCGGAGGCCCGCATGGTGGTCGCCTTCCGGGGCATGGTGCACGCGGGCAACGTGGAACTGGCCGCCGGGCCCGAGTACTTCGTGGAGCTGCACGACCGCTTCCGGGACGACCGGCGCGACGTGGGGGCGGTGCTGGCGCACGAGGTGATGCACGTCTACCTGCACCGGCTCGGACTGAGGTTCCCCGGGGCGTGGGAGAACGAGATCCTGACCGACACCGCCACGACCTACCTGGGCGCGGGCTGGCTGCTGCTGGACTCCTACCGCGAGGAGCCGGTGCTCTTCGGGGGCCGGGCGACCACGGCCGTGTCCAAACTGGGCTACCTCACCCCGGAGGAGTTCGGCTACGTCCTGGCCAAGCGGGCGCAGGCCTTCGGGGACGACGTCGAGCCGTGGCTCACCAGCCCGCGGGCCCGGGACGCCTACCGGGCCGGGCAGGAGGTCGCCGAGGCGGATCTGCGTCATCCGCCGATGGTCGCCTGCGGCTGGGTGGGCCGCCGCCGGTACGCCCGCGACCGGCGGCGCGGTGGCGCGTACCCGGCCGCCGGCTACGCATTCGAGGGTGCCGGCCCCCAGCGGGTCTCCTTCCCCTGCCCCGTGTGCCACCAGCGGATCCGGGTACCGGTGCGGGGCCGGGTGAAGGCGCGGTGCCAGCTGTGCCGCACAGTGCTGGAGTGCGACACCTGACCCCGCGGGCCCGCATGTGTCACCCGGTCAGCCGGTGGGCGGCGCGGCCTCCCGCAGGAAGGCGATGCGCAGCCGGATGCCGTTCGTCGCGACGGTGCGGTGTCGGACCATGGCGGCCAGGTCAGGGGTGCCGCGCGGCGCGGGGGGCGGGCTGCGCGGGGACCACGCCGGACGGGGCGCGTTCTTCACGCACGCCGCTCACGCACGCCGGTCACGCACGTCGGTCACGCACGCCGGTCACGCACGTCCGGGGATCCTCACGGGGTGACGATCGGGAAGTCCTGGTCGGCGGCGTCCAGCAGTCCGACGAGGGTCGCCACCACCTTGAGGTCCCCCTCGTGGTCGACGCCCTCGAAGCGGCCGCCCGCGAGGAGCCGGTGCAGCTCGGGCCGGGTGAGGGTGAGCGTCAGGTCGGCGTGCCGGACGGCGGGACGCCCGTCCTGGGTGGAGAAGTAGGTGAGGGCGCCGTTGGAGAGGGTGAGGTGCCAGGTGCGGTGCTCGTCGGTGAGGCGCCAGTCGATGGTCAGGTGGACGTCCCACGCCTTGGGGCCGTTGACACGGATGGCGAGGGAGTCGATGAGCTGGTCCACGGTGAGGGCGGCCATCACGTCCGGGTTGGCGATGACGACCGGGGTCGGGGAGACGCCCTCCCGCAGTTCCTGGGCGCCCATCAGGTAGAAGTTGCGCCAGGGGCCGTTCTCGCAGCCGTGTCCCAGGCGCTCGTAGAGCAGGGCCAGTTCCTCCGTCGCGACGGCGTGCCCGGGGTCGGCGAAGACGGCGTGGCCCAGCAGGGTGACGGCGAAGCGCAGGTCGCCCGCGTCGGCGTACTCCCTGGCCTTGGCGACGGTGGCGTCGGTTCCGCCGAGGCAGTCCACGTAGCGGCGCGCCTCCGCCGCCGGGGGGTGCTGCCACAGGTGGGCCGGGTTCCCGTCGAACCAGCCCATGTAGCGCTGGTAGACGGCCTTCACGTTGTGGCTGAGGGAGCCGTAGTAGCCGCGGTTGGCGTCGAGCCGTTCCAGGGCGGGCGGCAGGGTCAGTTCCTCGGCGATCTCGCTGCCGGTCAGGCCCCGGTTGACCAGCCGCAGGGTCTGGTCGTGCAGGTAGGCGTACAGGTCGCGCTGGTGGGAGAGCAGCCGGTGGATGCCCTCGCGGCTCCAGGTCGGCCAGTGGTGGGAGGCGATGGCGACGTCGGAGGCGTTGCCGAAGAGGACGAGGGCCTCGTTCAGGTAGTGCGCCCACAGCCGTGCGTCGCGGACCTGCGCGCCGCGCAGGGTCAGGACGTTGTGCATGGTGTGGGTGGCGTTCTCCGCCATGCACAGCACCCGCTTGGCGGGGAAGTGGAAGTTCATCTCCGAGGGCGCCTCGGCCCCGGGGGTGAGCTGGAAGATGATCCGGACCCCGTCGATCGTCTCGTCCTGGCCGGTGCGGGTGACGTGCACGGTGGGCGGGATCAGGGTGACGGTGCCGGTGGACGCGGTCTGGCCGAGGCCGCATCCGATCTGCCCGGCCGGGCCCTTGGGCAGTTCGGAGCCGTACATGTAGACGGCGCGGCGGGTCATGGCGACCCCGGCGTCGACGCTCTCGCCCGCCGCGTGCTCCAGGAAGCCGGCCGGGGCGAGGACGGGCACCGGGTCGTGGCCGTGCGGCAGGACACCGCGGGCGCCGCCGAAGTGGTCGACGTGCGAGTGGCTGTAGATGAGGGCGGTGACGGGCCGGTCCCCCCGGTGCTCGCGGTAGAGGGCGAGGGCGGCGGCCGCGCACTCGGTGGAGCGGAGGGGGTCGATGACGACGACCCCGCGGTCCCCCTCCACGAGGGTCATGTTCGACAGGTCGAGGCCGCGTACCTGGTAGATGCCCTCGACGACCTCGAACAGGCCCTGCTTGGAGGCGAGCCGGCTCTGCCGCCACAGGCCCGGGTGCGCCGTGTCGGGGCACGGGCCCTGCAGGAAGGAGTACGCGTCGCCGTCCCAGACCACCCGGCCGTCGCCGTCGGTGACGCGGCCGGGGGTCAGGGCACCGAGGAATCCCCGGTCGGCGTCGGCGAAGTCCGTCGAGTCCTCGGTTGCGCCGGGTACGAGAGCCGTCATGACGACACAATGTCAGCGTTTCGCCCGGATTGTCACGCTCATGTGCGCCACCAGCGGCGCAGTACCTCCTCCGCGGCTTTTCCGTGCGGGCTGTACGCGAGCCGGGCAGGGGTCTCGCCGCTGTCCGGCCAGTCGTCCCACATCCACCAGCACACCCCCGCCCACCAGCGCTCGCCGTCCAGCGCCGAGAGCAGCGCCTGGTAGGCGGCGGCCTGTTCGGCCTCCCCCGGCCGCCGGCTGACGGTCCAGGAGTACGGCGCCGTGGTCGTCCCGCGCTGGCTGACGTAGCCCGCCTCGGTGAACAGCACGCGGCGGTGGTGCCGGGCGGAGTAGGCGGACAGCTCGCCGATGACGGGCCGCCAGGCGGCGCGCAGCCGGCCGGCGTCGGTGGTGGGGCGGTGGGCCAGCGGCCAGTAGGCGTCGACGCCGATCAGGTCGAGGGCGCCCCAGAAGGGGACGTGTGCGTACTCGTCGTAGTTGGCGGCGTAGACCAGCGGACCGTCGTAGCGCTCCCGTACGGCACGGATCACCGCCCGCCAGCGCGCGCCGTCCCGTGAGGTGCCGGCCAGTTCGGTGCCGACGGCGAACTGCTCGACGCCGAGTGCGCCCGCCAGTTCCGCGTAGTGGCCGATGAAGCGGGTGTAGGCGGCGAACCAGGCGTCGGGGTCGGCCGGGGTGATGCCCGCGCGGTCGCCGCCGCCGGTGAGGTCGACGTGCGGCTTGAGCAGCACCTTCAGCCCGGCGGCGTGGGCCTGCCGGACGATCCGCCGCAGGCTCGTGTCGCTCGCGGTCTCCCCGGTGGTGCGCATCGCGGAGTCGTGGACCCCGGACTGGTACCAGGTGGGGGTGAAGGACACCCACCGCGCGCCGGTGTCGGCGATGCCGCGCAGGTAGCGCCCGGCGGCGGGGCTGTCGTAGTCCTCCGCCGCCCAGGAGGGCAGCGCGATGCCGCGGACCCGGTCGCCCGCGCCGGTCCCGGGGCCCTGGTGCGGCCGGTCGTCGGGGCGGTCCGCGGGCCGGGCGCCGACGGTGGTGCAGCCGGCGGTCAGGGCGAGGACCGCCGCCGCGACGGTCGCGGCGGCGGTCCTCCCGAGCAGGGTCATCCGGCGGTCGCGGGGCTGACGAAGGTGTAGCCCAGGGCGCGGATGCCCTCGACCGTCTCCTTGAGCGGCTGGACCGGGTAGTAGGGGTGGTAGAAGAAGCTGGCGAAGCTGTCGCGGACGGCGAGGTTCGCCTTGGCCGAGGCGATCAGGTCGGCCGGCAGGCGTGCCGGGTGGTTGTTGTAGGCCTCGGGCTCGTAGTTGCCGATGTTCTCGGGCAGCACCTTGGTGCCGTACACGTCCTTGACGACGTAGGGGAAGAACTGCCCGATGAAGCGGTTGGGGTCGGCCGTGCCGCCTCCGAGGGTGCCGGCGAAGTACAGCGAACGCTCCAGGCGCGCGGTGTAGTTCTGGGCGAAGACCTTGTAGTCGGTGGCGGAGGCCGCGTAGTGCGGGGTGGTCCACAGTCTGGGCACCGGGAGGCCGGCGAGGGCGAACTGGGCCAGGCCCAGGGTGACCCGGGTCTGCGCCCACAGCGCGGAGTCGCCGGTGACGGGGCCGTCGTAGACCACGTTGTCGGAGGCGTCGACGTGGGCCCGGTAGAACTCGAAGTCGTCGCCGGTGACGCCGTTGTAGGGGTTGGCGGTGTTGCCGTGCTGGTGGGTGTAGCCGTGGTTCATCAGGACGGCACCGTGCTGGAGCATGTACTTCAGGGTGGAGACCAGCTGCGGGCGCTGCGCCAGGGTGACGGTCTCCGGCTGCCCGTTGTTGTAGGTGCCGTTGGGGTCGGTGTAGACGGGGATGACGTTGATGCCGTACGGGATCTGCTCCGCGGCGAGGTAGTCGGCGATGGCCCGCAGTTCGGCGGGGTCGGAGTTCGGGCTGATGTCCTCCAGCCGCATCATGGCCCGGTGCCGCTCGGCGGTGCCGGGGGCGAGGGAGTCGAAGAGCAGGTCCTCGAACGCGATGACGCGGTCGCTCTCGGAGACGTAGGCGAAGGGGATCTCACCGACGTAGGTGAGGTTGCCCGACCGCACCGCCCACGGGAAGTCGGTGCCGGTGCTGGTGTCGCGGGCGGTGGCCAGCTGCGTCACCGCCGGGTAGCCGGGCCCCGACATGACGGCGGGCCGCAGCACACCGCCGTCCTGGCCGGCCGGGATCTTCCGGGTGAGGGTCTGGTCCTTGTACGTCACCTGCGTGACGGTGCCGACGCTGCCGTTCGCCTCGAAGTACGACGCGGTGGGGTCCCAGCCGTACTTGTCCTGGAACTGGGTGACGCCCGTCGCGTTGGCCAGCGACCAGATGTTGTCGGCGAGCCAGGTCACCGGGCGCGTGGTGGTGACCACGTCCTGGTAGAAGGCGGCGGGGACGGCGTCCGGGACGCTCCCGCCGTAGTAGGTGGAGCCGATGTAGTAGGTGGCCGTGTACTGGTCGACCATGCCCGCGGTGTACTGCGCGACGGGCTTGGCGGTCGCGGTCCCGAAGTGGCCGGCGAGGTTGGCGGTGGCCATGGCGTAGAGCTCGCCGAGGTGCCCGTAGGGGCCGGCGGTGTCGTACAGGACGAGCGCGGTGGTGCCTGCGTCGGCTGCCGCCGCGGTCCGCGCGGGCCTGGCGGCCAGCGGGGCGCGCGCGCCGGTCAGGTCGCGGTCGGCCCGTGGCGGCCGGATTCCGCCGCGGAGCGGGCCCTTGGCGCGCCGGTCGCGGTCGGCGGCGCGCTGGGCCTTGGCCCAGCCGGTGAAGTCCGCCTTCCCCAGGCCCGCGCGGCCGCCCGGGAGTCCGCCGTGGTGGCGGTGGTCCCCCTTGCCGGCCGGGCCGCGCCCCGCGGCGCCGCCCGCCGGGGCGGACAGGAATGCGGCCCCGAGCAGGGCCGCGATGAGCATGACGATGACGGAGACCCAGGACTTCCCGGACCTCCCGATGCGGGATTGCATGTTTCCCCCCATTGCACCTACGGAACAGGCCGCCGATTGTTCAGAGCGGCAATGCCCGCTGTCAACCCGATCATCGGATTCGCTTCTCGTTCGATCATCCATTCAGTCGCGGAAACCGAAGCCCTCGGAAGGGTGAATTTCTCTTTCGGCGCACGCCCGGGAGCTGGGGCGATGTACAACGCGCCCTGCCTGCCAGCTCAGGCTTCACCTGGAGGCCGATGATCATCAAAAAGTATCTGCTAACTTCCTGCCCTGGAGTTCCGGGCCGCCTTTCGCACCGGAACACATTGGGGGGACTCACTCATGTACGGAAGGACCGCACTGGGCACAATGCTGCCGCTGGCCGGTATGGCCACGGCTTCGAGGTCTGTTCCTGGCATTCCGTTCGCCAGGGGTTTACAAATAGCGGCAGGAATGGGCTTCCTGCTGTATTGCTTGATCGCATTCGGTCTGATAGCGGCGAGACTCTGGCTCCGCCGGTCCTCGGCCCGCGCGGCGGCGGCGGCCGGCCGCCCCTCCGGGGGCGGGTCATGACCGGCCGGCTCGCGTTGTGGGCCGCGACCGCGCTGATCGTGCTGGCCGGGACCTACAACACCACGCTGTTCCTGCTCTCCCGACGGCACATCCGCCGCGTCCGCCGGCCGGGGCGGCAGCGCTTCTACGTCTTCCTGCTCGCCTGCCTCAACGAGGAGAAGGTCCTCGCCGAGAGCCTGGCCCGGATCACCTCGCTACCCGCGGACAGCTTCGTGGCGCTGGTCGTCGACGACGGCTCCGACGACCGTACGGCCGAGGTCGCCAGGGCCGCCGACAGCTCCCGGGTCTGGCTCTACCAGCGCCGCCTCCCCGACGCCCGGCGCGGCAAGGGCGCGGCGCTCAACGCGGGCGTGCGCCACCTGCGGGCCGCCGGGCTGCTCGGCCACCGCTCCCCCGAGGACGTCGTCATCTGCGTCGTCGACGCCGACGGCCGGCTCGACCCGCACACCCTCCGGGCCGTCGACCCGTACTTCGACGACCCGGCCACCGGCGCCGTCCAGATCGTCGTCCGCATGTACAACCGGCACCTGGGTCTGCTGGCCCGGCTGCAGGACATGGAGTTCGTCGTCTACGGCGACGTCTTCCAGAGCGCCCGGCGCTTCCTGGGCAGCGTCGGCATGGGCGGCAACGGGCAGTTCATGCGGCTGTCCGCGCTCGACACCCTCGGCGGCGAGGGTCCCTGGAGCGACAGCCTGACCGAGGACCTCGACCTCGGGGTCCGGCTGATCGCCCGCGGCTGGCGCAACCAGTACTGCACCACCGCCGCCGTCTCCCAGCAGGCCGTCCTCGACGTGCGGCGGCTGGTGCGGCAGCGCTCCCGCTGGTTCCAGGGCCACCTCCAGTCCGCGAACCTGGTGCCGCTGATCCTGCGCGAGGTGGCCACCCGCCCGGCCCTGGACCTGCTCTACCACCTGTCCAGCCCGGTGCTGATCCTGCTGACCTCGCTGCTGCCGCTCTCCTTCCTGATCGCCGTGGCCGGCACCGTCGCCGCCTCGTTCCAGGAGGGCCGGCCACTGGTCTCGCCGATGTGGCTGCTCGGCCCGTACCTGCTCTCCTTCACCGCGGCCTACGTCTACGGCTTCGTCTACGCCAAGCGCGAGCGCACGCTCGGGCTGGTGCGCTCCGTCCTGGTGGCGCACGCCTTCATCCTCTACGGCTACATCTGGTTCGCCGCCGGCTGGTGGGGCCTGTGGCGGATGCTCACCGGCAAGCGCACCTGGCTGAAGACCGCGCGCACCTGACGGCCCGTACTCCTTCTCCAGCCGATCACCCGCACCACCGTCCCAGGGGGGAACCATGTCCGCTTACCCAGTCGAATTGCCCGAAGTGCCGGGAACCATCCGGGCGATGCTCGTCCTCGGCACCCGGCCCGAGGTGATCAAACTGGCCCCGGTGGCCCGCGCCATGGCGGCCTCGCGGCATTTCGAGCCGATCGTGGTCACCACCGGGCAGCACCGCGAGATGCTCCACCAGATGCTGGACCTACTGCAGGTGCCGGCCAAGGCCGGCCTCGACGTGATGCGCGAGCGCCAGCAGCTCTCGGAGCTGACGGCCCGTCTGGTCGAGGGGCTCGGCGAGGTCATCAGGAACGACCGTCCGGACCTGGTGATCGTCCAGGGCGACACCACGACCGCGCTGGCCGGTGCGCTGGCCGCCTTCTACGAGCGGGTCCCGGTCGCCCACGTCGAGGCGGGGCTGCGCACCGGGGTCCTCGACAACCCCTTCCCCGAGGAGCTCAACCGCCGGCTGATCGGCCGGATGGCCCGCTGGCACTTCGCCCCGACCCCGCGGGCCGCCGCCCACCTGCTCGCCGAAGGCACGCCCGACACGCAGGTGTTCACCACCGGCAACACGGTCATCGACAACCTGCTGTGGGTGCTCGGCGAGGGCGTCGGCCGCAGCGCCTTCCCCGGCACCGGCCGCCGCCGGGTGCTGCTCACCCTGCACCGCCGGGAGAACCAGGGCGAGCGGATGCGCGCCATGGGCCGCGCGCTGCGCCAGCTCGGCCAGCGCGGGGACGTGGAGATCCTGCTGCCGCTGCACAAGAGCCCGGCCGTGCGGGACGCGCTGCTGCCCGAGCTGACCGGCCACCACGCCGTCCACGTCGTCGAGCCGCTGGGCTACCCCGACTTCGCGGCCACCCTCGCCGACTGCGAGCTCGTCCTCACCGACTCCGGCGGCATCCAGGAGGAGGCCCCGAGCCTGGGCAAGCCCGCGTTGGTGCTGCGTACGACGACCGAGCGGCCGGAGGCCGTGGAGGCGGGCGCGGCCCGGCTGATCGGCACCGACCCCGAGGCGATCCTGACGGCCGCGGGCCGGCTGCTGGACGACCCCGCCGAGTACCACCGGATGGCGACCGCGGGCAATCCCTTCGGCGACGGACGGGCGGCCGAACGCGTCCTCGCCCAGCTGGCCGAGGACTTCGGGGAGGACGTGCCGACCGCGCTCTCCTCCGCGGTCCCGCCGCCCCGCGCCCCGGAGCCCTCCCCCGCGGCATGACCACCGCCCTGAGGTCCTCCGCCTCCGGGCCCCTCCGTCCCCCGCGGCGGAGGGGCCCGCGGTCCGCCGGACTGGTGCTCGCGCTGCTGATGGTGGTGGGCGTCGCGGTGTACGCCTGCCAGGGGCGCGGGAGCGCCGGGCCGGGCTGGACGGACGGCACGGTGCACGGGCCCTGGCTGTCGGTGTACGACGGCTACGGCGACAACCGCGGGGACGCCACGTCATTGCTGCTCACCCCGGGCCTGGCGGACCGGCCGGACGTCACCCACGCGGGTCTGGTGGTCTCCACCGCGGAGTACGGGGACCTGGTGTACGCGGCGCGCACCCGGACGCTCCGTCAGCTGCGCACCCCGCGCCCCAACCCGTGGGAGGTGCCGTGGCTGGTCTGGGCGTACCGCGATCCGGAGCACTTCTACTACGTCGCCCTCAAGCCCAACGGCTGGGAGCTGGGCAAGCGCGACCCGGCGTACCCGGGCGGCCAGCGCTTCCTGGCCACCGGCCCGACGCCGTTCCCCACCGGGCACGGGTACCGGATCGAGGTGGAGCAGCGCGGCCCCGCGCTCACGATCACGGTCGACGGGCGCTTCCTGACCTCGTTCACGGACGCCGAACGCCCGTACACCCGCGGCGCCGTGGGCGCCTACACCGAGGACGCCCGGGTGGAGTTCCGCGACATGGCAGTGCGGCGCCTGCCCCCGGTCGGGTGAGGGCAGACGCCGCGTTCCGTTCCGTACGCCCTTGTACGGGACGTCTCAGGGGTGACGGGAGGTCAGACCGTCAGCGGGCGATCCGTGGGACGGATCGGGGCCGGCAGGGTGCTCGCGCCGGTGAGGTAGTGGTCCACCGCGCGGGCCGCGGAACGGCCCTCGGCGATGGCCCACACGATCAGCGACTGGCCGCGGCCGCTGTCACCGGCGACGAAGACCCCGTCCACGTTGGTGGCGAAGTCCTTGTCGCGGGCGATGTTGCCGCGGGCGTCGAGCTCCAGACCGAGCTGCCCGACCAGGCCGTTGCCCTGGTCGGTGCCGGTGAAGCCCATGGCGAGGGTGATCAGTTCGGCCGGGATGACCTTCTCGGTGCCGGGCTGCGGCACGAACTTCCCGTCCTGGAACTCGACCTCGACCAGGTGCAGCGCCTTGACGTTGCCGTCCTCGTCGCCCTCGAACCGCACGGTGTTGACGGCGTAGACCCGCTCGCCGCCCTCCTCGTGGGCGGAGGTGACCTTGTACGTCATCGGCATGGTCGGCCAGGGCTGGTGCGCCGGGCGGTCGTCCGTCGGCCGCGGCATGATCTCCAGCTGGGTGACCGAGCGGGCGCCCTGGCGGTGCGCGGTGCCGACGCAGTCGGCGCCGGTGTCGCCACCGCCGATGACGACGACGTGCTTGCCCTCGGCGGACACCGGCGGGGTGACGTAGTCGCCCTCCTGCACCTTGTTGGCGAGCGGCAGGTACTCCATGGCCTGGTGGACGCCGCCGAGTTCGCGTCCCTCGACGGGCAGGTCGCGCCACTGGGTGGCACCGGCGGCGATGACCACGGCGTCGTAGCGCTTGCGCAGCTTGGCGCCGTCCATGTCGCGGCCGATCTCCACGCCGGTGCGGAACTTGGTGCCCTCCGCGCGCATCTGCTCGATGCGGCGGTTGATGTGCCGCTTCTCCATCTTGAACTCGGGGATGCCGTAGCGCAGCAGACCGCCGATGCGGTCGGCCCGCTCGTACACCGCGACCGTGTGGCCGGCCCGGGTCAGCTGCTGCGCGGCGGCGAGGCCAGCCGGGCCGGAGCCGATGACGGCGACGGTCTTGCCGGAGAGCCGGTCCGGGGGCTGCGGGGTGACGTCCCCGCTGTCCCAGGCCCTGTCGATGATGGTGACCTCGACGTTCTTGATGGTCACCGCCGGCTGGTTGATGCCGAGCACGCAGGCGGACTCGCAGGGGGCCGGGCAGAGGCGGCCGGTGAACTCCGGGAAGTTGTTGGTCGCGTGCAGGCGCTCGCTGGCGGCCTTCCAGTCCTCGCGGTAGGCGTAGTCGTTCCACTCGGGGATCAGGTTCCCCAGCGGACAGCCGTTGTGGCAGAAGGGGATGCCGCAGTCCATGCAGCGTCCGGCCTGCTTGGAGATGATCGGCAGCAGGCCGCCGGGAACGTAGACCTCGTTCCAGTCCTGCTTGCGCTGCTCGACCGGGCGGGTCGGAGCGGTCTCGCGGGGCGTGGTGAGGAAGCCCTTCGGGTCAGCCATTTGCCGCCTCCATCATCTTCGCGACGGTCTCGGACTCGGAGAGCCCGGCTTGCTCGGCGGCGTTCTTGGCGGCGAGCACTGCCTTGTAGTCCCGCGGCATGACCTTGCCGAAGCGGGTGAGGGTGCGGCCCCAGTCGCCGAGCAGCCGCTCGGCGACGGTGGAGCCGGTCTCCTCCTGGTGGCGGCGCACCACGTCGTGCAGCCACTTGATGTCGTCGGCGTCCAGTTCCTCGACGTCGACCATGCCGGTGTTGACGTTGTCCGGGTCGAGGTCGAGGACGTACGCGATGCCGCCGGACATGCCGGCCGCGAAGTTGCGGCCCGTCGGGCCGAGGACGAGCGCGCGGCCGCCGGTCATGTACTCGCAGCCGTGGTCGCCCACGCCCTCGGACACGACGGTGGCGCCGGAGTTGCGGACGCAGAAGCGCTCGCCGGTGGTGCCGCGCAGGAAGAGCTCGCCGCCGGTGGCGCCGTAGGCGATGGTGTTGCCGGCGATGGTCGAGTACTCGGCCAGGTGGTCGGCGCCCCGGTCGGGACGTATGATCACCCGGCCGCCGGACAGGCCCTTGCCGACGTAGTCGTTGGCGTCGCCCTCCAGGCGGAGCGTGATGCCCTTGGGGAGGAAGGCGCCGAAGGACTGGCCCGCGGAACCGGTGAGGGTGATGTCGACGGTGTCGTCGGGCAGGCCCGCGCCGCCGTACTTCTTCGTCACCTCGTGGCCGAGCATGGTGCCGACCGTGCGGTTGACGTTGCGGACGGCGATCTGGGCGCGGACCGGGTCGCCGTTGTCGAGGGCGTCCTTGGCGAGCGCGATCAGCTCGTTGTCGAGCGCCTTCGCGAGGCCGTGGTCCTGGTCGGTGGTGCGGTGCATGGCCGCGCCCTCGGGCAGCTCGGGCACGTGGAAGAGCGGGGCCAGGTCCAGGCCCTGCGCCTTCCAGTGGTCCACCGCCGCGGTGGTGTCGATCAGCTCGGCGTGCCCGACGGCCTCCTCGAGCGAGCGGAAGCCCAGCTCGGCGAGGAGCTCGCGGACCTCGTGCGCGATGAACTCGAAGAAGTTCACCACGTACTCGGCCTTGCCGGAGAAGCGGTCGCGCAGCACCGGGTTCTGGGTGGCGATGCCGACCGGACAGGTGTCCAGGTGGCACACCCGCATCATCACGCAGCCGGAGACCACCAGCGGCGCGGTCGCGAAGCCGAACTCCTCGGCGCCCAGCAGGGCGGCGATGACGACGTCGCGGCCGGTCTTGAGCTGGCCGTCGGTCTGCACCACGATGCGGTCGCGCAGGCCGTTGAGCAGCAGCGTCTGCTGGGTCTCGGCCAGGCCCAGCTCCCAGGGGCCGCCCGCGTGCTTGAGCGAGGTCAGCGGCGAGGCGCCGGTGCCGCCGTCGTGGCCGGAGATCAGCACGACGTCCGCGTGGGCCTTGGAAACACCCGCCGCGACCGTGCCGACGCCGACCTCGGAGACCAGCTTCACGTGGATGCGGGCGGCCGGGTTGGCGTTCTTCAGGTCGTGGATGAGCTGCGCCAGGTCCTCGATGGAGTAGATGTCGTGGTGCGGCGGGGGCGAGATCAGACCGACGCCGGGGGTGCTGTGCCGGGTCCTGGCCACCCACGGGTAGACCTTGTGGCCGGGCAGCTGGCCGCCCTCGCCGGGCTTGGCGCCCTGGGCCATCTTGATCTGGATGTCGTCCGCATTGACCAGGTACTCCGACGTCACGCCGAAGCGGCCGGAGGCCACCTGCTTGATCGCGGAGCGGCGCGCCGGGTCGTACAGGCGGTCCGGGTCCTCGCCGCCCTCGCCGGTGTTGGACTTGCCGCCCAGCTGGTTCATGGCGATGGCCAGCGTCTCGTGCGCCTCGCGCGAGATGGAGCCATAGGACATGGCGCCGGTGGAGAAGCGCTTGACGATCTCGGAGACCGGCTCGACCTCGTCGACCGCGATGGGCGCGCGCTCGCCGTCCCTGAGCCGGAACAGGCCGCGCAGCGTCATCAGGCGCTCGGACTGCTCGTTCACCCGGTCCGTGTACTGCTTGAAGATGTCGTAGCGGCGCGAGCGGGTGGCGTGCTGCAGCCGGAAGACCGTCTCCGGGTCGAACAGGTGCGGCTCGCCCTCGCGGCGCCACTGGTACTCGCCGCCGATCTCCAGCCGGCGGTGCGCCGGGGCGATGCCGGAGGCGGGGTAGGCCTTGGCGTGCCGGGCGGCGACCTCCTTGGCGACCACGTCGAGACCGGCGCCGCCGATCTTGGTGGTGGTGCCGTGGAAGTAGGTGTCGACGAAGTCGGTGTCCAGGCCGATCGCCTCGAAGACCTGGGCGCCGCGGTAGGAGGCGACGGTGGAGATGCCCATCTTGGACATCACCTTCAGCACGCCCTTGCCCAGCGCCTTGATCAGGTTCCTGATGGCCGCCTCGGGCTCGACGCCCGAGATGAAGGTGCCCGCCCGCAGCAGGTCCTCGACCGACTCCATCGCCAGGTACGGGTTGACCGCCGCGGCGCCGTAGCCGATGAGCAGCGCGACGTGGTGCACCTCGCGGACGTCGCCGGCCTCGACCAGCAGGCCCACCTGGGTGCGCTGCTTGGTGCGGATCAGGTGGTGGTGGACGGCCGAGGTGAGCAGCAGCGACGGGATCGGCGCGTGCTCGGCGTCCGAGTGCCGGTCGGAGAGAACGATCAGCCGGGCGCCGTCCTCGATGGCGGCGTCCGCCTCGGCGCAGATCTCGGTGAGCCGCGCGGCCAGCGCCTCCCCGCCGCCGGAGACCCGGTACAGACCCGACAGGGTCGCGGCCTTGAGGCCCGGCAGGTCGCCGTCGGCGTTGATGTGGATGAGCTTGGCCAGCTCGTCGTTGTCGATCACCGGGAACGGCAGGGTGATGGTGCGGCAGGAGGCCGGGGAGGGCTCCAGCAGGTTGCCGGACGGGCCGACGGCGCTGATCAGCGAGGTGACCAGCTCCTCACGGATGGCGTCCAGCGGCGGGTTGGTGACCTGCGCGAACAGCTGCGTGAAGTAGTCGAAGAGCAGCCGGGGCCGCTCGGAGAGCGCCGCGATCGGGGAGTCGGTGCCCATGGAGCCCAGCGGCTCGCCGCCGGTCTTGGCCATCGGCGCCAGGATGATCCGCAGCTCCTCCTCGGTGTAGCCGAAGGTCTGCTGGCGGCGGGTGACCGAGGCGTGGGTGTGCACGATGTGCTCGCGCTCGGGCAGGTCGTTGAGGTGGATCAGGCCGGCGTCCAGCCACTCCGCGTAGGGGTGCTCCGCGGCGAGCTGCGCCTTGATCTCGTCGTCCTCGATGATCCGGTGCCCGACCGTGTCGACCAGGAACATCTTCCCGGGCTGCAACCGGCCCTTGCGGACCACCCGGTCGGGGGCGATGTCGTGCAGCACGCCGGACTCGGAGGCGAGCACGACCAGGCCGTCGTCGGTGACCCAGTAGCGACCGGGGCGCAGGCCGTTGCGGTCCAGGACGGCGCCGACGACCGAACCGTCGGTGAAGGTGACGCAGGCCGGGCCGTCCCAGGGCTCCATCAGCGTGGAGTGGTACTGGTAGAAGGCCCGCCGGGCCGGGTCCATGGAGTCGTGGTTCTCCCACGCCTCGGGGATCATCATCAGCACGCTGTGCGGCAGCGAGCGGCCACCGAGGTGGAGCAGCTCCAGCGCCTCGTCGAAGGTCGCCGTGTCGGAGGCGTCCGGGGTGCAGACCGGGAAGATCCGCTCCAGGTCCCCGTCGAAGAGGCCCGAGGCGAGCTGCGACTCGCGGGCGCGCATCCAGTTGCGGTTGCCCTTGACGGTGTTGATCTCACCGTTGTGGGCGACGAAGCGGTACGGGTGCGCCAGCGGCCAGCTGGGGAAGGTGTTGGTGGAGAAACGCGAGTGCACCAGGGCGATCGCGGTGGCGATGCGCTCGTCGGACAGGTCGGGGAAGAAGGGCTCCAGCTGGCCGGTGGTCAGCATGCCCTTGTAGACCAGCGTGCGGGCCGACAGCGACGGGAAGTAGACGTCCGCCTCGCGCTCGGCGCGCTTGCGGAGCACGAAGGCCGGGCGGTCGAGGGCGGTCCCGGCCCTCCCGGCGCCCTGGGCGTCCGCCACGAAGAGCTGGGCGAAGTGCGGCATCGTCGAGCGGGCGGTGGCGCCCAGGCTCGCGGGGTCGGTCGGCACCTCGCGCCAGCCGAGGACGGCGAGGCCCTCCTCGGCGGCCAGCCGCTCGATGGACTCGACGGCCTTGCGGCGGTCCTCGTCCTCGACGGGCAGGAAGGCCGTGCCGACCGCGTAGTGGCCGGCGGCGGGCAGCTCGAATCCGGCGACCGCCCTCAGGAACGCGTCCGGGACCTGCATCAGGATGCCGGCGCCGTCACCGGAGTCCGGCTCGGAGCCGGTGGCCCCGCGGTGCTCCAGGTTGCGCAGCACGGTCAGGGCCTGCTCCACGAGCGCGTGGTCCGCCTCACCGGTGAGGGTGGCCACGAAGCCGACGCCACAGGCGTCGTGCTCGTTGCGGGGGTCGTACATCCCCTGGGCGGCGGGACGGCCGTCCATGTGGGACCGGCCGGAACCGGAGCCGCCGGCGGCCTGGGGGTGCGTGGACGCGGAACGCATCGGCTCTCCCGTCGTCGTCATCTGGCATATGACATGCGCACTAGGGACGACGTTGGCCCTCTGCGATTTCGTGCAGGTTACATGATGGCCGGATGGCCGAAAAGTGGATAGCCAGTTCCATCATGTGGACTAAGCAGCGCTACGAGCAGGCAGTTTTGGGCCAGCATCGCTCACGTGAGACGCAGGCGACTCTGCCCACGGCGCCACAGACTGATGCCCTGTGTCGGTCGCGCTGAAACGAGCGGGTAACACGTGGCTTGTGGCCGTCACCCGGCTCAGCCGACGGCGGTGCCGAACAGCGCGCCCAGAACGAAGGTAACCCCGGCGGCGGCTCCGCCCAAGACGAGCTGCCGAAGTCCGCTGAACCACCAGCTGCGCGCCGTCACACGCGCCACAGCCGCCCCGCACAGGAAGAGACCGACCAGCGCGACGATCACGGCGGGCCAGACCACCGTCGCGCCGAACAGGTAGGGAAGCACCGGCAGCAGGGCGCCGATGCCGAAGGACAGGAACGAGGAACCGGCCGCGACCAGCGGCGACGGCAGGTCGGTGGGGTCGACGCCCAGCTCCTCGCGGGCGTGGATCTCCAGGGCCTGCTCCGGGTCCCTGGACATCTGCCGGGCCACCTCCTCGGCCAGCTCCGGCTCGACGCCCCGGGCGACGTACAGCGCGGCCAGTTCACGCATCTCGTCCTGGGGGTTGCGGCGCAGTTCCAGCCGCTCGACGTCCAGCTCCGCCTGGACCAGCTCCCGCTGGGAGGCGACCGAGGTGTACTCGCCCGCGGCCATCGAGAAGGCGCCCGCGGCGAGACCCGCCAATCCGGTGATCACGACGGTGGAGGGGGCCACGTTGCCGCCGGCGACACCCGTCATCAGCGCCAGGTTCGACACCAGGCCGTCCATCGCGCCGAACACGGCCGGGCGCAGCCAGCCGCCGCTCACGTCGCGGTGGGTGTGGTGCGCCACGTGGTAGGGCGTGGCCTGCTCGTCCTGCCCCGGTGCCCGCTCGGGGGCCGTGCCCGTTGCGCTGCGTTCCGCGGCTGACGGCATGGTGGTCACGGTGCTCCTTCCCCCGGGGCGCTGGTCCCCGCTTCCTTCCCTCGAACACCTCGACCGTACGCGCGAATTCCCTGCGTTTCCAGCAAGGAAAGCCTGCCCTACCTGCGAAAACGCGCCGCGGCCGCCGTCACCGGGTGGTGGACGGCGGCCGCGGGCGCGCGACGTAGGCGTCAGAGGTTCTTGGCGGGCTTGGCCTCGGCGTCCACGGGGACGGCGGCGCCGTCCTCCTCGTCCTCCCGGTCCGCGCCGGGCTCCGTGGCACCGGCGTCCGCGTCCTCGGTCTCGGCCTCGGGGTCCTTGGTACCGGCGGCCTCGGCACCGGCGTCCTTGTCCTCGCCGGAGGTTTCGGCCACGGCGGCGGCGGCCGCCGGCTCGACGATCTCCTCACGGCCCGGCCGCAGCCTCGCCGAGACCACGAAGTAGGCCACCGCGGCGAGGAAGACCAGGATCGACGTCCAGTCGTTGAGCCGCAGGCCCAGGACGTGGTGGGCGTCGTCGACGCGCAGGTACTCGATCCAGAAGCGCCCGACGGTGTACGCCGCGACGTAGAGCGCGAAGGCGCGGCCGTGGCCGAGCTTGAAGCGCCGGTCGGCCCAGATGACCAGCAGCGCCACACCGACGCACCACAGCGACTCGTAGAGGAAGGTCGGGTGGTACGTCGCGACGTCCAGGGTGTCCGCCGGCCGGTGCGCGCTGTCGATCTTCAGCGCCCAGGGCACGTCGGTGGGCTGCCCGTACAGCTCCTGGTTGAACCAGTTGCCCCAGCGGCCGATGGCCTGGGCGAAGGCGATGCCGGGCGCCACGGCGTCGGCGTACGCGGGCAGCGAGATGCCCCGGCGCCGGCAGGCGATCCAGGCGCCGAGGGCACCCAGGGCGATCGCGCCCCAGATGCCGAGGCCGCCCTCCCAGATCTTGAACGCGTCGACCCAGTTCTTGCCCTCGCCGAAGTAGAGCTCGTAACTGGTGATCACGTGGTAGAGGCGACCGCCGACCAGGCCGAACGGCACCGCCCAGACGGCGATGTCCGCGACCGTGGTCTTCAGTCCGCCGCGGGCGGCCCATCGCCTGCCGCCGAGCCACACGGCCACGAAGACACCGATGATGATGCAGAAGGCATAGCCGCGCAGAGGGATGGGGCCGAGGTGGATGACCCCGCGCGACGGGCTGGGGATGAATGCGATGAGTTCCATGGCACTGCCGACGCTACCGTGCCGGGCGGGTGCGGCGGGCACCCGCCCGGCAACGGCTGGATAACGGGCGGAGGCCTCAGCCGCTCTGCGCGGCCGTGGGAGAGCCCGCCGCGGGCGTCGAAGCGCCCCGAGGACCCGACGCGCCCGGGGTCGCGGACGCGCCGGGCGGGGTCGCCCCCTGGGTCCCGGTGCCGGGCTTCTTGCCCTTGTTGGCCTCGGTGACCAGCTGCTTGAGCCGGTCCGCGGTCAGGTTGGGCTGCCCCTTCGCGAGCAGGTTCTCGCCGCCGTTGAGCAGGATGGTGGGCGTGGAGTTGAACCCGGCGGTGCTGAAGGCCGCGTTGTTGGCGTTCACCCAGTCGTCGTAGGTGCCGTCCTTCACGCAGGTGGTGAAGGCGGAGTTCTTCAGCCCCGGCACCTTGCCCGCCAGCTCCAGCAGGTGGTTCTTGTCGGCGAAGCGGTCGTCGTTCTCCTGCGGCTGGTTCTGGTACAGGACGTCGTGGTAGGCGCGGAACTTGCCCTCGTCCTGGGCGCAGGCCGCGGCGTTGGCGGCGTTGAGCGAGCCGCTGCCGCCCAGGTTCCCGTCGATCAGCCGGACGAGGTGGTACTCGACCTTGAGCTGGCCCTGGTCCTGGAGGCCGTGGATGGTGTCGCGGAGCTCGTTCTCGTACGCCGCGCAGGCCGGACAGCGGAAGTCCTCGTACACGGTGAGGGTGGACGGCGCGTCGCTCGCGCCGTTGGGGAGGGCCAGCCTGTCCTTGCCGGTCGCTCCCACCGGGGTGACGGCCGGGGCGGCGGAACCACCGTCGCCGCCGCTGTTGGACACCACGACCCCGATGACCGCGCCGACGGCCAGGACCCCGATCACGGAGCCCGCGACGACCAGCGTCCTCTTGCGCTTCTGCCGGCGCTCGTCCTGTGCGCGCTGCTCCTGCATCCGGTCCCGGGCGCTGCGCTTTCCTTCACGGTTCTTCTCGCTCACACCCAGGCACAACGAACCGGGGGCACGCTCGCGCGTACCCCCGGCCCGTGTTTCGCCCTTACGAGTGAGCCGGCGTCACCTGCGGACGCCCCTGGCGAGGTCCGCCGCGAGCTCGCGGACGCCGGCGAGGCCCTGCTCCAGGTCCGGGGCGTCCAGCAGCCGCTTGACGAACGCCGAACCGACGATCACCCCGTCCGCGAAGCCCGCCACCTCGGCCGCCTGCGTGGCGTTGGAGACGCCCAGCCCCACGCAGACCGGCAGTTCGGTGGTGGCCCGGGTGCGGCGCACCAGGTCGGCCGCCTCCGCGCCGACGCTCTCGCGGGTACCGGTGACGCCCATCAGCGAGGCCGCGTAGACGAAGCCGGAGCCCGCCGCCGTGATCTTCGCCAGCCGCTCGTCCCGGCTGCTGGGGGCGACCACGAACACGGTGGCCAGGCCGTGCTGCTCGGCGGCCTTCCGCCACACCTCGGACTCCTCCACCGGCAGGTCCGGCAGGATGCAGCCCGCGCCGCCGGCCTCGGCCAGCTCGGCCGCGAAGCGCTCGGCGCCGTAGCGGTCGACGGGGTTCCAGTAGGTCATGACCAGGATCGGCTTCCCGGTCGCGGCGTGCGCCTCGCGCACCGTGCGCAGCACGTCCTTGATCCGTACGCCGCCGCGCAGCGCGATGTCGTCCGCGGTCTGGATGACCGGGCCGTCCAGCACGGGGTCGCTGTGCGGCAGGCCGATCTCGACGACGTCGGCGCCGCCCTCCAGGGCGGCCTTCGCCGCCTCGATGCCGCCCTCGACGGTGGGGAAGCCCGCCGGGAGGTAGGCGACCAGGGCCGCGCGCCCCTCGGCCCTGGCGTCGGCCAGGGTCCGGTCCAGCAGCTCGATCCGCCCGCTCACCGCTGTGCTCCTTCAGCCTCGTCGTACAGCCCGAAGTAGCGGGCGGCCGTGTCCATGTCCTTGTCGCCGCGGCCGGAGAGGTTGACCAGGACCAGGCCCTCCTCGCCGATCTCCCGGCCCACCCGCAGCGCTCCCGCGAGGGCGTGCGCGCTCTCGATGGCCGGGATGATGCCCTCGGTGCGGGACAGCAGGCGCAGTGCCTGCATCGCCTCGTCGTCGGTGACCGGACGGTACTCGGCGCGACCGGTCTCCTTGAGGTAGGCGTGCTCGGGGCCGATGCCGGGGTAGTCCAGGCCTGCCGAGATCGAGTACGGCTCGGTGATCTGGCCCTCGTCGTCCTGCAGGACGTAGCTGCGCGAGCCGTGCAGGATGCCGGGCTCGCCGACGGTCAGGGTCGCCGCGTGCTCGCCGGAGTCCACGCCGTGACCGGCCGCCTCCAGGCCCAGCAGGCGCACCCCCTCGTCCGGGATGAAGGCGTGGAACAGGCCGATCGCGTTGGACCCGCCGCCCACGCAGGCGGCGACCACGTCCGGCAGCCGGCCCGCGCGCTCCAGGATCTGGCGGCGCGCCTCGACGCCGATGACGCGGTGGAAGTCGCGCACCATCGCCGGGAAGGGGTGCGGGCCGGCGACCGTGCCGAACAGGTAGTGGGTGCGGTCCACGTTGGCGACCCAGTCGCGGAACGCCTCGTTGATGGCGTCCTTCAGGGTCCGGCTGCCCGACTTCACGGGGATGACCTCGGCGCCGAGGATGCGCATCCGGGCCACGTTGAGCGCCTGGCGCTCGGTGTCGACCTCGCCCATGTAGACGGTGCACTCCAGGCCGAACATGGCGCAGGCGGTGGCCGTCGCCACGCCGTGCTGGCCGGCTCCGGTCTCGGCGATGACCCGGGTCTTGCCCATGCGCTTGGTGAGCAGCGCCTGGCCCAGCACGTTGTTGATCTTGTGCGAGCCGGTGTGGTTGAGGTCCTCCCGCTTGAGGAAGACCCGTGCCCCGCCGGCGTGTTCCGCGAAGCGCGGCACCTCGGTGAGCGGGCTGGGGCGGCCGGTGTAGTGCACCAGCAGGTCGTTCAGTTCCGCGGCGAAGGCGGGGTCGGACTTCGCCTTGTCGTACTCGACGGCGACCTCGTCCACGGCGGCGACCAGCGCCTCCGGGATGAACTTGCCGCCGAACCGGCCGAAGTAGCCCTCGGCGCTGGGCACCCGGCCCTCGGGGTCGGGGATGAAGAAGTCTTCGGACATGACGTTCTCGGCTCCTTCGGGGGCGCGTCGGCAGCCCCCAGGGGTTCGCGTACCAATGGTCACGTTACGGCGCGCCGGCGGCGCGTGGGCGCCGCCCGCGGCATGGGCGCGCGTCCACGGCCGGGGAGCACGACGGGGCGCTCGCCGGCGGGACGCCGGTGGGCACACCCCGTGCCCCGGTCTTCAGGAGGACGGCGCCGCCGTCAGCGCCATCGGCGCCCGTTGATCTGACCCGGCTCGCAGCCGATGTGGTAGCGCACGCGGCGGCCGAGGACGCGCCGCGCGGGCGCGCGGCAGCCACGGGGACGGCAGCCCCGGGCCAGTCGCGCGTACGAGGTCATGGTGCCGGTCAGCCGCGTCCGTGGCGCAGCGCGGGGTGCGCGCCGGCGGCGACGAGGTCGGCGACGGCCGCCTTGGGGTCGCGGCCGGTGACCAGGGACTCGCCCACCAGAACGGCGTCGGCGCCGTCGTTGGCGTAGGCGATCAGGTCGTGCGGGCCGCGGACGCCGGACTCGGCGACCTTGACGATGTGGTCCGGGATCTCCGGGGCGACGCGGGCGAAGGTGCCGCGGTCGACCTCGAGGGTCTTGAGGTTGCGGGCGTTGACGCCGATGACGCGCGCGCCCGCGTCGACGGCCCGCTCGACCTCCTCCTCGTCGTGCACCTCGACCAGCGGGGTCAGCCCGATGGACTCGGCCCGCTCGATGAGGGAGACGAGGGCGTCCTGCTCCAGCGCCGCGACGATCAGCAGCGCCAGGTCGGCGCCGTAGGCGCGGGCCTCCCAGAGCTGGTAGGCGGTGACGATGAAGTCCTTGCGGAGCACGGGGATGTCGACCTTGCCCCGGACGGCCTCGAGGTCGGCCAGCGAACCGCCGAAGCGGCGCTGCTCGGTGAGGACGGAGATGACGGCGGCGCCGCCCGCCTCGTAGTCCGCGGCGAGGCCCGCGGGGTCGGCGATGGCGGCGAGGGCCCCCTTGGAGGGGCTGGACCGCTTGACCTCGCAGATGACCTTGACGCTGTCCCCCCGCAGGGCCGCCACGCCGTCCTTGGCGTCGCGCGCCTTCGCGGCCCGCTCCTTGAGCTCGTCGAGGGAGACCCGGGCCTGCCGCTCGGCGAGGTCCTCGCGGACTCCGTCGATGATCTCGTCGAGCACACTCACGCGAGAGGACCCCTTCCGAAAGCGAAACGATCAAGCCAGTGAGATGTTCCACCGGCACTGCGATGGTAACCGCCGGGGGACGGTGGACCTGCATCCGGCGGATCGGGGGACCGCGCCGGAGACCGGCCGGACACCCCGTCGACGCAGGTCAGGGCGCCAGGGCCGCCCCGAACGGAAGGTTCCTGACGACGGTGAAGAGCACCACCACGCCCGCGATCGCCCACCAGTGCACGGCCCGCGGCGCGAGCGTGAAGGGCCTGCCGCGCAGCGTCCGGGTGAACCACACCGTCCAGATCACGGCGAAGGCCACGTAGCCCGCCACGGCCAGGGCGTTGAGGCCGATCGCCGTGCCGAAGTCACCGTGCACGACCGCGTACGCGCTGCGCAGACCGCCGCAGCCGGGGCAGTACTCGCCCGTGTACTGCAGCAAAGGGCAGACCGGGTAGTGGCCGGTCACGTTCGGGTCGAAGGTGCCGACGTACGCGAAGGCGGCGGCGACTCCGCCGAGGACGCCCAGCGGGGCGGCGAGGGCACTCGGCTTCGGCCTGGCAGCAGTCTCGGTCACCCGGTGATTGTCCCGCGCCGAGCCCGCCCGGAACAGCCGGGGTGGCCGGAAAGCACAGAGCCGCCGCCGGCGGAGGTGCCGGCGGCGGCCCCGGGGGCCGTTGCGCGGGTCAGCCGCGCTGCTTCTCCGGCATCGGCTTGCCGAGGCCCGCGGCGCGCATGCCGAGACCGACCACACCGCCCAGGGCGGCGACCGCCAGGCCGGCGAACATGCCGATCGGCTCCGCCAGGACGACGAAGGCAGCCGCGACGCAGAAGCCGATGAAGGCGATGGTCACGCCGGTCCAGGCGGCAGGGGTGTGTCCGTGGCTGTTGCCCGCCATGAGTGCTCCCAAGTCGTTCTTCGAGAAAGGGTCGTCAGTTCGTCCGCCCGCGCGACGGCGCGGGTCACGCGCCATTGTCCCCCGTTGCGCTCACGCTCCGCGCGCGGGGGGTGGCCCGGCGCGTCAGGACGCGTCGGTGGGGTCCTCGCCGCGGTCCAGCGCCTTCCACAGGTCCTCGGGGCGCTCCTCACCGGCGGCCGGTGCGGCGGGGCGGGCGGGACGCGCCGCCTTCGGGGTGTCGCGGTCGTACCGGTTCGACATGCCGGGCCAGGTCCGCGCGCGGAGCAGGGCGACGGTGCCGGCGAGCAGCAGGAGCACGCCGCCCGCCGCGCAGACCCCGGGCCACGCGCTGGTGGAGGAGCCGGAGACGGCGGTGCGGGACAGGCCGCTGGCGGTCGCCGCGGCCGCGTCGAGAGCCGTGGTGTCGCCGAGCGCGAGCAGCGCCGCCGCGACGGCCCCGGCCCCGCACAGCGCGAGCAGCCCGGCGACGAGCAGCCGGGCCGCTCCCCGTACGGCGAAGACCGCCACGAGGGCGGCGAGGCCCACCAGCGCGAGCGCCCCCGGCACCCCGGTGACCTGGTGGCCGGAGACCCTGACCGGCACCCCGCCGTCGGCGAACGGGGCGTTGCCCTCCTGCCACGTCTTGCCCGAGGCCAGCAGCACGACGGCGGCCCCGAGCACACCGATCGTGAGGGCCAGGACGAGGCTGCCGCGGCCCCCGGACCGGCGGGCGGCCGGTTCGGCGGCGCTCTCGGGGGCCGGTTCTGCGACGGTGCCGGGCTGCGGTACGGAGCTGCTCACCCGACCACTATCCCCCGTCGCCGCACCGCCCCGGCACGCGGGGCCCGACCGGCGGCGGTCACGCCCCGGAGCGCATCCGGTTGGCCGTGCCGACGGCGCGGAGCACCGCGGCGGCCTTGTTCCGGCACTCGGTGTCCTCGCCGACCGGGTCGGAGTCGGCGACGACGCCCGCGCCGGCCTGCACGTACGCGGTCCCGTCGCGCAGCACCGCGGTGCGGATGGCGATGGCGGTGTCGGAGTCCCCGGCGAAGTCCAGGTAGCCCACGGCGCCCCCGTACAGGCCGCGCCGGGTGGGCTCCAGTTCGTCGATGATCTGCATCGCGCGCGGCTTGGGCGCCCCCGACAGGGTGCCCGCGGGGAAGCAGGCGGTGAGGACGTCGAAGGCCGTGCGGCCGGCGCCGAGGCTGCCGGTGACGGTGGAGACGATGTGCATGACGTGGCTGTACCGCTCGATCGACATGAAGTCGACGACCTCGACGCTGCCCGGCTCGCAGACCCTTCCGAGGTCGTTGCGGCCCAGGTCGACCAGCATCAGGTGCTCGGCGCGCTCCTTGGGGTCGGCGAGCAGTTCGTCGGCGAGCGCCTGGTCCTCCTGGGGCGTCGCGCCGCGCGGCCGGGTGCCGGCGATGGGGTGCACCATGGCGCGGCCGTCCTCGACCTTCACCAGCGCCTCGGGGCTGGAGCCGACGACGTCGAAGCCGTCGAAGCGCAGCAGGTACATGTAGGGGGAGGGGTTGGTCGCCCGCAGCACGCGGTAGACGTCGAGGGCGCTCGCCGGGCAGGGCGTCTCGAACCGCTGCGAGGGCACGACCTGGAAGGCGTCGCCGGCCCGGATGTACTCCTTGGCGGTCTCCACCGCGGCCTGGTAGGCGGCGCCCCCGAAGCGCGAGGTGACCTCCTCCGGGAGCGCGGAGGGCGGCAGTTCGGCGGGCGCGGAGTCCACCGGGCGGGCCAGGTCGGCGGTCATCGCGTCGAGCCGCCGCACGGCCTCGGCGTACGCCTCGTCGACACCGGTGTCGAGGTCGTTGTGGTTGATCGCGTTGGCGATCAGCAGCACCGAGCCGTCCCAGTGGTCGAGCACCGCCAGGTCGGAGGTGAGCAGCATGGTGAGTTCGGGCAGCCCCAGGTCGTCGCGGGCGTGGTCGCCGATGCGCTCCAGGCGGCGTACGACGTCGTAGCCGAGGTAGCCGACCATGCCCCCGGTGAACGGCGGCAGACCGGCGTCGTCGTGCAGGTCGCGCGGGGTGTGCAGGGCCTCGATCGTGGCCCGCAGCGCCTCCAGCGGGTCGCCGCCGCCCGGCACGCCGACCGGCGGCGTGCCCACCCAGTGGGCCTGGCCGTCGCGCTCGGTCAGGGTGGCGGCGCTGCGGACGCCGACGAAGGAGTAACGGGACCACGAGCGGCCGTTCTCCGCGGACTCCAGCAGGAAGGTGCCGGGGCGCTCGGCGGCGAGCTTCCGGTACAGGCCGACCGGGGTGTCCCCGTCGGCCAGCAGCTTCCTGCTGACCGGGATGACACGGCGGTCCTGCGCCAGCTTGCGGAAGGTGTCGAGGTCGGGGGTGACGGTGCCCGTGGTCATGGTCCGCAGCCTAGTGCCCGGGCGCGGCCGGTTCAGGTCAGCGGCAGTTCACCGGCGTCGAAGCAGGTGCGGTCGCCGGTGTGGCAGGCCGCGCCGACCTGGTCGACCTTGACCAGAATCGTGTCGCCGTCGCAGTCCAGGGCCACGGACTTCACGTGCTGGACGTGCCCGGAGGTGTCGCCCTTGACCCAGTACTCCCGGCGGCTGCGGCTCCAGTAGGTGCAGCGGCCGGTGGTGAGGGTGCGGTGCAGCGCCTCGTCGTCCATCCATCCGAGCATGAGGACCTCGCCCGTGTCGTACTGCTGCGCGACGGCGGGCACGAGGCCGTCGGCGGTGCGCTTGAGACGGGCGGCGACGGCTGGGTCGAGCGGGGATTCCATACCCCCATTCTGCCCGCTCCGGGCGGTGCGACTTCGGCTCCTGGCCTCACCCCGCTCACCCGTATGGGGCATGCTTCGTCCATGAGTTTTCCTCCGCCGTCGCCGCCCGACGACCCGCGCTCAGGACAGGGCGGCGGTTTCGGGCCGCCCCCGGGGGGTTTCGGCCCGCCGCAGTACCAGCCCCAGCAGCAGCCGCAGTACCAGCCGCAGCCGTTGCCGCCCTACCGGAACCAGCCGCAGTTCCCCGGCCCCGCGCAGCCGGGCGGAGGTTACGGCTACCCGCCCCCGCCGCAGCCCCCGCGCAGCGGTGGCGGCACGAAGGTGGCGGCGATAGCCATCGGCGCGGTCGTCCTGGTGGCGGTCGTGATCGGCGGCCTGGCGATCGCGCTCAGCGGCGGCGAGGACGACGACAAGGGCGCCACCGGGTCCACCAGCAGCAGCCCCACGGCCTCGGCGCCCGCCACCCAGGACACGGCGACCACGTCCACGGAGCCCGACCCGTCGGAGACCTTCCGCAAGTACGTCGTGCTCAGCCCCGGCCAGTGCTTCGACGACCCGGGCCTGGACAGCGGCGTCACCGAGGTCACCACGGTCTCCTGCAACGGCCCGCACGACGCCGAGGTCATCGCCAACGAGACCATCACGGGCACCTTCGCCACCGAGGCCGCGCTCAAGGCCAAGGTGCTGAAGCTGTGCGAGGCGGACGCCGCCAAGCGCCTGGAGGACGTCAAGGACAACCCCGGGTACTTCTACTACGCGCTGTACCCGAAGCTCACGGGCTACCAGTTGCAGGGCAAGGACACCATCTCCTGCTCACTGACCCTCAGCAACAAGCCGGACGGCAAGAAGCTGACCAAACCGCTGCCGTAGCTGCTGCCCACCGGCGGGAGCCGGACGTAGGCTGACGGCATGTCGACTCATGCCCAGCGCGAACGTCTGCTCCTCGCCGACCTGCTGGAGAGTGCCGGACCCGAGGCGCCAACCCTCTGCGAGGGCTGGACCACCCGCGACCTCGCCGCCCACGTCGTGGTGCGGGAGCGCCGCGGTGACGCCTCGGCCGGCCTGGTCATCCCCTTCCTCGCGGACCGGTCGGAGCGGGTGCGCAAGGAGTTCACCGAACGGCCCTTCCAGGAACTGATCCGCCTGATCCGCACCGGGCCGCCGCGGCTGTCGCCGTTCGGCCTCAAGCAGATCGACGAGGCGGCCAACACCGTCGAGTTCTACGTCCACGCCGAGGACGTGCGCCGGGCCCAGCCGGACTGGTCGCCGCGCGAACTGGACCCGGTCTTCGCCGACCTGCTCTGGTCCCGGCTGGAGCGCTCCGCCCGTCTGCTGGGCCGCAAGTCCCCGGTCGGTGTGGTGTTGCGCCGCCCGGACGGCCAGACGGCGGTGGCGCACCGCGGCGCGCCGGTGGTCACCGTCACCGGCGAGCCCGGCGAGCTGCTGCTGTTCGCCTTCGGCCGCCAGGACTCCGCCCGGGTGGAGACGGAGGGCGACAAGGACGCGGTGGCCCGGCTGTACGACGCCAGGCTCGGCATCACCGCCTGAGTCCGGCTACCCGGGGCGGCGGGCGAGTTCCGCCCGCCGCAGCGCCGGTGCGGCGAGCCCCACGACGGCCCCCGCGGCCGTGACCGCCGCGCTCCCGGCGAACACCGGCTGCACGCCCCAGGCGCCGATGGCGGCACCGGTGAGCGGATAGCTCATCGGTGCGACGCCGAGCGAGAACAGGGCCGCCACCGAGCTGACCCGGCCGAGGTAGGCGGGGTCGGTGAGGGTCTGCAGCAGGGCTCCGCACAGCGCGCCGCTCAGCCCTGCCACGAGGCCGGCCACGACCGCCGCGGCCACCGCCCCCGGCAGCGCGGGGACGAAGGCGAAGGCGGCCACCGCGACCGCCGCGAGCCCCAGGCAGCAGGCCTGCGTCAGGCCGGCGCGCGGCAGCCGGCCGCGTACCGTCAGCAGCAGGGAGGCGGCGCCCGCTCCGGCGCCGAAGCCGCTGACGATCCAGCCGAGCCCGGCGGCTCCCCAGCCCCGGTCGGCGGCGACCAGCGCGAGGCCGATGTTGAACGGCCCGGCGAAGCCCAGCTCACCGACCGCGATGACGGCCATGAGGGCGGTGAGCACGCGCCGTCCGCGTATGTAGCGCAGGCCCTCCACCAGTTCCCGCCACGCGGAGCCGTCGGCCGGGGCGGCCCGGTCGCCGGGTGGCAGCGGGTTGACGCGGACGGCCAGCAGCAGCACGAGCGAGACCGCGAACAGCACGCCCGCCGCAGCGAACGCGGCCGCGGCGCCGCCGGTCGCGACCACCGTGCCGCCCAGCGAGGCACCGGCCACGTTGCCGACGCGCATCGCGATCCCCTTCATCCCGTGCAGCCGCCCCAGTTGGTCCGTGCCGGTGATCCGGGGCGGCAGGGCGCCGACCGCGGGCAGGAACACCGCGTCCACCGCGCCGAAGAGCAGCGCGATTACGGCCAGCGCCCACAGCCCGGGGGTGGTCAGGACGAGCAGCGCGGCCGCTGCGAACATCACCGCGCACCGCGTCAGGTCGCTGCCGATGACGATGCGGCGCGGCCCGAACCGGTCGGCCAGCACTCCCCCGCCGAGCATCAGCACCGCGCGCGGCACGGCGCCGGCCGCGAGCACCAGGCCCGCCCGCCCGGGGTCCCCGGCGCGGGTGGCCGCCCAGGACAGGGCGAGGAACCACACGGCGTCACCGACGATCGAGGAGGTGAACGCGGCCAGCCAACGCAGGACGTTGGCGTCCCGGTGGGCGGGGGCACGGGAGGGGGACAGGGGCGGTGCGGCGGTGGCGGGCGCCGTCATGGGGTCGCGCCTCCTTCGGTGTTCACGGCCGGTAGGGGAATCCGTACAGGTGCACCGCGACGTGCTCGCGGCCCTCGGTGTCGCCCGCCTCCTCGGCGGCGCGCCCGCGGTCGGTCCAGCGCTTCATCAGCTCGTCCAGCTCCTCGCCGAACCGCCGCGTCTCGTCGGCGGTGAGCCGGGGCAGGTACTCGGAGCTGAAGGAGGCGTCGGTCCACTCCTTGCCCCAGGCGAGCTGCTGGTCGAGGTAGGCGGCGTAGCGCGCGTAACGGGTGGCGAGGAGTTGCCGGGTCACCTCGCCCATGACGGCGGCGCCCTCGGGGCGGTCGGCGAAGTCCGAGGCGCGGAAGGTGAATCCGCGCTCGGAGCCGACCTTCCACCACCGCTCGCGGCCGTCCGAGCTCTGCCCGGGGGCCTCGGTGATGAAGCCGTGCGCGGCGAGCTTGCGCAGGTGGTAACTGACCAGCGAGACCGCCTCGTCGACCTGGTCGGCCAGCTGGGATGCGGTCGCGGTACGGGCGGTGAACAGGGCGCGGTAGAGCTCGATGCGCAGCGGGTGCGTGAAGACCTTGAGCGCGTCGAGGTCCGTGATCCTGCGGGGGTCCGCGCCGGTCTCTTCCGGCTCTTCCTCGGTCATATCCGGGAGGCTAGACAGGAAAGGGAATTTGCGCAATGGAAATTGCGCAACTGATCGTGCGCATCGGGGCGGTGGCCCTCGACGCGGACGGTAGGGCCCTCGCCCAACGCCGCTCCCCCGGCCGCAGGTCGAGAGCCTGCCGGCGGCTTGCGCCCGCGAGGCAGACATGGTGGTCGATGGCGGCAGGGACGTCGACGAGGACCTCGCGCCTCCGCGCCTGGAACCGGGCAAGCGCACCGAGTACGGCTGGTCCGGCCGGGAAGATCTCGAACGGCTGGAGGAGAACCGGGCGTCCGGTGAGACCCTGGTGCACGACGTGATCGCCGCAGCGCTCGACCTCCGTGGGTGACGTGTGCCGTACCTGAAGCTGCTCCGCCGGCCCCATGTGGGCCGTCTGCTGTCCGGTTCGCTCGTCGGACGGCTGCCGACCGCCATGGCGGCCCTGGCCATCGCCCTGGCGCTGCGCGCGGCCGGTGCCGACTACCGGCTGGTCGGCGCCGCCGGGGGCGTCTACGCGGTGTCCGGGGCGATCGGCGGGCCGCTCCTGGGACGGTGGGTGGACCGGCTGGGGCAACCGCGCGTGCTCGTCGTCTCGTCGCTGGTCTCGGCCGCCGGCTTCGCCGCGCTGGCCGCCGCTCCGGGCAGCACGGCGGTGGCGGTGCTGGGCCCGGCCGTCGCCGGGGCCGCGTCACCTCCGCTGGAGCCGTGCCTGCGGGCGCTCTGGCCCGACCTGGTGGAGCCGGACGAACTGGAGTCGGCGTACGCCGTGGACGCGGGCGCGCAGGAACTGGTCTTCATCGGCGGCCCGCTGCTGGTCGGCGGGCTCGCCGTGGCCGGACCGCCCCGGCTGGCGCTGCTGGCCGCGGCCGTCCTCGGGGTGGTGGGCGCGCTCTCCGTCGCGACCTCCGCGCCTTCCCGGGCGTGGGCCTCGGCCGCCCGTTCCGTCCACTGGCTGGGGCCGCTGCGGAGCCGGGCCCTGGTGGTCCTGCTGTGCGCGCTGACCGGCTGCGGCTGGGCGCTGGGCACGTTCAACGTCTTCGCTGTCGCCTACGCGGAACGGCACCCGCTGCCCGGCGGCGCGGGCACCCTGCTGGCGCTGAACTCCACCGGGGCCCTGATCGGCGCCCTGCTGATCGCCGCGCTGCCCTGGCGGGCGGACGCGGCCACCAAGGCGGCCGTCAGCGGCGCCGGGATGGCCCTCACGTTCTGGCCGTTCACCCTCGTCCCCGGCCCGCCGGCGATGGCGCTGGTCGCCCTGCTCAGCGGGGTGTTCTTCGCGCCCCTGCTCACCGTGGTGTTCCGGCTCACCGGCGAGCTGGCCCCGGCAGGCACCGTCACCGAGGCCTTCGCCTGGCTGGTCACCCTCGTCACCACGGGCATCGCGGGGGGCTCCGCCGTCAGCGGCCTCATCCTCGCCGACGGCTCCCTCCCCGCGGCGGCCGTCAGCGCCGCGAGCGGCGTCACCCTCTCCGCCCTCACCCTCACCGCCACGCGCCCCCTGCTCGCCCGCGACACCGCCGCCGTCCAGCCCGCCGGCGGCGCGTGAAACGGACCCACCGAAGGGAACCCCACACGGAGGCGTCCCGGTACGGCACAGCCCCGGGGACCCCCGGGGGCGCGACGCCGTCGCGCTAGCGCACCGGGTGCCCGGCGTCGCGCAGAGTCTGCTTGACCTCGCCGATGCGCAGGTCGCCGAAGTGGAAGACCGAGGCCGCCAGGACGGCATCGGCGCCGGCGGCGACGGCCGGGGGGAAGTCGGTCAGGCGGCCCGCGCCGCCGGAGGCGATGACGGGGACGGTGACGTGCTTGCGGACGGCGGCGATCATCTCGGTGTCGTAGCCGTCCTTGGTGCCGTCGGCGTCCATCGAGTTGAGCAGGATCTCACCGGCGCCCAGTTCGGCGGCGCGGTGCGCCCACTCCACCGCGTCGATGCCGGTGCCCTGGCGGCCGCCGTGCGTGGTCACCTCGTACCCGGACGGGGTCCCCGCGTCGGTGCGGCGCGCGTCCACGGACAGCACGAGCACCTGCCGGCCGAACCGCTCGGCGATCTCGCGCAGCAGGTCGGGCCGGGCGATCGCGGCGGTGTTGACGCCGACCTTGTCGGCGCCGGCGCGCAGCAGCCTGTCGACGTCGTCGGCCGAGCGCACGCCGCCGCCGACGGTGAGCGGGATGAAGACCTGCTCGGCGGTGCGCCGCACCACGTCGTAGGTCGTCTCCCGGTTGCCCGAGGACGCGGTGATGTCGAGGAAGGTCAGCTCGTCGGCGCCTTCGGCGTCGTAGAGCTTGGCCATCTCGACGGGGTCGCCCGCGTCCCGCAGGTTCCGGAAGTTGACGCCCTTGACGACCCGGCCGCCGTCCACGTCCAGGCAGGGGATGACTCGGACCGCCAGGGTCATGTGCTCAAGCTCCTCGGAATGCTTCCAGTTCGACTTCGACCAGGACCCGGGAGTCCACGAAGCCGGAGACGACGACCACCGTCGCGGCGGGACGCACGGCGTCGAAGAACTCCTTGTGGGCCCGGGCCACCGCGTCCACGTCGCGGGTGTGGGTGAGGTACATGCGGGTGCGGACCACCGATCCGGCACCGAGGCCGAACTCCTCCAGCGCGGCCAGCGCGTTGGAGAAGGCGGTCTTCGCCTGCTCGTACGGGTCGCCCTCGCCGTACAGCGTGGTGCCGACGAACGGCATCGTGCCGCCGACGAGGACCCGGTCCCCCGCCTCGACGCCACGTGCGAAACCGAACTGCTCCTCCCAGGGGCTGTCGCTCTGCACACGCCGTACGGCAGGGGTTTGGGTCATCGCGACACAGCCTCCAGAGCCTCTTCCAACGTGAACGCCTTGGCGTACAGGGCCTTACCCACGATGGCGCCTTCGACGCCCTCCGGCACCAGGCCCGCGAGGACGCGCAGGTCGTCGAGGGAGGAGACACCGCCCGAGGCGACCACCGGCCGGTCGGTGGCGGCGCAGACGTTCCTCAGGAGCTCGACGTTGGGGCCCTGGAGGGTGCCGTCCTTGTTGATGTCGGTGACGACGTAGCGGGCGCAGCCCTCGGAGTCGAGGCGGGCCAGCGTCTCGTAGAGGTCCCCGCCGTCGCGGGTCCAGCCGCGGCCGCGCAGCGTGGTGCCGCGGACGTCCAGGCCGACCGCGATCCTGTCGCCGTGCTCGGCGATGACCTTGGCGACCCACTCGGGGGTCTCCAGCGCGGCGGTGCCGAGGTTGACCCGGGTGCAGCCGGTGGCGAGGGCCGCGGCGAGGGTGTCGTCGTCGCGGATGCCGCCGGACAGCTCGACCTTGACGTCCATGGAGCGGGCGACCTCGGCGATCTGCGCGCGGTTGTCGCCGGTGCCGAAGGCGGCGTCCAGGTCGACCAGGTGCAGCCACTCGGCACCCGCCTGCTGCCAGGCCAGGGCGGCGGCCATCGGGTCGCCGTAGGACGTCTCGGAACCGGACTCGCCGTGGACGAGGCGGACGGCCTGGCCGTCGCGGACGTCGACGGCGGGGAGGAGTTCGAGGCGGTGCGTCGTGCTCATGGCGGCGTACGTCCTAGTCCTTGAAGGTGTCGAGCCAGTTGGACAGCAGCTGGGCGCCGGCGTCGCCGGACTTCTCGGGGTGGAACTGGGTGGCCCACAGCGGGCCGTTCTCCACCGCGGCGACGAAGGGCTCGCCGTGCGTGGCCCAGGTGACCTTCGGGGACCGCATCGTGGGGTTGGCGGTCTCCAGCTCCCAGGCGCGCACCGCGTACGAGTGCACGAAGTAGAACCGGGCGTCGGCGTCCAGGCCGGCGAAGAGCCGCGAGTCCTCGGGCGCCTCGACGGTGTTCCACCCCATGTGCGGCACGACCGGTGCGCGCAGCGGCTCGACGGTGCCGGGCCACTCGTCGCAGCCCTCGGTGGTGACGCCGTGCTCGACGCCCTTCTCGAAGAGGATCTGCATGCCGACGCAGATGCCCATCACGGGCCTGCCGCCCGACAGCCGGCGCCCGATGATCCACTCACCGCGCACCGCCTTCAGCCCTGCCATGCACGCCGCGAAGGCGCCGACGCCGGGGACGAGCAGCCCGTCGGCGTTCATCGCCTTGTCGAAGTCCGCGGTGATCTCGACGTCCGCGCCGGCCCGCGCGAGGGCGCGCTCGGCGGAGCGGACGTTCCCGAAGCCGTAGTCCAGGACCACGACCTTCCTGTCGCTCATCTGCGGTCCCCCTACAGCCGCAGCAGACCGGCCGCCAGCGACATGGCGGAGCCGATGCCGAGCAGCACGACGACGCCCTTGGGCATCTTCTGCTTCCAGAACGAGTAGACGCCGCCGGCCAGGAAGAGGCCCAGCAGGATGAACAGGATGGCCGGCTTGGTCACAGCGCGCCCTTCGTCGACGGGAGGATGCCCGCGGCGCGCGGGTCGCGCTCGGAGGCGTAGCGCAGGGCCCGGGCCAGCGCCTTGAACTGGCACTCCACGATGTGGTGGGCGTTGCGCCCGTACGGGACGTGGACGTGCAGCGCGATCTGCGCCTGGGCGACGAAGGACTCCAGGATGTGCCGGGTCATCGTCGTGTCGTAGGAGCCGATCATCGGCGCCATGTTCTCGGGCTCGGTGTGCACCAGGTACGGACGGCCCGAGAGGTCCACGGTGACCTGGGCGAGGGACTCGTCCAGCGGCACGGTGCAGTTGCCGAAGCGGTAGATGCCCACCTTGTCGCCGAGCGCCTGCTTGAAGGCGGCGCCCAGCGCGAGGGCGGTGTCCTCGATGGTGTGGTGGGTGTCGATGTGCAGGTCGCCCTCGGTCTTGACCGTGAGGTCGAAGAGGCCGTGGCGGCCGAGCTGGTCGAGCATGTGGTCGTAGAAGCCGACTCCGGTGGAGATCTCGGTCCTGCCGGTGCCGTCGAGGTCGAGCTCGACGACGACGGACGTCTCCTTGGTCGTGCGCTCCACGCGGCCGACGCGGGTCATGTGGTTACTGCTCCTTCTTCAGCTCGCGTACCGCTTCGAGGAACGCGTCGTTCTCGGCCGGGGTGCCCGCGGTGACCCGCAGCCAGCCCGGTACGCCGTTGTCGCGGACGAGGACGCCGCGGTCGAGGATCGCCTGCCAGGCGCGGTGGCTGTCCTCGAAGCGGCCGAACTGGACGAAGTTGGCGTCGGAGTCCGTGACCTCGCAGCCGATCGCCCTCAGCTCGCCGACCAGGCGGTCCCGCTCGGCCTTCAGCTGCTCGACGTACCCCAGCAGCGTATCGGTGTGCTCCAGGGCGGCCAGCGCGGTGGCCTGGGTGACGGCCGACAGGTGGTACGGCAGGCGCACCAGCTGGACGGCGTCGACGACCGCCGGGTCGGCGGCGAGGTAGCCCAGTCGCAGGCCGGCGGCGCCGAAGGCCTTCGACATGGTGCGGCTGACCACCATGTTGGGGCGGCCCTCGATCAGCGGCAGCAGGGACGGGCCGTGGCTGAACTCGCCGTACGCCTCGTCGACCACGACCAGGGAGGGCCGGGCGGCCTGGGCCGCCTCGTACAGCGCCACGACGGTGTCGGCGGCGACGGCCGTGCCGGTGGGGTTGTTGGGCGAGGTCACGAAGACCACGTTCGGCCGGTGCTCGGCGATGGCCCGCCCGGCGGCGGCCACGTCGATGGTGAAGTCCTCGCGGCGCGGGCCGGTGATCCAGCCGGTGCCGGTGCCACGCGCGATCAGGCTGTGCATCGAGTACGAGGGCTCGAAGCCGATCGCGGTGCGCCCGGGGCCCCCGAAGGTCTGCAGCAGCTGCTGGATGACCTCGTTGGAGCCGTTGGCGGCCCACACGTTGGCCGGGCCCACCTCGTGCCCGGCGGTCCGGGTCAGGTACCCGGCGAGTTCAGTGCGCAGCTCCACCGCGTCCCGGTCGGGGTAGCGGTTGAGGTCGCGGGCGACCTCGCGGACCCGCTCGGCGATCCGCTCGACCAGCGGCTCGGGCAGCGGGTACGGGTTCTCGTTGGTGTTCAGGCGTACGGGCACGTCGAGTTGCGGGGCGCCGTAGGGGGACTTGCCGCGCAGTTCGTCCCGGATGGGAAGGTCGTCGATGCCGGTCACGAACCCGGTACCGTCCAATCGAATCGGGCGCGGACCGCGGCGCCGTGCGCGGGCAGGTCCTCGGCGTCGGCCAGGGTCACCACGTGCGGCGCGACCTCCGCCAGCGCCTCGCGGGTGTAGTCCACGACGTGGATGCCGCGCAGGAAGGACTGCACCGACAGGCCCGAGGAGTGGCAGGCGCAGCCGCCGGTGGGCAGGACGTGGTTGGAGCCGGCGGCGTAGTCGCCGAGCGAGACCGGGGCGTACGCGCCGACGAAGACCGCGCCCGCGTTGCGCACCCGGGCGGCGACGGCGGCGGCGTCCTCGGTCTGGATCTCCAGGTGCTCCGCCGCGTAGGCGTCCACCACCTGCAGGCCCTGCTCGATCCCGTCGACCAGGACGATGCCGGACTGGCGGCCGGCCAGCGCGGGGGCGATCCGGTCCTCGACGTGCTTGGTGGCGGCGACCTGCCGCTCCAGCTCCTTCTCCACCGCCTCGGCGAGGTCCACGGAGTCGGTCACCAGGACGGCGGCGGCCAGCGGGTCGTGCTCGGCCTGGCTGATGAGGTCGGCGGCGACGTGCACCGGGTCGGCGGTGGCGTCGGCGAGGACGGCGATCTCGGTCGGGCCGGCCTCCGCGTCGATGCCGATGCGGCCCTTGAGCAGGCGCTTGGCGGCGGCGACCCAGATGTTGCCGGGGCCGGTCACCATGGTCGCCGGGCGGCACTCCTCGGTGCCGTACGCGAACATGGCGACGGCCTGGGCGCCGCCCGCCGCGTACACCTCGTCCACGCCGAGCAGCGCGCACGCGGCGAGGATCGTCGGGTGCGGGAGCCCGCCGAACTCCTTCTGCGGGGGCGAGGCGACGGCCATGGAGCCGACCTTGGCCTCCTGGGCGGGCACGACGTTCATCACCACGGAGGACGGGTAGACCGAGCGGCCGCCGGGCACGTACAGGCCCACCCGGTCCACCGGCACCCAGCGCTCGGTGACCGTGCCGCCCGGCACGACCTGCGTGGTGTGGTCGGTGCGGCGCTGCTCGCCGTGGACGAGCCGGGCGCGGCGGACGGACTCCTCCAGCGCGGCCCGCACCTTCGGGTCCAGCTCCGCCAGGGCCCGGGTCAGCGCCTCGGCGGGGACGCGCACCCGGTCGATGGTGACGCCGTCGAACCTCTGCGCGTAGTCGATCAGTGCCGCTGTGCCACGATGCTTGACGTCCTCGCAGATCGGGCGCACCTTCTCCAGTGCGGCCTCGACGTCGAGCTCGGCACGGGGCAGCAGGTCGCGGTCGATGCCGTCCGCCGGGAAGGCGTCGCCGCGCAGATCGATTCGGGAGATCACCCTCCCAAGTGTAGAGAACCGCCCTCGTCGCCTCCGTCGAGTATCAGTCCGTGATACGCGTACCGGCCCCGCCCGGTGATCTCCCCGGCTAGCGTTTCGGTCGTCGTCGCCAGCCACGGGAGGGAAACCGGTGACCGAGCCGTCGGACGTCGCGCCGCCGCACGACTGGACCGCTGTGGAGCAGGGCCTGTGGGAGGCCTTCCGCCGGGGGGAGCTGTACGACCTGCGCACCGGCATCCCGGAGCGGGACGACCCGGCCGCCGACCGCTTCTGGGGCCCGGACCGCACGGTACGGGCCGAGGTGATCGCCAAGCTGCTCCTGGACGGGCCGCAGGCCGCCTCGGGGCGCGTGTCGTGCGTGAAGCTGTCCGGGGCCCAGATCAGCGGGCAGCTCAACCTCTCGGGCGGCACGGTGGTGCCGTACGTGGAACTGCACGACTGCCGCTTCGAGCAGCAGGTGCTGCTCGCGGAGTGCAACTTCACGACCCTGCGCATGGTGCGCTGCGCCATACCCCGGCTGGAGGCGGCCCGGCTGCACACCTCCGGCGACCTGCACCTGCCGCAGTGCACGATCGAGGGCGGGATACGGCTCACCGACGCCCACATCGGCACGGACCTGCTGCTCAACCAGATCACCCTGCGCAAGGACCGGCACGGCCGGGCGCTGGCGGCCGACGGGCTCAGCGTCGCCCAGGACGTCGAGGCCGAGCTGATCGAGGCGACCGGCGAGGTCAGTTTGCGCAGCGCCCGCATCGGCGGCCGCCTCAGCCTGCGCGGCAGCCGGCTGCACAACGTCGTCGCCAGCCACGGGAGGGAAACCGGTGACCGAGCCGTCGGACGTCGCGCCGCCGCACGACTGGACCGCTGTGGAGCAGGGCCTGTGGGAGGC
>NZ_JBIBGK010000006.1:0-111025 GCF_042956445.1 Streptomyces sp. NPDC008238 | reverse complement strand
GTCGAGGCCGAGCTGATCGAGGCGACCGGCGAGGTCAGTTTGCGCAGCGCCCGCATCGGCGGCCGCCTCAGCCTGCGCGGCAGCCGGCTGCACAACCCGTACGGGCGCTACGCGCTCAACGCGGCCCGGGTCACCGTCGAGCACACCCTGTACCTCAGCGCGGGCTACGTCGGCACGGGCGGCTCCGGCGGCGGCACCCCTCCGCTGGGCGTGCGCACCCGGCGCTTCAGCTCCGACGGCGGGGTGCGGCTGGACGACGGCCGCTTCGGCAACGCGGTGATCATCCACCAGGCGCGGTTCCGGCTCACCGGCGGGCAGCAGCTGTCGCTGCGCCGCGTCCAGACGCCCGAGCTGCGGCTCACCCTCGACCAGCCGCCGACCGGGACGATCTCGCTGGCCGGGGCGCGCGTGGGCAACCTCACGGACAGCCGCACCTGCTGGCCCGATGCCGGCGGCCTCGACCTGACCGGCTTCGCCTACGGCTCCCTCAGCCCCGAGGGCGCCTTCCCGCTGCGCGCCCGGATCGGCTGGCTGGCCGCGGCCACCCCGGAGTACAGCCCCGAGCCGTACGAGCACCTGGCGGCCGCCCTGCGCGCGAGCGGCGAGGACGCCGACGCCCGCGAGGTGCTGCTCGCCAAGCACCGGCGGCGCCGCGAGACCCTCCCGCTCGCGGGCAAGCTGTGGGGCTACCTCCAGGACGTGACCGTCGGCTACGGCTACCGGCCCGGTCGCGCGGCGATCTGGATGGCCCTGCTCTGGGCGTTCGGGGCCGTCTTCTTCGCCGTCCACGGCGAGCCCGAGCCGGTGGACGGCGGCGCCTTCCCGCACTGGAACGCGCCCCTCTTCGCCCTCGACCTCCTCCTCCCGGTCATCAACCTCGGCCAGGACAACGCCTGGCGCCTCAACGGCGACGCCCAGTGGGCCGCCGCGGTCCTCACCATGCTCGGCTGGATCCTCGCCACGACCGTCGCCGCCGGCGCCTCCCGCCTCCTCCGCCGCGGCTGACGCCGCACGTCCGCCCGGGCCACCCGCAACCCGCGGGGCCCGTGGCAAGCCCCCGCACACCCGCGAATCCCGGACGCGAACCGGAGCGGAGGCGAAAACGGAACGGCACCGCACGAGGCCGACGAGGAAACGCACCCGCACCGGCGCCAAGCCAGCGGCGGCGAGCCCTCTCGGGCCCCACCGACGCGCCCACGGCAACAGCCACCGCGACGCGCGCCCGGCATCGTCACGGCGGCGAAAACGGGGCGGGACGGGACGAGGCCGACGAGGGGTGGGCGCCGCAGGCCCTAGGCTTGCTGACCGTGACCGCTCGTCTTCCGCTCTTCCCGCTCGGCTCCGTCCTCTTCCCGGGCCTCGTGTTGCCGCTCAACGTCTTCGAGGAGCGCTACCGCGCGCTCTTCCGCGATCTGCTGGCCCTGCCGGAGGACGCACCGCGCCGCTTCGGTGTCGTGGCGATCCGCGACGGCCACGAGGTCGCCCCCGCGGGGGCGGAGGAGGCGGCGGCCGGGTACGCGCCGGACCTCTCCGGGGCGCTGTACGCGCTGGGCTGCACCGCGGACGCCGCGACGATCGGGGAGCGCGAGGACGGCGGCTTCGACGTCGTGGCGACCGGCACGACGCGCTTCCGGCTGCTGTCGGTGGACGCCTCGGGGCCGTACCTGGTCGGCGAGGTCGAGGAGGTCGCGGAGGTGCCCGGCACCGGCTCGGGGGCGCTGGCGGCCGGCGTGGCCCGGGCGTTCCGCACCTACCAGAAGCGGCTGGCCGGGGCCCGGGAGCGGAGCCTGGCGGGGAGCCAGGAGCTGCCGGACGACCCGACCGTGCTGTCGTACCTGGTGGCGGCCGCGACCGTCGCCGCGGTCCCGGCGAAGCAGGCGCTGCTGGAGGCCCCGGACACCGCGGCCCGGCTGGAGCAGGAGCTCGCGATGCTGCGCCGCGAGGCGGCGGTCATCGACAAACTGCGCACCCTGCCCGCCGTGGACCTGACCCGGCAGGTCCCGAGCCCGAACTGACGTATCCTCGCAGCGCCATGGCCAAGAAGAAGCAGTCATCCTCCGGCGGCACGCCCGCCACCGTCGCGCTGGAGAAGGCGGACGCCGTCTTCACGGTGCACGCGTACGCCCACGACCCCGCCTCGGAGCTCGGCTACGGGGAGGAGGCCGCGCAGGCGCTGGGCACCTCCCCCGACCGGGTGTTCAAGACCCTCGTCGCCGACGTGGACGGGGCGCTGACCGTCGCCGTGGTCCCCGTCGCGGGGTCGCTGGACCTCAAGGCGCTGGCCTCCGCGGCCGGCGGCAAGCGCGCCGGCATGGCGGACCCGGCCGCCGCCGAGCGGACCACGGGGTACGTCCGGGGCGGGATCTCCCCGCTGGGGCAGCGCAAGCGGCTGCGCACCGTCGTGGACGCCTCCGCGCTGGAGCACCCCACCGTCTTCGTCTCGGCCGGCAAGCGCGGCCTGGAGGTCGAGCTGGCCCCGCAGGACCTGGTGCGGCTCACGGACGCGGTCGTCGCGCCGATCGGACGTGCCTGACCCCTGGACGGCGGGGCCGTACGGGCGCACGCTGCCCGGAAGCGCACCCGGCTCAGGGGAGGCCCGATGTCCAAGCGCACCCGCAAGCGCAAGTGGCGGATCAAGAAGCGCAACGCCAACCACGGCAGGCGCCCGGCGTGACCTCCGGGCCCCGGGTCAGACGCCCGGGGGCGGTTTCCAGTGCACGGCGGGGTGCTGCTGCTCCTCGCGCGGGCCGAAGCCCGTGGTGAGCACCAGATGGGTGAGGACGGCCCCTATGGGCCAGGCCAGGAACGCGCCCTTGGCCTGCAGTTCCAGGGGGCCGTCGAACACCTTCTTCGCACCGACCGCCCGGGCGTGCGCGATCAGGTCGCTGGTGGGGCCGAGCCAGGTGCCCAGCCGCCAGGCCAGCACGGAGCCCAGGACGGCGCCCACGGCCATGCCGAGGACGACACCGACACCCCCGCGCCGGCTGCGCCAGAAGACGAGCGCCCCGGTCAGCACCCCGATGCCCAGCCCGAGCAGCACGAAGGTGCCGTCGGCGCCGATCGCCTGCTCCCCCTCGGTGTCCTTGAGGTAGACCGCCTTGCCGTCCGAGACCAGCGGGATCCGCGGCGCCAGCCACAGCCACAGCAGGCCGAGGACCACGCCCGCCACGGCCACGAGCACCGCGGTCAGCGCACCGCTCTTGAGCTCCCGGACGGGGTCCATGCGGCTCTCCTGCTCCGGGAACGGCGGCAGCGGCGCGGGCGGCCAGTGGTCGTGGGGGGTCAGGGGTGCGGTCACCCTGCCATCGTGCCAGGTCCGTCCGTGGCCCGCGTCACCGGCACCTCACCGGCACCACACCCGCGGGTCACCGGCAGGCCGCGCGGCGGTAGGCCCAGGTGGCCACCGCCAGCGACACCAGGCCCACGGCCGCGCACACCGACAGGTCGGTGGTGATCGCCAACCAGTCGGGGTGGTCGTCGAAGCCGCGGATGAGGGCCTCCACGCCGTAGGTGGAGGGCAGCAGGTCCCGTACGTAGCGGATCGGCTCGGGGAGGTTGCCGGCCGGCAGCACGCCCAGCAGCAGCGCCGCCGACATGCCGAGCTGGCCGGCCAGGGTGGCCAGCTCCTGGCGCGGCGCGAGCAGCCCGAGGGCCGCGCCCAGCCCGGACAGCGCCGCCCCCGCCAGCGGGATCACCGCGGCGAGGATCCACAGGTTGGCGAAGGGCAGCTGGAACAGCGCGCAGCCGATGCCCGCCGTCACCAGCGTCCCGGGAACGGTGAAGGAGGCGTACGCGCCCGCCGCGCCCAGCACCACGGCGGCCGGGGGCACCGGCAGGGTGGCGTAGTGGTCGAGGCCGCCGGAGGCGCGCAGCTGGCCGAAGTACTGGGCGAGCAGGTTGAGCGCCACGAAGGCGACGACCAGCACGCTCGACCCGGCGACCACCGCGCGCGCGGCAGGGCCGCCGTCGACGACGCCGCGCATCATGATCATGATGCCGACCGACTGGAAGGTCGCCACGAACAGCAGGGGGATCCGGGCGACCTTCGCCCGGGACAGCTGCGCCCGGTACACCGCGGCCATCGCCGGCAGCAGCCGGGCGCGCGGCGCGAGCGCCGCGGCCGCCACGCCGAGGGGGGCGGCGGGCGCCGCCGGTGCCGCCGTACGGGTGTCCGCTCCCGCGGAGATGATCGTCACTGCGCGCCGCCCCGCTGCGCGGTGCCGCGCGCCACGTCCAGGTTCACGTTCCGGTCCACGTCCAGGCTCACGTCCCCGCCGTTGCCGCCGTTCACGCCTTGACCAGCCCCTTCCGCCGGCCGCCGAGTGCCAGGTAGACATCCTCCAGGCTCGGCGCCGTCAGGGTGAAATCGTCGAGCGCGGTGAAGGCCGGTCCGCCGGTCAGCTCGGCGACCACGGCGCGGGCGCGCTGCTGCGGCAGCCGCAGGGTCCAGCGGCGTCCGGTGACGTGGGCGGTCTCCCGCAGGGCCGCGACCTCTGGCACGGCCAGCGGGGGCTGGTCCCGCCACACCAGGTCCAGCCGTACCTCGTCGGCGACGAGCGCCTTGAGCCCGGCCGGGGTGTCGCAGGCGATGACCCGGCCCTCGTCGATGACCGCGACCCGGTCGAGGACGGTCTCCGCCTCGATCACGTTGTGGGTGACCAGCAGCACCGTGGTGCCGTGCTCGGCGCGCCGGCGGTCGACCGCCGCCCACACCGCGCGCCGGGCGACCGGGTCCATGGCGGTGGTCGGCTCGTCCAGCACGAGCACCGGCCGCTCGCCCACGAGGGCGGCGGCGAAGCAGGCGAGCCGGCGCTCGCCGCCCGACAGCCGCTTCACCGGCCGCGAGGCGAGGGCGGTCAGCTCCAGTTCCTCCAGGACGGCGTCCCGCTCGGCGCGGGCGGCCCTGGCGTCGAGGCCGCGCAGCCGTCCGGTGGTCTCGGCGGCGAGGGCGACGGTCAGTTCGTCGAGCGCGCTCGACTCCTGGCCGAGGTAGCCGATCAGCCGCGCCGCGCGCTCCGGGTGCCGTACGAGGTCGTGCCCGAGCAGTTGGACGCTGCCCGCGTCGGGGCGCAGCAACCCCGTCAACTGGCGTACGAGGGTGGTCTTCCCGGCGCCGTTGGGGCCGAGCAGCCCGAAGATCTCACCGCCCCGGACGTCCAGGTCGATGCCGTCGTTGGCGCGTACCGGGGGGCTCGCGGCGCCGCGCCGACCGCGACCGGCCGGGTAGCTCTTCACCAGCCCGCGCACGGTCACCACCATCGCCGTCCGCGCGGTGGCGCCCTGTTCCGTGCCGGTACTCACGAGCACCGAGCCTACGCTGCGTCCCGGCCGCGACGTGCCGCAGGGTGGGGTCCGGGCGCGCTCACTCCCCCGCGGAGGCCCCCGCGACGACCGCGCGGGCGTCGACCTCGCGCCAGAAGCCCGCCCGGATGGCGTAGCGGTCGTGCTCGTCGATCTGGTCGTCCTTGTGGGCGAGCAGCCCGAAACGGGCGGCGTAGCGCAGCAGCTCGCCGTCGATCCGGTGCGGGACGCGCGGGTACTCGGCGGAGAGCACCTGGAGGTGGGAGGAGTCGGCGATCCGGCCGATCCAGCGGCGGGCGAAGACCTGGCCGACCTCGTACGGGTCGCCGCTGACGTCGGTGATGTCCTCCTCGCGGTCCGCCCAGCGCTGTTCGGCGCTGGTGAGCTGGGCCAGCGTGGGCAGGCCCGCGTCGGCGGCCTCGGCGCCGCCGACCAGCCCGCGGTCGGAGGACCAGCGCAGGGTGGCGCCGGCGGCGGCCGGGGAGGCCGGGTGCGGGGAGGAGTGGCCGCGGTGGACGATGCCGGCGACGTCCTTGGGGGTGGGCATCCCCTTGCCGGCCGCGGCGGCCGGCGCCCCGGTGCCGGGGCGGGTGCCGTTGCGGTCGGCGGTGACGACCTGGGGGGCGGCGGCGGCCGGCTCGGCGGGCTGCTCGGCCGCGGGCTGCGGTTCGGTCCCCCGGCCGGTCTCGGGCAGCGGCGCGGAGAGGATGGCGGCGATCTCGGGGCGCGGGGTGAGCGGTGCGCAGACCCCGGCGGGCTCGCGCACGTGGATGGCCCGGGTGATCCACTCCCGGTCCAGGACACGGCGTTCGTCGGCCTCGGCGACCAGGTCCTCGGACTGGTTGAAGTCGCCGTCCGCGGCCTGCACGGCCCACAGGTGAACGGCGACGCCGTGCTCCTTCGCCGACATCATGCCCGGCAGGAGGTCGCCGTCCCCGGTGACCAGCACGACGTCGGAACAGGCGCGGTTGCGGGCCAGCTCGGACAGCTCGGCGTGCATGGCCGCGTCGACGCCCTTCTGCGCCCAGCGTCCGTCGGTGCGGGTCAGTGCGCCGAGGCGGACCGTGACCCTGGGCATCACGCGCAGCCTCCGGTGCTCCGGCTGCGGGACGCGGTCGGGCGCGCCGTCGAACCAGTAGATCCGCAGCAGGGGCTGGCCGGTCTCCTTCTCGGCGCGCTCCCGCAGTCCCGCGACGATCTCGGAGTGGTCGACGGTGATCCGGGACCGGGAGGACTCTCCGGCGAGGAGGCTCGCGGCGGCCCCGAGCAGGTACCCGGCGTCCACGAGGACGACGCAGCGGTCCATCGGTCTCACCCTCTTCTCCGAAAGTCCTGCCGTCCGTCCCCCCGGTAACACTGTTGCCCCGAGTCTGCCCGAACACGGGGGCGTTGTGACCGGTTACGCGATCACCGGCGCGCCTCACCCTGCAACTGCCCGAAATGCGACCTTCGTACTCCCGTGCAAGCCTGAGTGCGGCCCATCATCCGAGATTTCCCCCGAGGAGGAATCGTGGGCAAGAACAAGAACCGGGGCGAACGTACCGGCCAGCAGCACGACCGCGGCGCCGCGACCACCGAAGAGCACGCGAAGAGCGCAGGCGGACGCGAGCAGATGGCGATGACGGTCCCGGGCGCCGAACCGCACGTGTCGCAGAAGCGGCAGAAGAAGTTCGGCCACAACTAGCGCGCGCACGCAGGACGCTCATGACCGAGGGTGGCACCCCGTCCGGAAGGGGTGCCGCCCTCGGCGCGTTCCGCCGCCCGCGCGGCGGGTGATCAGCCCGCCTGCTGCTGGGCGGTGGCGAGGCAGGAGGGGCCCAGGAGCGCCTTGAGGTCGCCGAAGAGCGCAGGGTCGGGAGTGACGCGGTGGCGGTCGAGCCTCAGCACCGTCGTCTTGCGGGCGCCCTGCAGCCGCACCCGTACCTCGGTGCTCCCCTTGTGGCTGGCGAGGACCTCGCCGAGGCGGGCGACCAGCGGCGGGGTCACCTTCACCGTCGGGATGGAGATGGTCACCGGGGCGTTGGTCCCGGCGTCCGTGAGGTCGGGCACCATCAGCTCCATGGCCACCAGGCGCGGCACGTCCTCGCGCTTGTCGAGCCGGCCCTTGACGAAGACGACGGCGTCCTCGACGAGCTGGGTCGAGATCAACTGGTAGGTGGCCGGGAAGAACATGCAGTCGATGGAGCCGCCGAGGTCCTCGACGGTGGCGATGGCCCAGGCGTTGCCCTGCTTGGTCATCTTGCGCTGCAGACCGGAGATGATGCCGCCGATGGTGACGATGGAACCGTCGGCGTAGTCGCCGGCCAGCGCCGAGACGGAGGCGTCGGCCTTGTCGTTGAGCACGTGCTCGATGCCGAAGAGCGGGTGGTCGGAGACGTAGAGGCCGAGCATCTCGCGCTCCTGCGCGAGCAGGTACGTCTTGTCCCACTCGACGTCGGAGAAGGTGACGTCGAGGCCGAAGCCCGGCTCGTCGCCACCGGCGTCGTCGCCCATGCCGCCGAAGAGGTCGAACTGGCCCTCGGCCTCCTTGCGCTTCACCGCGACCACGTTGTCGATCATCGGCTCGTAGTGCTCGGTGAGGCCCTTGCGGGTGTGGCCCATCTCGTCGTAGGCGCCGGCCTTGATCAGCGATTCCACCGTGCGCTTGTTGCAGACCACGGCCTCGACCTTGTCGAGGAAGTCGGGGAAGGAGGTGTACTTCCCCTTGGACTTGCGGCAGCGGATGACCGAGTCCACCACGTTCTGGCCGACGTTGCGGACGGCGGTGAGGCCGAACAGGATGACGTCGTCGCCCTGGGCGGTGAAGTTGGCGTCCGACTCGTTCACGTTCGGCGGGAGCACCTTGATGCCCATGCGGCGGCACTCGTTGAGGTAGACCGCCGACTTGTCCTTGTCGTCGCGCACCGAGGTGAGCAGCGCCGCCATGTACTCGGCCGGGTAGTTGGCCTTGAGGTAGGCCGTCCAGTAGGAGACCAGGCCGTACGCGGCGGAGTGCGCCTTGTTGAAGGCGTAGCCGGCGAACGGCACCAGGACGTCCCACAGCGCCTGGATCGACGCGTCGCTGTAGCCGTTCTTCCGGGCGCCCTCCTGGAAGATGGTGAAGTTCTTCGCCAGCTCCTCGGGCTTCTTCTTGCCCATGACGCGGCGGAGGATGTCGGCCTCGCCCAGCGAGTAGCCCGCGATGATCTGGGCGGCCTTCTGCACCTGCTCCTGGTAGACGATCAGGCCGTAGGTGACGTCGAGGACCTCCTTGAGGGGGGCCTCGAGTTCCGGGTGGATCGGGGTGATGTCCTGCTGCTTGTTCTTGCGCAGGGCGTAGTTGATGTGCGAGTTCATGCCCATCGGGCCCGGCCGGTAGAGGGCCGAGACGGCGGAGATGTCCTCGAAGTTGTCGGGCTTCATCATGCGCAACAGGGAGCGCATGGGGCCGCCGTCGAACTGGAAGACGCCGAGGGTGTCGCCGCGGGCGAGCAGGTCGAAGGTCTTCGGGTCGTCGAAGGGCAGGGCCAGCAGCTCGATGTCGACGCCCTTGTTGCCCTTCACGAGCTTGACGGCGTCGTCCATGATCGTGAGGTTGCGCAGGCCGAGGAAGTCCATCTTCAGCAGGCCGAGCGACTCGCAGCTCGGGTAGTCCCACTGCGTGATGGTGACGCCGTCGGAGTGCCGCACCCAGACCGGGGCGTGGTCGACGATCGGCTCGCTGGACATGATCACGCCGGCGGCGTGCACGCCCATCTGCCGCACCAGGCCCTCCACGCCGCGCGCGAGGTCGATGACCTTCTTGGCGTCGGGCTCGTTCTCGTACATCGAGCGGATCTCGCCGGCCTCGCTGTAGCGCGGGTGCGAGGAGTCGGTGATGCCGGAGAGCGGGATGCCCTTGCCGAGGACGTCGGCGGGCATCGCCTTGGTGAGGCGGTCGCCGACGGCGTACGGGTAGCCCAGCACGCGGGCCGAGTCCTTGATCGCGTTCTTGGCCTTGATGGTGCCGTAGGTGCCGATCATGGCGACCTTGTCGGCGCCGTACTTCTCGGTGACGTACCGGATCACCTCGGCGCGCCTGCGCTCGTCGAAGTCGATGTCGACGTCGGGCATGGAGATGCGCTCGGGGTTGAGGAAGCGCTCGAAGATCAGGCCGTGGTCGATCGGGTCGAGGTCGGTGATGCCCATGGCGTACGCGACGATCGAGCCGGCCGCCGAGCCGCGGCCGGGGCCGACGGCGATGCCGTTGTTCTTGGCCCACATGATGAAGTCGGCGACGACGAGGAAGTAGCCCGGGAACCCCATCTGGATGATGGTGTCCATCTCGTACTCGACCTGCTTCATCCGGTCGTCCGGGATGCCACCGGGGTAGCGGCGCTGCATGCCGCGCATGGTCTCCTCGCGGAACCAGGTGACCTCGCTGTAGCCCTCGGGGACGTCGAAGCGGGGCATCAGGTTCCGCGCCTGGAACATGCCCTCGGTGTCGACCTGCTGCGCCACGAGCAGCGTGGTGTTGCGGCAGCCCTCCTGCCAGGCGTCGGAGGAGTCGATGGCGAACATCTCGTCCGTCGTCTTCAGGTAGTAGCCGGTGCCGTCGAAGCGGAAGCGGTCCGGGTCGGAGACGTTCTTGCCGGTCTGGATGCACAGCAGGGCGTCGTGGGCGTCGGCCTCGCTGGCGTACGTGTAGTGCGAGTCGTTGGTGACGACCGGCGGGATGCCGAGCTTCTTGCCGATCTCCAGCAGCCCGTCGCGGACCCGGCGCTCGATCTCGATGCCGTGGTCCATCAGCTCCAGGAAGTACCGCTCCTTGCCGAAGATCTCCTGGTACTCGGCGGCGGCCTTCAGCGCCTCGTCGAACTGGCCGAGGCGCAGCCGGGTCTGCACCTCGCCCGAGGGGCAGCCGGTGGAGGCCATCAGGCCCTCCGACCACTGGGCGATGGTCTCCTTGTCCATGCGCGGGTACTTGGTCAGCCAGCCCTCGGCGTAGGCGTCGGAGGAGAGCCGGAAGAGGTTGTGCAGTCCCGTGGCGTTCGCCGCCCAGATCGTCTTGTGCAGGTAGGAACCGGAGGCCGAGACGTCGTCGCGCTTCTGGTGCGGCTGGCCCCAGGTGACCTTGCGCTTGTTGCGCCGGGACTCCGGCGCCACGTACGCCTCGATGCCGATGATCGGTGTGATCCCGGCGCCCTTGGCCTGGTGGAAGAAGTCGTACGCCCCGTGCAGGTTGCCGTGGTCGGTCATGGCGATGTGCGTCATGCCCATCTCACCGCAGGCCTTGAACATGTCCTTGAGCCGTGCCGCTCCGTCCAGCAGCGAGTACTGGGTGTGGACATGAAGGTGGGTGAACGGCGTGGTCACGGGAAGCGACACCTCCGGCATCGGTCGTCATCTGGCGGCGTTGGAATCCTACGCCGGGGGTCCGACAGCCGCTGCCACTCCCGCCCTGCCCGCCCTCCCCGCCGCGGCCGGCCGGCCCCGTGTCCGGCCGGTCGCGGACGGTGGCGTCAGCTCGCCCGGTAGGCGGTCCACGAGCTCTTCATGCGGCTCACCTGGCCCGCGGTGAACTGGTACATGCAGGAGTCGTAGGTGTAGTCCATGAAGTTGTGGATCGGGTCGGTGCCGGCGGCCGTGCAGGTGTCGCGGCCGGTCGGGCAGGCGTTGGCGGCGGTCTTCTCGGCGGGCGTGTCGGAGACGTAGTCGCCGCTGGCGCCGCAGCCGCCCTGGAAGGTGTGGTAGAGGCCCATCCAGTGGCCGACCTCGTGGGTGGCCGTGTCGCCCTGGTTGTAGTTGGTGGCGGAACCGCCCGGCACGGACGCGTCGAGGATGACGACGCCGTCGTCCTTGGGGTCGCCGGCGTACCAGCTCGGGAAGGTGGCCCAGCCGAGCAGGTCCTCCTGGAGGTTGGCCGAGTAGATGTTGAGCGCGCTCGCGCCGCCCTTGCGGAGGCTGGTCTTCATCGCCGTCTCCGCCGAGGAGCCCTCGGTCAGGTTGTACCAGGCGGCCCGGTCGGTGTAGTCCGTGGCGACCAGCGAGAACCGGAAGCCCGAGTCGACGTTGCCGGTGCCCTGGCCGGCGTAGGCGGCGTTGAGCACCGCCATCTGGCCGGCGATGGCCGAGGCGCTGAGCTTGCCGGTGCTGCCGCTGTGGACGACGTGCCAGTAGACCGGGATCGTCGTGGTCGCGGCGGCCGCGGCCCGGGAGCCCTTGGCCTCGGCCTTGACCATGGCGACGCGCTTCCTGAGGTCCGCGTCCATCGCCTGGGCGGCCGCGTCACTGAGGGCGTTGGGCTCGTGGGCCGTGGAGCCCTTCATCGTGCGGGCCGCGGCGTCGCCGCTGTCCGCGCACTGCTCGGCGGGGGTTCTCGTGTGCGCGGAGGCGCTGCTCACGGTCGCCGTGGCGCCGGTGAGGGGGAGCAGGGCCAGGGTTCCGACCACGGCGGCGAGACCGACGAGACGGCGGGAACGGGGGGTGCGTGACATGTGGGGGCACTCCTCGTGGGACGTACGGGAGGAATTTCCTCCTCGCCGCCCGGAGATTATGTGTCCATGTCAGAGCCGCGGCAGCCCTCTTCCGGCCCAATGGCGGACAGAGGGTAATCCCTAGACAACGAGCGCCCCTTGAGGGTCCGCGCCGGCCGGCGCGACGTCCCCGTGGCGCGGGGCGGGCGATGTGTCCGGATACGGACCCAGGGGGGTCCCACCGCCCGCCCCGCGCCGGCCCTTTCCCGCGCGGCGCGCGGGCGTGGCCGGAAATCGGCGTACGGGACGCTCAGCGTACCGGCGAGTAGACCCGCTCGGCCTTCTGCGTGCCCGACAGGGTGCGGTACGAACGCTCCCAGGTGGAGGAGGCGTTCGGGTCGGTGCGGTCGGAGAGCGTGTAGTAGTCCATCTGCGCCCGCTCGCCGGTGACGTCCAGCACGCCGTAGCCGTGGGAGTCCATGTCCAGCCACTTCACGTGGCGGTTGGCGGCCTTCACCGCCGTCTGCGCGATCGTGGAGACCGTGTCCGGGGCGACCTTGAGGATGTCGTCCAGGTTGTCGGAGGTGACCGAGGTGACCACGAACTCGGTCGCGGCCGAGGCCGACAGCGGGTAGGTGGCCGCCTTCACGGGGACGTCGTTCGCCCACGCCATGTGGATGTCGCCGGTCAGGAAGACCGTGTTGCGGATGCCGTTGTCCCGCAGGTGGGCCAGGAGTTCGCGGCGGTCGTCGGTGTAGCCGTCCCACTGGTCGACGTTGACCGCCAGCCCCTCGGCGGGCAGGCCGAGCAGCTTCGCCAGCGGCGCCAGCAGGTAGTCGGGCAGCGCCCCGAAGGCGACCGGCGAGATCATCACCGAGTTGCCGATCAGCCGCCAGGTGGTGTCGGAGGCCTTGAGGCCGGCTTTCAGCCAGTCCAGCTGGGCCCGGCCGGTGATCGTCCGGTCCGGGTCGTCCACCGCGCCGCTGCCGGTCGAGGCCTGCTGGGAGCGGAAGGAGCGCAGGTCGAGCAGGGACAGGTCGGCGAGCCTGCCGAAGCGCAGCCGCCGGTAGGTGGTGCCGGCGACCGAGGGGCGCACCGGCATCCACTCGAAGTAGGCCTGCTTCGCGGCCGCCACCCGGGCCGTCCAGGCGCCCTCGGCGCCCTCGGTGTGGTTCTCGGCGCCGCCGGACCAGGCGTCGTTGGCGAACTCGTGGTCGTCCCAGATCGCCACCACCGGGGCCGCGGCGTGCAGCGCCTGCAGGTCGGGGTCGGTCTTGTAGCGGCCGTGCCGGGTGCGGTAGTCGGCCAGGGTGACGATCTCGTGGGCGGGCGCGTGCGGACGGACAACGGTGCCGCGGGCGGCGTAGCCCCCGGTGCCGTACTCGTAGAGGTAGTCGCCCAGGTGCAGCCACGCGTCCAGGTCGCCGCGGGCGGCCAGGTGCCGGTACGCGGAGAAGTACCCGGCCTCCCAGTTGGCGCAGGAGACCACGCCGAAGCGCAGCCGGTCGGCGGTGGCGTTCTCGGCGGGCGCGGTACGCGCGCGGCCGGCCGGGGAGGTCACGCCGCCGGCGGTGAAGCGGTACCAGTAGTCCGTGCCGGGCTGCAGTCCGCGCACGTCGGCCTTGAAGGTGTGGTCGGCGGCCGCGGTCGTGGTCGCCGTGCCGGTCGCCACGACGGAGGTGAACGCCTTGTCCCGGGCGACGGTCCAGGCCACCTCGGTCGCCGGGCCGAGCCCGGAGCCGGGGACGGCCTCGGGCACGGGCGTCACCCGCGTCCACAGCAGCACACCGTCGGGCAGGGGGTCACCGCAGGCCACGCCGTGCAGGAAGGCGGGCGACGCGGCGGCGGAGGCGGGGGCGGTGCCGGCCGTCAGGGGTATCAGCGCGGCACCGGTCACGACGGCGCCGGCCTTGACGACCGAACGGCGGGTGGGTGTTCTCGATGAAGTCCGTGAGGGTACAGAGGTCTCGGTCACGGCCGGTCAGATTACGCGTCAGTAACCCCTTTCCGGGACCCGACGCACAAGAGTTCGGGAGGACTTCGCCCTCCGGTCCCCGGCACGACGCCGGGGACCGGAGGGCGGAAGCGGCCCGCGGGCCGGTGCTAGCCCTTGCCGATGATCTGGTCGACGGCGGCCGTGTACTGCTCGGGGGTCATCGCCTGCACGCTCTCGATGGGCTTGTCGTCGAGCTTGACGGTCGGCGTCGCGCTGATGCCGTCGGCGGTGAACTGCTTGTCCATGGTCAGCGCCCACTTGTCGTAGGTGCCGTTGCGGACCGCGTCCTCGAAGGTCTTGTTGCCCTTGAGCCCGTCGACCTTCTGCGCCAACTCGATCAGCTTGTCCGCGCTGCCGAAGTCGTCCTTGGTCTCCTCGGGGTGGACGTCCTTGGAGTACAGCAGCGTGTGGTAGTCGACGAACGCCTCCTTGCTGACGTTCAGCGCGGCGCCCAGCGCGCTCAGGGCCTTCTTCGAGCCCTGGCCCTGACCGAGGCTGTTGTCGAGGAACGCGCCCATGGTGTACGAGATCTTGTACTTGCCGTCCTTGGCGTCCTTCTGGACGGTCTCGCCCGAGGTCTGCTCGAACTGCGCGCAGACCGGGCAGCGCAGGTCCTCGTACACCTTCAGCGTGTGCTTGGCGCTCTCGTCGCCTATGACGATCGTCGTGCCGTCCTTGCCGGAGGAGTTGGCCGGCTTGACCAACGGCTTCTCCGCGGCCTTCTCCCAGTAGTCCGGCGCGTTCATCTTGACGACGGCCACGGCTATGCCGGCGCCGAGCGCCAGCACGCCCAGCACGCCGCCGACGACGAAGAACTGCCGCCGCAGCTTCTCCCGCTTCGCCTGCCGCTCGCGCTCCACGCGCAGCCGCTCGCGGGCGGCACTCTTGGCGGCCTGGGTGTTCCGCTTGCTCATGATGGTGTGATCTCCGATTCGTACGTGGGGTGGGTGAGGGGTGTGGGCCGTGCTCAGCGGAAGCCGAGGCGGGCGGGCGGCCCTCGCCGTACGACGGAGTGCAGGAGCAGGGGCAGCGCCGGGGCGGCGGCCACGGGGCCGGCCGCGCCGGGGCGGGTGACGGTGCGCGGACCGGCCGTCCGGAAGACGGCCACCGCGACGAGCAGCGGCCGGACGGCGGCGCGCAGCAGGCGGTGCAGGGCGTCCTCACCGCTGCGCAGCCACCCGGCGGCGACCAGGCCGACGCAGACGTGCGCCAGCAGCAGCAGCCACGGCGAGGTGGTGGGGCCGGACATCCCCGGTGCCGAGGCGAGCGAACCGCCGGCCTCGCCGTGGCAGACCAGCGCCTCGTTGATCGAGCGCCAGGAGCCGGTGACGGGACCGCCGCCGGGGCCGTAGCAGGTGTTCTGGCCCGCCGTGAACAGGGTGTCGACGGCCAGTTCGAGCGGGACGAGCAGGCCGGCGATCGGCCAGTAGCCGCGCTCGCGGCCGCCGAGCGCGTACGCGACCGCGAAGACGGCCACCAAGGCCCCCGCCGTGGTCGTCATCGGCAGGGGCTCCCGCGAGAGCATGATGTGGGCGGTCGCGGACAGCGTCACGCACAGCGCGGCGAAGCATCCCGCGCGCAGTGCCCTCAGCCGGGGTCCGGTCCCTTCCATGGCGCCGAGTGTGCCATGCCGCTGTGTAAGCAATGCCTAAACCCCGGAACAAGGCCCCGGCTCAGAGACCCGGGATGCGGCCGTTGCGGAACAGGTCCACGAAGATCTGGTGGTCGGCACGGGCCCGGGCGCCGTAGGAGTGGGCGAACTCCACCAGCGACTCGACGAAGCCCTCCTCGTCCCGCGCTATGGCCGCGTCGATGGCGTCCTCGGTGGAGAACGGCACCAGGGAGTGCCCGCTCTCGTCGTCCGCCGCCGCGTGCATGCCGGCGGTGGCCCGGCCGAGGTCCGCGACGACGGCCTCGATCTGCTCCGGGTCGTCGATGTCCGACCAGTTCAGGTCCACCGCGTACGGCGACACCTCGGCGACCAGCTGCCCGACGCCGTCCAGCTCCGTCCAGCCCAGGTACGGGTCGGCGTGCGCCTGCAGCGCGCGCTGCGAGATCACGGTGCGGTGGCCCTCGTGCCGGAAGTACTCGCGCACCGCGGCGTCGGTGATGTGCCGCGAGACCGCCGGGGTCTGCCCCTGCTTCATGTAGATGACGACGTCGTTCTCCAGGGCGTCGGTGTGGCCCTCGAGCAGGATGTTGTACGAGGGCAGGCCCGCGCTGCCGATGCCCACCCCGCGACGGCCCACGACGTCCTTGACCCGGTGGCTCTCCGGGTTGATCCGGCTGGTCTCGGGCAGCGTGTCCAGGTACGCCTCGAAGGCCCGCAGCACCTTCTCGCGGGTACCACCGTCCAGTTCCACCGCGCCGCCGCCCGCGGTGAAGCGGCGGTCCCAGGCGCGGATCTCGGTCATGGAGTCCAGCAGCCCGAACCGGGTCTGCGAGCGGGCGTGGCGCAGCGCGTCCAGCAGCGGGCCCTCGGCGGAGTCCAGCGTCAGCGCGGGCACCCCCTCGCCCTGGGCCAGGGCGCGGACGCGCTCGCGGTAGGCGGTGGCGTAGCTGCGCACCAGGCCGGAGATCACGTCGTCGGCCAGGGCCTTGCTGTAGCCGATCAGCGCTATGGAGGCGGCGAAGCGCTGCACGTCCCAGGTGAAGGGGCCGACGTAGGCCTCGTCGAAGTCGTTGACGTTGAAGATCAGCCGGCCGTTGGCGTCCAGGTACGTGCCGAAGTTCTCGGCATGCAGGTCGCCGTGGATCCACACCCGGGAGGTGCGCTCGTCCAGGAAGGGGCTGCCGTCCCCGGCGTCGGCCAGGTCGGCGTAGTAGAGGCAGGCGGTACCCCGGTAGAAGGCGAACGCGGACGCCGCCATCTTGCGGAACTTGACCCGGAACGCCGCGGGGTCGGCCGCCAGCAGCTCCCCGAACGCGGTGCCGAAGACCTCGAGGATCCGCTCGCCGCGCTCTTCGTCCGTCGTCATGCCTGTGGCCATCGGTGCGGTGCCTCCTGGGCTGGTCCGTGTCTGCCGGGTCAACGCAGCAGCGTACGCCCGCGTGCCCGGCGACGGCCCCCGGCGGGGCGTTGTTCGCGTCACGGCCGCCGGGCGTTCAACCGGGCACTTCCGGCCACGGTCACGCGTTCTGGCTTGCGATGAACACCACCAGGGGGCGGGACACCGCGCGCCGCGGCCGGCGGCGCACCATATTCGGGCTGCTGCTGATCGGCGGCCTCGTACTGGCCGCAGTGGCGTGGCCCACACTCTCCGCACAGGTCCGCGCGGCCAACTGGCCGAAGGAGCAACCCCGCGGGCCCCAGCACATCACCGCCCGCATGGAGACGGTCCGCGACGCCGTCGTCAAGGAGTTCGGCCCCCGCGGCCTCGAGGGCGCCCCCGGCTGCTACCGCGAGGAGGGCGGCATCGCCGGCGGCGGCGAACACCCCCTCGGCCGCGCCTGCGACTTCATGCTCATGCCCGCCGGCGAGAAGGCCACCGGCAAACCCGACGCCCTGGGCGAGGACATCGTGGCCTGGGTCCGGGAGCACGCGGACGAGTACGGCATCTGGTACGTCATCTACGAGCAGCACATCTGGTCCAGCCGCCTCCCGCAGCAGGGCTGGAAACTGATGGAGGACCGCGGGTCCATCACCCAGAACCACTTCGACCACGTGCACATATCGGTCTACTGAGCCGCCGCCGCCTGGCTGCGCTGGGCTGGGCCTCCACAGGAAACAGCCCGGGGACGACCCCGCGGCGGTGCCCAACGGGCTGGGCGCCACCCCCGCTTGGGCGGGTCGACCGGGTCACTGATCATGGCATCGCCGGGATCGGTCTGGCACCATGCTCGCGTGAAGCGACTCAGAGAGGACGATGCCGCGTAGGCGGCCGTCGCAGGTCCGGGCCGCCGGTCGGGCTCCACGCCCGTGGCCAGGAGAACGAACAGGGCCGGGCTTCCCCCGCGGTTCACGCAGCTTGTTCGCTGCCGCTGCCGCTGCCCGGCTGGAACGTGAGCGGCTGTGGCCGGGGGCGCTGGCCCAGGCCCTGCTCCAGTGGTCACGTACAGCTCGCGGACTGTCCGGCGGCAGCGTCTGCCCGCTGTGCGATCCCTTCTACAAGACCGACGAACGCACGGTCCTCGAGCTCGCGCTCCATGCCCTGCCTTCACGGCCGGCACGCGAACTCCGGTCCATGGTCGAACCACTCGACGCGCTCTACATGGCGCGGACCTGCCCTGACCCCTACGCCTCCCCGGACGCGGGTTGGTGGGCCCGCCGGTGCCGGGACTGACTGCCGATCGGGGCTTGGTCGAGCAGCGAGAAGCGCACCAAGGAAGCCGTGGACCGGTCTTCGGCGGCCCGCGGGCCGATGACGGCCCCACCACGGCCCCGGGTGGAACGGCCCGCCGAGCGGCGTTGACGCCGTCCGGCGAAAGCACGCTTGCGGCAGTCTGCTTGGATACCGCGGATGACGACGAGTTCTCCCGCTCCCCGCGTAGACGACGCCGGTTCCGCCCGTCTGAGGGCCCTGCTGGAACGTGCCGCCACGGGACGGGACAACCAGGTTTGGGGCGACCTCTGGACGGAGCTCTACCACAACGGCTCCCTGGACGTCGCCGATCCGCTGGTGCTGCACACGCTGGCCGACCTGGCGGAAGTCGACCACGCCGACACCGCAGCTTCGGCTCTCCACCTGTCCGGCGCCCTTCTCGTCCAGGCCGACCAGCGGTACGAGACCCGCGACCTGCGGCATCGATACGAACCGGAAGTCGCACACCTACTGCGCGCCGCAAACCGGTGGCGACAGGTCACGGCCGACCGGAACGACTACTGCCACCTGGTTGAGGCGGTCCTGAACCTGGAAGGCGACATCCACTGGGCGGAGGACCTGATGGGTGGCGTCGTCGGCGAGGAATACGAGCTCGAGTGCCCCGACCCTGACGGGTGCGCGTCGCTGTGGGTGGTGTTCGGAGAGCACGGCTTCTTCAGTGCGACGGAGGACCACGCCCTCTCCGACGACATCGAGACCTTCCCTCTCCATCCGGCCGACCCCCGCGCTCTGGACGGTTTGGGCCGGCGCCTCCACGACCTCGCCCAGGCCGACGGCCATGAGGACGTCGCGCGTGCGCTGACCTATGCCTTCGGCGAGGCCACTTGCCCGGAATGCGGGCAGCGCTTCTCCGTCGTCGAACAGGTCATCGCCGGTTCTGGCTGAGAACCGCGGCGGGCAGCGGGGGTACGAAGCCACGGCCTCTTCGTCCCCAGGCAATGGGGCGCCCTTGAGGCCGCCGATGGTCAACACAGGAACTCCATCCCACGGGGCGCGAAGCCGGAAACGACACCACCCGCCCGTACGGCAGTGTTGATCGCACCGAATGCCTGCTGAGCCGAGAGGGGCAGTCCTTGAGTACTCCCGTGTCCGACAACGAACTCTGGCACGCATTCGTCGCCGCCAAGCGTGAGTTGCACCACTGCCAAGCGGACTTCTACCAGAACGCGCAGAACAGGCCCGACATCCTCAAGGCTGCCCTGGCAGGAGGGTCCTGGCAGCGCGGTGCCGCTCTGGACTTCCTCCGCTCGTTCTCAGGCGACGGCCTCGCACTTCTCCCGCAGCTCATAGAGCTGTCCATGTCACACGGCTGGGCCACGGAAGCCCGGCAAGCCGTCGACGGCATCCCCCGGGACACTCTCTTGCCGGCGCTGGACCCACTCATCACAGCTCAGCTGGATTCAGCCGACGAGGACGACTACCGCCGCCTCGCCGAGCTCCTCGCCTGCATCCGCGCATGGCCTCTACTCCAACAGCTGCTCCGGCATGCCCAGGCCAGTGAGGACTCCGACATTCGCGAGGTGGCCGACGACTTCACTGCCGAGTACGGCGTCATGGGAGACGCCGGCCCACGCCCCCGTCAGGCGTCGTTAACGTCGGCTGTGAATGCCGGTGGCCCCGATTCGGAGCCGCGGGCCGTCGGTGGGGTGGTGGGACGCCTTTCCCGCCACTGACGTCTCTTGTCCGCCGCGGTCCCTCCTCCGGCGGCACCCCTCCGCCACGCGGCCCGCTTCGCCCACTCTTGCCCGCCAAGGAAGCCCAACAGCACGAGACTCGACGCCCCGAGGAAACGGCTGATGGCGTCGCCCTCGGTCATCACGTTCATGAGCAGCGGCACAATCAACAGCAGGTACCAGGCCGGGTGGTTCTGCCATTTCGGTTTGTCCGCCACTCCTACCCCCTCACAGGTCGCACACCAGTCCGTGCCCCGGGCGATTGTGCCCTACGACGGATTGCGCGCTGCACGGTCAGTGAGGTTGGTGAGGCGGATCAGTCCCAGCAGCCGTGACCGACAACTCGACGTTCGGCTGAGGCCGGCGTCAAGGCGCTCGCGGCCCCGTGGTCGGCGGTGGCGACCGCGTACGCCCGCTCGACCTCGCCCAGGTACTGCTCGAGGCGGAAGCGCACCTCCTCGACGGGTCCGCCGTCGTTGCCGGGGTACGTCAGACCGGACCAGATGACCGTCCCGCCCCGCTGACGGACGCGGATGCGCAGCATGTCCGGCCCCGAGCCGGGCTGTTCCGCCGCCACCTCCACCGCGCGCGGCGTGTCCGCCGGATACAGGGGCCCGCCCGGCCGGAGCAGCCGCCTCGGGTCGAGGCCGGCCATTCTGCTGTCGCTCAGGGTGACCACGTCGAGACCGTCGACGAAGAGGTACGTGTGAACGCCGGCGCACACGGGCTCCCCCGGACACATGCCGACCAGCAGTGAACTCACCGCGCCATCGCCTCGTCCCCGGGACGTGGCGGCCCTCACCGCGCGCGGCGACCTACGCGGCATCTCCCTGATGTGACGTCATGGGGCGATCGTAGCGGCGGCGTCTGACAGGCGACTCCCCGCTCAGGCCAGCGGCCCCCCTTCCGGACGGGAAGGTACGATCAACGCGTCCCCGCGCCGCCGTCACCGCCGCCGCCGCCGTCCACGCTCCCCCGGCCGGGCCTCGTGCGGAGGTGCATGCGCTCGCCCTGGCGCCCGAAGAGGCTGAGGATCTCGACGGGCCGGCCGTCGGCGCTGCCGAACCAGTGGGGCAGCCGGGTGTCGAACTCGGCCGCCTCCCCCACGCCGAGGACGGCCTCGCCGTCGCCCAGCAGGAGGCGGAGCCGTCCGGAGAGCACGTACAGCCACTCGTGGCCCTCGTGGACGCGGAGGTCGGGCTCGCACTGGGCGACGGGGATGACGACCTTCCACGCCTGGGGGGAGCCCGGCTGGCGGGTGAGCGGCACGACGGTACGGCCGTTCACACGGCGGGGTCTGAGGCGTACCCGGGGGTCGCCCACCTCGGGGGCGCCGACCAGTTCGTCCAGCGGCACGCGGTGCGCCCGGGCGATCGGGAGGAGGAGTTCGAGGCTGGGGCGGCGCCGGCCGGTCTCCAGGCGGGACAGGGTGCTCGTGGAGATGCCCGTGGTCTGCGAGAGCGCGGCCAGGGTGACGCCCCGCCGCGTGCGCAGGCGTTTGAGCCGGGGGCCGACCTCCGCCAGGGCGGCGGCGATCGAGGACAGGTCTTCCATCCGCCCATTCCACCCCGGCCGCCCCGGGGACGGCAACGCGCGTCGCACGCGGGGTCTCATGGCGGACGACCGAGGCGGCGCCCCCCGCCGCACCCAGGGGATACCGTCGGGGTCGAGCCGGGAGGTGGGGGCCGTGGGTGTGACGGGCGTCTGGGTGGTGGGGGCCGTCCCCGATGACGTGGTGCGGGCACACGCGCGTACGCCCCGGCCCGCGGCCCGGGACGAGGAACTGCCGCCGGAGCTCGCGCGGGCGCTCGCCTGGTGGGCCGAAGGCGCTGACACAACGCGGCCTTTGCAAAACGATCCGGTCGCGCTGCGGTTCGCCGAACTCGTCGACTCCGCGAGCGCCGCCGAGGACGACGAGCCGACGCTGACGCTGCAGGACGAACTCATGCACCTCATGCCGCAGATCGAGGGCGAGGGCCCGTTCGCCGCCGCCGCCCGCAAGGCCGGCCCGGTCGCGGCACTCGTCTACGCCCTCGGTCCCGCGGCCTCGGCCCAGTTGCCCGGCAGGTTCGGCGAGTTCCTGCTCACCCACGACGAGCTGGCGGCGGCGCTCCCCGGGGCGGAACGGGCCCTGGACGTCTCCGGGGCCCGCCGGGAGCACGTCCTCGCCCGCGCGGCCGACTGGATGGGCGCCCTGGGCGATCCGGAGTTCGACTCGGCGGAACTGCTCGACGCCCCCTTGCGCGTGCTGCGTCGCGCCGCCCGGTCCGCCCATGGTGCCGCCGCGTTCAGCCGCTGGTACTGAGCCGGACCGCGATCCGCTAGGTTGAACGCGTTCAAAGCGGTGTACGCCAGGGGGGAAGGGGCGGCCATGGGGGCTGGGACGGGGCGGCCGGAGGTACGGACGGGGATCGGGCGCCGGCAGTGGGTGCTCGCGGTGGGGGCCGCGGCGGTGGCGGTGCCCGGGCTGCTCCACGGGCTGGACAGCTATTACGGCGGCTTCTTCGTGATGTCCGTGGTGCCGCTGGCGCTGCCGCCGCTCCTGGCGCGGTTCCCCAGGGTCTTCGCCCAGGCCTGCGTCGTCATCGCGCTCGCGCTGATCGTCTGGTCCGTCATCGGCGCGGCGATCGCGATGTACGTGTTCCTGCCCTCGGCCGCGTTCCTCCTGCTGGCGGCGGCCGCCGGACCGCGCGGGGCCGGCGTCGCTCAGGGGCGTATCCAGCAGTAGAGGCGCCGTCCGTCCGCCGTGGCGCGGCCGGCCAGCCCGGCGAGCTCCTTGAGGAACAGCCCGAGGACGTCCGGACCGTGGACGCCGTGGAGGCCTTCGGAGGTACGGGACCACCCCATGGCGACGTCGTCGAGCAGATCCGCGTCGAAGGCGGCGAGTGCGTCGCGGAAACTGTCGGTGAGGGAGACGGCGACCACCCTGCCCTCACCGGCCACCCCCACCAGGGCGCCGCGGCGCGGGTCGGAGCGCACGTCCTCGGGTGCGCGGCCGGTGATGAGGACCTCCGCGGGGAGCAACTCCACGACCGGGTCGATGCCCTGGGTCACGTGCTGGTCGCGGCTGCCGGCCTCGGCCCGGCGGAACTCGCGGACCACGGCGCGGGCGGCGTCCTTGTCGTCGGCGGCGGAGTAGTACCCGTAGAGAACACCCATGTATCGGATGATCTCAGCGGGCACTGACAACGGCCCCCGCCCACCGGGCCGTTACCCGTCCTCGCCCGCCTCCGTGGCGTCCGCGTCCCCCGCCTGCGCCTCCCCCGCCTCCGCCGCGAGGTCCGCCAGGAAGTCAAGCGCCACCGCCCACGTCTGCTCGGCCGCCTCCGCGTCGTAGTCGTCGAGGTCCGGGTCGGTGAAGAGGTGGCCGGCCCCGTGGTAGCGGTGGATCTCCACGTCGGCGCCCGCCTTGCGCATGCGCAGGTACCAGGCGTTCAGCCAGTCGTCGGGCTCGAAGGGGTCGGGCTCGGCGACGTGCAGCTGGACAGGGAGGTCGGTGGTGGCGTCGTCGGCGATGTCGGAGGTGCCGTGCAGCAGCAGGAGGCCGCGGGCCTTCTCGTCGGCGAGGGCGAGGTTCTGCGCGATGGAACCGCCCAGCGAGAACCCGGCGTAGACCAGGCCCCGGTCGGAGAGGGGGCCGGAGACGGTGACGGCGCGCATGAGCAGTTCGTCGCGGCCGATCTCGTCCTTGACGGCCATCCCCTCCTCGACGGTGTCCGCGGTGCGGCCCTCGTAGAGGTCGGGCACGTGCACCTCGTGCCCGGCCGCCCGCAGCCGGTCGGCGGCGGCGTGCACGGCGGGACGGAGTCCGTAGGCCGAGTGGAACAGCACGATGGTCATGCCGGAGGTCACAATCTCACGTCCCATGGGTGGTGCACGATCGGGGTACGGGCTCCATCATGCCCGTTACCGTCGAAACCATGGACTCCGTCGTACGGCCGCTGGGCGTGGTGGGCGGCTCCCTCATCGTGACTCTCGCCGTGGGCTGGGCCGTCGACCACGCGCTGCGCCGCGCGGACGCCCGGCACCCGGAGACCCCGCTGTGGAACCTGCTGCGGCGCGCACGGCTGGCGCTCCAGCTGGTGATCTGCAGCTCGCTGCTGCGCGGTTCGTACGAACAGGCGCACCTGGCCCGCGGCCACACCCGGGCGATCGGGCAGGTGCTGACGCTGGTGCTGATCGGGGCCTGTGCCTGGCTGGTGGTCAGGGTCGCGGCGGCCGTGGTGGAGGCCTCGTACTCCCGGTACGCCTCCGCCGCCCAGGACGCGGCGCGGGTGCGGCGGGTGCGGACGCAGGTGACGCTGATCCAGCGGGTGGTCACCGCGGTCGTCGGGGTGGTCGCGGTGGCGGCCATGCTGCTGACCTTCCCCGCAATGCGCGGCTTCGGCGCCTCGATGCTGGCCTCCGCGGGCCTGATCGGCATCGTCGCGGGCATCGCCGCCCAGTCGACGCTGGGCAACCTCTTCGCGGGGCTGCAGATCGCCTTCGGGGACATGGTCCGGATCGGCGACGCGGTGGTCGTGGAGGGCGAGTGGGGGACGGTGGAGGAGATCACCCTCACCTACCTGGTGGTGCGCACCTGGGACGAGCGGCGGATCACCATGCCGGTCTCGTACTTCACCAGCAAGCCCTTCGAGAACTGGTCCCGCGGCAACGCCCGGATGACCGGCACCGTCTACTTCCACCTGGACCACGCCACACCCGTCGACCTGATGCGCGAGCACCTCCACGACGTCCTCAAGGAGTGCGAGCAGTGGGACGGCCGGGCCTGGGGCCTGGTGGTGACGGACACCACGCCGTCCACCATCGAGGTGCGGGCGCTGGCCACGGCGAAGGACGCGGACGACATCTGGACGGTGCGCTGCGTGGTGCGGGAGCACATGATCGACTGGCTGCGCCGCGAACACCCGTACGCGCTGCCGCGCATCAACACCGCCGCCGCCCCCGGTCTTGCCGAGGCCCCGGACCGCGAGCAGGCCACGCCCGGGGCGGGCGACATCGGTCCCGGCCCCGGGGCCCGGTAGGGGCCGGGCGGCGGCGCCTACCGGGACACGCGCAGGCTGCGGACGTCGAGCTGGCGCAGCACCCGGTCGACGATCTCGGGGTCGTATCCGGGCTCGCTGCGCGCGGCGAGGACCTCGTGCCGGGCGGCGGAGAACATGTCGCGCTGGACGCGCTCGACGGTCTTGATGCGGCGGACACGGGCGGTGTGCCGGTCGCGCTTCTCGTCGTCGACGATGTCGGGGCAGATCCGGGCCCCGACGTCGAAGGCGCGGCGGTGCAGGAGTTCGGAGACCTCCTCGGAGAAGTCCTCGGTCGCCTCGACCTCCTTCAGCCGCTGCTTGGCGGCGGCCATGGCGCGCAGCGCGAGCAGCATCTCCATGTCGTGCTCCACCTGGGTGTCGCTGCTCACCCCGAGGCGTTTGACGACCTTCGGAAGGGTGAGCCCCTGCAGCACGAGGGTGGTGAGGACGACCGAGAAGGCGATGAAGAGGATCTCGTCGCGCGCCGGGAAGGGCGCGCCGGACTCCGTGGTGTGCGGGATGGCCAGCGCCAGGGCGATGGACGCCACTCCGCGCATCCCGGCCCACCACATGACGACGGTCTCGCGCCACGACAGGGGGATGTCCTCGTCGATGTCGCGCCGTTTGTGCAGTTTCCTGGTGACCGCCGCGGCCGGCATCAGGTAGGCCAGCCGTACGAGGACGACCGCGCCGACGACGATCGCCGCGTGGCTCAGCATGGTGCCCCAGCGGCCGGCGCCGACGCCGAAGACGTTGTGCAGCTCCAGGCCGATCAGCCCGAAGGCGACACCTGTGACGAGCGTGTCGACGACCTCCCAGAAGGTGGCGCCGACCAGCCGCCCGGTCACGTCGTCGGCGTCGCGGGCGTGTTCGGCCAGGAACAGCGCGGTGGTGAGCACGGCGAGGACTCCGGAGCCGTGCGCCTCGTCGGCGATCGCGTAGGAGGCGAACGGGACGAGCAGCGAGAGCCCGATCTGCAGGGTCGGGTCGCCCACGACCCCCATCAGCTTGGAGGCGGTCCAGCCGAGCACGACGCCGACGGCGACCGCGACCACCGCCGACAGCAGCAGTTCACCGAGCGCCTCCGGCCAGGAGAAGGAGCCCGTCACGGCCGCGGCGACGGCCACGTTGTAGACGACGATCGCGGTGACGTCGTTGAAGAGCCCCTCGCCCTCCAGGGTCGACACCATGCGGCGCGGCAGTCCCAGCCGCCCGGCGACGGCGGTCGCGGCCACCGGGTCGGGCGGGGCGACCAGCGCGCCGAGCGCGAGGGCGGCGGCGATGGAGATGCCGGGGACGACGGCGCTGGCGATGGCGCCCACCGCCGCGGTGGTGATCAGCACCAGCGCGACGGCCAGCAGGAAGATGGCCTTCTTGTTGGCGGCGAACTGCCGCCAGGACGTGCGCTGTACGGAGGCGTAGAGCAGCGGCGGCAGCACGAGCGGAAGGATGAGCTCGGGGTTGATCTGCACGTTCGGCACGAACGGCAGGAGGGCCAGGACGACCCCGAGCAACGTCATCAGAACGGGCGACGGCAGCCCCATCCGGTCGCCCAGCGGCACCATCACGATGGCCGCGAGCATCAGGGCGAAGAACAGCGCGAGTTGATCCACACACCCTAGCGTGGCATGCCCGCCGCCCCGGACCCGGTCAGAGCACGCGCCTCATCGACAGGTGCGGAATGCCCGCCTCCTCGTACTCGGCGCCGAAGGAGGTGTAGCCGAGGCGCTCGTAGAAGCCGACGGCGTGGGCCTGGGCGTGCAGTTCGACGGCGGCCAGGCCGTGCCGCCGGGCCTCGTCCTCGATGGCGCGCACCAGGGCGACGCCGATGCCCAGCCCCCGGGAGGCGCCGGTCACGGCGAGCCGCCCGAGGATGCCGGTGCCGTCCTCGCCGAGGAGCAGCCGGCCCGCGCCGAGCGCACCGCCGGGCCCGGTGGCCAGGACGTGCACGGCGTCGGCGTCGTGGGCGTCGTACTCCAGCTCGGCGGGGACCTTCTGCTCGACGACGAAGACCTCGTGCCGGACCGCGTAGTACGCCTTCAGGTCGTCCGGGTCGGCCGCGACGCGGACCTCGTAGGGCTCAGGCACTGTCGGCCCGCACGGTGTCGAGGGCGTACTGCAGGTCGTCCGGGTAGGTGCTCTCGAACTCCACCCAGCGGCCGTCCTCGGGGTGGGAGAAGCCCAGGCGCACGGCGTGCAGCCACTGGCGCGTGAGTTTCAGCCGTTTGGCGAGGGTGGGGTCGGCCCCGTAGGTCAGGTCGCCGACGCAGGGGTGGCGGTGGGCGGCCATGTGGACCCGGATCTGGTGGGTGCGGCCGGTCTCCAGCTTGATGTCGAGCAGGGAGGCCGCGCGGAACGCCTCGACGAGGTCGTAGTGCGTGACGCTGGGCTTGCCCTCCGCGGTCACGGCCCACTTGTAGTCGTGCTGGGGGTGGCGACCGATCGGGGCGTCGATGGTGCCGCTCAGCGGGTCGGGGTGGCCCTGGACCAGTGCGTGGTAGCGCTTGTCGACGGTGCGCTCCCGGAACTGCTGCTTGAGGTCGCTGTAGGCGATCTCCGACTTGGCGACGGCCATCAGCCCCGAGGTGCCGACGTCGAGCCGGTGGACGATGCCCTGACGCTCGGAGGCCCCGGAGGTGGAGATCCGGTAGCCGGCGGCGGCCAGACCGCCGATGACCGTGGTGCCGGTCCAGCCGGGGCTGGGGTGGGCGGCCACGCCCACGGGCTTGTCGATCACGACCACGTGGTCGTCGTCGTGCACGATGCGCATGCCCGGCACCGGCTCGGCGACGACCTCCACGGGGCGCGGCGGCGCGGGCATCTCGACCTCGAGCCAGGCACCGCCCGAGACGCGGTCGGACTTGCCGGCCTCGCTGCCGTCGATCGTCACCTTCCCGGCGGCGGCCAGCTCGGCCGCCTTGGTCCGCGAGAAACCGAACATACGGGCGATGGCGGCGTCGACACGCTCGCCCTCGAGACCTTCGGGGACGGGGAGGGATCGAACTTCGGCAGGCATACTCACCTGATCGAGTATGCCGGATCCCGGGGGCCTCCCCCGCCGCCCCGCTCCCCGGTCAGTCCTTGTGGACGGTTCCGTCCGGGTCCAGACCGCGGAAGGACAGCAGGACGATCAGGATGCCGCCGCAGACGATCGCCGAGTCGGCGAGGTTGAACACGGCGAAGTGGATCGGCGCGATGAAGTCGACGACGTGCCCCTGCAGGAAGCCCGGCGCGCGGAACACCCGGTCGGTCAGGTTGCCGAAGGCGCCCCCCAGCAGCAGCCCGAGGGCGATCGCCCACGGCACGCTGTGCAGCTTGCGGGCGATCCTGGCGATCACCACGACCACCGTGACCGCGATCACCGTGAAGACGATGGTCATGCCCTGGCCGAAGCCGAAGGCCGCGCCGGCGTTGCGCACCGCCTCGAAGCGCAGGTAGCGGCCGAGGACCTCGATGGGCTCGTGGCCCTCGAGGCTGGTCACCACCCAGATCTTGGAGAGCAGGTCGAGGACGTACGCGAGCGCCGCGACGCCGAGGAGCACGGCGATGCGCCGCGGTCCCCTGCCGGTGACCTCGTCCGTACCGCCGGTCGGCTCCTCGGCCGTGTCCGCCGCGGTCTCCTGTGCCTTCGCCATGTGAGTCCTTCAGCCCTGATCTGCGCCAGTCCGGATCCTGACGCAGACGAGGTTACGGCACACACGTCCGAACAGCGGGGCCGCGCGGCTCCGGGCCCCGCGATTCCCCGTGTCCGTGTCGTGCCGCGCGGCCGGCCGGCCGGCCGTCAGTGTCGTTCCTGGCGCTGCTTGCAGTCCACGCAGAGCGTCGCACGGGGGAAGGCCTGCATCCGTGCCTTGCCGATCGGCTTGCCGCAGGACTCGCAGAGCCCGTACGTGCCGGAGTCCAGCCGCTCCAGCGCGTGCTCGGTCTGCGCGAGCATCTCGCGGGCGTTGGCGGTCAGCGCCATCTCGTGCTCGCGCGTGATGTTCTTGGTGCCGGTGTCGGCCTGGTCGTCGCCGGCCCCGTCGCCCGAGTCCCTCAGCAGCCCGGTGATGGCGTTCTCCGAGGTGGTGATCTCCGACCGCAGCCGGTCCATCTCGGCCAGCAGCTCGGCGCGGGCCGCGTCCACCTCCTCCTCGGACCACGGCTCCTCGTCCGGCCGTACGGCCAGGTCGCCCGCGGCGACGGCGCCGGCCGCCTCGGCGATGCGGGCCGTCGGGACCGCCGAGGCGGACGCCCCTGCCGCGGCCGTACCGGCCGCCGTCTTCTTCGCAACCACCTTCTTGGCTCCCGTCTTCGTGGCCTTCGCGGCCTTCGTGGTCTTCGCCGCCCCCCGGGCGGTCGTGCCGGTCCTTGCGGTGGTGCCGGTGCTCGTGGTCCTCGCGGGTGCGGCGGAGGCGGCACCGGCCGTCTTCGCGGCCTTCCCGGCGGTCTTCCCCGCGGTCTTCGCGGTTGCCTTCTTCGCCGGTGCGGTCTTCTTCGCCGGGGCGGCCTTCTTCGCCGGGGCGGCCTTCTTCGCCGCGGTCGGCGCCTTCGCGGGCTTCTCCGCGGCCGTCACCGTCTTCTTGGCGCGAGGCGCGGTCCTGCTCGCCGTGCGTCCCGTGGTCTTGCGCGTGGACGCCGCCTTGGTCGTCGTCTCCTCCGCCACGGCCGCCTTCTTTCCTGCGGCCTTGGCCGCGGTCTTCCCCGCGGCGGACGCCGCGGCCTTCTTCGCGGCGGGTGCCGCCTTGCGTACGACAGCCTTCTTCGCGGGTGCCTTCTTCCCGGCCGCGGCCTTCTTCGCGATGGTGCGCTTGCCCTCGGCCGCTCCCTCACCGGCCGTGGCGGTCCTCCTGCGAGCGGGGGACGCGGCCGGGCGCTCGGCCGCCGCCTTCCGCGCGGTGGGCGCGGCGTTCCTGCGGCTCGCGGAGGCGGCCGCAGGAGCCGTCTTCTTCGCCGTCTTCTTCGTGACGGTGGTCTTCTTCCCCACCATGGCCGAGGCCCCTTCACATATTGTGATCTTGCTCGCGAATCGTGCCGGAACGATAAATCGACTCCGGACCCGCGGCAACGGGGCACGCCGCCTGATCCGCCTGCCGCGCCGGGTCGGGCGGCAGGTCTGCATCCGTTGTGCCCAGCTCTCCGCGAGGTATTCCGGTACCACCGGGTAACAGGGTGCGGACCGGGCCATTCGGGTCACACCGGCCCCCCGCGGAAACCCGGCCGACATCGCACCCCGCGGCCCCTTACACTGGGCGGAGCGAAAGGCGTGGAAGGGGACGAGTAGCGCCGTACGCAGCCCATAGCGACCCGGGGACGGTGGAAGCCCGGGGGCGTGCGCGACGTGAAGATCACCCCGGAGCCGCCGGAAGAAAGCCCGCGAGGGCGAGTAGAGCCGGCAGCGCGACCCCAATGAGGGGGTTGCGGAACGAGCCCGCGAGGGCCCGTCCGCGGCCAAGGAGGGTGGTACCGCGGGAGCAGTCGCAGCAGGCGCTCTCGTCCCTCCGACGGAATACGCACGCGCACGTGTCCGCCGGAGGCAGAACCGATGACGCAGTACCGCCAGGTCCCCGCCCAGGTCGACCTGCCCGCGCTGGAGCACGAGGTGCTCGCGTTCTGGCAGGAGAACAAGGTCTTCGCCCGCTCCCTGGAGCAGACCGAGGGCAGGCCGGAGTGGGTCTTCTACGAGGGCCCGCCGACCGCCAACGGCATGCCCGGCGCGCACCACATCGAGGCCCGCGTCTTCAAGGATGTCTTCCCGCGCTTCAAGACGATGCAGGGCCACCACGTGACCCGCAAGGCCGGCTGGGACTGCCACGGCCTGCCGGTGGAGCTCGCCGTCGAGAAGGAGCTGGGCTTCTCGGGCAAGAAGGACATCGAGGCGTACGGCGTCGCCGAGTTCAACGCCAAGTGCCGCGAGTCCGTGACCCGCCACACCGACGCCTTCGCCGAGCTGACCACCCGCATGGGGTACTGGGTGGACCTCGACGACGCCTACCGGACGATGGACCCGGGGTACATCGAGTCCGTCTGGTGGTCGCTGAAGCAGATCTTCGACAAGGGCCTGCTGGTCCAGGACCACCGCGTCGCGCCCTGGTGCCCGCGCTGCGGCACCGGCCTGTCCGACCACGAACTGGCGCAGGGCTACGAGACCGTGGTCGACCCCTCGGTCTACGTGCGCTTCCCGCTCACCTCCGGCCCGCTCGCGGGCGAGGCCGCGCTCCTGGTGTGGACGACCACCCCCTGGACGCTGGTCTCCAACACCGCGGTCGCCGCCCACCCCGACGTCACCTACGTGGTCGCCACCGACGGCACGGAGAAGCTGGTCGTCGCCGAGCCGCTGCTCGGCAAGGCCCTCGGCGAAGGCTGGGAGGCCACCGGGCAGAGCTTCACCGGCCGCGAGATGGAGCGCTGGACGTACCGGCGCCCCTTCGACCTGGTGGAGATGGAGGGCGCGCACTTCGTCGTCAACGCCGAGTACGTGACGACCGAGGACGGCACCGGCCTGGTCCACCAGGCCCCCGCCTTCGGCGAGGACGACCTCAGGACCTGCCGCGCCTACGGGCTGCCCGTGGTCAACCCGGTGCGCCCCGACGGCACCTTCGAGGAGGAGCTGGAGCTCGTCGGCGGCCAGTTCTTCAAGAAGGCCGACGAAGCCCTCGTCGACGACCTCCAGGAACGCGGGCTGCTCTTCCGGCACCTGCCGTACGAGCACAGCTACCCGCACTGCTGGCGCTGCCACACCGCGCTGCTCTACTACGCGCAGCCGTCCTGGTACATCCGCACGACCGCGGTCAAGGACGCCCTGCTCCGCGAGAACGAGCGCACCAACTGGTACCCGGAGGCGGTCAAGCACGGCCGCTTCGGCGACTGGCTCAACAACAACATCGACTGGGCGCTGTCCCGCAACCGCTACTGGGGCACGCCGCTGCCCATCTGGCGCTGCGAGGAGGGCCACCTCACCTGCGTCGGCTCGCTGGCCGAGCTGTCGGAGCTGACCGGCACCGACCAGACCGGCCTCGACCCGCACCGGCCCTTCATCGACGACGTCACCTTCGCGTGCCCGCAGTGCTCCGCCGAGGCCGTGCGCGTGCCCGAGGTCATCGACGCCTGGTACGACTCGGGTTCCATGCCGTTCGCGCAGTGGGGCTACCCGTACCGGAACAAGGAGCTCTTCGAGGGCACCTACCCGGCGCAGTTCATCTCCGAGGCGATCGACCAGACCCGCGGCTGGTTCTACACGCTGATGGCGGTCGGCACCCTGGTCTTCGACCGGAACGCCTACGAGAACGTGGTCTGCCTGGGCCACATCCTCGCCGAGGACGGCCGGAAGATGTCCAAGCACCTGGGCAACATCCTCCAGCCCATCCCGCTCATGGACCAGCACGGCGCCGACGCCGTGCGCTGGTTCATGGCGGCCGGCGGCTCGCCCTGGGCGGCCCGCCGGGTCGGCCACGGCACGATCCAGGAGGTCGTCCGCAAGACCCTCCTGACGTACTGGAACACGGTCGCCTTCCAGGCCCTGTACGCCCGCACCTCCGGCTGGGCCCCCGGCGACGCCGACCCGGCCCCGGCCGACCGCCCGCTGCTGGACCGCTGGCTGCTGGGCGAGTTGGGCGCGCTGGTCCGGGACGTCACCGACGCGCTGGAGTCGTACGACACCCAGCGCGCGGGCAAGCTGCTCTCGTCCTTCGTCGACGACCTGTCCAACTGGTACGTGCGCCGCTCGCGGCGCCGCTTCTGGCAGGGCGACAAGGCGGCGCTGCGCACCCTGCACGACGTCGTCGAGACGGTGACCCGGCTGATGGCGCCGCTGGTGCCGTTCATCACCGAGCGCGTCTGGCAGGACCTGGTCGTCCCGGTCACCCCGGGCGCCCCCGGGTCGGTGCACCTGGCGAGCTGGCCCACGGTGGACGAGGCGCTGGTCGACCCCGTCCTGTCCGACCAGATGGCCCTCGTGCGCCGCCTGGTGGAGCTGGGCCGCGCCACGCGCGCCGAGTCCGGGGTCAAGACCCGCCAGCCGCTCTCGCGGGCCCTGGTGGCCGCCTCGGGCTTCGAGGCGCTGGGCGAGGAACTGCGCGCGCAGATCGCCGAGGAACTCAACGTCGCCTCCCTGGCGTCCCTGAGCGAGGTCGGCGGCTCCCTTGTCGACACCACGGCCAAGGCCAACTTCCGCGCCCTCGGCAAGCGCTTCGGCAAGGGCGTCCAGGCCGTCGCCAAGGCCGTCGCCGAGTGCGACGCGGCGGCGCTGTCCCTCGCCCTGCGCGAGGGCAACGCCTCCGTGGTCGTGGACGGCGAGCCGGTCGCCCTGACCGCGGAGGAAGTGATCATCACGGAGACCCCGCGGGAGGGCTGGTCCGTCGCGTCCGACTCCGGCGCGACCGTGGCACTCGACCTCGAGATCACCCCGGAGCTGCGGCGTGCGGGCCTCGCCCGCGACGTCATCCGCCTCGTCCAGGAGGCCCGCAAGAACAGCGGCCTCGACGTCGCCGACCGCATCGCGCTGCGCTGGGCCGCGGCCGACGCTGAACTGGCGGAGGCGCTCGCGGAGCACGCCCGGCTCGTCGCGGACGAGGTCCTCGCGACGGACTTCGCCTCCGGCGGACCCGAGGACGGGTACGGTCCCGCCTTCACGGACGAGGCCCTCGGCCTCACCTTCCACCTCCGCAAGCGGTAACCCTCCGGGGCCCGCACATGACGGCTGCGCCGTCGTCCGCCCCAGCGGACTACGGCGCAGCCGTCCTTTTGTGTGCGGCGCCGTTGTGGTTGCTGTTGGGTTTCTCCCCACCCTCCCGCCCTCCCCCAGCCTTCGGCCGGGGGTGCCCCCATCCGGCGCGATTGGTGCGGGGCTCGCTCTGTGGGTTGGTGGGCCGGGGGCGGGGCCTCCGGGGTGGGCATTCTGTACCGCATATTTATGTGCATGACGGGCACCACTCGTCGGTGCCGTCGCTGCCGCACATCAAATACACGTCAGCGTCCAGAACGCCCACCCTCCCCCAGCCTTCGGCCGGGGGTGCCCCCAACTCCCCCACCCCCTCCGCCGGTTCCGCGACCAACGGCCGGTGGGTGGTCAGAAGGCGGTCCGGCGCACCCCGGTTGCCCATCTGCCCCCTCACCGGGGAGACGGGCAGCGCGGCTGTGGGGTCACAGCGCGGTTCGGGGTAACCCCGAGCTACCTCCATGCCCCCCACCGGCCGTTCTGCGCCCATACCTCGGGAGGGGGTGTGTCGGGGTGCGCCCGGAAACGACGAGCGGCGGACGCGGTACCGAATGATGTAGACGCAAACCGCGAGCGTTGAGGACGTGCGCCGGCGCGGCGCCGACCCCAGACGAACTTGCGCAAGCCCGCACCAATCGCGCCGGGCAATCGGGCGGGAGGGCGGGTGGACGCCCGCCGCAGGCGCAACGGACCCGCACACACCCGACCGGGCGGCCCGGCGCAGCCGCCCGCAGGCGCAACGGACCCGCACACACCCCACCGGGCGGCCCGGCGCAGCCGCCCGCAGGCGCCCACAACGTGCACGCAAACAACCAGGTGGCCCGGCGCAACCGACCCGCACACAAGCAACCCCGCCGCACGGACGGGAAAGGGCCGGGCCCCCGAGGGAAGCGATTCCCTGGGGGCCCGGCCCTGTCGTGCCTACCGCAGTCGCGCCGGCGACTAGTTGTCGTCCTCGTCGATGAGGAACCCACGCATCGGCGTCGGCGCCTGCTGCAACGGCGCCGGCCCCTGCGGCCGCACCGGTGCCATGGGCTGCGTCATGGCCGGAGACATCTGCTGCTGGCCGCCGTACGTCGGGTTCTGCCCGCCGACGCCGCCCATGCCCTGGCCGCCGCCGTAGCCCTGACCGCCACCCATGGTGCCGGCGCCGGCCGTGGCCATGCCGCCCATCGTGCCGCCACCCATGGTGCCGCCGCCCATCGTGCCGCCCATGCCTCCGGAACCGGAGGAGAGGGACGCGGCCGCGGGGGTGCGCGGCGGGGCGAGCGAGTCGTCGGCCTGGTTCTCCAGCTGACGCAGCTGGCTCTCCAGGTACGACTTCAGGCGGGTGCGGTACTCGCGCTCGAAGCCGCGCAGGTCCTCGACCTTGCGCTCCAGCGTGGCGCGCGCGGACTCCAGGGAGCCCATCGCCACGCGGTGCTTCTCCTGCGCGTCCCGCTCAAGGGCGTCGGCCTTGGCACGGGCGTCGCGCTCCAGACCCTCGGCGCGGCTGCGGGCCTCGCCGACGATCTTGTTCGCCTCGGCGCGCGCCTCGGCGATCGCCTGGTCGGCCGTCTGCTGGGCGAGCGAGAGCACACGGGCGGCGCTGTCGCCACCGGGGCCCTGCTGCTGCATGGGGTGACCGCCCTGCATGGGGTGCTGCTGACCCATGGGGCCGCCCTGCATCGGCTGGCCCATGGGGCCGCCCTGCATGGGGTGCTGCTGACCCATGGGACCGCCCTGCATCGGCTGGCCCATGGGGCCGCCCTGCATGGGGTGCTGCTGACCCATGGGACCGCCCTGCATCGGACCCTGGCCCATCGGACCGGGGCCCTGCTGTGCGCTGGGCCCGGCGGGCAGGGCGAGGCCACTGCCGGGTCCCTGGGGACCGGGGCCGCCCATCTGCTGCGGCGGCACCGGCTGCGGTCCGGATATGGCGGCGGGCACGGGAGCCCCGGGACCGCGGCCTTCCTGCGGCTCGGGCTTGCGCATGCCTTGCTGCTGGTTCTGGGCGGCGGCACGCGTCGCCGCGGCCAGCTTGGCGCGCAGGTCCTCGTTCTCGCGGAGCAGTCGCGTCAGTTCCGACTCGACCTCGTCAAGGAAGGCGTCGACCTCGTCCTCGTCATAGCCTTCTCGGAGGCGGACGGTCGTGAACTGCTTGTTCCGCACGTCCTCGGGGGTCAGTGGCATCTCTTCACCTCAACGTGATCGTCGACATATCGGGAGCCCGCATCGGTCATCCTCGCAAGCCCCCTACGACGGTGAGCAGGATGTACACGATGATCATCAATACGAAGAAGGACAGGTCGAGCGCCACGCCCCCGAGACGCAGCGGCGGGATGAACCGCCGCAGAAGCTTGAGTGGCGGATCGGTGACAGTGTAGGTGGCCTCCAGGACGACCACCATGGGCTTCCCAGGCTGCCACGATCGGGCGAACTGGAAAACATAGTCCATCACCAACCGGAAGATCAGAACGAGCAGGAAGCACATCAGCGCGATCCACAGCACCTGGAGTGCGATGTCCATCGCGCTTCCCCTCTCCCCTGCTCGTTCATGGGCCTCACGGCCGGTTTCGTACGGTTGCGTATATCAGCTCTGATTGAAGAACCCGCCTTCGGCGATGCGGGCCTTGTCCTCCGCCGTGACATCGACGTTAGCAGGCGACAGCAGAAACACCTTCTGTGTCACCCGCTCGATGCTGCCGTGCAGGCCGAAGACCAGCCCGGCGGCAAAGTCGACAAGTCGCTTCGCGTCGGTGTCGTCCATCTCCGTGAGATTCATGATCACCGGCGTGCCCTCACGGAAGTGTTCCCCGATCGTACGGGCTTCGTTGTACGTCCGGGGGTGGAGTGTCGTGATCCGGTACGGCTCTCGTTCCGACACGACCTTAGGCATGATCACCGGTGCGTTCTTCTCCAGGCTATGGCGTTCTTGTGTGATGGATGCCACTGGGGCGATCCGGGGTTCACGGGGGACCGGGGCGTGCACGATGCGTGCCGGTTCCTCCGGTTGTGTCTGATGTGGTGGCTGGTGGGACTGGTGCGGTCGGCGGGAGCGCTCCGGCTCGGGTTCGGGGTCGAACTCGTCGTCGGGGTCGAAGCCCGGGCCGTCGTACCCGTCGTCCTCCACGAGGCCGAGGTAGACCGCCATCTTGCGCATCGCGCCGGCCATGCTCTGCGTCCTCTCAGCGGGGAAAGACCATATGTTTTGTGTGGTCCGACTTGTTTGGTGACGTTACCCGAGCCCGGACCTGACGCCGAGTACCGCGCTACCGATGCGTACGTGTGTCGCACCGGCGGCGATGGCCTCCTCGAGGTCCGCGCTCATCCCTGCCGAGACCATGTTCGCAGCCGGATGCGCCGCGCGCAGGCAGGATGCGATTTCCGCCAGCCGATCGAAGGCGGCGCGGGGTTGACCCGCGTACGGCCCCGCCAGCGGTGCGACCGTCATCAGCCCGTCGAGCCGGAGCCCGGGGGCGGCGGCGACGGCTTCGGCGATGCCTTCGACGACATCGGGTGCGATTCCGCCGCGGGCGCCCTGCGTCCCGGACTCGGCGTCCAGCGCGACCTGCACCAGGCAGCCGAGCTCGCGGTCGGCCCGCTCCGACTTCAGGACGGCGGCGGAGAGCGCGTCGACCAGCCGGAGGCGGTCGACCGAGTGCACGACGTCCGCGTAGCGCACCACCGAGCGGACCTTGTTGGTCTGCAGCTGCCCCACGAAGTGCCAGGTCAGCGGCAGATCGGCGCAGGCCTCGGCCTTGGGGGCGGCGTCCTGGTCGCGGTTCTCCGCCACCTCGCGGACGCCGAGCCCGGACAGGATCCGCACGTCGCTCGCCGGGTAGGTCTTGGTGACCACGACCAGGGTCACCTCGTCCCTGGCCCGGCCGGCCGCGGCACAGGCCGCCGCGATGCGCTCCTCGACCGCGGCCAGGTTGCCCGCCAGTTCGGCGCTTCGCTCTTGCGTACGGTCAGTCACTCGGTCCGTCCAGCCAGACGTATCCCGCGAGCCGTCCGGTGGTCCGCTCGCGGCGGTAGGAGAAGTGGTCCCCGGACTCCATCGTACAAATATGGGATTTCTCACCCATCGGCACACCCAGCCGGGCGAGTTGGGCGTGCACCCCGGTGGCGATGTCCAGGGAGGGGGTGCCCCAGCTGGTGGTGGCGCGGGCCTCGGGGACGGCGGCGGCGACCTCATCGCGCATGGCCTCGGGCACCTCGTAGCAGGAGCCGCAGACCGAGGGGCCGGTCATCGCGGTGATCCGCTCGGCGCGGGCACCGAGGCCGACCATGGCCTCGACCGCCGCGGGGACGACCCCGGCCAGCAGTCCAGGGCGGCCGGCGTGGGCCGCGGCCACCACGCCGGCGTGCGCGTCGGCCATCAGGACCGGGACGCAGTCGGCGGTCAGCACCGCGAGGGCGAGACCGGGCCGGGTGGTGACGACGGCGTCCACCTCCGGGACCCGGCCGCCGGCCCAGGGGGCGGCGACGACGGCGACGTCGTTGCCGTGCACCTGGTTCATCCAGACCACACGGGCGGGATCGAGGCCCAGCCCGCGTGCGGCGGCGTCGCGGTTGGCGAGGACGGCGGCCGGGTCGTCACCGACCGCGCCGCCGAGGTTGAGGCTGTCGTACGGAGCGGCGCTCACCCCGCCCCACCTGTCGGTGAAGGCGAAGTGGGCGCCGCCCGGACGTGCGTGGTTGAGCGTTATCACGTGTGGCAGTGCTTACTTGAGGAAGTCGGGTACGTCGAGTTCCTCGGCGGCGGTGTCCTGGTACGGACGCGCCGGGGGAACCTGGGGGGCGATCGGCTGGGCCGGCACCTCGGCGACCGGCTCCGGCTTGGGCTCCTCCTCACGCTGGGTGACGCTGCCCAGGCCGCTGAAGGCCGGGCGGGCCGGCTCGGCGGACTGGGCGGCCGGACGGGCCGGGGCCGGGGAGGAGCTCTCCTCGCGGGAGGAGGACGCGTACGAGCCGAGCACCTTGTCGCGGTTGCGGGTCGGCGGCTGGCCGCCGTCGAAGCCGGCCGCGATGACGGTGACGCGGACCTCGTCGCCCAGGGCGTCGTCGATGACCGCGCCGAAGATGATGTTGGCCTCGGGGTGGGCCGCCTCGCTCACCAGCTGGGCGGACTCGTTGATCTCGAAGAGGCCGAGGTCCGAGCCACCGGAGATGGAGAGCAGCACGCCCCGGGCGCCGTCGATGGACGCCTCCAGCAGCGGCGAGGAGATCGCCATCTCCGCCGCGGCGACCGCGCGGTCGTCCCCGCGGGCCGAACCGATGCCCATGAGGGCCGAACCCGCCTCGGACATCACCGACTTCACGTCGGCGAAGTCGAGGTTGATCAGACCCGGGGTGGTGATCAGGTCGGTGATGCCCTGGACACCGGAGAGCAGCACCTGGTCCGCGGAGCGGAAGGCGTCCAGCACGCTCACCTGGCGGTCCGAGATGGACAGCAGCCGGTCGTTGGGGATCACGATGAGGGTGTCGACCTCGTCGCGCAGTCCTGCGATGCCGTCCTCGGCCTGGTTGGCGCGGCGGCGTCCCTCGAAGGTGAACGGGCGGGTCACCACACCGATGGTCAGCGCGCCCAGCGAGCGGGCGATGTTGGCCACGACGGGCGCGCCGCCGGTGCCGGTGCCGCCGCCCTCGCCCGCGGTGACGAAGACCATGTCGGCGCCCTTGAGCACCTCTTCGATCTCCTCGCGGTGGTCCTCGGCGGCCTTGCGGCCGACGTCGGGGTTGGCGCCGGCGCCGAGTCCGCGAGTGAGCTCCCGGCCGACGTCCAGCTTGACGTCGGCGTCGCTCATGAGCAGGGCCTGCGCATCGGTGTTGATCGCGATGAACTCGACGCCCTTGAGACCGACCTCGATCATCCTGTTGATGGCGTTCACGCCACCGCCGCCGATGCCGACGACCTTGATGACTGCGAGGTAGTTCTGCGGTGCTGCCACGTCGAAGGCCTCTCGCCTCGAGTTACGTATACCTGTGGGGACGGTCGGGAAGGCCCGCCGATCCGAACCCTAACCCTGAGGTTTAGGGTTACCAGTATGTCTGTCCCGCACTGTCGTTGGGACAGGACACTAAATCGACAAGCGGTTCGCGTTCAACGAACACGCCGAACCTCCCGTTTTTCTTTTGACCCTATGTGATCACGCCAGAGCCGGACCAACCAGGGTGTCGAACAGAAGGCTGGGACGTCAACCGTCCGATGCGGCAGGGGATGTTGGGGCACTCACGTCGAAGAACTCGGCATCGTGCTCGACTTTCATCAGGGCCGCGAGAGCAACCGCTTTCTCTGCCCCTTGATCCGCGCTCCCCCACATCACCGCACGCCCCCGCGTCAGTTCGACCGTAATGTCGTCATATGAGCGCACCTCGATGAGCTGTGCGTCCCGGTATGCGACCTTCGGCAGGTCCGCCGCGACCTGAACCGCCGCCGCCAATAGCCGCTTTGTCCCAAAAAGTCGATAGCTCGCGGAGTCGCGGTCGGGCCGCAATTCGATGATCGGTACACCCTTCAGGGGAGTGTCCCGCTCGTCGAACCGGAAGCCGTCCGCGTCGACTTCGATGAAGTACCCGTCACCTTTCACCAGGGCGGCGGGAGTTCGCTCCGTCACTTTCAGCGTGATCGTGTGCGGCCACGAACGCTCCACTTCCACCGCGGAGATGCGCGGCAGCCGCGCCTTCAGCCGACGGGCGATCACGTCGGTGTCCACGGAAACCAGCGGCCCGTTGAGCGGGACCTGCGCGGCGTCGCGGACCTCGTCGGGGTGGAGCACCTCGGTGCCCGTCACGCGGACGTGCGTCGCGCGCAGCCAGGCGGAGCCGTACAGCAGCCAGGTGCCGGTGCCGCCCAGCACGGTGGCCGCGGCGAGCGCCGTGAGGACGATGAGGCGCCGGCTCCGCCGCGGCGGGGGCTCGGCCCCGCCGTCCTGGTCGCCGGCCGCCTCGACGGTCGTCGGTACGGCCACTTTCGCCTCCGGGGTCGTCGGAACTGCCTTCCGCTTCCGGGCAGGCTAGTCGTCGTGCTGGGTGCCGGGGCGGCCGCGCGCCGCCGGGTGGGCCGGGCCCCCTCCCCCGTGACCCCAACGGAGCACGGGGCGCCCCCGGCGCGGTCCGCGGGGGCGCCGGAGGGGCCCGGCCGGCACCGTGATTCAGCGGCGGCGCGCAGCGATCGCCTCGTGGACCATGCCGACGAGCAGCTCGTCCGCGTGCGGGCGGCCGAACTCGGCGGCGGCGCGGGACATTTCGTACAGCCGGTGCGGATCGGTCAGGACCGGCAGCACGTTGCCGAGCACCCACTCCGCGGTGAGGTCCGCGTCGTCGACGATGACGCCGCCGCCGGCCTTGACGACCGGCTGCGCGTTCAGCCGCTGCTCGCCGTTGCCGATCGGCAGCGGGACGTACGCGGCCGGCAGGCCCACCGCGGACAGCTCGGCCACCGTCATGGCGCCGGCCCGGCAGAGCATCATGTCGGCGGCGGCGTAGGCGAGGTCCATCCGGTCCAGGTAGGGGACCGGGATGTACTGCGGCATGCCGGGCATGTTGTCGGCGTGCGGGAGCTCGTTCTTCGGGCCGACCGCGTGCAGGATCTGGACCCCGGACTGCTGCAGGCGCGGGGCGACGGAGGCGATCACCTCGTTGAGCCGCCGGGCGCCCTGGGAGCCGCCGGAGACCAGCAGGGTCGGCAGGGTCTGGTCGAGGCCGAAGGCGGCACGCGCCTCCGCGCGGACCGCGGCGCGGTCGAGGGTCGCGATGGACCGGCGCAGCGGGATGCCGACGTAGCGGGAGTGCCGGAGCTTGCTGTCCGGGGTGCTCACGGCCACGTGGGTGGTGTAGCGGGAGCCGATCTTGTTGGCGAGGCCCGGACGCGCGTTGGCCTCGTGCACCACGATCGGCACGCCGAGCCGCTTGGCGGCCAGGTAGCCGGGCAGGGCGACGTAGCCGCCGAAGCCGACGAGGGCGTCGGCCTTGGTGCGCTCCAGGATCTGCTCGGCGGCCTTGATGGTGCCGCGCAGCCGCCCCGGGACGGTGATCAGCTCGGGGGTGGGCTTGCGTGGCAGCGGGACGGCGGGGATGAGCGCCAGCTCGTAGCCGCGTTCCGGCACCAGCCGGGTCTCCAGACCCCGCTCGGTGCCGAGTGCCGTGATCCCCACGGTCGGGTCCTGCCTGCGCAGGGCGTCGGCGAGCGCGAGCGCGGGCTCGATGTGGCCGGCGGTCCCCCCACCGGCGAGTACGACATGCACCGAAATTCACCGCTCTCCGGACGGCCGCCGTCTGACGAACCGCCTCATCGTCCGTGTCATTGCCCCCGGCCAGTAGCCGGGCCCCCGCGCGTTGAGCGCCGCTCGCGCGCCGGGCTCGCTCCTCGCGAACGAGATGAGCAGCCCGATCGCGAACATGGTCGGCAGGAGGGCCGAGCCCCCGTAGGAGAACAGCGGGAGCGGGACACCGGCGATCGGCAGCAGGCCGAGCACCGCACCGATGTTGACCACGAACTGGGCCGTGATCCACGTCGTCACGCCTCCCGCGGCAAACCTGACGAAGGAGTCCTCCGTTCGACCGGCCACGCGGATACCCGCATAGCCTAGAGCCGCGAAGAGGGCGAGCACCGACAGCGTGCCCGTCAGCCCCAGTTCCTCCCCGGTCACGGCGAAGATGAAGTCGGTGTGCGGTTCGGGCAGTTGGCCCCATTTCTCCACGCTCGCACCGAGCCCGGAACCGAACCATCCGCCCGAGGCGAGGGCGTAGATCCCGTGCACGGCCTGCCAGCAGCCGCCACCGGGAGTGACGTCGGTGGCGCCGATGCAGGCCAGCCGCTCCATGCGGTTGCCGCTGGTCTTGATCAGCAGGAAGCCGATCACCCCCGCGACGCCCAGCACCCCCGCGAACAGCCGGGTGGGGGCACCGGCGATCCACAGCAGCCCGAACAGGATCGCGGTGAGGATGATCGCGGTGCCCATGTCACCGCCGAGCATGATCAGGCCGAGCAGCAGGAAGGCCACCGGCACCAGCGGGATCAGCAGGTGCTTCCACTGGACGAGGAGCTTCAGGTCCTCCTTGCGGGCCAGCAGGTCTGCGCCCCACAGGACGAGCGCGAGCTTGCCGAACTCACTGGGCTGCAGCTGGAACGGGCCGCCGAGATAGAGCCAGTTCTGGTTGCCGTTGACGGACTGCCCTATCCCCGGCACCTGGACCAGGGCCATGAGGAACACCGAGCCGACGAGCAGCGGGTACGACAGCGTGCGGTGCAGCCGTACCGGCACCCGCGAGGCCGCGACGAGCAGGCCGGTGCCGAGCACGGCCGCGAACAGCTGCTTGCGGAAGTAGTACGTCGACGGCAGCCCGTACTCCAGCGCCTTGATCTGCGAGGCCGAGAAGACCATCACCAGACCGAGCACGGTGATCAGCAGGCTGCTGCCGAGGATGACGTAGTACGCGGTGAGCGGGCGGTCCCAGGCGCGCATGGCGCGGTCCAGGACGACCCTGGCGCCGCGCAGCGCGCTGCCCCGCGGCGCCTTCCCGCCGGGCGTACGCGCCCCCGGGGCGGCCGCCCCGGGGCGCGGCGGCGCCGACCGCGCGGGGCGGGCGGGCGCCTTGAGGGCGTTGCGGGAACGAGAACCGGAGGCGTCGCCGTGGTCGGCTGCCGTCATGTCCCCTCCTAGGTCGCGGTACGGGCCGGAGCGGCTCCGGCTACTGCCCGGCGCCGGGCGCCCGCAGATCCCGTACGGCCTCCGCGAAGGCGTTTCCGCGAGCCTTGTAGTTCGCGAACATGTCCATCGAGGCGCAGGCCGGTGCCAGGAGCACCGTGTCCCCCGGCTGGGCGAGGTCCCGCGCGGCGTGGACGGCCGCCGCCATCGCCCCAGTGTCGGTGCGGTCGAGGTCGACGACCGGGACCTCGGGGGCGTGTCGCGCGAGCGCTTCACGGATGAGGGCACGGTCCGCCCCCATCAGCACGGCGCCGCGCAGCCGCTTGGCCGCGGTCGTGACCAGTTCGTCGAACGTCGCCCCCTTGGCGAGGCCGCCGCCGATCCAGACGATGTGCTCGTACGCGGCGAGGGAGGCCTCGGCGGCGTGGGTGTTGGTGGCCTTGGAGTCGTCGACGTAGTCCACGTCGTCGATCCGGTCCACGTGGGCGATGCGGTGGGCGTCCGGCCGGAAGGCGCGCAGGCCGTCCCGGACGGCGGCCGGCGCGACGCCGAACGCGCGGGCGAGGGCGGCCGCCGCCAGGGCGTTGGCGATGTTGTGCGGCGCCGGCGGGTGCACGTCGGAGACCTCGGCGAGCTCCTGCGCGTTCTTGTGCCGCTCGGGCGCGAAGGCCCGGTCGACCAGGATGCCGTCGACGACCCCGAGCTCCGAGGGCCGCGGGCTGCCGAGGCCGAAGCCGATCGCGCGGCAGCCCTCCTCGACGTCGGCCTCGCGCACCAGCGCCTCGGTGGCCGGGTCCGCGAGGTTGTAGACGCAGGCGACGACATTGCCCTCGTAGATGCGGCCCTTGTCGGCGGCGTAGGCGGCCATGGAGCCGTGCCAGTCGAGGTGGTCCGGGGCGAGGTTGAGCACCGCGGCCGAGTGCGGGCGGACCGAGGGGGCCCAGTGCAGCTGGTAGCTGGACAGCTCCACGGCGAGGACGTCGTACTCCTCGCCGGACAGCACGACGTCCAGCACGGGCGTGCCGATGTTGCCGACCGCCGCGGTGCGCAGGCCCGCGGCGGTCAGGATCGAGGCGAGCATCTGCACGGTCGTGGTCTTGCCGTTGGTGCCGGTGACCGCCAGCCAGGGCGCCGCCGAGGGGCCGCGCAGCCGCCACGCCAGCTCCACGTCGCCCCACACGGGCACGCCCGCGGCCTCGGCGGCCGCGAAGAGCGGGGCGGCGGGCGGCCAGCCGGGCGAGGTGACGATCAGTTCGGTGCCCTCGGGCAGGGTGCGGCCGTCCCCGAGCCGGACGGTGACGCCCAGCGCCTCCAGTTCGGCGGCCTGCGCCCGGGCCGGCTCGTCGTCGCCGTCGTTGACGACGGTCACGAGGGCGCCGAGGGCGTGCAGCGCCTTGGCGGCGGGCACCCCCGAGACGCCCAGGCCGGCGACGGTGACCCGGCGGCCCGGCAGGCCGAGCCGCCCGGCCGCCTCGACGGCGGCCGGCGGGGGGCCGTCCTTGAGGGGGCCGGGTTCCTGCCCGGGGGCCGACGTCACTGCGCGGCCACCCAGCCCGCGTAGAAGAGACCGAGGCCGACGGCCATGCACATGCCCTGGATGATCCAGAAGCGGACCACGACCAGGACCTCGCTCCAGCCCTTGAGCTCGAAGTGGTGCTGCAGTGGCGCCATGCGGAAGACGCGCTTGCCGGTCAGGCGGAAGGAACCGACCTGGATGACCACGGAGAGGGTGATCAGGACGAAGAGGCCGCCCAGGATCGCCAGCAGCATCTCGGTGCGGGAGCAGATGGCCAGACCGGCCAGGGCGCCGCCGAGCGCGAGCGATCCGGTGTCGCCCATGAAGATCTTGGCCGGCGAGGTGTTCCACCACAGGAAGCCGAAGCAGGCGCCCATGAGCGCGGCCGCCACGACCGCGAGGTCGAGCGGATGCGGTACGTCGTAACAGCCGGGCCCCGCGGTGATGACGTTGGAGCAGGACTGGCCGTACTGCCACACGCCGATGACGGTGTACGAGGCGAAGACCATCACCGAGGCGCCGGTGGCCAGGCCGTCGAGGCCGTCGGTGAGGTTCACGCCGTTCGACATCGCGAGGATCATGAACAGCGCCCAGATCACGAAGATCACCGGGCCGAGGGACCACCCGAAGTCCTGCGTGAAGGACAGCCGTGTGGAGGCCGGGGTGACGCCCCGGGAGTCGGCGAACTGCAGCGACAGCACCGCGAAGGTGATGCCGACGATCAGCTGACCCGCCATCTTGGCCTTGGCCCGCAGACCGAGGCTGCGCTGCTTCACGATCTTGATGTAGTCGTCGAGGAAGCCGACCACGCCCAGACCGGTGAAGAGGAAGAGCACCAGCACGCCGGAGATCGTCGGGCGCTCCGAGGTGATGACCTTGGTGAGCGCGTACGCGACGAGCGTGGCCAGGATGAACGCGATGCCGCCCATGGTGGGCGTACCGCGCTTGCTGTGGTGCTCCTTCGGGCCGTCGTCCCGGATGAACTGCCCGTAGCCCTTGCGGGCCAGCAGCTTGATCAGCATCGGGGTGCCGATGAGGGACAGGAACAGCCCGAGTACGCCCGAGACCAGGATCTGGTTCATTACTGAGCGCCCCCGCCCTCGACGCCGTCGAGCAGCGCGAGTGCGACCCGCTCCAGGCCGACCGCCCTCGATGCCTTCACCAGCACGACGTCCCCCGGACGCAGTTCACTGCGCAGCAGGTCGATCGCCGCCTCAGCGTCGGACACGTGCACCGACTCCTCACCCCACGAACCCTCGTTGTAGGCGCCCATTTGCACCCAGGCGGCCGCCTGGCCGCCGACTGCCACGAGCTTGCTGACGTTGAGCCGGACGGCGAGCCGTCCGACAGCGTCGTGCTCCGCGAGGGCCTCCCCGCCGAGCTCCGCCATCTCGCCCAGCACCGCCCACGTGCGTCCCCCGCGTGCCTCTGCGGCACGCCCCATGGCCGCGAGCGCGCGCAGGGCGGCTCGCATGGATTCGGGGTTCGCGTTGTAGGCGTCGTTCACGACCGTCACGCCGTCCGGCCGTTCGACGACCTCCATGCGCCAGCGGGACAGCGTGCCCGCTTCGGAGAGCGCGGTGGCGATCTCGTCGACGGGCATGCCGAGTTCACGGGCTACGGCGGCCGCGGCAAGCGCGTTCGACACGTGGTGCTCACCGTACAGGCGCAAGGTCACTTCGCTGCACCCGGTAGGTGTTGTGAGCGTGAAGACGGCCTGACCTCGGTCGTTGAGGCGGACGTTCTCGGCGCGGACGTCGGCGTCGGCGGACTCGCCGAACAGCACGATGCGCGCCTTGGTGCGGGATGACATGGCGCGTACGAGGGGATCGTCCGCATTCAGCACCGCGACGCCGCCGTCGGCGGCGTCCGGCAGCGCCTCGACCAATTCGCCCTTGGCCCGGGCGATCTGCTCGCGGCCGCCGAACTCGCCGATGTGGGCGGTTCCGACGTTGAGGACGACGCCGATGCGCGGCGGGGTCAGTTCGGTGAGGTAGGCGATGTGGCCGATGCCGCGGGCGCCCATCTCCAGCACCAGGTGCCGGGTGGAGGCGTCGGCGCGCAGCGCGGTCAGCGGCAGGCCGATCTCGTTGTTGAGGGAGCCGGGTGTCCAGACGGTCGGGGCGAGCCGCTTGAGCACCTGTGCGGTGAGGTCCTTGGTGCTGGTCTTGCCCGCCGAACCGGTAAGCGCCACAAGGGTGGCGCCGAGCCGGTCGATGACGTGCGCGGCCAGGGCGCCGAGGGCGAGCTGGACGTCGTCCACGACGATCGCGGGCACGCCGACCGGCCGGGCGGCCAGCACGGCCGCCGCTCCGGCCGCGACGGCCTGCTCCGCGTAGTCGTGGCCGTCCACGCGCTCGCCCTGGAAGGCGACGAAGAGGCCGCCCGGCGTCACCTTGCGGGAGTCGATCTCCACGGACCCGGTGACGGGCACCGTCGGGTCCGGTATGTCGTGCGTGCTCCCGCCGACCGCGTGTGCGACCTCGGCGAGGGTGAGTGGGATCACAGCTGGTCCTGGTCCTTCTCCTGTGCTGGTGTGGCGGCGGCCCGTTCGATGGCCGCGCGCAGCACTTCTCGGTCGTCGAAGGGGCGTACCACTCCGGCGATGTCCTGGCCCTGCTCATGGCCCTTGCCGGCCACCAGTACGGTGTCGTCCGGCCGGGCCAGGGCGACGGCGGTCGCGATGGCCGCCGCCCGGTCGGGTTCGACGACGACATGGCCCCGCTCGTGCGCGGGCACCCCGGCCGCTCCGGACAGCATCGCGGTGAGGATCGCGAGCGGGTCCTCGGAGCGGGGGTTGTCGGAGGTCAGCACGGCCGTGTCGGCCAGCCGTGCCGCGGCGGCGCCCATGGGGCCGCGTTTGGTCTCGTCGCGGTCCCCGCCGCAGCCGAGGACGATGTGCAGGCTGCCCTTGGTGACCTTGCGCAGGGCCCGCAGCACCGATTCCACGGCGTCGGTCTTGTGGGCGTAGTCGACGACCGCGAGGTACGGCTGCCCGGCGTCGACGCGCTCCAGCCGGCCCGGGACGCCCGGGACGGCGGCGACGCCCTGGGCGGCCGCCTGCGGGTCGATCCCGGCCACCGCGAGGGCGGTGATCGCGGCGAGCGCGTTGGCGACGTTGAAGGGCCCGGGAAGGGGCGAGGCGGCCTCGATCCGCACGCCGCCCGGGCCCACCACGGTGAAGGTGGAGCGCAGCGGCCCGGTCACCACGTGCTCGGCGCGCCAGTCGGCGTCCGGGTGGCCCTCGGCGGAGAAGGTGGTCACCGGGACCTGGGACTCGCGCACCAGGCGGCGGCCGTACTCGTCGTCGAGGTTGACCACCCCGGTCCTGCTGCGGCGCGGGGTGAACAGCTGCGCCTTGGCCTGGAAGTAGTCCTCCATGCCCGAGTGGAACTCCATGTGCTCGGGGCTGAGGTTGTTGAAGACGGCGACGTCGAAGACCGCGCCGTCGACCCGGCCCAGCACCAGGGCGTGGCTGGAGACCTCCATGACCAGGGCCTCGATGGCGCGCTCGCGCATCACCGCGAAGAGCGCCTGCAGGTCCGTGGCCTCGGGGGTGGTGCGCTCGCTCTTGAGCCGCTCGTCGCCGATCCGCGACTCGACGGTGCCGATCAGCCCCGTCCGGTCGCCGTGGACGGCCCGCAGGCCGCCCTCGATGAGGTAGGCCGTGGTGGTCTTGCCGGAGGTGCCGGTGATGCCGATCTGCAGCAGCGCGTCGCCCGGGCGGCCGTAGATCTCGGCGGCCAGGTCCCCCATCCGGGACCGGGGGTCCTCGACGGTCAGCACCGGCAGGCCGGTCGCGCGGGCGCGGTCGGCGCCCGCCGGGTCGGTGAGGATCGCGGCGGCCCCCAGTTCGGCCGCCTGCGGGGCGAAGTCCGCGCCGTGGAAGCGGGCGCCGGGCAGGGCGGCGTAGAGGTCTCCGGGGCGGACGGCGCGCGAGTCGTGCGTGATCCCGGTGACCGGGGCGGCACCGGGCGCGGGCGGCTCCACGCCCAGCCGCGCGGCCAGTTCCGCGGGCGGTACGGGCCGGACCTGGGTGGGGCGGGGTGCGCCCGGCTGCCGTGGTTCGGGGCCGGGGGACTGATCAGCGAGTGACACGGCCGTGAGAGTACCCGGCGGGCCGGGCTCCGGGCCAAAAGCCCCTCGCCGGGCTTCCGGCCTGCCGCTTCCTCCGGTACGGTCCGCGTGCGCGGGGCTACCGCCCGTACCCGCCGCTGTGGGGTCGTGTCCGTTCACGGCCGCCGTTCCTTCCTCCCCTGGCCGCCGGTCACGGCTTCGCGGGGTCCCACTCGACCGGCAGGTTCGGGGCCTTGACTCCGCTCGGCGCCACCTGCAGGGACTTCAGGGCGAACTCCATGACCCGCTTGAACACCGGGCCGCAGATCTGACCACCGAAATAACTGCCGCGGGTCGGGTTCTGGATCACGCACGACACGGTCAGCCGGGGGTCGTCGGCCGGGGCGAACCCCATGAAGGAGGCCGTGTAGCCACTGTAGGTGCCCGTTTCCGGGTCCACCCGGTTGGCCGTGCCGGTCTTGCCCGCGACGCGGTACCCCGCGATCCGGGCCTTGATGCCGGTGCCCTGCTCGTCGCCGACCACGGACTCCAGCATGGTGGACAGCGTCCTGGCGGTCTTCGTGCTGACCACCCGGTTCTTCGCCGGCACCGGGGACGGGACGAAGCGGCCGTCCGGGCCGGTCGTGCCGCGCACCAGGCTGGGTTCGACCCGGACCCCGCCGTTGGCGATCGTCGAGTAGACCGAGGTGGCCTGCAGCGCGTTGAGCGACAGGCCCTGCCCGAAGGGGATGGTGTACTGCTGGGACGCGTTCCACTTGTCCGGCCTCGCCAGGATGCCGGGCGTCTCCCCGGGGAACCCGACCCCCGTGGGCCGCCCGATGCCGAATTTCCTCAGATATGAGTAGAGGACGCGGTTCGCCTGCTTCTGGTTCTTGCCGAGCTGCTCGGCCGCCAGGATCGTGCCGATGTTGCTGGACTTGGCGAGCACGCCGTTCAGCGTCAGGTGCCAGGTGCCGTGGTCCACGTCGTCGTGGAAGACCCGGTCGGCGCGCGGCAGGGTGCCGGGCACCGTGACGTGGGTGTCGGGGGCGGCCACGCCCTCGTCGAGGACCGCCGCCATGGACATCAGCTTGCTGACACTGCCCGGCTCGTACGCGTCCTGCAGGGCGGCGTTGCCGAGGGCGGTGGGGTCGGCCCGGGTCAGGTCGTTGGGGTCAAAACCGGGTGCGTTGGCCATGGCCAGCACCTGCCCGGTGCGGGTGTCCTGGACGATGACGTAACCGCGGTCGGCGTCGGACGCGCGCACCTGCTGGGTGATCGCCCGCTGGGCGGCCCACTGGATGTCCCGGTCCAACGTCAGCTCCACGTCGGTGCCGGGCTCGGCGGCGCGCTCCTGCACGCTGGCCGTCGGCACGCGGCGGCCGCCGGACTGGGCGTAGGTGACGGTGCCGTCCTTGCCGGCGAGCGCCTTGTCCAGGCGGCTCTCCAGACCGCCGCCGCCCGTGCCGGAGGCGCTCACCCAGCCGATCACGCCCGCCGCGAGGTCGTTCGCCGGGTAGACGCGCTTGGCGTGCCGGAGCCGGAAGACCCCGGCGAGGTAGTTGACGCCGTCGCCCTTCTCCGCCCGGTCGGCGAGCGCGCTCTGCAGGTCCTTGATCTGGTTCCAGACCTGCGGCGACTGCTGCCGGGCGATGATCTCGTTGCGGGACCCCGGGTAGTTGGCGAGCTGCTTCGCGATCTTCTTCTCGTCCCCGTCGACGATCGGCGCCAGCAGTGCGGCGGCGCGCGCCGGGGCGTCGTCGGCCTCCGCGTACTCGGGGGCGAAGAGCATCGGGTCGGCCGTGATGTCGTACGCGTCGACGGTGGTGGCCAGGTCGACGCCGTTGCGGTCGGTGATCGTCCCCCGCTCGGCGGCGAGGGTCACCTTCACGTTCCGGTTGACCTCGGCCTTGGCGGCGTACGTCGCGGCGTCCACGGCCTGCACCTGGAAGAGCCGGATGACGAAGGTCAGCATCACCAGGGTCAGCGCGATGCTGACCAGCCGCAGGCGGGGGCGGGGCCGGCCCAGCCGCAGCAGCGGGGCGCCGGCCGGGGTGACCGGGCGCGGCGGCCTGCGCCGCGGCGGTACGGTCGCGCGGCCGGAGCGGGCGCGGGCGGCCCCGGCGTCGCGTTCGCGTGCGCCGGCCGGCCTGCGCGCGCCGGGGGTGCGGCCGTGCGCCACGGCGGAGGTGCCGGGTTTCTCCTGGCCGGGGGCGGGCCTGCGGGCGCGCGGGTCGCGGCCCGTGCCGCGGGCGGCCCGGGCGGCCTCCTCGCGCGGCCTGGCGCCGCGTGCCCCGGCGGCCCTGCGCGCCCCGGCCTGCTGCCCCGGGGGCGTCCTGCGGCGGGGCTCCCCGCCCTCGCCGTCGCGTGCGGGGGTTCCGGCGTCGCCCTCGCGTCCGCGCGGCACCGGGCGGCGCCGAGGGGTGGCCCCACCGCCCTCACCGCGGTCGGCGCGGCCCTGGGCGCCTGGCCCCGGACGGCCCGCGCCCTTGTCGCGGTCGGCGCGTTCACGCCGCTCGCCCCGCTCGCCCCTGTCGCGCGGTGGCTCCCCGTCACGGGTCACCACGCCCCGGCACCTTCCCGGCCGGCCGGGCGGGCGGATCGAGGCGGGAGGGCACGGGGCCCCGGAGCTGCGGTCACGGGGTCTCCTTCGGGCTCGTGCTGGGCTTGGCGGAGGGCGTCGGGCCCAGGGAGGCGGCCGCGGAGCCGCTGGGCGCGACGGTGGCCGGCGCCGTGCTCGGGCTGGGCGCCGGCACGTAGGGCGCGGCACCGGGCTTGCCGAGGACGGTGCCGTCGGGGGCGAGGAAGGCCGGGTTGCCGCCGGGGACCATGCCCAGTTCGCGGGCCTGCCCGTCCAGCGCGTCCGGCGCCGAGTACCGGTCGACCTCCTGCTGCAGCGCCTGCTCCTCGTCGGTGTACTGGGTGGTCTTCTTCTGCAGCTCACTGAGCTTGAAGGAGTCCCGGTTCACCGCCGAGTTGAGCAGCAGCAGGGTGATCAGGCCGCCGCCGAGCAGCAGCACGATCAGCAGCACGAAGGGCGAGCGCGCCGCCGAGCTGCGCCGCCTCACGCCAGGGCCTCCCGGATCCGCTGGGCGCCGCGCAGCCGGGCCGGTGCGGCCCGGCGGTTGGCGGCGATCTCGTCCTCCGTGGGCAGTTCGGCGCCGCGGGTGAGGAGCTTGAGCCGCGGCTGGTACTGCTCGGGCACCACGGGCAGCCCGGGCGGCGCCGTGGTGGCCGCGCCGGCCGCGAGGACGCCCTTGACGAGGCGGTCCTCCAGGGAGTGGTACGAGAGCACGGCGATCCGGCCGCCGACGGCGAGCGCGGCGACGGCCGCCGGGATGGCCCGCTCCAGCACCGTCAGCTCCCCGTTGACCTCGATGCGCAGCGCCTGGAAGGTGCGCTTGGCCGGGTTGCCGCCGGTCCGCTTGGCGGCCTGGGGCAGCGCCTCGCGGATCAGCTCGACCAGCCGGGCGCTGGTGCTGAAGGGTTCGCGTGCGCGCTCGCGGACGACCGCCTCCACGATCTTGCGGGCGAACTTCTCCTCACCGTATTCGCGCAGCACCCGCACCAGCTCGCCCGGGGGGTAGGTGTTGAGGACCTCGGCGGCGCTGATGCCCGCGGTCTGGTTCATGCGCATGTCCAGCGGCGCGTCCTGGGCGTAGGCGAAGCCGCGGTCCGCCTCGTCCAGCTGCATGGAGGAGACGCCGAGGTCGAACAGGACGCCCTGCACCTTGGGGACGCCGAGCCCCGCCAGCACCTCGGGGATCTCGTCGTAGACCGCGTGCACCAGGGTGGCCCGGTCCCCGTACGGCGCGAGCCGCTCGCCGGCGAGCTTGAGCGCGGCCGGGTCGCGGTCGACGGCGACCAGCCGGACCTCGGGGAACCGCCGCAGCAGCGCCTCGCTGTGCCCGCCGAGGCCGAGGGTGGCGTCCACGACCACGGCGCCCGGCGTGCCGAGGGCGGGGGCCAGCATGTCCAGGCAGCGGTCCAGCATGACCGGGACGTGGCGTGGCTCGGACGGGGTGGTGCTCATGAAGCCCTTCTCATCTGCTCTCGGGGACGTACCACTGGGTCCCCGCCCGCTCGTGGGCGGCCATCTGGCACCGGGGAAGGAGTGCCAGCGGACCGGGGAGCGGGAGGAGGCCGAGCGTCACGTACTCGTACGTGAGTCATCAGGCTACGGGCGAGGTCACGGTAAGCCGGGAGGCACCTCCTGGGACAACGCCGAAAAGGCGTCCTCCTGACCCGCCAGATAGTCCTCCCAGGCCGCCGCGTCCCACACCTCGACCCGGGTGTTGGCGCCGATCACCGCGCAGTCGCGGCGCAGTCCCGCGTAGTCGCGCAGGGGCTGCGGGAGGGTGACCCGGCCCTGCTTGTCGGGGACCTCGTCGTGGGCGCCGGCGAAGAGCACGCGCATGTAGTCGCGTGCCGCCTTGGAGGTGAGGGGGGCCCGGCGGAGCTCCTCGGTGAGGGCGCGGAAGCCCTCGACCGGCCATACGTACAGGCAGCGCTCCTGGCCCTTGGTGATGACCAGGCCGTCCGCGAGCTGCTCGCGGAACTTCGCGGGGAGGACCAGCCGGCTCTTGTCGTCCAGCCGTGGCGCGTACGTCCCGAGGAACATCCGCACCTCCCGCACTTGGCTGGCGACCCACTTCGCGCCACTTTACTCCACCGGTCCCCACGGTCAACGAGAAGCCTGCCCTGGCGCGGGCGCCCGCGTGGGCCCCGCCGCCCGAATCACCCGCACGGGCGAGCGCGCGCGACGCCTGTGGGTTACCTCACAGTGGACCGGTTTGACCGAGATTTGCCGGACGCCACAGCAGGTCGGAACGGACCGTGCCCTCTACGGTCGTGTCATGTCGATAAACGCGCATCAGTCCGCGGTTCCCGCAGGCACCGGCACGGCCTCCGTCACCGACCGGCTGGTCGAGGCGAACCGGCGCTACGCCGAGCAGTTCCGCGACCCCGGCATGGACGCCCGCCCCGTCCTGAAGGTGGCCGTGGTCGCCTGCATGGACGCCCGGCTCGACCTGCACAAGGCGCTGGGCCTGGAACTCGGCGACTGCCACACCATCCGCAACGCCGGCGGCGTGGTCACCGACGACACCATCCGCTCGCTGACCATCAGCCAGCGCGCCCTCGGCACCAGCTCGGTCGTGCTGATCCACCACACCGGCTGCGGCCTGGAGTCGCTGACCGAGGAGTTCCGCACGGAGCTGGAGGAGGAGGTGGGCCAGCGTCCGACCTGGGCGGTGGAGTCCTTCCGCGACGTCGACCAGGACGTGCGGCAGTCCATCCAGCGGGTCCGGACCTCGCCCTTCCTGACCCACACGGACGATGTGCGGGGGTTCGTGTTCGACGTGCACACCGGCCTGCTGCGCGAAATCACAAACGAGTAACGGAAGCGGAGTGACGCGGAGCATAGTTGAAGGAGAGAATGCTTCGTGTAACGGGGAGGGCCGGTCCAGGGATGACCGCGACCCTAGGAACGGGCCGAGGAGAACCGGGTGACGACCTATGACGCGCGAGCGAGCCTCAGCGATCTGACTGCCACGGCGGACCGCGTACGCCGGTCGGTGGAGAACGTGATCGAGGGCAAGCCCGAGGTCGTACGGACTGCGCTGACGGTGTTGCTGGCCGAGGGGCATCTGCTGATCGAGGATGTGCCCGGCGTCGGCAAGACCATGCTTTCCAAAGCGCTCGCACGGTCGATCGACTGCTCGGTGCGGCGCATCCAGTTCACGCCGGACCTGCTGCCCTCGGACATCACCGGGGTCAGCGTCTTCGACCAGCAGCGGCGGGACTTCGAGTTCAAGCCGGGCGCGATCTTCGCGCAGATCGTCGTGGGCGACGAGATCAACCGCGCGTCGCCCAAGACGCAGTCGGCGCTGCTGGAGTCGATGGAGGAGCGGCAGGTCACCATCGACGGCAGCACGTATCCACTGCCGAGCCCCTTCATGGTCATCGCCACCCAGAACCCGGTGGAGATGGAGGGGACGTACCCGCTGCCCGAGGCGCAGCGGGACCGCTTCATGGCCAGGGTCTCCATCGGCTACCCCAGCATGGAGGCCGAGCTGGAGATGCTGGACGTGCACGCGGGCGCCAGCCCGCTGGACGACCTGCAGCCGGTCGCCCACGCGCACGAGATCGTCAAACTGGTCGACGCGGTACGGACGGTGCACGTGTCCGCGGCCGTACGGCACTACGCGGTGAGCCTGGTCTCGGCCACCCGGGACCATGCGGACCTGAGGCTCGGCGCCTCCCCGCGCGCCACGCTGCACCTGGTGCGCGCGGCCCGTGCGGCGGCGGCCCTGGACGGACGGGACTACGTCCTGCCCGACGACGTCCAGTCGCTGGCCTCGGCCGTGCTGGCGCACCGTCTGCTGCCCACCGCACAGGCCCAGTTGAACCGGCGCACACCGGAGCAGGTCGTCGCGGAGATCGTGCAGCGCACGCCGGTCCCGGACCCGTACGGCAGCCGGTGACCCGGACGACGGGCGGGGGCGCTGGAGGTGCCGCGTGACCGAGCGTGAAAGCGGCTTCCGGGCCGCCCTGGGGGGCCTCACCACGCGGGGCCGCTCCTTCCTGGCCGCGGGGATCGCGGCGGCCGTCTGCGCCTACGTCCTGGGGCAGCCGGACCTGCTGCGGGTCGGCCTGCTGTTGGCCGTACTGCCGCTGGCCTGCGTGGCGGTCCTGTACCGCACGCGGTACCGCGTCGCGGGCAGCCGCCGGCTGTCGCCCTCACGGGTGCCGGCGATGTCCGAGGCGCGGGTGCACCTGCGGGTGGACAACGTGTCGCGGCTGCCCACCGGGCTGCTGATGCTCCAGGACCGGGTGCCCTACGTGCTGGGGCCCCGGCCCCGCTTCATCCTGGACCGGGTGGAGCCCGGCGGGCACCGCGAGGTGTCCTACCGGGTCCGCTCCGACCTGCGCGGGCGCTATCCGCTGGGGCCGCTGCAGCTGCGGCTGACCGACCCCTTCGGCATGTGCGAGCTCACCCGCTCCTTCAGCGCGTACGACACCCTGACCGTGGTGCCCCGCGTGGAGCCGCTGCCGCCGGTCAAGCTCAAGGGCGACTCCTCCGGCTACGGGGAGAGCCGCACCCGGGCGCTGGCGCTGGCGGGCGAGGACGACGTGATCCCGCGCGGCTACCGCCACGGCGACGACCTGCGCCGGGTGCACTGGCGCTCGACCGCCAAGTACGGCGAGCTCATGGTGCGGCGCGAGGAGCAGCCGCACCGCGCCCGCTGCACGGTGCTGCTGGACACCCGGGCCGTGGCGTACTTCGGCGCCGGGCCCGACTCGGCCTTCGAGTGGGCGGTGTCCGGGGCGGCGTCGGTGGCGATGCACATGCTGGAGCGCGGCTACTCCGTACGGCTGCTCACCGACACCGGCAGCACCGTGCCCGGGTCCGAGGGCTTCGGCAGCACCGAGTCCTCGGACGCGGCGGGCGCCATGCTGGACACCCTGGCGGTGGTCGACCACTCGGACGGCGCCGGGCTCTCCCGTGCGCTCGACGTGCTGCGTACGGGCAGTGAGGGCCTGCTGGTGGCCTTCTTCGGGGACCTCGACGAGGAGCAGGCCGCGATGGCGGGGCGGATGCGGCAGCGGGCGGGGGCGGCCGTCGCCTTCGTCCTGGACAGCGCGGCCTGGGGGGCCCTGGACGAGGACGGGACGCCCCGGCCCCAGGCCGAGCGGCCGAGCGCCGGCGCGGACGCGTCCGAGGGGGCCTCGGCACGGGCCGTGCGGATGCTGCGCGAGACGGGCTGGACGGTGCTCCCGGCCGCCGCCGGCGACGGGCTGCCCGACCTGTGGCAGCGCGCCGACCGGCACCGGTCGCGCGAGGAGGCGGGGACGCGATGATGAGCGGACGGGGACGGCTCGCGGTCTGCGCGGCGGCGGCGACACTGATGACCGCCTGCTCGCTGCTGCCGCTGGCGACGCCGAGCTCGTGGATCCTGCAGGCCGCCTTCCTGGTCGCGCTGCAGACCGGGGTGGGCGCGGCGACCCGGCGGGTGCCGCTGGCACGGCCGCTGACCGTGCTGGCGCAGGCGGTGGTCTCGCTGCTGGTGCTGACCCTGATGTTCGCGAGCGACCAGGCCCTGCTCGGGGTCCTGCCCGGGCCCGCGGCGTACACCCAGTTCGGGAACCTGCTGACGGCCGCGATGCAGGACGTGACCCAGTTCGCCATCCCGGCGCCGGTCACCCCGGGCATCCGGCTGCTGCTGCTCGGCGGGGTGCTGCTGATCGGGCTGGCCGTGGACGCGCTCGCGGTGACGTACGGCAGCGCGGCCCCCGCCGGGCTGCCCCTTCTGGCCCTGTACTCGATCGCGGCGGGGCTGGCCGGGGGCGACGGCACCCGCTGGCCGTACTTCCTGCTGGCCGCCGTCGGCTACCTGCTGCTCCTGCTGGCCGAGGGCCGGGACCGGATCTCCCGCTGGGGCCGGGTCTTCGGCGGCGTCGGATCCGGCGCGCGGGCCGGGTACGGGGGGCCGACCGGGGCGGTGGCCCCGGTGCGCACCGGGCGCCGCATCGGGGCGATGTCGCTCGGCGTCGCCCTGGTGGCGTCGTGGGCGCTGCCCTCGACGGGCGTGGGGCTGCTGCCGACCGGTGGCTCGGGCTCGGGCAACGGGCGCGGCGGCGGCACGATCTCCGCGGTCAATCCCGTGGTCGCACTCCAGGACAACCTGAACCAGTCCGACGACCGGGTGGTGCTCCGCTACCGGACGAACGCCGTCTCCAACGCGGACATGTACCTGCGCATCGTGGCGCTCGACCGCTTCACCGGCGACAAGTGGGAGCCCGCCCAGCGCTCCCTCACCGGCGTGCCCAAGGTGCTGCCCGGCCCCCAGGGGCTGGGATCCGGCGTGAAGGCCACGGAGGTCGCCACGTCGATCGCGGCGGACAAGAGCTACGTCCAGATGTGGCTGCCGCTGCCGTACCCGGCGACCCAGGTGCAGGTCGGCGGACGCTGGCGCTTCGAGCAGACCGGCCGCACCATCATCGGCGACCGGGGCCAGACCACCTCCGGCACCCAGTACCAGGTCAGCAGCCTGGAGCTGGAGCCGACCGCCGAGCAGTTGGCGAGCGCGCCGCCGGCGGACGCCCGGCTGCGGGCCGAGTACACGAAGGTGCCGGGCTCGCTGCCCGAGGTGGTGGCGCAGACGGCCCGGGACGTCACCAAGGACGCCGGGAACGACTACGAACGGGCCCTGGCCCTGCAGCGCTGGTTCACCTCGGGCGCCTTCTCGTACGACACCTCGGTGCGCTCCGGCACCGGCGTCCAGGCGATCACCCGCTTCCTGAGCAACAAGGAAGGGTTCTGCATCCACTTCGCCTTCACCATGGCGGCGATGGCGCGGACCCTGGGCATCCCGGCCCGGGTGGCGGTCGGCTTCACGCCCGGCACCGCGGAGTCGGACGGCGCGTACGCGGTGGGGCTGAAGGACGCGCACGCCTGGCCCGAGCTGTACTTCGAGGGTGTCGGCTGGACGCGCTTCGAGCCCACGCCCACCCGGGGCACCCTGCCGGGCTACACCCAGGAGACGGCCACCTCCGACACCGGGCCGTCGGCACCGGACACCCCGGAGGAGTCCGCGGGCGCCGGGGCGAGCACCGGCCCGACCGTCGCGCCGGCCTGCGTGGGCAAGGAAGCCCAGCTCGGCAACTGCGACCCCCTGGGGCAGGCTTCCGGCTCCGGCGCCGAGGACGAGCGGCTGTGGCCGAAGATCCTTGCCTGGGCCGTGCTCGTCCTCCTCTGGGCCGCGGTGCCGCTGCTGGTGCTCGTCCTACTGCTGCCGTTGCTCTGGCGGCGCAGGCAGCGTTCCCTGCGCCTGGGCGGCGGCCAGGACCCCGCCGCCCTGGCGGCCTGGCTGGAGCTGACCGGGCGCGCCCGGGGCGCATCGGCCGAGGACGGCGACGGCCACGGCGCCGCGGCGAATCTGACGCCCGGCGAGCTGAACGCCATGGGCGCCCGGGACGGGGCCCGCACCCTGGCGGCGTGGCTGGAGCTGATCGACACCGCCTGGGACTTCGGGCTGCGGCCCGACGAGTCCGAGACCCCGCGCCGGGTGGCGGGCCGCCTGATCAGTGACGGCGGACTCGAGGGGCATGCGGCGGAGGCCGCACGGCGTCTGGCGACCGCCGTCGAGCAGGCCCTGTTCTCGCCGCGGCCGCCGATCGCCTCGGGCTCGGCGAAGGACGTCCGGCTGGTACGGGAGGGGCTGCGCGAGAACGCGGACACCGTGACGCGGATCCGCGCCCTGCTGCTGCCGCGTTCGACGGTCCGGGTCGTGTGGCGGTCCGCGGAGCGCTGGTCGACGGGGTCGGCCCGCTGGTCGGCCCGGCTGCGCGGTGCGGGCGACGCCGTGATGCGGCCGCTGCGGCAGCGCCGGACCTCCTGAGGGCCGCGGGAGGGAGGGCGGCCGGGTGGCCGCCCTCCCTCCCCCGGCGCGACGACGACATGGCGAAGGGGCGGGGTTCCCACCGGAACCCCGCCCCTTCGTTCTCAAGCCTGTGTCATTGGCCCTGTTCGTCGCGGCGCCGCTGCCAGCGCTCCTCGATGCGGTCCATCATCTTGCGCCGCGGCTGGTTGCGACGGCCACGGCCCGCGGCACCCTGCTGGGGCTGCCCCGCGGGAGCGGCGGCCGCACCCGGTTTGGCGGCACGACGCCAGCCGGTGACGGCGAGAACGGCACAACCGAGCATCACGAGGAAGCCGACGACGCTGATCCAGGGCTGCTGGGCGATCATGCCGCCCATCAGCAGCCCGATGCCCACCAGGAAGCCCGCCACAGCCAGGTAGACGCGCCGCCTGGTGTAGGTGCGCAGCCCGCTTCCCTCAAGCGCCGACGCGAACTTGGGATCTTCGGCGTACAGCGCTCGCTCCATTTGCTCGAGCATGCGCTGCTCGTGCTCCGAGAGCGGCACGGAGTCCTCCTCCTCGTCGGTCGCGGGGGAGCGACCAGTACGACCCTTCCAGGATAGGCAGGGAATCGCCCCCGTGAAACCCGCCCCACTACGCCAATCCGACGGGGGGTGTTTTCCCCGTCGAACGCCACGTCATGCCAGCATACGGCCCTGAACCGGGAATCGGGGGTCGTGTGACGGACTCCTCCCGCTGGGTGACCGGAAGAGGCAACGGGAACGACCCCCGCGCGGGCTCAGCCGCGCTCGGCCAGCACGTGCAACTGGGTCGCCACCGCGTGGAAGGCCGGCTGCTCGGCGGCGGCCAGTTCCAGCCTCAGCAGGGCGTCCATCGCGCCGGGTTCGGTGTCCACCAGGACACCGGGGACCAGGTCGGCGAAGATGCGGACGCCGTGCACCGAACCGATCCGCAGCCCGGCGTCGGTGACCAGGGCGGTCAGCTCGTCGGCGGTGAAGCGGCGGGGCGTCGGATCGCCCTCGCCCCAGCGGCCGTCGGGGTCGTCCAGGGTGTGCCGGGCCTCGCCGAAGTGGCCGGCGAGCGCCCGGGCGAGCACCGCTCCGTGGCGGCTGGCGGCGAGCAGGCTGAGGGCGCCGGAGGCACGCAGGGTGCCCGCGGCGTTGCGCACGCCCTCGGCCGGGTCGTCCACGTACTCCAGGACGCCGTGGCAGAGGACCACGTCGTGGCTGCCGGGCGGCACGACGTCGAGCAGCCCGTGGGCGTCGCCCTGCACACCGCGGACACGGTCGGTGACTCCCGCTTCCGCCGCGCGGCGTTCGAGGGCGAAGAGCGCGTCGGGGCTGGGGTCTACCACGGTCACCCGGTGGCCCAGACTGGCCACGGGCACCGCGAAGTTGCCGGTGCCGCCACCGGTGTCGAGCACGTCGAGGACGTCCCGGCCGGCGGCCTTGGCCTGCCGGTCCAGCGCGTCGCGCAGGACCTCCCAGACCACGGCGGTACGCAGGGCTGCGCGGGGCCGCAGCGGTTCGGCCCCTCCAGGACGGGACATGCGGACGGCTCCTCGCGGACGGACGGGGCTGGGGACCGGTCGGCCCAGCCTGGAACCCACTCTAGTGGGCCGCCGCCCTGCGGCCGATCAAGCGGGACGGCCGGTCTGCGGGCGTCCCAGCACGGGTTGCAGCGCCAGCATGCGTTCGACGAGCCGCAGGAACATCTCCGTGGCGCGGATCAGGTCGTCGGCCTCGCGGGCGGCGACCGCGTTCTGGATGCCGGCCTCGGCGCGAGCCCGCTGAGCGGCGCCCGCCTCGAACAGGGCGCTCCACTCGGCCAGTTCGGGCGCGACCTCGGGCAGCACCTCCCAGGCGCTGCGTATCCGCTGCCGGCGCCGCCTGGTGGGTTCGGGACGGCCGCGCACGGCGAGGACGGCGGCCGCGGTGCGCAGGGCGGCCAAGTGGGCTGTGGCGAAGCGGTCGTTGGGGATCTCCAGGACGGCGGCCTCGTCGAGCCCCCGCCGGGCCTGGACGAGCAGGTCGAGGGCGGCCGCGGGGGCGTTGGCCCGGCGCAGCACGGGGTGGACGTCGGCGGCGCCGCCGCCACCGACGGCACCGCTGCGGACTGACGCGGTCATCACATACCTCCTGTCTTCGCATGACGTGTCCGACACTTCCCTGCCTTCACCACTCATCGTGAAGCACACCTCTGACAATCACGTTGACCTGCACAGATGGCCGCCGCGGCCGGACAACGCCGCCGGGTTCGCGGGCCGATGACACCATGGGGTAGAGTTTTTGTACTGACTGGTCAGTGCAAAGAAAGGGGCGGCCGCGTGATCACCGCGGAGGGGTTCGGGCTCAAGGGCCCCCGGGGCTGGGTGTTCCGGGACGTCGCCTTCACCGCGCCGGCGGGCGGTCTGATCGCCGTCGAGGGGGCCTCGGGTTCGGGCCGCACCTGCCTGCTGCTGTCGCTGACCGGGCGCATGCGCGCCACCGAGGGACGGGCCGAGGTGGCCGGGTTCCGGCTGCCCCAGCAGCTCGCCGCGGTCCGCCGCGTGACCGCGCTCGGCCCCGTCGCCGGGGTGTCGGAACTCGACCCCGCCCTCACCGTGGGCGAGCACCTGCGGGAACGCGTGCTGCTGCGGCGGCGGTTCGGCGGCTCGCTGCGCGAACTGCTGCGGCGGCCCGGCACAAGCGACAGGGCACGGATCGACGAGGCGCTGGCGGCGGCCGGGCTGGACCTGTCGACGTTGCCCAAGGGCGAACGCACCACCGCCCGGGACCTGGAGCGGCTCGAGGCGCTGCGCCTGGGCACCGCCCTCGCGCTCCTGGCCCGTCCGAAGGTGCTGGCGGTGGACGACGCCGACCACAAACTGGCCCCGGCCGAACGCGAACAGGCCTGGCGGATGCTGCGCGGCATCGCCGCGAACGGCACGACCGTCCTGGCGGTCTGCACCGAGGCGCCGCCGGACGCCGTGGTGGTCCGCACCCGGGCCTGCGCCGCGGACGGCGACGCGACCGAGGACGCCGTCGCGGAGACCGCCGCCGGACACGAGGACACCATCGACGAGGAGGGGGCGGCCGATGCGCACGCCGCGACTGGCAGCGCTTGAGCTGAGGAAGTTCGGCAGGGGGCGGCTGCCCCGCGCGGCCATGGTGTCGCTGCTGCTCCTGCCGCTGCTCTACGGCGCCCTGTACCTGTGGTCGTTCTGGGACCCCTACGGGCGGCTGGACAAGATCCCCGTCGCCCTGGTGAACGCCGACGAGGGCACCACCGTGGACGGGCGGCGGCTCGCGGCGGGCGACTCCATCGTGGACGGACTGCGCGAGAGCGACACCTTCGACTGGCACGAGACGGGCGCCGCCGAGGCCGCCGAGGGCGTCGAGGACGGCACCTACTACCTGTCGCTCACGATCCCGCGCGACTTCAGCGCACGCGTGGCGTCGAGCTCCGGCGACCACCCGCGCACCGGAGCGCTCCAGGTGCGCACCAACGACGCCAACAACTACATCGTGGGGCAGATCTCCCGCACGGTCTTCTCCGAGGTGCGCTCCGCCGCCTCCACCAAAGCGTCGCGGGACTTCTACGACCGGATCTTCGTCGCCTTCTCCGGCCTTCACGACAAGACCGTCGAGGCCGCGGACGGCGCCGACGACGTCACCAAGGGCGCGGGCACGGCCCGTAGCGGCTCCCGGGAACTCGGCGACGGCATCTCCACCGCCGAGGACGGCGCACGGGAACTGGCCGGCGGCCTTCGCACGGCGAAGAAGGGCAGCGGTTCGCTGGCCGGGGGGCTGGGTGCCCTCGACACCGGCGCGGTGCAGGTCGCCGCGGGGACCCAGACCCTGGCCGACGAGGTCAACGGTGCGTCGGACGAACTGACCTTCGTCAAGGGGCACGTCAAGGAGATCAACGCGGTCGCGCGGGTCGTCGCCCGCTCCACGCGGACGGCCCGCGACGGCATCGGGGACCTGCCACGGAAGTCGGCACAGGCGGCCGCGGACGCCGCGACCGCCGCCGCGCAGATCCACGGCTCCTATGACGAGCAGTGCCCCCTGGGCGCGGTCACCCCGCAGTGCGGGACGCTGAAGAAGGGCGTCGACGCCGCCGACGACGTCGCGGACGTCGCCCGCCGTCTCGACACCTATGTGCACGGGCACTCCGCGGCCCTCGAGGGGCTCCGGGACGACCTGGACACCCTGCACACGGTGGCCGTCGAACTGTCGGACCCGGGGCTCGCCACGAAGCTGCAGGACGCAGTCGACGGAGTCAACCGTCTCAACGACGGCGCGCACAAGGTGTCCAAGGGCCTGCGGACCGCCTCGGCCGGCGCGGGCGCCCTGGACGCCGGGCTCCGGGAGCTGTCCTCGGGGGCCGACACCCTGGCGGGCGGGATGTACCGGCTGTCGGACGGCAGCAGCCGCCTGACGACGGGCCTGACCCGGCTCACCGACGGCAGCGGGCAACTCGCCGACGGCCTGCACGACGGAGCGTCCCGGATCCCCGACTACGACGGCCCGGAGCGCGCCGGCCGCACCGGGGTGATGGCCGACCCGGTGCGGCTCGCCGCGCGGTCGCTGCACAAGGCGCCCAACTACGGGACGGGCTTCGCCCCCTACTTCATCCCGCTGTCCCTGTGGGTCGGCGCGATGGTGGCCTACATGCTGCTGCAGCCGCTCAGCAGGCGCGCCATGGCCGCCGGCGCCGCGGCCTGGCGGATCGCGGTGGCCGGCTGGCTGCCGGTGCTGGCCATAGGCGTGCTGCAGACCCTGGCCCTGATGGCGGTGCTGCACTGGGCGATCGGCCTGCAGATGGTGCGGGCCGCCGGGACGATCGGCTTCCTCGTACTGGTGACCGCCTGCTTCGCCGCGATCGTGCAGTGGCTCAACGCCCGCTTCGGGCCGGCCGGACGCGTCCTGGTGCTGGCGCTGCTCATGCTGCAGCTGACCTCGGCGGGCGGCACCTACCCGGTGCAGACCAGCCCGGACTTCTTCAACGCGATCCACCCCTTCCTGCCGATGACCTACGTCGTCGAGGGGCTGCGCCACCTCATCACGGGCGGCGGGCTCGGGCCGGTCTGGCGGGCGGTCCTGGTGCTGCTCGCCTTCACCGCGGGCGCGCTGGCGCTCACCGCGGTGTCGGCCCGCCGCAAGCAGGTGTGGACGGTGGACCGGCTGCATCCGGAGCTGTCCCTGTGAGGCCGCGCCGAAAGCGCCTGCCGGACCGTAGAGAATCGTCGTCATGAACAGTGCACGACGGCAGGCCACGCGGCAGAGGCTCTTCCAGGCCGCGGTCACGCTCATCGCCGAGCAGGGTTTCTCCGCCACCACGGTCGACGAGATCGCCGAGCGCGCCGGCGTGGCCAAGGGCACCGTCTACTACAACTTCGCCAGCAAGAACGAGCTCTTCGAGGAGCTGCTGCGGCACGGGGTCGGCCTGCTGACGGCCTCCCTGCGGGACGCGGGCGCCGGCGTCACCGCGCGCGGCGGCAGCCACGTGGACGCCATCGACGCGATGATCCGGGCGGGGCTCGCCTTCATCGCCGAGTACCCGTCCTTCACGCAGCTGTACGTGGCCGAGCTGTGGCGGACCAACCGCGCCTGGCAGGACACGCTCATGGTGCTGCGCAAGGAGGCGGTCGCGGTCGTGGAGCAGACGCTGCGCGACGCGGTGGCGGCGGGCGAGCTCTCCGAGGAGATCGACGTGCCGCTCACGGCGGCCGCGCTCTTCGGGATGGTGCTCGTCGCGGCGCTGGACTGGCTGTCCTTCCAGCCCGAGCGGTCGATCGACGACGTGCACGCGGCCCTGTCACGGCTGCTGCAGGGACGGGTCGCGGGGCACGCCCGCGCCTGACCCCTTACGACGGCGCCGCCCCGGCGCGGCCCGATCCCCCGTCGGGCCGTTCCGGGACGGCGCTCCCCGTGCACCCCCGTGCACCCCCGTACGGCCGGGCATGGCGCCGTTCCGCCGCCCCGTGTCGGCGGTTCCGGTGCCGTGCCCTTCCGTCACCTCCACCTTGGCGTCCGGGCCGGGCCGCGCTCATCCGTGCGGATACTCAAGTGCGGATCTGAGTACGGGTACTCACCACCGGGTCGTACCGCTCAGAGGCGGCGGGCGCCGGCCGGGGGTTCGGTAGCATCACGGCCCATGTCGGTACTTCCGCTCGTGTTCACCAGCGGCTGGGCGAGCGGGATCAACGCCTACGCCGTGGTCTTCCTGCTGGGCCTGATGGGCGTCACCGGCATCAGCGACGAGGTGCCGCCGGCGCTGGAGCGCACCGACGTGCTGGTCGCCGCGGGGATCCTGTTCCTCTGTGAGGCGGTCGCGGACAAGATCCCGTACGTGGACACCACGTGGGACGCCGTGCACACGGCGATCCGGCCGGTCGCCGGAGCCGTGGTGGCGGCCCTGCTGGCCGGTCAGGACGGCTCGCTGCCGCAACTGGCGGCGGGCGCGGTCGGCGGGACGACGGCGCTGGTGAGCCATCTGGTGAAGGCCGGGCTGCGGTTGGGCGTCAACACCTCGCCGGAACCCGCGAGCAACATCGTGATCAGCCTGGCGGAGGACGTCGGCGTCGCCTCGATCATCGTCCTCGCGCTCTTCCATCCGGTGGCCGCGGCCTGCGTCGCGGCGGTGCTGCTGGTGCTGGGCATCGTCCTGGTGTTCTTCATACTGTCCCGGATCCGCCGTGCCTGGCAGCGCTGGAAGGCCCGCAGGTAGCGCCGCAAGGCCGGTCGCGGCGTTGTCGGTGGCTGGGGTTAGAGTCCCCTCCATGGCACGGATTGCGGTGATCGGCGCGGGGATGGGCGCCATGGCTGCCGCCGCCCGGCTCGCGACCGGCGGGCACCGGGTGGCGGTGTACGAGCGCGCCGCCACGCACGGAGGCGCGGTGCGGCGGCTGGAGCACGCGGGCTTCGGTTTCGACACCGGCCCCGGCCTGCTGCACCTGCCGGCGGTCTACCGCGACCTGTTCCTCAAGACCGGCAGGGAGAGCCTGGAGGAGAGCGTCACCCTCGCCCAGGTCGACCCGGCGAGCCGCCACGTCTTCGCCGACGGCACGGCGCTGTCGCTGCCCAACGCGTCCCGCGGCGGGGTCCTCGCCGCCCTGGACGCGGCGCTCGGCAACGGCGCGGGCGAGCGCTGGAGCGAACTGCTGGTGCGGGCCCGGGAGGTCTGGGACGCCACGCGCCGCCCCCTGCTGGAGGACGCGCTCGCCGCCGACCCGTCCGCGCTCGGCCGCGATCCGTATCCGGCGCCCGCCGTGCGCCGGGGGCTGTTCCGGCGCGGCGCGCCGACCCTGGCCGACGTCGCCCGGCGCGAACTGGACGATCCGCGGCTCGCCGCACTGCTCGGCTCCTACGCCCTGGCGTACGGCTTCGACCCGCGCACCGCGCCCGCCAGCGCCGCCGTCCTGCCGTACATGGAGCAGACCTTCGGCAGTTGGTACGTACGCGGTGGCATGCGGGCACTGGCCGACGCCGTGCACGCGCGGTGCGTTGCACGGAGGGTGGAGTTCCACTTCGGCACGGGGGTGTCGGGGATCGTGGAGAAGGACGGCCGCGCGGCCGGCCTCGAACTCGCCGACGGCACAAGGGTGGAGGCCGACACCGTGGTCGCCGGTGTCGCCCCGTGGCTGCTGCCCCCGCTGCTCTCGCACGGCGCCGGGGACGTCCGGCCCGCGGACCGGGTGTGGGAGGGCGCCGGACCCGGTCCCCGCTGCGTGGGCCCCGGGCGCCTGACGGTCTGCCTGGCGCTGCGCGGCGCCCGGCCCTCGGACACGGCGCACCGCACGGTCGTCCACACCCCGGACCCGGAGGCCGAGGCGGCCGCCCTGGCGCGCGGCGAGCTGTACGACCGCCCGACGGTCACGGTGCTGCGCCCCGACGACGACACCCTGCGGCCCGACGACACCTCGGAGTCGGTCACGCTCGGCGTCACGGTGCCGCCCCACGGACCGTCGGGGGTGGACTGGCGGGCGCCGGGCCTGGCCGAGCGCGTCGCGGACGCCGTGCAGAGGGCCGCCGCGGCGGCCCTGCCCGACCTGGCCGAACGCCTGCTGTGGCGCGCCGTGCACACCCCCGCCGACACCGAGGAGGAGACCGGCACCCCGGGCGGCCGACTCCCCCGCCCCGCCCTCGCCGGCGCGGAAGGGGCGCACCTGCACCCCGGCAACCGGCTGCCCGTCCCCGGTCTGTACCTGGTGGGCGGCTGGTCCCACCCCGGTGGCGGCCTCGCCCACACCGGGATGTCCGGTGCCATCGCCGCCGACCTCATAGCGGGCGGTCCGGGCGGCAGCCGCTGAGCGGTGCGTCCGGATCCGCGGACGGCTGACGCGGACCGAGCGCACCCGGGCCAAGGTGCGCGGCCGGGCCCGTGCCCGATGGGGAGTTCCGCGGCCTTCGCCGCCTTGCCGCTCGCCGAGGGTGCCGTCCGCCTGGCGGACGCCCTGCGCGACGCCGGTCCCGGACGCCACGGCGGCGTTGGACGCGCGGCCGGTTCGCGCACGAGACGGTGCTCCAGCGCCGTGACGCCTTCCTGGCACCCTCCACGGCGCTGCGCGGCCCGCCGCCGCGGACGCGGAGGTCTTCGGCAACGGGCCCGCGCCGGGCGCTAGTTGTAGCGGTAGGGGTCGTACTGGTCGTACTGGCCCTGCTGCTGCCCCTGCTGCTGGCCCTGCTGGTCGTAGCCGTTCTGCTGCTGCGGGACGTACGGCTGCTGCTCCCCGCCCTGCTGCGGCACCCAGACGCCGCCGGCCGGGGTGTCGTAGCCGTACTGCTGCTGCGGGGCGCCCTGGCCCTGCGCCTGACCCTGGTACGGGTCCTGGTAGCCGCCCGCGTACGTGCCGTAGCCCGCCTGCTGCTGCTCCCAGCCACCGGTCTGCTGCTGCTGTCCGTACGCGTCGTACGAGGCGGCGGCGGGCTGCTGCTGTTGCTGCTGGCCGCCGTTCCAGTCGCCGTAGCCGGTGGTGGCCTCGTAGTTCTGGTAACCGGTGCCCGCACCGGCGCCGGCACCGGCGTAGGGGTCCTGGGCGTAGTTCGGCTGCCCGTCGTACATCGGGTACTCGCCGCTGTCCTCGTGCAGGGGCATCGGCTGGTAGACCTGCGTGGAGTCCATCCCGGGGGGCGCCGCGGCGGCCGGGCCGGCGGCGGCGTAGCTGTCGTAGGACTGCCCCACGCCCGCGGCCGCGGGGGCCTCTTCGGGAACGGGCTCCTCGTACGGCGACGACAGGCCTTCGGCCGGTGCCTCGTCGCGCTGCGCGCCCCGGCCGCGGCGGCCGCCGGCACGGCGCGGCAGCGGCGGTGCCTCCTCGTCGTCCTCGCCGTCGGCGCCCTCCTTGGGCGACCGCAGCGCCCATCCCTCCACGAAGCCGCGGCGGTAGGAGAGCGTGACGAAGGTCTGGCCGGCCCCGAAGGCGAGCGCGCCCACCACGATGACGAGGACCGAGGGCAGGTAGACGCCCAGGACGACCCCGAGGAACCCCGTGAAGGCCAGCAGCCGCCACCTCAGCCGCGCCTTGTACTGCAGGAGTACTTCACCGAGCAGCCACAGCGCGACCACCCCGAAGGCGATGTAGAGCACTGTGTAGGCCATGAGCGCACTTCCTCACCGTTCACCGTCGTCGGCCCACAGGGGCGGCTGGTCCGCCCTCACGACCTCTGGTGCAGTCCCAGATTCTCGTAGATTTCCAACGACGCCGTGGAGTGATTAAGGGTAATGAAGTGCAGCCCCGGGATGTCCTCGGCCATCAGCCGCCGGCACATCTCCGTCGCGTACTCGACCCCGATCGCCCGCACCGCGGCCGGATCGTCCTTGACCGCGAGGATACGGTCCGCGAGCTCCTGCGGGAAAGGCGCGTTGCCGAGCTGGGCGAAGCGCTCGATCTGCCGCACGTTCGTGACCGGCATGATCTCGGGGATGATCGGGGTCTCGCAGCCCGCCTTCCCGACCCGGTCACGCAGGCGCAGGTAGTCCTCGGCGTTGAAGAACATCTGGGTGATGGCGTAGTCGGCGCCCGCCCGGCACTTCTCGACGAAGTGACGCGTATCACTTTCCCAGTCGGTCGAGCGCGGGTGCATCTCCGTGAAGGCGGCGACGCCCACGCAGAAGTCGCCCGACTCCTTGATGAGCCGCACCAGTTCGTAGGCGTGGTCGACGCCCTCCGGGTGCCGGAGCCACTCCCCCATGGGGTCGCCGGGCGGGTCGCCGCGCAGCGCGAGCATGTTGCGGATGCCCGCGTCCGCGTACTGGCCGATGACGTTGCGCAGCTCGGCGATGGAGTGGTTGACCGCGGTCAGGTGGGCCACCGGCGTCAGGGTGGTGTCGGACGCGATGCGCTCGGTCGCCCGGACCGTGCCCTCGCGGGACTGACCGCCCGCCCCGTAGGTGACGGAGACGAACGTCGGCCCCACCGCCTCGATGCGGCGGATGGCGTTCCACAGGGTCCGCTCGCCCTTCTCGGTCCTCGGCGCCATGAACTCGAAGGAGTACGAGCGCTCGCCGGAGGCCAGCAGCTCACGAATGGTGACCGCGTGATCGGTCCTGGTGGAGGCGGTTCCGAGGGCCATGCGCCTCAGGCTAACGGCGCGGGCAGGACCGTCCCAACAGGCGACGCCCGAATGTTCACCCCTTGGACTGCCGGCGCTCGCGGCACGAGACGGCCCGGTGGCCCCCGGTCCCGGCCGAACGGCCTGAGCCGCAGGTCAGTCCTGGTACGAGCGCACCCGCTTGGCCAGCTCGGCCGCCGCGGCGCCCGGGTCGGCCGCCTCGGTCACGGCCCGTACCACCACGATCCGGCGGGCCCCGGCGTCGAGCACCTGCTCCACGTTGGACAGGTCGATCCCGCCGATCGCGAACCACGGCCGGTCCGTGCCCAGGCCCGCCGCGTAGCGGACCAGGCCGAGGCCGGGGGCGGGCCGGCCGGGCTTGGTCGGAGTGGGCCACACCGGCCCGGTGCAGAAGTAGTCCGCACCGGGCTCCACGGCGGCCGCGGCCGCCTCGGCCTCGGAGTGGCAGGACCGCCCCACGACCACCTCGTCTCCGAGGATCGCGCGGGCGGCCGGCACGGGCAGGTCGCCCTGGCCCAGGTGCAGGACGTCCGCCCCGGCGGCGTGCGCCACGTCGGCCCGGTCGTTCACCGCGAGCAGCCTGCCGTGCCGTCCGCACTCCTCCGAGAGGGCCGCGAGGTACTCCAGCTCCTCGCGGGCCTCCAGGCCCTTGTCGCGCAGCTGGATGACGTCCACGCCGGAGGCCAGCACGGCGTCCGCGAACTCCGCGAACTCCGCCAGGCCTCCGTGGCGCTTGCGCGCGTCGGTGCAGAGGTAGACCCGGGCGTCGGCGAGCTGCGCCCTGATGCCGGCGCCCGTGCCGGTGCTCGTGCTCCTGCTCGTACGCGTGCTCATGCGGACGGGTCCCCCTCGGATGGCTGCGCGGTGGCGGTGGGTGTGGCGGTGGCGGGTCGTGCGGTCAGACGGCGAGCGCCTGGGCGCGGCGCTTCACCTCGGTGCCGCGGTTCTCGCGCAGCGCCTGGACGGGGGTGCCGGGCAGGCTCTCGTCCGGGGTGAACAGCCACTCCAGGGCCTCCGCGTCGCTGAACCCGTCGTCCTTGAGGACGGTGAGGGTGCCCGCGAGGCCCTTGACGATCTTCTCGTCGCCGATGAAGTCGGCGGGGATCATCAGCACCCGGTTGTCCCCGCGGCGCACGGCGATGAGCTGGCCTTCCTTGATGAACTGGCGGACCCGGGTCACCTCGACGCCGAGGCGTTCGGCGACGTCGGGGACGTACAGCCAGGAGGGGACGAGGGAGTCAATCTTTGCGTCGATCTCGGTCACAGGACAAGCGTGCCATCCCGGACCGACACCATGGAACCGCTCACGCCACTCGTTGCTCCGTCCTGACGGGTCCGCTACGCCCCGCCGACGCCGGCGGCCGCAGCCGGCGGCCCCCCGGGGTCAGACCACCGCGGCCCGGAGCTGGACCGCCGGGTCGGCCGCCAGGGCCTCGTCGAGGTGCGCGCCGCGGGCGATGAGCTTGCGGGCCTGCGCCAGGTCGCGGGGCCGCCCGACGGCGAACAGCGCGACCAGCTGCCCCTCGCGCAGCCACAGCACCGACCAGGCGGGGCCGTCCGGGTCGCCGCGCAGCAGCACGGGGTCGGAGTCGACGTGGTGCCCGGAGTACTGCACGAAGCGCCCGAACTGCTCCGACCAGAAGTAGGGGACGGGGTCGTAGGGCTCGTCACCGCCCAGGATGTTCGCGGCGGCCGTGCGGGGCCCCTGCACCGCGTTGTCCCAGTGGTGGATCAGCAGCCGCTCCCCGTACCGCGCCGACGGGAAGGAGGCGCAGTCACCGACGGCGTACACGTCCGGCACCGAGGTGCGCAGCCGGTCGTCGGCGAGGACCGAGCGGTCCGGCCCCAGGTCGACGCCGGAGCCGGCCAGCCAGCCGGTCGCGGGCCGGGCGCCGATCCCGACGACGACGGCCTCGGCGGCGAGCACGCTGCCGTCGGCGAGCCGTACGCTTCCGGGCTCGACGGCAGAGACGACCGCGCCGGTGCGCAGCTCGACGCCCTCCTCCGCGTACCAGCCGCGCATCCGCTCGGCGATGTCGGCGGGCAGCACCCCGGCGAGCGGCCGGTCGGCGGCCTCGACGACGGTCACCTCGCACCCGGCGTGGCGTGCCGCGGTGGCGAACTCGGCGCCGATCCAGCCCGCGCCGACCACCACGACCCGGTGCCGGTTTTCCAGCACCGGGCGCAGCGCGGTGGCGTCGTCCAGGGTGCGCAGCATGTACACGCCCGGCGTGCTCTCGCTGCCGGGGAGCATGACGGGTTCGGCGCCGCTGGCGAGGACGAGCTTGTCGTACGCGACCGGGCCCGCGTCGGTGAGGACCTGCCGCTCGTCGGGGCGCAGGCCGCTCGCCTGCCGCCCGAGCAGCAGTTCGACGCCGATGCCGGCGAAGTCGACGTCCAGGGCCGGGCCCTCCTCGGCGCCGAAGAGCACGCCCTTGGACAGCGGCGGCCGGTCGTAGGGGGCGTGCGGCTCCGCGCCGATCAGCGTGATGGTCCCGCCCCACCCCTGTTCGCGCAGGGACACGGCGGTCTGTACTCCGGCCATCCCGGCCCCGACGACGACGGCGCGCTGCTCGCTGCTGCTGGTCACGCGATCACCGTAACGCCGCGAGGGCGCCGCCCGCCGGTACCGGTGCCCTACTCGCCGCCGACGGCGCGTACTAAGGTGGGCCGGGAGAACTCGCGGGAGCCCGGCGCACCGGGCTGAGAGGGCGGCTGGAGCGGCCGCCGACCGTAAGAACCTGATCCGGGTCATGCCGGCGAAGGGAGGAGCGGGACATCATGCACCGTCATGACGTCGTCGTGGTCGGCGGCGGGATCATCGGACTGGTCACCGCGTGGCGGGCCCGTCAGCGCGGCCTGCGCACGGCGGTCGCGGACCCCGAACCGGGCGGCGGGGCCGCCCAGGTGGCCGCGGGGATGCTGGCCCCGGTCACCGAGGTGCAGTACGGGGAGCAGGCGCTGCTGGAGCTCAACCTCGCCGCGGCGCGCCGCTATCCGTCCTTCGTGGCCGAGCTGGAGGAGACCACGGGGCTCGACCTCGGGTACCGCACGTGCGGCACCCTCGCCGTCGCCCTCGACGCCGACGACCGCGCGCAACTGCGCGAACTCCACGCCTTCCAGCAGTCCTTGGGCCTCACCTCGGAGTGGCTGGGCGGCCGTGAGTGCCGCCGCCTGGAGCCGATGCTCGCCCCCGCCGTGCACGGCGGTCTGCGGGTCGACGGCGACCACCAGGTCGACCCGCGGCGGCTGGCCGCGGCGCTGGTGCGCGCCTGCGAGCTGTCCGGGGTGGCGTTCCACCGGTCGCGGGTGGCGCGGGTGGAGGTCACCAGCGACCGCGCGCACGGGGTCGTCCTGGAGGACGGCACGCGGGTCGCCGCGGGGCAGGTGGTGCTGGCCGCCGGGAGCCTCAGCGGGCGCGTCGAGGGGCTGCCCGCGCGGGTGCTGCCGCCCGTACGGCCGGTGAAGGGGCAGGTCCTGCGGCTGCGCGTGCCGCCGGCGTACGCGCCGTTCCTGTCGCGGACGGTACGGGCCGTGGTGCGCGGCGGCCACGTCTACCTGGTGCCGCGCGAGAACGGCGAGCTGGTCGTCGGCGCCACCAGCGAGGAGATGGGCTGGGACACCACGGTCACCGCCGGCGGGGTGTACGAACTGCTCCGCGACGCGCACGAGTTGCTGCCCGGCATCACCGAACTCCCGCTGACCGGGACGCAGGCGGGGCTGCGCCCCGGCACACCCGACAACGCCCCGCTGCTCGGCCGCGGCGCGCTGGACGGGCTGGTGCTCGCCACCGGCCACCACCGCAACGGCGTGCTGCTGACCCCGCTGACCGGCGACGTGATGGCCGAGGTCCTCACCGGCTCGGAGGTCCCCGCGCAGGCCCGGCCCTTCTCCCCCGACCGTTTCGCCCTCCAGGAGCAGCACGCATGACCGCGCCCGTCCTTCTGTCCGTCTCCGTCAACGGCGAGGCGCGCGAGGTCGCCGAGGGCGTCACCCTCGGCGGCCTCGTCGCGACCCTGACCGCGGCCCCGTCCGGGGTGGCGGCCGCGCTCAACGAGACCGTCGTCCCCCGCGCGCAGTGGCCGGCGACCCCGCTCCGCGACGGTGACCGCGTCGAGGTCCTCACCGCAGTCCAGGGAGGCTGAACCCATGGCCGACGACCCGCTGACCATCGGCGGCACCACCTTCGACTCCCGGCTGATCATGGGCACGGGCGGTGCGCCCAGCCTGGAGGTCATGGAGCAGGCGCTGCTCGCCTCCGGCACCGAGCTGACCACCGTCGCCATGCGGCGGCTCGACCCCACGGTCAAGGGCTCGGTGCTGTCCGTGCTCGCCCGGCACGGCATCCGCGTGCTGCCGAACACCGCCGGGTGCTACACGGCGGGCGAGGCGGTGCTCACCGCCCGCCTGGCACGGGAGGCGCTGGGCACGGACTGGGTGAAGCTGGAGGTGATCGCCGACGAGCGCACCCTGCTGCCGGACCCGGTGGAGCTGCTGGACGCTGCGGAGACCCTCGTGGACGACGGCTTCACCGTGCTGCCCTACACCAACGACGACCCGGTGCTCGCCCGGAAGCTGGAGGACGTGGGCTGCGCGGCGATCATGCCGCTGGGCTCGCCCATCGGGTCGGGTCTCGGCATCCGCAACCCGCACAACTTCGAGCTGATCGTCGAACGGGCGACCGTGCCGGTCGTCCTGGACGCGGGGGCCGGGACGGCCTCGGACGCGGCCCTGGCGATGGAGCTGGGGTGCGCGGCCGTCATGCTGGCCTCCGCCGTCACCCGGGCGAGGGAACCGGTGCTCATGGCGGAGGCCATGCGGCACGCCGTCGAGGCCGGACGCCTGGCGTACCGGGCGGGGCGCATCCCCCGCCGTCACCACGCGACCGCGTCCTCCCCGGGTGTGGGACTCGCCACGTTCGACCCGGAACGTCCCGCCTTCGGCGCCTCCTGACCGGCGGCCCCGCACACGGCCGCGACCTGCGCGGAACCCGCGCCGGGCCCCGCGGAACCGGGGCCGAGGCCGGCTTCGGTCCCGGCGCCGACCCGGGTCACGGGGCGGTTGCGGTACCGCACGGGTGGGGTACAACCTGGGCGCGTTAGCCCAGAAGGGTCATGTCGGCACCGTAAACTCCACCTTCGTGGACAGGACGCTTCATGACCCGCTGATCGGGCAGACGCTCGACGGCCGCTACCGGGTGGAGTCCCGGATCGCGGTCGGCGGCATGGCGACGGTGTACCGGGCGCTGGACACGCGCCTGGACCGGCTGCTGGCCCTGAAGGTCATGCACCCCGCTCTCTCCGCCGAGCCCGGCTTCGTGGAGCGCTTCATCCGCGAGGCCAAGACCGTCGCCCGCCTCGACCACCCCAACGTGGTGCAGGTCTACGACCAGGGTGCCGACGACACCTACGTCTACCTGGCGATGGAGTACATCGCCGGCTGCACCCTGCGCGACGTGCTGCGCGACCGCGGCGCGCTGCCGCCGCGGGCCGCCCTCGACATCCTGGAGCCCGTGCTGGCCGCGCTCGGCGCGGCGCACCGGGCGGGGCTGGTGCACCGGGACATGAAGCCGGAGAACGTCCTCATCGGGGACGACGGACGCGTCAAGGTGGCGGACTTCGGCCTGGTCAGGATCGCGGGCACGCACACCAACACCTCCACCAGCGGTGTCCTGGGCACGGTCTCGTACATGGCGCCGGAGCAGGTCGAGAGCTTCACGACCGACGAGCGCACCGATGTGTACGCCTGCGGGGTGCTGCTCTACGAGATGCTCACCGGCGGCAAGCCGCACCGCGGCGAGACACCGGTGCAGGTCATCTACCAGCTCGTCAACGAGGACGTGCCCGCCCCGTCGGCCCTGTCCCCGGGGCTGCCCCCGCAGCTGGACGCGCTGGTGGCCGAGGCGACCGCGCGGGTCGCCGCCCGCCGCCCGGCCGACGCCGCGGAGCTGCTGCGGCGGCTGCACGCGGTACGCCACGCCATGACACCCGAGCAGCTGGACCTGGTGCCGCCCGCCGCACGCACCCCCGCGCCGGTGCCCGGCGCCGTGCCCGCGGGTTCCGAGGAGCCGACGGCGATGGTGCACCGCACCGCGCGCCTGGAGCTGTCCCCCGAGCCGACCCGGCAGCAGCCCCGGACGGCCGTACGGTCCCGTAGGCGTCCCGGGGTGGTCGCGGTCGTGGCGACCCTGCTGCTGATCCTGGGGGTCGGGGCGGGCGTCTGGTACATCAACGACGGCCAGTTCACGAGGACCCCGGCCGTCCTCGGGCTGCCGCAGGCCCAGGCGGAGCGCCAGCTGCGCGACGCCGGGCTGCGGGTCGAGGTCGTCGAGGCGTTCGACCCGACGATGACCAAGGGCAAGGTGGCGGCCACCGACCCGGGCACCGGCGAGCGCATCCGTGACAACGGCACGGTGACGATCACCGTGTCCAAGGGTCCGGAGCGGGTGAAGGTCCCCGGCGTCGTCGGCGAGGAACTGGCCGAGGCCAAGCGGCGGCTGAAGGCGGCGGGCCTGAGCCCGGGGACCGTGTCCCGGGAGTTCAGCGACGAGGTGCCGCAGGGCCGGGTGATCTCGACCGACCCCGGCTCGGGCGCCAGCCGGCGGCCGGACTCGGCCGTGTCGCTGGTGGTGAGCAAGGGCGCGCCGGTCGACGCCCCCGACCTGGTCGGACAGCCGCTGGAGGACGCCCGCCGGCAGCTGGAGGACGCCGGGCTGCGGGTGAAGGTGGACCCGCGGCAGGTCTTCTCCGACCAGGCGGACGAGGGCGCCGTCGCCGGGCAGTCGCCCGGCGCGAACACCCGCCTGGCGGCCGGGGACACGGTCACCCTCACGGTCTCCAAGGGCCAGGAGATGGTCGAGGTGCCGGACGTGGAAGGCTTGGCCGTCGACGAGGCGAAGGAGAAACTGGAGGCCGCGGGCTTCGACGTCCGCGTGATCCAGTTCTTCTTCACCGGTCAGGTCAACAACCAGTCGCCGGCCGGCGGCACCGACGCTCCGAAGGGCAGCACGATCACACTGTGGGTGCGATAGCCACGTCCGAGGGCGCCGCCGCGCGCCGCAACCCCGTCGGCGGTCATGTGGCGGTGGCCGGCGGCCTGGCCCGCACCGGGCTGGCGGAGGCCGCACGGATGGGCGCCGAGACCGTGCAGGTCTTCGTCGCCAACCCCCGCGGGTGGGCGACCCCGCCCGGCAGCCCGCGGCAGGACGAGGAGTTCCGCGAGCGCTGCGCGGCGCAGGGCGTCCCCGCCTACGTCCACGCGCCGTACCTGATCAACTTCGGCTCCCACACCGGGGCGACGGTCGACCACTCGGTCGACTCCCTGCGCCACTCGCTGCGCCGCGGGCGGGAGATCGGCGCGCTGGGCACGGTCGTCCACACCGGGTCGGCGACCGGTGGACGCTCCCGCGCCGTGGCGCTGGCGCAGGTACGGGAACGGATGCTGCCCCTGCTGGAGGAGCTGACGCACGAGGACGACCCGTGGCTGCTGCTGGAGCCGACCGCGGGGCAGGGCTCCTCGCTCTGCTCGCTGGTGGAGGACCTCGGGCCGTACTTCGACGCGCTGGACCACCACCCGAAGCTGGGCGTCTGCCTGGACACCTGCCACGTGTTCGCGGCCGGGCACGACCTCGCGGCCGCCGGCGGGGTCAAGGCCACGCTGGACGAACTGGTGGCGACGGTCGGCGAGGGGCGGCTGCGGCTGATCCACGCCAACGACTCCAAGGACGTCACCGGCGCCCACAAGGACCGCCACGAGAACATCGGCGCGGGTCACATCGGTGCGGCGGCCTTCGGGGAACTGTTCCGGCACCCCGCCACGGAGGGCGTGCCACTGATCGTGGAGACGCCGAACGGCGGCCCCAGGGGCACCGGGATGGCCACGGACGTGGCCGTGCTGAAGTCGCTGCGCCCGGCCTGAGCACGCACGCCCGGGAATACCCCGGGGGGGTATATCGTTGGAAGGCGAGGCACCGCACGACGACACCGCACTCACCCCTGGGGGACGCAGGATGCAGCACGTCGAGCACTCGCACCACGAACACCACGAACACCACGAACACCACGAACAAACCGGCGCCGCCCACCACACCGGCGGACACCCCGCCGGCCCGGCCTCCTGGGGCACCGCCGTCCAGGCCACACTGCACTGCCTCACCGGCTGTGCGATCGGCGAGGTCCTCGGCATGGCGATCGGCACGGCCCTCGGCTGGCACAACGTCCCGACGATGGTCCTGGCGATCGTGCTGGCCTTCGCCTTCGGCTACGCGCTCACCATGCGCGGCGTGCTGCGCGCCGGCCTGGACCTGCGCGGCGCGGTACGGGTGGCGCTCGCCGCCGACACCGTCTCGATCGTCTTCATGGAGATCGCGGACAACGGCACGATCCTGCTGTTCCCGGGCGCGATGGACGCCACGCTGTCGGACGCGCTGTTCTGGCTCAGCCTCGCGCTGGCCTTCGTGGTCGCCTTCCTGGTGACCACCCCCGTCAACAAGTGGATGATCGGCCGCGGCAAGGGCCACGCGGTCGTCCACGGGTACCACTGATCCGGCGGCAGGGGCCCGGCGGCTACAACTCCGGCCCGTCGCCGGGCTCCTCCTGGTACGAGTAGCGCTGCTCGCTCCAGGGGTCGCCGAGATTGTGGTAGCCGCGCTCCTCCCAGAACCCGCGGCGGTCCGACGTCATGTACTCCACGCCGCGGACCCACTTGGGTCCCTTCCAGGCGTAGAGGTGGGGCACGACCAGCCGGACCGGAAAGCCGTGCTCCGCGGTCAGCGGCTCACCGCCGCGGTGGGTCGCGAACATCGTCTTGGGGTCGGCGAAGTCCGCCAGCCGCAGGTTGGAGCTGAAGCCGTACTCGGCCCACACCATGACGTGCGTGACGTCCGGTGCGGGCGGCGCGAGCCGTAGGATCTCGACGGCGGAGACGCCGCCCCACTCGACCCCGAGCATGCTGAACTTGGTCACGCAGTGGAAGTCGCCGACAACCGTCGAGTACGGCAGCGCGGCGAACTCCTCGTGGCCCCAGGCGCGCTTGCCGCCGTCCGCGGTGGCGCCGAAGACCTGGAACTCCCACCGGTCGGGCTTGAACCTGGGCACCGGACCGTAGTGGGTGACCGGCCAGCCCCGCTGGAGCCGCTGCCCGGGAGGGAGCTCCCCTTCGCGGCGTTCGGACTGACCCATGCGTCCATGGTGACAGACCGGATGTAGTGCTACCGACCAGCACCCGGGCAAAGTATGACAAGCCGGGTCAGTGGAGTAAGTGTGAACTTACTGGATCGCTTCCACCCTCGGTGCGAAAATGCGCCCATCGTGTGGATTCCTCCGGAAAGGACGGGCTTGCCATGCAGGGCGACCCCGAGGTCATCGAGTTCCTGAACGAGCAGCTGACGGGCGAGCTGACGGCGATCAACCAGTACTTCCTGCACGCCAAGATGCAGGAGAACCTCGGCTGGACGAAGCTCGCCAAGTACACGCGGCACGAGTCCTTCGACGAGATGAAGCACGCCGAGGTGCTGACCGACCGCATCCTCTTCCTCGAGGGACTGCCGAACTACCAGCGGCTCTTCCACGTCCGGGTGGGGCAGACCCTCACCGAGATGTTCCAGGCCGACCGCCAGGTCGAGGTCGAGGCGATCGACCGCCTCCGGCGCGGCATCGAGGTCATGCGGGCGAAGGGCGACATCACCTCGGCCAACATCTTCGAGGACATCCTCGCCGACGAGGAGCACCACATCGACTACCTCGACACCCAGCTCGAGCTCATCGAGAAGCTCGGGGAGCCGCTGTACATCGCGCAGCTCATCGAGCAGCCCGACAGCTGAGGGGCGCGGGAGCGACGAGCGAGGGCCCGCGTCCGGGCAGGGGTCCGTCAGGCGGCGCTGGCGGCCGCGGGCAGCGGAGCCGTGACCGGCACCGGCAGCGCGGGCGGGACCGGCAGCGAGGCCGGGGGCGCGGGGTCGGCGGGGGGCGCGGCGGGCGTCCCGGACGTCGCCGTGTCGAGCTTCGTACGGGTGGTACAGCCCTCGCCGCGGCCGAGAAGCGCCTGTATCCGGCGCACGCAGGAACCGCAGTCGGTGCCCGCCTTGCAGGCGGAGGCGATCTGGCGAGGGGTGCAGCGACCTGCGTCCGCATGCTGCTTGACCTGCTCTTCGGTGATGCCGAAGCATGAGCAGACGTACACGCGGTTCACCCCTCTCTCGAATCCCGGCCTGAGGTTAACCTAACCTTACCCGCCGGGCGAGTGGCTGGAAACCGACGAGGGGCGCGGATCGATGTGATCCGCGCCCCTCTCAGGTTCCGTGCCGGGGCGGCCGCCCCGCCGTCGCCGGGCTACTGGCCGCGGTACATCTCGGCCACCAGGAAGGCCAGGTCCAGGGACTGGCTGCGGTTGAGCCGGGGGTCGCAGGCCGTCTCGTAGCGCTGGTGCAGGTCGTCGACGAAGATCTCGTCGCCGCCGCCCACGCACTCGGTGACGTCGTCACCGGTGAGCTCCACGTGGATGCCGCCGGGGTGGGTGCCGAGGCCGTGGTGCACCTCGAAGAAGCCCTTGACCTCGTCGAGCACGTCGTCGAAGCGGCGGGTCTTGTGGCCCGAGGCCGCCTCGAAGGTGTTGCCGTGCATCGGGTCGCAGACCCAGGCGACCTGCGCGCCCGAGGCGGTGACCTTCTCCACCAGGTTCGGCAGCAGCTCGCGCACCTTGCCCGCACCCATGCGCGTGATGAAGGTCAGCCGGCCGGGCTCGCGGTCCGGGTCCAGCCGGTCGATCAGCGCCAGCGCCTCCTCGGGCGTGGTCGTCGGGCCGAGCTTGACGCCGAGCGGGTTGCGGATCTTCGAGGCGAACTCGATGTGCGCGTGGTCGAGCTGACGGGTGCGCTCACCGATCCAGACCATGTGGCCGGACACGTCGTAGAGCCGGCCGGTGCGCGAGTCCACGCGGGTCAGCGCCGACTCGTAGTCGAGCAGCAGCGCCTCGTGGGAGGCGTAGAACTCGACGGTCTTGAACTCCTCCGGGTCCGCGCCGCACGCGTGCATGAAGTTCAGCGCGCCGTCGATCTCCCGGGCGAGGGCCTCGTAGCGCTGCCCGGACGGCGAGGAGCGCACGAAGTCCTGGTTCCAGGCATGCACCTGCCGCAGGTCGGCGTAGCCGCCGGTGGTGAAGGCCCGTACGAGGTTCAGCGTCGCGGCGGACGCGTGGTACATCCGCTTCAGCCGCTCCGGGTTCGGCACGCGGGCCGTCTCGGTGAAGTCGAAGCCGTTCACCGAGTCGCCGCGGTAGGTGGGGAGGGTGACCCCGCCCCGGGTCTCGGTCGGCTTCGAACGCGGCTTGCTGTACTGGCCGGCGATCCGGCCCACCTTCACGACCGGCACGGACGCGGCGTAGGTGAGGACGGCGCCCATCTGCAGCAGCGTCTTCAGCTTGCTGCGGATCTGGTCGGCACCGATCTGGTCGAAGGCCTCGGCGCAGTCCCCGCCCTGCAGCAGGAACGCCTCACCACGGGCCACGGCCCCCAGGCGGTCGCGCAGCTGGTCGCACTCGCCTGCGAAGACGAGCGGCGGATACGACTCGAGGTCCGCGATCACTTCGCGCAGAGCCTCGGGGTCGGGGTACTCAGGCTGCTGCGCCGCGGGCAGTGAGCGCCAGGTCTGGCGCCCGGCGTGGGTTTCAGCGTTCACGGTCACGCAGCCCACATTACGTGGTCGTGTCCCTTCCTTTGCGCACCGGACCAGAGGATGAGACGACCGGGTGACCCCCTGGAAGCCCCCTCCGGGCCCGCCGCGAGCGGGCTTCCGGAGGGCGGACGGCGCACCCTTCCGGTGCCCCGCCAGGACCCGCGCCCCCGGCGCCTCCCGGCGCGCGGCGGCGGCGCGTCCGGCTCGTCCGCCCGCCGTGGGGTCCACTCAGTGAGACGGCGCCCGGTCGGGGACGCGTACGCTCGGCCCCGACTCCGCACCCGGTGCCGAAGGAGGCCGCCGCCATGCCGACGCCGCCCGAGGCGTTCGCCTACGTGGGACCGGACGACATCCGCGCCGCCGTGGTCCGGCCGGACGCGACGGGCCGGGCGGTGCGGTCGCCGCAGGACGTCCGGGAGTGGCTGGAGGGCGCCGGCCCGGCCGAACGCGAGGAGCCCTTCACCTACGTCGTCGATCCCGGCGGCACGCTCCTGCTGGCACCGCGCCGCAGCGAGCACGTGGCGTGTGCCGGGGGCGGGCCCGTGCTGGCCGCCGGGGAGATCGCGTTCGCCGCACGGCGGGAGGGCGGCTGGGAGGTGACCGAGGTCAGCAACCAGTCGACCGGCTACTGCCCGGACCCCGACGCCTCCTGGCCGGCCCTGGCGGCCGCTCTCGACCGCGCCGGCCTCGCCCGTCCGGCGTGGTTCACGCAGGCCGTCGTCTTCCGGCACTGCCCCCGGTGCGGCGAGCGCAACCTCGTCAAGGACGGCGACTTCACCTGTGCCCTGTGCGAGGCGCCGCTCACACGGCGGCCCGGCCGCTGAGGACGAGCGCCGGGCCCAGGCAGCCCAGCGCGCCCGTGCACAGCAGGGTGCGCACCAGGTTCCAGCGGACCCAGGCCGCCTCGAACCGCTCGCGCACGGCGGCGACGTCGGCGAGGTGCGCGGGGTCGCCCGCCGCGTCCAGCCGGTCGTTCAGCGGGATGCTGACGCCGAAGGTGACGACGAGAACCGCCAGGTAGAGCACGGTCGCGGCGATCACCCACGGGAGCGGGCCGCGCTCGCCGTCGCGCAGGCAGAGCGCCACCGCGGCGGCGCACAGCAGCAGCGAACCGCCGAACACCAGCAGGAACCAGCCGTTCTGGATGGCGACGTTGATGCGCTGCATCGCGTCGACCAGCGTACGGTCGGCCGACCTGGCCAGACCCGGCATGACGGCGACGGAGAAGGCGAAGAACAGCCCGGCCATGAGGCCGACGGCGACGGTGGCCGCGACGAGGACGGCGTCTCGGGAAGTCATGCGCCCAGTGAAGCCGCGCCCGGCTGAGACGGAACATGGCCCGGACGCTCCGCCCCATGCGCGAGCGTCCACGCGGTCCCCCAGGAAAACCAGGTGCGGCGCCGCAGGGGGGCGGGATAGCGTGCCGCACATGGGTTGCACCTACTGCATCAGGCTGCGCCGGGCATAGCCGCGGCGCTCTTCGCCGCGGCATCGGGTCCATCGTCGGAACCTCTTATGTCGCGGAGTGCACACCCATGCCTCACCACCGGTCCATGGTGGGTGGCCGACACGAGCTCGGCCAGAACTTCCTCACCGACCGCACCGTCATCGCCTCCATCGAGGCCCTCGTCGCCGCCACCAGCGGGCCCATCGTCGAGATCGGCCCCGGCGACGGGGCGCTGACCCTCCCCCTCAGCCGCACCGGCCGTCCCCTCACGGCCGTCGAGATCGACCCCCGGCGCGCACAGCGCCTGCAGCGACGGCTCCCGCGCGGCGCGCACGTCGTCAACACCGACGTCCTGCGCTACCGCTTCCCGCCCGAGCCGCACGTCATCGTCGGCAACCTGCCCTTCCACCTGACGACCACCATCATGCGGCGCGTCCTGGCCGCCGACCGGTGGGAGTCCGCGGTGCTGCTCGTGCAGTGGGAGGTCGCCCGCCGCCGGGCGGGCGTCGGCGGCGCCACCATGCTCACCGCCTCCTGGTGGCCCTGGTACGACTTCGCCCTCCACTCCCGCGTCCCGGCGCGCGCCTTCCGCCCGGCGCCCTCGGTCGACGGCGGCCTGCTCACCATGGGCCGGCGGCCGGAACCCCTCGTCCCGGGCGACCGGCGGGCCTACCAGGCCTTCGTCCAGCGGGTGTTCACCGGCCCGGGCCGCGGCCTGCGCGAAGTCCTCACCCGTACCGGGCACTTCGACCGCACGGCACTGCGCGACTGGCTCCGCGCCGAGGGCGTGCCCCCGTACGCCCTCCCCAAGGACCTCACGGCCGAGCAGTGGGCCTCCTTGTGGCGGCTGGTCCGGTGAGGTGAGCCGGCCGGGGAGCGGCCATGCTGTGCCCATGCTGCTTCCCGTCGCCGCCGCGCCGATCGAGTTCGTCGAGGCCGTACGCATCACCGCCGATCTGTTCCCCCGGCCGCGCACCGTGCCGGGGGACACGATCGACGTCTGGGTCGAGGACGAGGCGCGGCACGTCCTCGGCCTGCTCGGCGAAGTGCCGGAGGGCGAGCGTGCCCGGTGCTTCGTGCCGGGCTACGCGGTCCGCGCCCACAGCGCCCACGAGGTCCTCTTCGAGGTCGCCCTCTGCTTCAGCTGCGACGGCGCGCTGCTGCTCGGCCCGCTCGTGCCCGCGCAGTTGCGCGGCATCCAGGGCTTCGACGCCGGCAGCGCACCCGGCCGCGAACTCCTGCGGCGCTTCCAGGAAGCGGCGGCTACAGCCGATCGATCCCGCTGAGGTCGATGTCCACGGCGAACGGCACGGACACCTTGAGGCGTTCGTGGTGGATGCCGGTGGCGACGTAGGTGCCGGTGGCCGGCTCCAGTTCGAAGACGTAGACGACGGGGAGCCGGCCCTCGCCCTTCTCGACGCGCCAGAAGTGCGGGATGCCCGCCTCGGCGTACAACTGCGGCTTGCGCTTGCGGTCCCGCTCCTCGGAGTCGGGCGAGACGACATCGACGACGAGCACGGCGTCCGCCGCCTGGTACCCGGTCTCGTCGGCCGCGTCGCTCGCGGCCTCCGCGCGCACCAGGACGAGGTCCGGCTCGGGCCGGTTGCGCGTGTTCAGCACGACGCTCATCTCCCGGCGCACCCGCAGGGTCTCCGGGGCCGTCGCCCGCAGGCCTTGCTCCAGCAGGTACATGGCCAGCGAGTGGAAGCTGTTCTGCGGGCTCACGAACACCAGGCTCCCGTCGATCAACTCCGTGTGCGGCGGGAGGTCGGGAATGCGGTCCAGGTCGTCCGAGGTGAAGCCGCCACGCGGCGGAATCGCCCAGGCCGGCAGCGGCTCTGCGGTCATGGTTCCTCCCATGGACGGGATTCTGGACGCATCCCCGAGCGTACCGGGGACGTAGGCCCCTGTGATGCCCCGAAAGCGTGAGCCGCGACCGCCGCGTCGTGAGCGCATGCGTTAGGGTGCGGAACATGTACGCGCAGCAGACGCACCTGCAGTGGTGGTGGACCGCGGATCCGGCGGCCCACTAGCAGCGCGTACGCACAGGCAGACGCTCAGGCCGCCCGAAGGGCGGCCTTCGGTGTTCCTGCGGCCGTCCCTTCCCTCGCCGAAGACCGGAAGGAACCGCCGTGGAGAACCACGACCCCAGCACCACGCCCTCCGCCGCCGCGCTCGTCGAACGGCTGCTGGACCCCGCGTGCCCACCGTTCGCGCTGCTGCGGCGCAGAGCGCCGGGATGCGCCGCGGACAGCGTCGATGTGCTGCTCGGCCCGGTCGGGACGGCCGAGCGGCTGACCGACATCGCGCTGCCCACCGGCGCCCCCGAGGGGGCCCGGCCCGCGGTGGACGCGCTGGCGCTGGTGCCGTACCGGCAGATCAGGGAGCGCGGCTTCGACGTGCGCGACGACGGGACGCCGCTGGTCGTGCTCCGCCCCCTGGAGACGTACGAGCTGCCGCTGTCCGAGCTCACGGCGGCCCTGCCCGCGCACGCGGTGCGCGTCGAGGGCGGGGCCTTCGACGTCGACGACGACACCTACGCCGGGATCGTGGAGCGCGTCATCGAGGACGAGATCGGCCGCGGCGAGGGCGCGAACTTCGTCATCCGGCGCACCTTCCGCGGCGAGATCCCGGGGTTCGCGGCGGCGGACGCGCTCGCGCTGTTCCGCAGGCTGCTCGACGGCGAGCGCGGCGCCTACTGGACGTTCGTGGTGCGCACGCCCGAGCGCACCCTGGTCGGCGCGAGCCCCGAGGTGCACGTCCGGATGACCGGCGGCACGGTCGTCATGAACCCCATCAGCGGCACCTACCGCTACCCCGCGCAGGGGCCGGACGCGGAGGGGCTGCTCGCCTTCCTCGGCGACGCCAAGGAGGTGGAGGAGCTAACGATGGTGGTCGACGAGGAGCTGAAGATGATGTGCACCGTCGGCGACCTCGGCGGGGTGGTCGTCGGCCCGCGCCTGAAGGAGATGGCGCACCTGGCGCACACCGAGTACGAGTTGCGCGGCCGCAGTTCGATGGACGTGCGGGACGTCCTGCGCGAGACGATGTTCGCCGCGACGGTCACCGGCTCGCCGGTGCAGAACGCGTGCCGGGTGATCGAGCGCCACGAGCCGGGCGGCCGCGGCTACTACGCGGGCGCCCTCGCGCTGATCGGGCGGGACGCGGGCGGCGCGCAGACCCTGGACTCCCCCATCCTGATCCGTACGGCGGACGTCGACGCCGCGGGCGGGCTGAAGGTGCCGGTGGGCGCGACGCTGGTGCGACGCTCCGACCCGTACGGGGAGGTCGCCGAGACCCACGCCAAGGCGGCGGCCGTGCTGGCCGCGCTGGGGGTGCGGCCCGGACAGTCCCGGGGCCCGGCGGCGGACCGGCCGCGGCTCGGCGACGACATCCGGGTCCGGGCGGCGCTGGACGGACGCCGCAGGAACCTGGCGCCGTTCTGGCTGCGGATGCAGACCGCCGAGCAGCCCCGCACGCCGTCCGGGCACGCCCTCGTGGTGGACGGCGAGGACACCTTCACCGCGATGCTCGCGCACGTACTGCGGTCGTCCGGGCTGGAGGTCACCGTGCGCCGCTTCGACGAGCCGGGACTGCGTGGGGCCGCCCTCGCCCACCGCGGCCCGGTCGTCCTCGGTCCGGGCCCGGGCGACCCGTCCGACACCGGCGATCCCAAGATGGCGCTGCTGCGCGGCCTCACCGCCGAACTCGTCCGCGGCCACCGGCACGGCCTGCTCGGGGTCTGCCTCGGCCACGAGCTGATCGCCGCCGAGCTCGGCCTCGACATCGTCCGCAAGGACGTTCCCTTCCAGGGCGCGCAGACACCGATCGACCTGTTCGGGCGGGCCGAGACCGTGGGGTTCTACAACTCCTTCACCGCCCGCTGCGACGACGCGACGGCGGAGGAGCTGGCCATGCACCGCGTCGACCTGAGCCGCGACCGGGCCACCGGCGACGTCCACGCCCTGCGCGGCCCGGGCTTCGCGGGCGTCCAGTTCCACCCGGAGTCGGTGCTCAGCCTGAACGGCACGGCGATCGTCGCGGAACTCCTGGCGGGGGTGACGGTGGCGGGGTAGCGGCCGCCCCTGGCAGCCGGGGGCGCCTGGCCCGCGCCCCCGCGCCGCCAGGCGCCTGTTGAACACGTTCAAGAATGTTGGCACACTACCCACCGACCGATCTTGGCAAGCACCGAACCATAGGGTGGGTACGGCAGTTGACGAGTACTTGGAGCCCCCGCAAGCCCGTCGGGTCCCGCACCGACTGGGTGTCGGTCGCGGCGGCGACACCCCTGCTCCTGCTCTTCTCGGCCGCCGTCACCTACCTCCAGTTCATCGGCTTGATCTGGTACGCCGCGGGGCCGCTTCGCGAGGACTGCGCGCGGGTCGAGCGGTACTCCGGCGGGACCATCCCCGCCGGGGCCACCGACGTCGCCTGCACCGCCACCGGCAGCTTCAGCGACCAGGACCACGAGATCGACTTCCGCATTCCCCGCGGAGGCGCCGAGGAACGTCTGCTCGACGCCTTCCCCCGGCTGCAACGGGAGAGCTGGTGCGCCGCCGACGCCTGCTTCCGCGTCCGTCCGGACACGCCAGCGAGCACGCGGCTGTGGGGCCACCTGGAGGCAACGGTGGAGTACGAGGGCGACCGTGCGCACGTCCACGTCCTCGCCACCTGAGGGCGCACCGAGCGGTGGACCGCACCATCGTGGCACCCGGGGCCGTCAGACCGCCGCCGCGGGGAAGGGGTGCGTCCGGGGGGTGACCGCGCGGGCGCGGCGGGGGCGGGCGGCGGGGAGCGGATCGGGCAGGGGCTCGGGGACGGCCGACAGGAGCGGGCCGACGAGTCCCAGCACCGCGGCCAGCATCTCGGGGCCCTCGTGCGTGCCGTCCACCACCAGGTCGGCCGCCGCCCGGGAGGGCGCGACGTGGGCGACGTGCCGGTCCCGGCCGCTCTGCAGGTAGTTCAGCAGGGACAGCCGCGGGTCCTGCCGCTGCACCTCGATCTTGCGCAGGATCTTGCGGGCCAGCCGGACGTCGTCGGGGGCGTCCACGTACACCCGCCAGTCGGCGCGTTCCCGCACCGACGGCAGGGTCAGGGCGAAGAGTCCCTCGACCACCACCAGGCGGACGCCGGGCCGGGCCAGCGCCATGTCGATCGCGGCGCTGACGGCGGCCTCGTCGATGGAGCCGGGATGGTTCCAGTCGAGGATGGCGTGCCCGCCGGCGCTGACCGTCCACACGCCCCGCAGGGGGTCGTGCGCGGGCACGTAGTAGTCGTCCAGATGGACCAGTGCGATGCTCTCGGGACACTGCAGCGACAGGGCCCCGGCAAGGGTGGACTTGCCGGATGCGGTGCCGCCTGCGACCGCCAGTACACCCGTCATGCCGGGCGCTCCTCATGTGCTCAAGGGGGATAGACGAAGCGGCCGGACAAGCCGGGTGGAGGGAATGTACGGCCGCGTGATCGCCCATGGCAAGCGGGAGAAGCGCAGAGGTCGCCGAGGTGGCACAGGGGCTACCCGAAGAAGACGCCGGCCTCGGTGTAGAGCCGCGGATCGACCGTCTTGAGCTGGGTCGTCGCGTCGCGGAGCGGGACGCGGACGATGTCCGTGCCGCGCAGGGCGACCATCTTGCCCCAGTCCTGGTCGCGGACCGCGTCGATGGCGTGCAGGCCGAAGCGGGTGGCGAGCCAGCGGTCGAAGGCGCTGGGGGTGCCGCCGCGCTGGACGTGGCCGAGCACGGTGGTGCGGGCCTCCTTGCCCGTGCGCCGCTCGATCTCCTTGGCGAGCCATTCGCCGACGCCGGAGAGCCGTACGTGGCCGAAGGAGTCGAGCGTCTGGTCCTTGAGCACCACGTCGCCGTCCTTCGGCATGGCGCCCTCGGCGACCACGACGATGGGGGCGTAGCGGATCTTGAAGCGGCTCTCCACCCAGGCGCAGACCTGGTCGAGGTCGAAGCGCTGTTCCGGGATGAGGATGACGTTGGCGCCGCCGGCGAGGCCGGAGTGGAGGGCGATCCAGCCGGCGTGGCGGCCCATCACCTCGACGACGAGGACGCGCATGTGCGACTCGGCGGTGGTGTGGAGGCGGTCGATCGCCTCGGTGGCGATGTTGACGGCGGTGTCGAAGCCGAAGGTGTAGTCGGTGGCCGCCAGGTCGTTGTCGATGGTCTTGGGGACGCCGACGCAGGGGACGCCGTACTCGTCCGACAGGGCGGTGGCGACGCCGAGCGTGTCCTCGCCGCCGATCGCGACGAGCGCGTCGACCTCGTACTTGGCGAGGTTGTCCTTGACGCGGCGCACGCCGTTCTCCGCCTTGAGCGGGTTCGTGCGCGACGAGCCGAGGATCGTGCCGCCGCGCGGGAGGATGCCGCGCACGGCGGTGATGTCGAGGGGCACGGTGTCGCCCTCGAGGGGGCCGTGCCAGCCGTCCCTGAAACCGGTGAACTCGTATCCGTACTCCTGGACACCCTTGCGCACGATGGCACGGATGACCGCGTTGAGCCCGGGGCAGTCTCCGCCGCCGGTCAGCACGCCAACTCGCATGATCCATCCCTTCCCGTTCGCACCTTTTGCCTGCGCCCACGACGCTAGCGTGACCGGCGTCACAGGTGGGATGGGCCGTTCGGTGAAATCCCTTGATCCGCGGGGATGTTGGCCCGCCGATTTCACCCTTCCGGACGGCGCGCGGCACGACCGCGGGCGCGCCCCCCGGCGGTACGGGCGGGGGCTACCCCTCGTCCAGTCCGCGTTCGATGGCGTAGCGGACGAGTTCGACGCGGTTGTGGAGCTGGAGCTTGCCGAGGGTGTTCTGGACGTGGTTCTGGACGGTGCGGTGCGAGATGACCAGCCGCTCGGCGATCTGCTTGTAGCTGAGCCCCTTGGCGACGAGCCGCAGGACCTCGGTCTCGCGGTCGGTGAGGCGGGGTGCCTCGGGGGTGTCGGCCGCGGCGGGGGCGGGGTCGGAGGCGAGGCGGCGGTACTCCCCGAGGACGAGGCCGGCGAGGCCGGGGGTGAAGACGGGGTCGCCGACGGCCGTGCGGCGGACGGCGTCGAGGAGTTCCTCGCGGCCGGCGGACTTCAGCAGGTAGCCGGTGGCGCCGGACTTCACGGCCTCCAGGACGTCCGCGTGCTCGCCGCTCGCGGAGAGCACCAGCACCCGCAGGGCGGGGTTGTCGGCGATCACGTCCTTGCAGACCTGGACGCCGGACAGTCCGGGCAGGTTGAGGTCGAGGACGAGCACCTCGGGCATGGCCGCCTTGGCGCGCCGCACCGCCTCCGGACCGTCGCCGGCGGTGGCGACCACCACGTACCCGGCCTCGGTGAGGTCGCGGGCGACCGCGTCCCGCCACATGGGGTGGTCGTCGACCACCATCACCTTCACGGCCATGACCCCAATCTCCTCCCTCACTTCGCGAGCCTCAACTCGACTTCTGTCCCCTGCCCGGGCACCGACACCAGTTCCGCCGTGCCGCCGAGGTCCCGGAGCCTGCCGCGGATGGACTGGGCGACCCCGAGCCTGCCCTCGGACTCGGCGGCGGCGAGCCGGCCCTCGGGGATGCCGGGGCCGTCGTCGCGGACGCTGACCAGCACGGCCCCGGGTTCGTCCTCGACCAGGATCCAGGCATGGGCGTCCTCCCCCGCGTGCCGGCGGACGTTCTCCAGGGCGGCCCCCACGGCGGCGGCGAGTTCGCGGGCGGCGCGCGCCGGGACGAGCACGGGGGTGCCGGGGGCGGAGACGGTGACCCGGGCGCTGCCGTACGGGGCGAGCAGCACGCGCAGGTCGCGGGGCGCGTCCGGGTCCTGTCCCGCGTCGCCCCCGGGGCCGGCGCCGGTGCCGTCGCGGGGGGACGGCAGCGCGGCGGCGCCGTCGGTGACCAGGGTGCGCAGGGCGGACTCCTGCTCTCCCGCCATCCGCCCCAGGGCCTCGGCCTCGCCGCCGATCTCGGCGCCGCGGCGCTGCACCATGGCGAGCACCTGCAGCACGTTGTCGTGGATGTCCCGGGCCAGCCGCTCCCGCTCGCGGGTGGCGGCCTCGATCTGCAGGGCGCGGGCGAGGGTGCGCTCGCTGGCGCGGGCGACCTCGACGACGTAGCCGATGGCGATGCTGGCGATGGCGACCAGCAGCACGTTGTGGAGGGTGTCGCGGGCCGGGGCCCCGCGCTCGACGATGTTGGCGCCCCCGACGAGGCAGGAGGCGGCGGCGGCCCAGCGCCAGCCGCCCTTGATGGCGAAGGCGAGCACGGAGCCCGCGGTCCAGATCGACGGCAGGGTGGGGCCGCCGTCGAGGATGCGCTGGTGCGACTCGACGAGCGGGGTGACGAGGATGCCGGTGAGCGCGACGCCGAGGTCGGCGACGAGGAAGGGCCGGGTGCAGCGCTGGGGCGAGCTCACCTTGCCGACGGTGGCCAGGGTCCACACGGCGAGCACCGCCATGTAGGCCGCGCCCGCCAGGGGATGCTCGTGCTCGTCGTACGCGGCGGCGTAGAGCCCGACGGCGTACGCGGCGGTCAGCAGCCGGTAGCCGGAGAGGGCGCGCCACAGCGGCTGCTCGACGGACATGCGGGTGACGCGTGCGGGGCGTGCGGCGGCCGGCCCGCCGGTTCTCCGCCCGCTCGCGCCGGTCCTGTCCCCGGCCATCGGCCGTCCCCCCGTTCCCCCGGGCGCGTCCGGCTAGGACCCGCCGTGCTGTTGCTGCTTCTTCGCCGCCTCGGCGATCTGCCGCTTGGCGGCGGTGGCGTAGATGTCCACGTACTCCTGGCCGGAGAGCTTCATGATCTCGTACATCACCTCGTCGGTGACCGAGCGCAGGATGAAGCGGTCGTGCTCCATGCCCGTGTATCGGCTGAAGTCCAGCGGCTTGCCGATCCGGATGCCGGGGCGCATCAGCTTGGGCATGACCTGACCGGGCGGCTGGATCTTCTCCGTGTCGATCATGGCGACCGGGATCACGGGCGCGCCGGTCGCGAGCGCGATGCGGGCCAGACCGCCGGGCTTGCCGCGGTAGAGGCGGCCGTCCGGCGAGCGGGTGCCCTCGGGGTAGATGCCGAAGAGCTCGCCCGCCTCGATGACCTTTATCCCGCTGTTGATCGCGGCCTCGCCGGCCCCGCGCCCGCCGGAGCGGTCCACGGGGAGCTGGCCGACGCCCTTGAAGAAGGCGGCCGTCAGCTTGCCCTTGATGCCGGGCGTGGTGAAGTACTCGGCCTTGGCGATGAAGGTGACCTTGCGGTCGAGCACGGCGGGCAGGAAGAAGGAGTCCGAGAAGGACAGGTGGTTGCTCGCCAGGATCGCCGGTCCCTGCTTGGGGATGTGCTCGAGGCCCTCCACCCACGGCCGGAACGCGGCTCGCAGGGGATGGCCGATGGCGATCTTCATCACGCCGTACAACAACCGATGACCTCCTGTGTCTGACGGGAAGACCTTAACGCCAGATCCGCCGGTGCTCTCCCCCGGTGTCGGCCGTCCGCGTACTGTGAGGTATCGCTTTTCGCGCATTCCACCGAACAGGAGACGTACGGTGCCGCTGATGCCCGGAGCCGAGCCCTACCGCCACGACGGCGGTGAGGTCGGTGTCCTGTTGTGCCACGGTTTCACCGGCACGCCGCAGTCCATGCGGCCGTGGGCCGAGTACCTCGCGGAGCGGGGCCTGACCGTGTCCGTACCGCTGCTGCCGGGACACGGCACGCGCTGGCAGGACATGCAGCTGACCGGCTGGGAGGACTGGTACGCGGAGGCGGACCGGGAATTCCGCGCGCTGTCCGAGCGCTGTGACCGCGTGTTTGTCTTCGGAATGTCGATGGGCGGGGCCCTGGCCCTGCGGCTGGCCGCGCAGCACGGCGCCGCGGTCAGCGGTGTCGCCCTGGTCAACCCCTCGGTCAAGGCCGATAGCCACCAGCTGAAGGTCGTCCCCCTGCTGCGCCACTTCGTCCCCTCCGTGCCGGGCATCGCGAGCGACATCGCCAAGGAGGGCTCGAAGGAGGTCGGCTACGACCGCACCCCGCTGCGGGCGGTGCACTCGCTGAGCCGCTTCTGGACGCTGGTGCGGCACGAACTGCCGCAGGTGACGCAGCCGCTCCTGCTGCTGCACAGCCGCGTCGACCACGTGGTCCACCCGTCGAACTCGGCGGTCGTGCTGGGCCGGGTGTCGTCGACGGACGTCACGGAGACGGTCCTGGAGCGCAGTTACCACGTCGCGACGCTGGACCATGACGCGGAGACGGTCTTCGAGCAGTCGTACGCCTTCGTGGAGCGGCTCTCGGGTGCGGGAGAGCAGGCGCAGAAGGAGGACGCGGCCAGTGGCTGAGCCCGAGGAGGAGCGTCGGCACGTGCCGGAGGGCGAGGAGCCGGAGCGCGCGCCGCTGGAAGGGGAGTCCGAGCGGGCGCCGCTGGACGAGGAGTCGGCGTGGGCCGAACTCGTCGCGGCGTACGGCAAGGACCCCGAGCCCGGGACGGGTTCCTGGCCCGCGGCCGAGGACGTCCCGGCGACCGAGCGGGACGGCGAGGGCGAGCGGGACGCGAGCGAGGCCGCGACGGACCCGTCCGCGCTGCCCCCGAAGCCGGAGGCGACGCGGATCGTCCTGCACCCCGTGCTGTCCGGCCCCCGTGACTACGAACTCGACGAGGAACCGGACGAGGGCCACTACGAGCCGCCGGAGCCCCCGCCGCTCCCCGAGGCGGACGTGACGACGAAGTTCGCGTGGCTGGCCGCCGTCGGCGGGCCGCTGCTGATCTTCGGCTTCGTCCTCTTCCAGGAGCCGATGCCGTGGTGGGCGCTCACCGTCGGCGTCGGCGGCTTCCTCGGCGGCTTCGCCACCCTGGTGACGCGCATGCGCCCGGGCGGCGACGAGGACGACGACCTGCCGGGAGGCGGCGCCGTCGTCTGACGGAGGGCTCCCCGGGTTGTGGAACCCGGATCCGCGATACGGCGAAGTACGGGTGAAAGCCCAAGTCTTCGGAGTGTCGTATGGACGAGAGGAGCCCCGGTGACCGTGGAGCCAGGCGTCAGGGTGGGGCAGGACAGTGACGCCTCGGTGATCGAACGGTCCTGGGACGAGCCCGAGACCTTCGCCGTACTGTTCGACCGCCATGCCGGGTCGGTGCACCGCTACGCGGCGCGCCGGCTCGGCACGGAGGTAGCGGACGACCTGATGGCGGACACCTTCGTCATCGCCTTCCAGCAGCGGTTCCGCTACGACACGAAGCGGTACGACGCGCGTCCGTGGCTGTCCGGCATCGCGACCAACCTCGTCGGCCGGCACCGCCGCGCCGAGGCGCGGCGCTTCCGGGCGCTGGCCAAGCTGCCGCCCGCGGACGACGGGGGCGGCCGGGACGAGGCGCTCGCGGAACGGGTGACCGCGCGGGTCAGCGCCCAGGGCGTACGCCATGAGCTGGCCGGCGCGCTGGCCGGGCTGCCCGCCCGCAACCGGGACGTCCTGCTGCTGGTGGCCTGGGCCGACCTCAGCTACGAGGAGACGGCGCAGGCCCTCGGGGTGCCCGTGGGGACGGTCAGGTCACGGCTCAGCCGGGCTCGCAGCAAGGTGCGCGAGGCGTTGGGCGGTTCCGATCCGACAGCCTTCCGAGAGGGATCCCGGTCATGAACGAGCTGCACGAGCCCGGCGAGGCGTACGAGATGGCCGCCCTGAGCGAGTGGGACGCCGGCGCCGCCCCGCTCGGCGACGAGGCTCGGCGCCGTGCCCGCGCCCGTCTCCTGGACGCCGTCCACCCGGCGCCGCGGCCGTACGCCGCCGCCCCCGTACTGGGCCGCCGCCCGCTGCTGCGGCTGGCGGTGACGGGCGCGGCCGCAGCGGCGGCGGGCGCGGTGACGCTGGTCGCGGTCCGGGAGGCGGGGCGCGAGGATGCGCCGTGGATGCGTGCCGTCAGCGCGGCGACCGTCCTCAACGGCGCGGCCGCGCGCGAGCGGCGGAAAGAGAAGGGGCGGGTCGTGGCGCCCCGCGACGACCAGTTCATCTACACCAGAGAAATCATCGAGGAGACCGAGCAGGGCACCGGCCGGGTCAGGACGTACGTCGACGAGAACTGGCGGTCCGTCGACGGCTCCCGGCCTTCGTGGATCATGGAACTCGGCAAGGGCTGGTGGAGCGACCCGGACGAGGACGCCGCCATCCTGGACGACCCGCACGTCGAATCGGTGTCCACCTGGCCGCCCCAGGACTGGACGGTGCTCAAGAAGCTGCCGACCGATGCCGAGAAGCTGATCATGGCGGTGCAGAGTCGGTTGGGGCACCGCAGGAGCCCGATGGACCGGCTGACCCCGGAGGAGTGGTCGCACATCGAGTTCGGCCTCGCGGGCCTGCTGAAGCTCGTGCCGGTCATGCCGGTCGGCCTGCGGCCGGCGGCGTTCTAGGCACTGTCGCTGATCCCGGGGGTCAAGGCCGTCCCGGGTCAGAAGGACGCCAAGGGCAGGCCGGGCGTGGCGATCGTCTTCGACGATCCGGCGGGGGCCCGAGGCGGCTTCGGCAGCAACTTCGTCTTCGACGCCGAGACGTACGAGTTCCTCGGTTTCAAGGACGACCGCACCTCCGGAAGCCGGACCTTCGCCCAGTTCTCCTCGCTCGACCGCTGGGCGATCACCGACCGGGCGAGGCAGCGCCCCTGAGCGTGCCGTGTCAGGCGGACGCGGGCAGCCTGAGGGCGGCCAGGACCGGGAGGTGGTCCGTGGCCGTCCTCAGGTCGTGCGGGGTGACGCCGGGCAGGCCGTGCGGGACGCCGCAGCCGAGGACCTCGATGCCCGGGGTCGTGAGGATCGCGTCGATCCGCTGGTGCGGGTCCTCGGGGGTGGAGGTGTACTCGCCGCCCCAGGGCTGGACCGCCCAGGCGTCCTGCAGGTCGTCGGCGAGCCGGCGGAAGGTCCGGCCGTGGGGGCGGTCGTTGAGGTCGCCGCCGACGACCGCGTGGGGCTCGCCCATCGCGGCGAGCCGGTCCAGCAGCATCCCGCCCTGGTCGTAGCGTTCGCGGGCCTGGAGCGAGAGGTGGCAGCTGACGACGGACAGCCGGGCGCCGCCGACGCGCACGACGGCGGTGGCGAAGCCGCGCCGGTGCAGGCCGGGGGTGCGGGGCAGCAGCACGTCCTCGGCGCGTTCCACGTGCACCCGCAGCGAGGACAGCACAAGGGGGCCGGTGGCGGTGGCCCCGCCGGTGACGGGGACCAGGCCCGAGGCGCGGGCGAGGCGGGCGACGGCCTTGCGCCAGCGGAAGAAGCGCGGGGCCTCCTGGATCAGCGCCAGGTCGGGGCCGCAGGCGCGGATCACCCGGGCGAGCGCGGCGGGGTCGTCCCGCATCGAGCGGATGTTGTAGCTCAGCACGCGGACGACGGCGGAGCCGTCCGGCTCCGTACGGGACGCCGGCAACTCCGGCAGTGGGCCCTCGCTCACGGGCTCACTGTAGCGGCGCCCCGGTCGCGCGCGACGGCGGGACGGCCGGACGGCAGGGCTGCGCGTGCGCCCGGTCCCGGCGACGGAACCGGCGTGCGTGTGGTGGGCGCTGACGTCGTGCACCGCTGTCACGACGGCCTCGACGGCGCCGTCGGAGGTCCGCGGGATCGCCACCCCGGCCTCGGCGCAGGAGGAGTTCGGCGGAGACCCCCGCAGAGCGAGGCCGCCGCGGAGCACGGCGCGGCCCGGGCGGGCCCGCGCGGCGGCGCACCCCGCGCCGCCCGGAAAGGCGGGTGCCCCCGTTGCTCCCGGGTGGGAGCGACGGGGGCACCGGATGCCGTGCGGTGACCGCCGGGGCTAGCCCTGACGGGCGAGGTCGGCCGCGCCGACGAGGCCGGCCTTGCCGCCGAGCTGCGCGGCGAGGACCTGGGCGTGCGGCCGGTACTGACCGCCCACCAGCCAGCGGCGGAAGGACTTCCGGATGGGCTCCAGGACGAGTTCGCCCTCGTCCGAGACCCCGCCGCCGACGATGAAGGCGGAGGGGTCGAAGAGCGAGGCCAGGTCGGCCAGACCGGCGCCGGCCCAGCGGGCCAGCTCGCGGAAGGAGTCGACGGCGACCTTGTCCCCGTCGCGCGCGGCCCGGCTGATGTGCTGGCCCTGGATGCCCTCAGGCGTCCCGTCGCCGAGCGACAGCAGCAGCGCGGCGTTCTCCGGCTGGGCGACGGCCCGCTGCTTGGCGTAGCGCACCAGCGCCCGGCCGGAGGCGTACTGCTCCCAGCAGCCCTGGCTGCCGCAGCCGCACAGCAGACCGTCCGGCACCATGCGGATGTGGCCGAACTCGCCGGCCACGCCGAAGCGGCCGCGGCGCAGCTTGTTGCCGATGATGATGCCGCCGCCGAGCCCGGTGCCCAGGGTGATGCAGATGACGTCGTCGTGGCCCTGGCCCGCGCCGAAGCGGTACTCGCCCCAGGCAGCGGCGTTGGCGTCGTTCTCGACGACGACGGGCAGGCCGACGCGTTGCTCGACCTTGTCCTTCAGCGGCTCGTGGCGCCACCGGATGTTGGGCGCGAAGAGCACGGTGGCGCGCTTGTCGTCGACGTAGCCGGCGGCACCGATGCCGACGGCCTCGACCGTGTGGTTGGCGCTGACGTCGTGCACCGCTGTCGCGATGGCGTCGACGACGCCCTCGGAGGTCTGCGGGGTCGGCACCTTGACGATCTCGAGAATCGCGCCTTCCTCGTCGACCACGCCGGCCGCGATCTTCGTGCCGCCGATGTCGACGCCGATGGTGAGTCCCATGTATCCCTCAGTATTCGGTCGAGCCCCGCTGCGTCCAACCGTACCGGAGGGCGACCTGCGCCCTGTTCGGGCCCGATGTTCCGTGCCGGGTCCGTGTCGCGCCGTTCAGTCGAGGTCGATGCGTTCGCTCGGCGGGGTGTCCCCGCCGGAGGTCCAGCGGCGTTCCTGCCCGCTCACCGCGGCACGGTAGGCGGCCAGGAGTTCGGCGCCCGCGGCGGCGAGGTGGTCGAAGACCTCCGGGTTGCGCTCGACGATGGGTTCGACGGCCTGCTTGACCTGGGAGATCAGTCCCTGGGCGGCCATCTCCGCGGCGGGGCCGCGGAGCATGGACAACCGGTCGGTGACGGCTTCCGCGAGGCGCCGCAGCTCCTCGCCGGCGCTGCCGGGGGTCTGGCCGCTCTGCTGCCGCCGGCGGGCGTTCTCGGCGGCGATGTCTTCCGCGCTCGCCTTGGCCCAGGCGTCGGAATCGGTCTCGGGGCGGCCCGCGCGGTCCGTGGATTCGCTCATGGTGGCTCCGTAAGGCTCCGGCTTCGTACCCACGACGTTACCCGAACGGAGGCGGCGCTTTCAGCGCTCAGCGGGGCCAAAGACCGGGATCCGGTGCGAACCGGACCTGCAGCGCGCCGTCGCGGAGCGCCGCACCGGCCACGCTGCAGCGGCGCAGCGCGGAGGGCAGCGGGAGGATGCGGCGGTATCCCTCGGCGTCGACGACGAGTTCGTCGCCGCGCCGTACGAGGTCGACGGTGTCGCGTGTCGCGCCGGGCAGCGGCAGCCGCCAGAGGAAGTGGCCCTCGGAGGCGAGGCGGTCCTCGGTGGTCCACGGCGGCGCGGCGGGCCCCTCGGGCGCGTCGGCGGGCGGCTCGGCGGCGAGCCGGGCGAGGTCCTCGGGGCCGCGGGGTTCGCGTCCGAAGTGGGGCAGTTCGTGCAGCGCGGTGGGGGTGCCGGCGAGTTCCGCGCGCAGGGCCAGCACTTCCTTGCGGCGGTGGCCCGCCAGTTCGGCCAGCCAGGGGTCGGGGGAACCGTCGGGCAGCAGCCGGTTGGCGACCACGGCCTCGAGGCGGTGACCGTACAGGGCCAGTCCGGCGCGGGCCCGGCGCACGGCGTCGGCGGCGTACGTGCCGGGGGCCACGACCAGCCGGACGGTCGTGGCGGTGTCCTCGATCACGGCCTGGGCGGTGGCCAGTTCCCGGTCGGCGCGGGCGGCGGCTTCGTAGGCCCAGGCACCGGGCACGGGCACGCCGGCGAGCTGGGCCAGGACGGGGCGCAGGGCGCGGGCGGCCTGCCGTTCCCGGGGGATCAGCCGGGCGATGTAGCGGCGCAGTTGCTCGGGCAGCGCGAACGCGGCGAGGGCGTCGTGGACCGGCGGGAGGTCGACGACCACGAGGTCCCAGCCGCCGGCGGTGTCCCGCAGGGCGCGCAGCAGCGCGAAGGCGTCGGCACCGGGGAGTTCGGTGAGTTCCTCGGGGTCCAGCGGGGCCGCGCCGAGCAGGTCGAGCAGGGAGCCCAGGCGTTGCTGTACGGCGCCGGCGTCGGCCCGGAAGGCGGCGGCCGCGTCGACGCGGGCGGCCCACAGGCCCGGTACGGACGGGACCGGGGCGATGGGCGGGGAGGCCGCACCGTCCGGCCGCGCACCGCCGTCCCGGGCCGGGGCGGGCGCCGGGCCCAGCACCCTGTCCAGGGAGGCGTCGCGGTCGGCGGAGAGCAGCAGCACGCGCCGCCCGGGCGAGCTCGCGGCCACGGCCGTGGCGGCGGCGACCGTCGTGCGCCCGGCGCCGCCCGTGCCGGTGACCAGCAGCGTCCGCACGTCAGCCCCGTCAGCCCTGGGACTCGACGCGCTTCTTCAGGCCGGCGAGGGCGCGGTCGATGATGACCTTCTCGGCCTTGCGCTTGATCATGCCGAGCATGGGGATCTTGACGTCGACGGTCAGCTGGTAGGTGACCTCGGTGCGCTTGCCGTCCTCCAGCGGGACCAGGACGTAGGCACCGTCGAGGGTGCGCAGCATCTGGGACTTGACCAGGGTCCAGCGGACCTCGCTGTCGCCGGCCCAGGTGTAGGCGAGGGTGTGGTCGTCCTTGATCGCGCCCGCGTCCAGGAGGAGCCTGACCTGCTCGGCACGGCCGTCGCCGCCGGCGGAGAGGATCTCGGCCTCCTTCACCTCGCCGGTCCACTCCGGGTACCGGGCGAAGTCCGCGATGACGCCCATGACATCGGCCGGGGCCGCGTCGATCGTGATGCTCGACCTGGTGTGTTCCGCCATCGCCGTGGCCCCTCCGGGACGTCGCGTCGTACTGCTGTCGTATGTCTGCTGGTGAAGGCTACCGCTTGGCCGCGCGCCCGGAGACCGCCGGGGCGCTCACCACCCCAGCGCCCACGGCGTTCGGGTGGAGTTGAAGTGGCCGACGTTGACGCATTCGGTCGTCCCCAGGCGCATCCGCCGCACGAGCGGCTGGTGGACGTGGCCGAAGAGCGCGTACTTCGGCCGCGTCCGGCGGATCGCGTCGAGCAGCGCCTCGCTGCCGCGTTCGAGGCGGCGGGCGACGGTGTCGTAGCAGAGCTCGGGGACGGCGGGCGGGATGTGCGAGCACAGCACGTCGACCTGGCCGAGGGCCTCCACCTTGGCGGCGTACGTCTCGTCGTCGATCTCGTACGGGGTGCGGTAGGGGGTGCGCAGCCCGCCGCCGACGAAGCCGAAGACCAGGCCGCCGATCTCGGTGGTGGTGCCGTCGAGCACCGTGGTGCCGGGCCCGGCGTACTCCGGCCAGAGCGCGGGGATGTCGACGTTGCCGTAGGTGGCGTACGTGGGGGTGGGGAAGGCGGCGAACAGTTCGGCGTACTGCCGGCGTACGGCGGACTCGATGGCGGTGCGCCGGTCGGTGCCGAGCCCGGCCCACAGTTCGCGGTCGAGGGCGCGGGCCTCGTCCCAGCGCAGCGCGGTGCGCAGCCCCACCATCCGGGAGGCGTTCTCGACTCCGAAGAGGTCGGGGAAGATGCCCCGGGAGTGGTCGGCGTAGTCGAGGAAGAGGATCAGGTCGCCCAGGCAGATCAGCGCGTCGGCGCCGTCGCCGGCCTTGGCGAGGGCCTCGGAGGCACCGTGGACGTCACTGACGACATGGACCCGCATGACGATCACTCTAGGACGCCCCGGGCGGGCGCGGGGAGGGCGCACCGGGGCCTCGGTTACCTGCGGGTCACAGGGGGGCTCGACTAGGCTTCCGACCAGTGGATCCGCACTGTGCCGCGGTGGGAATCCGGCGTGTGACGACGATGTGACACACAAAACATCTACACGGCACCCCCTACCGCAGAAGCTTTACCGGTGGGTAACGTCCAGGCCGTCCGTTCCACGCTCAACCATGCAGTGGACGCAGCCAGCACCGCCGCCGGCGCCGATGAGGAGCAGCAGTTTTGCGCGAGTTCAGCCTTCCGGCCCTCTACGAGGTCCCGGCCGACGGGAACCTGACGGATCTCATCCGCCGCAACGCCGCTCAGCACCCCGAGGTCGCCGTCATCGCCCGGAAGACCGCGGCGGGCGACTGGGCGGACGTCACCGCCACCGCCTTCCTCGCCGAGGTCCGTGCCGCCGCCAAGGGCCTGATCGCCTCGGGCGTCCAGCCCGGCGACCGGGTGGCCCTGATCTCCCGCACCCGGTACGAGTGGACGCTCTTCGACTTCGCCGTCTGGAGCGCGGGCGCGGTCACCGTCCCGGTCTACGAGACCTCCTCCGCCGAGCAGATCGAGTGGATCCTCGGTGACTCCGGCGCCGTCGCGGCCGTCGTGGAGACCGAGGGCCACGAGAAGGCCGTGGAGTCGGTGCGCGACCGGCTGCCGCAGCTGAAGCACGTGTGGCGGATCGAGGCGGGCGCGGTCGAGACCCTCGGCGCGGCGGGCACGGACGTCGCGGACGCGACGGCGGACGAGCGCGGCGCCTGGGCCAAGGCGGACTCCCCGGCCACCATCGTCTACACCTCGGGCACCACCGGGCGCCCCAAGGGCTGTGTGCTCACGCACCGCGCGTTCTTCGCCGAGTGCGGCAACGTCGTGGAGCGCCTGAAGCCGCTCTTCCGCACCGGTGACTCCTCGATCCTGCTCTTCCTGCCGCTCGCGCACGTCTTCGGCCGGCTGGTCGAGGTCGCCGCCGTGATGGCGCCGATCAAGCTCGGGCACGTGGGCGACGTCAAGAACCTCACCGGCGAACTGGCCGCCTTCCGGCCGACGCTGCTGCTGGGCGTGCCGCGGGTCTTCGAGAAGGTCTACAACGCCGCCCGCGCCCAGGCGCAGGCCGGCGGCAAGGGGAAGATCTTCGACAGGGCCACCGACGTGGCGATCGCGTACAGCCGCGCGGTGGACTCGGCGAGCGGTCCCTCGCTGGGCCTGAAGTTCCAGCACAAGGTCTTCGACCGGCTGGTCTACAGCAAGCTGCGCGCCGTGCTCGGCGGCCGCGCCGAGTACTCGATCTCCGGCGGGGCGCCGCTGGGCGAGCGGCTGGGCCACTTCTACCGCGGCATCGGCTTCACGGTGCTGGAGGGCTACGGCCTGACCGAGTCCTGCGCGGCCACCGCCTTCAACCCCTGGGACCGCACCAAGATCGGCACGGTCGGCCAGCCGCTGCCGGGCTCCACGGTCCGCATCGCCGACGACGGCGAGGTCCTGCTCCACGGCGAGCACCTGTTCTCCGGCTACTGGAACAACGAGGCGGCCACCGCCGAGGCCGTCACCGACGGCTGGTTCCACACCGGCGACATCGGGACGCTCGACGAGGACGGCTACATCTCCATCACCGGCCGCAAGAAGGAGATCATCGTCACCGCGGGCGGCAAGAACGTCGCCCCGGCGGTGATCGAGGACCGGATCCGCGCCCACGCGCTCGTCGCCGAGTGCATGGTGGTCGGCGACGGCAAGCCCTTCATCGGCGCGCTCGTCACCCTGGACGAGGAGTTCCTGCCCCGCTGGGCCGAGCAGCACGGCAAGTCCGGCCGCGGCGTCGAGGAGTTGCGCGAGGACCCGGAGCTGCTGGCCGAGGTGCAGTCGGCGATCGACGACGGCAACGCCGCGGTGTCCAAGGCGGAGGCGGTGAAGAAGTTCCGCGTCCTGGCCGCGCAGTTCACGGAGGAGTCCGGCCACGTGACGCCCTCGCTGAAGCTCAAGCGCAACGTGGTGCTGCGCGACTTCGCGGACGAGATCGCCGCGATCTACGGCGGGTGAGCCCCCGCCGGCGACCCCGCTCCTGCTGACGGTGGCCGTCGTACGCCTCGCGCGTACGGCGGCCACCGGCGTTCCCGGGCCCTAGGTGATGCCGTCCTGGGCCAGGACCCGGGCCATGGTGCGCTCGGCCAGGGCGGTGATGGTGACGAACGGGTTGACCCCGATGGAGCCGGGGACGAGCGAGCCGTCGACGACGTACAGGCGGTCGTAGCCGTTCGCGCGGCCGTAGGCGTCGGTGGCGCTGCCGAGGACGCACCCGCCGAGCGGGTGGTAGCAGAAGTCGTCGGCGAAGACGCGGTTGCCGCCGAACAGGTCGTACCGGTAGATGGTGGCGTTGGCCCGGTTGACGCGGTCGAAGAGGTTCTTCGCGGCGGCGACCGAGGGCTGGTTCTGGGAGCGCGTCCAGTCGAGCACGGCGGCGTCGGTGGCCGGGTCGTAGACGAAGCTGCCGCGCTCGGGGTTCCTGGTGATCGCGAGGTAGAGGCTGATCCACGTCTCCAGGCCGATGGGGAGCGGGGCGATCTCGGCGAACACCGGGTTGGGGGCGTTGTCCCGGTCGTCGATGCCCATCACGGGGATGGTCGACTGGTGGGCGCCGGTGGGGTTCCACACGTGGTTGGCGCGGCCGAGCATGATGTTGCCGTTGCCCGCCCAGCCCTTGCCGACGGCGGGGCTGAGGTCGGGCAGGGCGCCCGTGTCCCGGGCGCGCAGCAGCAGTTCGGTGGTGCCGAGGCTGCCGGCCGCGAGGAAGAGGGCTCCGCAGCCGACCTCACGCGTGGCGACGACGGCGCCGGTGAGGTCGGTCTGCGCGACCGTGAGCACGTAACCGCCGTCGGGGTCGCTGCGGATCGCCCTGACGCGGCTGAGCGTCTCGATGGTGACCCTGCCGGTGCCGAGGGCGGCGGCGAGGTACGTCCGGTCGAGGCTGCGCTTGCCGAAGTTGTTGCCGTAGATGACCTCCTGGGCCAGGGCGGACTTCGTGGCGGTGCCCGCGGCCTCGCGCCGCATGTACGCGAAGTCGTAGACGTTGGGCACGAAGGTGGTGGCGAGCCCGGCCCTGGCGGCCTGGGCGCGCGCGACGCGGGTGAACCGGTACCACTCGGTGCCCTCGAACCAGTCGGGCGCGACGGTGTTGACGCCGAGCATGCGGTTGGCCAGCGGGAACCACGTGCCGTACATGGCGTCGGCGTCGACCTGCGGGAACACCTCGCGGAAGTAGCCGCGGTCCGGCGTGACGGCCATGCCGCCGTTGACGAGGGAGCCGCCGCCGACCCCGCGGCCGACGTAGACGGACATGCCGGGGTGGTCGACGCGGTCCAGGACGCCGGGGTACGGGGTGATGTCCTTGTTGACCACGTCGAGCCAGAGGAAGGTGGCGAGGGGGGCCGCGGTGCGGGTGCGGAACCACATGGAGCGCCGGTCCGGCGAGGCGGTGTCGCAGAAGACCTTGCCGTCGGTGGGGGACGGCGTGTCCCACGCCCGCCCCATCTCCAGTACGAGGGTGTCCACGCCCGCCTCGGCCAGGCGTAACGCCGCGACCGCGCCTCCGTAGCCGGAGCCGACGACGACGGCCGGTACGTGTCCGGCAGGTGCCCGGTCCGTCGCGGCGGCCGGGGAGAGCCCGATGCGGGTGAGTCCCATCACGGATGCCGTCTGCAAGGCTGCCATGCCCAGAATCTGACGGCACGTCAGGTTTGCTGTCATGGGCGCATCATGGGCGGAACAGCCGGTTCCGCCCATACCGCGCGCTCATGGTCTTCTACGGCTCACGGTCCTCTAGAGGCAATACCGGTGACTTTGAGCGCTTCTGTGTCGTTGTGTGGGTGTGCCAAGGCCCGGACAGGTGAAGTCGTCAGATGGTGAGCGGTTGTCGGATCGGATCGCGCTCGGGGTTTTGACGCGTGCGTTTCCCCCTGGGTTGGTTGATGAGGTGGTTGCGGCGTGCGGGCGGGTCGAACAGCGCCGCAGGCTGCTGCCGGCGCGGGTGGTGGTCTACTTCGTGCTGGCGATGTGCTTGTTCTCGGGGCAGGGCTATGAGGAGGTCGCTAGGCTTCTGACCTGCGGACTTGAGCACGAGCGACGCTGGGATAGGACGTGGCGGGTGCCGTCGACGGCAGCCATCGGCCGGGCACGTCTGCGGCTGGGTCCCGAACCGCTCAAGGCGTTGTTCGCGAGGGTGTGCCGGCCGGTGGCAGCCGAGACGACGCCTGGGGCCTGGTATGGCCGTTGGAGGTTGGTCGCAGTGGACGGGACCACCTTCGACTTGCCCGACACCGAGGCCAATGACGCCTTCTACGGCCGTCCGGCGTCGCCGCGCGGTCAACGGCGGGGCGCCTTTCCCCAGGCCAGGGTGGCCGCGCTCGTCGAATGCGGCACCCATGCGGTCTTCGCCGCCGAGGTGGGGCCACTGGCCGAGCACGAGACCGTCCTGGCCCGGCGGCTGTTTCCTTGCTTGACCGCGGGGATGCTGATGCTGGCCGACCGCGGCTTCGCCGGGGCCGACCTGTGGCGGGCGGCCACTGCCGGAGGCGCCGATCTGTTGTGGCGGGTGAAGAGCAGCGCGGTCCTGCCCGTGGTCAAGGCCCTTCCCGACGGCTCCTACCTGTCGGAGATCGTTGCGGCGCGGGACAAGAACCGCCGTGCCGACCCGGTTGCGGTCCGCGTCATCGAGTACACCCTCGGCTCCGGAACCGACGGCACGGTCTACCGGCTGATCACCACCATCCTCGACCCCAAGGACGCACCCGCAGCCGAGATGGCCGCGCTGTATGCCCAGCGGTGGGAGATCGAGACCACGCTGGACGAGATCAAGACCCACCAGGGCGGTCCCCGCCTGGTCCTGCGCTCCCAGCATCCGGCCGGCGTGGAACAGGAGATCTTCGCGTTCCTGCTGGTCCATCACGCCCTACGGGACCTGATGCACGACGCCGCACGGGGCGAGGGATGCGATCCGGACCGGATCTCCTTCACCCGCACCCTGCGCGTCGTCCGCCGCCACCTCACCGCTCAGGCGGCGCTTTCCCCCCTCGCGACTCATCCGATCCCTGGCTCAAGCCCTGCGTGAGATCCGCGAACGGCTCCTGCCACCCCGGCGGCTACGGTCCAACCCCCGTGTGATCAAACGCAAGATGGCCAACTGGAAACTCAAGCGGACCGAACACCGAAAGCTACCCAGCCCCGAGACACCAACCGTCACCATCTCCAAGCCGACCAGAACGCACCCGACTCGCAGGAAAGATTCCTAAATCACCGGTATTGCCTCTAGAGGAGGGCCTTGAGCCGGTCGGCGAGCAGATCCCACCGCCAGGCGTCCTCGACCCACTTGCGCCCGCGCTCGCCCATCCGGCGCCGCAGCTCCGCGTCGCCCAGCAGCGCCAGGATCCGCTCGGCGGCCTCCGCCGGCTCCCCGCCGCGCACCACCCAGCCGGTCTCGCCGTCCAGCACCGCGTCCGGCGCCCCGCCGGAGTCGCCCGCGACGACCGGCAGCCCGGTGGCCGAGGCCTCCAGGTAGACGATGCCGAGCCCCTCGACGTCCAGCCCGCCGCAGCGCGTGCGGCACGGCATGGCGAAGACGTCGCCGGCGCCGAAGTGCGCGGGCAGCTCCGCCCAGGGCACGGCCCCGGTGAAGCGCACCGAATCCGCCACCCCGGTCCGCCCGGCGAGCCGCTTCAGGTCGTCCGCGTACGGGCCGCCGCCCACGACCAGCAGGACGGCGTCCGGCTGCGCGGCCAGGATCAGCGGCATCGCCTCGATCAGGGTGTCCTGGCCCTTGCGCGGCACCAGGCGGGAGACGCAGACGACGACCGGCCGGTCGGTGAGCCCCAGCCGGGCCCGTACGGCCGCGCCGCCGGACGCCGGGTGGAAGGTCTTCTCGTCCACGCCCGGCGGCAGCTGCACCATGCGCCCGGCGGCCTCGGGTGTCAGCGCGCGGGCGATCCGCGACCGGGTGTACTCGCCCAGGTAGGTGATGGTGTCGGTGCCCTCGCCGATCCGCCGCAGCAGCGCGCGGCTGGCCGGCAGCTGCGCCCACCCCGCCTCGTGGCCGTGGGTGGTCGCCACCAGCCGGCGCGCCCCCGCCTTGCGCAGCGCGGGCGCCATCAGCCCGAGCGGGGCCGCCGCCCCGAACCACACCGACGTGCACCCGTGCTCGCGAAGGAGCCCGGCGGCCCGCCGGGTCACCCTCGGGGTCGGCAGCAACATCGTCGTACGATCACGTACGACCGGGAAGGGCTGCTCGGCGTCGAACGCGGCGACCTCGGAGCCGTCCCGCCAGGTCGACGCGTACACCACCACCCGGCCGGGATCGAGGCGCAGCGCCATGCTGTGCACGAACGCCTGGATGCCACCGGGGCGTGGCGGGAAGTCGTTGGTGACGATCAGGGTCTTGTCCATACGTCGCCGAGGGTATCCGGTGGGGTCCGCGGCAACCGACCGCGGTCCCCCGCGCGTCTGAGCTCCACACGCCTGTCCACGGGTGCGACCGGCATCGTGCATCATCACAGCAGAACCGATTCGACGAGGTGGACATGGCAGGCGACAGCGGCAAGCGGCTCCCGGTCGGGCCGGTCCTCGCCTGGGTGGCCACCAGGGTCCTCCTGCTGCTCTACGTCTTCAAGGTGCTGAGCCTGTCCCCGCTGGACGTGACGACCGACGTCTCGGTGATCTACCACGGCTGGTACGAGGTCCTGCGGACCGGGTCCTTCCCCCAGCACGACGTCACCTGGCAGTACCCGCCGGCCGCCGCGCTCGCGGTGCTCTCCCCCGCGGTGCTGCCCTTCCTCGACTACGCGACCGCCTTCTTCTGGCTCGCCTGCGTCGCCGACCTGGTCGCCTTCGCGCTGCTGCTGCGCGGTTCGCGCGGCGAGGGGCGGCGGGTGGCCGGGGCGTACGTGTGGGTGCTGGGCGTGCCGCTGCTAGGGCCCACCGCGTACGCGCGCTACGACGTCATGGTCACCGCGGTCGCCGTGGCCGCGCTGCTGGCGACGGTGCGCCGGCCCCGGGTCGCGGGCGCGCTGATCGCGTTCGGCGCGATGCTCAAGGTCTGGCCGGTGCTGCTGCTGGCCGGGGTCCGCGACCGCCGGATCTGGGCGGCCGCGGTGGCCGGGGCGGGCGTCCTCGCCCTGGGCTTCTGGCTGTGGACGCCGGGGGCCTTCGCCTTCCTGCGCTTCCAGGGCGAGCGGGGCACCGAGGTGGAGTCCCTGGGCTCGCTGGTCTTCCACATCGCCCGGCACCACGGCTGGCAGGGGCAGGTGCTGCTCAACTACGGCTCCATGGAGTTCCTCGGGCCCCACGTGGGCCTGGTGAGCGACATCGCGCTGGGGCTGACCGTGACCGCCTTCGCCTGGCTGCTGCTGTGGCGGCTGCGGGCGCGTACGTTCGACGCGCACACGCCCTTCGACGCGGCGTTCACCGCGGTGCTGCTCTTCACCACGACCAGCCGGGTGATCAGCCCCCAGTACATGATCTGGCTGATCGGGCTGGCGGCCGTCTGCCTCACGCTGCGGGCCAGCGTGATGGCGGTGCCCGCGGCCCTGGTGCTGGTGGCGACGGTGTTCACCCTGTACGAGTTCCCGGTGCGCTTCGGCGACGTCGTCGGCAGCACCGACCTCGGCATCACGCTGCTGCTGCTCCGCAACGGGCTGCTGGTCGCCGCCTCGGTCATCGCCTGCCGCCGGCTGTGGGTGGACTCGGCCCGTCTGCCGGAGAGGCCGCGCACGGCACCCGGGACACGTCTGCCGGAGCCCGGCCAGGACGCCGAGAAGCTGCTGACCTGGTGAAGGCCGCCGTCACGGCCAGGCACTGCAGCCCGGCGGCGACGGCCAGCGCCACGCCGACGCCCGTCAGCCCCAGCCCGGCCGGGCCGGCCAGCAGGTAGGCCAGCGGCAGCTGCACCGCGGTGCCGGCCAGGGTCACCGGGACGAGCAGCGCCGCCCCGCCGCCGCCCTGGAAGACGCCGCCCAGGGCGATGAAGCAGGCCAGCAGCACCAGGTACGGGCCCAGGGTACGCAGGAACACCGTCCCGGCCGCGGCCACCGCGGGTTCGGCGCCGAAGGCGGCCATGACCCAGGGCGCGGCGGGCAGCAGGAAGGCCGCGGCGGCGAGTCCGAGACCGGCCCCGAGCAGCAGTGCCTGGCGGCCGATCGCGCGCCGTTCGTCGCGTCCCGCGCCGAGGTGGTACGCCGTGTGGATGGAGGCGGCCTGGCGCAGAGCGTAGAAGCCCATCGTCGCGACGTACACCGCCTTCGTCGCGATCCCGTACGCCGCCACCTGGGCGACGCCCAGCCGGGCCACGATCGCCACCAGGGTCAGCGTGCCGGCCATCCGCACGAGGAAGTCCGCCGCCATCGGTGCCCCTGTCGCGGCGGTGCGGCGCAGCGCGGCCGCCACGGGTTCGGCGGGCGGTACGGTCGCGGCCCGCCGCAGCAGGGGGTCGCGGCGCAGCAGCGCCAGCCCGGCGGCCAGGGCCACGCTCCGGCCCGCGACGGTCGCCACGGCCGCGCCCCGCACCCCGAGGGCGTGGATCAGGAACGGGTCGAGGACGAGGATCAGCCCGCTCGCCAACAGGGCGAGCCGCATCGGGGTGCGGGTGTCGCCGGCGCCCTTGAAGACGCCGTCCAGGGTGTTCTGGGCGTAGAACACCGCCGTGCCCGGGAGCGAGACCGCGAAGTACGCCGCCGCCAGGCGGACCGACGCCGGGTCGCCGTGCCCGCCCAGCAGCAGGGCCGCCAGCGGCTCCCGGCACAGGAACCCGCCGACGGCCACGGGCGGGATCAGCAGCGCGCACAGCGCCCAGCCGCCGCGCACCGCCGCCCGGACGGCCGCCGGGTCCCGCGCCCCGGCGGCACGGGAGACCAGCACCGTCGTCCCCTGCGCGGCCGTCAGCACGATCCCGAGCAGCACGTTCTCGGTGTTCGTGGCCACCGCCACGGCCGCGACGGCCGCTCCCCCGCCGCCCAGCCGGGCCACCCACAGCACGTCGATGATCCCGGCGATGACGCCGGCGAGCAGTTCCAGGTAGACCGGGCCGGCCAGCGCGGCCAGCCGGGTGCGGTGCGTCATGGGTCCCCTCCCCAGGTCGTACCTCGTTTCGAGGTACCGCGCTTAGAGGTATCATCATGGGCCCGGACGGACAAGTCAGACCGCATGACCGGGAAAGGTGGCGAACGGTGCTGGAGCTCACGATCCTGGGCTTCCTGTACGAGGAATCCCTGCACGGCTACGAGCTCAAGGAGCGCATCGCCGCACTCAACGGCCACGTCCGGCCGGTCAGCGACGGCGCCCTCTACCCGGCCATCAGCCGCCTCACCGCGGCCGGTCTGGTCAGCCAGCACACCGAGCCCGGCGTCGGCGCCGCACCCCGCCGCGTGCTCTCGCTGACCGACGCGGGGCGCACACGGCTGCTCGCCCGGCTCCGCGACCCCAAGCCGATCGAGATCACCGACGCCACCCGCTTCTTCGCCGTACTAGCCTTCCTGAGGCACCTCCCCGACGCCGCGGCCCAGGCCGCGGTGCTGCGGCGCCGCCTGGAGTTCCTGGAGACCCCGGCCAGCTTCTTCTACGACCGCGGCAGACCCGTGCGCGCCGAGGAGACCGCCGACCCCTTCCGCCAGGGCATGCTCCGCATCGCCCGCGCGACGGGTCGCGCGGAGCGCGAATGGCTCGCGGAGGCCCTGGCGGACCTCGCCGCCTGAGCGCGGGGCCGCGCGTGTCCCGGTGCGCCCGGGCGGGCCGCACGGCCTGGGCTCTGGCCCACAGCAGCCGGACACGCGAGCGCGACGGGTCGGGTCGCGGGGCCTCCGGCTCCGGCCCGCGCGCCGAACCGCGGCGTGCACGGCTCACGACGGCCCGCACCGGCCTCATGCGCGCAGGAGGAAGCCCCGCAGCCCCGCGGCAGCCGACCGCGCGGGCGCGAACGCCGGGCGCGGACGGGCCGTGAGGGCCCGCGTGGTCGTCATGGCCCCCTACGCGGACCGCCGTAACCCCGGGGACGGACGGGAAGTGGTGCCCCCAGGGTCCGGCCCGCGCTCCGTGCCGCGGCACGGAGGCGGCACGCACCGCCGTCCGCACCCCCGCCCGAGGCCGAACGGCCGCAAGGGCGCGCGGGCTAGTGGCTTGTCACGCAGCCTTGGCCGGGTAATTGGTCCAGGTGCGGATCGGTGAGTCGGGGGCGAAGTTGGTTTTCGGGTCGGCGCGGGCGTTGCGCCAGCGGATGTAGGCGCCGATGGCGGCGTTCTGCTCGCCGTGGCTGCGGTGGTCGGTGCCGTTGAGGGCGAAGTAGCGCAGGGCCGCGAACTCGGATTCGATCCAGTTGAGCCACGATCCGTAGGTGGGCAGGAAGACCAGCTCGACCTGGTGGGCGGCCGCCCATGCGCGGACGTTGGGGTGCTTGTGTGGGGAGAAGTTGTCGAGCACGACGTGCAGCTTCTC
>NZ_JBIBGK010000005.1:0-378429 GCF_042956445.1 Streptomyces sp. NPDC008238 | reverse complement strand
ATCGCCGCTGCGGCCCTCATCCTGCTCCAGCTCGAGTACGACCGAACCGTCTAAACGATCACGCAGCGTCATGATCCATTACCGGGAAAGGCTCAATGAGCGATGTCGGGACTCGCAGCGGGGACCGGAGGCCCGGCTCGCGCCTTCCCGGTACGGTCGGGGCGCGGGGATGATGTTCGCGTGATCGAAGACTTCCCGCTGTTGCCGTTGCCCCAGTACGCCGTGGTCCGGATCGGCTGTTCGCCAGAGGTGCCCGCCGAGATCGCCGGCGACCTGCGGCAGATCGGCATCCCAGCCGGGCTCATCGGCTATGAGTACCAACCCCTGACCGAGGCGACGCTGCTGAGCGGGGTCGGGGAGAGCGGGGCGGTCGTCTTTGGGACCAGCGGCCTGTACGGGCGGCTCGGCATCGATGTGGCTTCGCTTCGCGTCGTGCACATCTCCAAGATCGAGTCCGCGACCGCCTGGCATGTGAACAGGGACCTCGGAACCTTTCACCAGTGCGTCGCAGCCATCATCGCCCGTTTCCCGTTCTACGAAGAAGGCGAGGAGGACAGATTCCAGGAGGTGGCGGACGAGCTTCGCCAGCTCCTCGCCACCCTCGATGACACCGCGCTCGCACACAACGGGTTGTGGGAGACCATGTGCGAGGACGTGGCGATGGGCGACTACGCCAACTGGGAAGGGGACTGAGTCACCTCAGGCCTCCAGGGTCAGGCCGGTGGTTGTGAGGCGGCAAACTCCAGGGACGCCCGCCGTTGATCTGCAACTTGCTCGTGTCCTACCTCGGCCACGAGCTTGGCGAAGCAGTGCGCGGTCAACCCCGCAAAGGGCTCTGTCCAGGACGGCACCGACGGCCGTGATCGCACCAGCCACGACGTGATCGTTTCATTTGGGGAGAAGCAGGTCACGACAGGCTGCAGACTACGCAGCAGCAACCAACGCGCCAGCATCACATAAGCGTTGACCAGTCCAGAATCGTGTCATGGCCGAAGACGACCGCCGTGCGGCGGGACCACGCACGTTCCTGTCCTGCGCAGCCGAAGTGGCTCGACTGCTGGACCTGGGGGCCCGGACCGACGTCCCGGAAGATCGACGTGCTCGGCACCTGGCCCATGCGGTCCGCAAGCCGCTGCTGGAGAGCGCCGGCCTGCCCGAGGAGCTCTTCGCGCCGCTCATGGCCGCAGCTGTCTACGACCCGGACCCCAGCTTCTGTCGCTGGTTCGTCGAGCCGGCGGTTTACGCATTCGGACGCCGTCGGGTCATGACGGCACTGCTCGAGTATCTCCGGACGGGCACGGAAGCGGAGCGAGCAGGCGCCAAGCGGGCGTGGTACTGCGCCCACGTGCCGACGAGTGCCGCTCGCGCAGGTCCCCGTCCCTTACCTGCTGTTCCTGGAGAAGCAGCTCACAGACCTGGATACGTTCGTGCTCAAGCTGCCGGTCGACGTCCGTCCCGGTCACCTCGGCACACGACCGGGCGATCCACGCCGCCAGTTCGGCGATCCGCGCCGGGACGTCCCGGCCGGAGGCGCACCGTTACCCTTTCTCGGGGCGCTGATGGCCGCACGGAGCCGGCGCTCCGGCCTCGTCGGTCACCTCGGGCAGGTAGTGGTCGTTCACGTTCACACTGACACCGTCAGGATGGACAACGACCTCGAAGGGCCAGACCGTCGGATCCCCTGCGGCCGCGACCACGAGCGTCTCGCCGGGCTTCATCCAGTGATCGGTGCCCCAGGGCTCCACAAAAAGGCAGAGCATGCCCGGGTTGCCGTTGTGGACACTGATCTTCTGCATCACCGCACCGTATCGGCCGACCCGGACGCGAGCGAATCGGTTGACCACAAGACGACCGCACTGCTGGCCACCCGCCCGGCCGGGGAGATCGTCGCCGCTCAGCAGGTGCTGTGGGACCTCATGGCCGACTCCTACAGGAACCCCATGTGGGCGGCCGCGTACGTCATCAACGGCGGATGCTCCGACGACGGCTTCGACTACTTCCGTGGCCGGCTGATCGCGCAGGGCCGCGATGTCTTCGAGCGCGTGGTCGCCGATCCCGATGCCCTCGCGGAACTGCCCGTCGTGCAGGCCTCGGCAGCCTCAGGACAGGAGCTCGAGGGGGAGGACACGCTGAGCATCGCATGAACGTACATATCGCGGCGACCGGTGAGCAGCTACCAGCGGACGCTTTCACCATCCGCTACCCGGAGCTGGGCCCTGCGTGGGACTTCGATGACCGGGCCCAAATGGCGCGCAGACTGCCGCGCCTGGCCGCTCTCTACCTGAATTGACCTGCCCGGCCCGGGGCCATGCCGGGCCCGAGAGCAGGTTGCCCCTTGACGGGCCATGAGGACGGCAAAGGGGGACGGGGGAGCGCGGTGCCGGTGCGTGCGTGGGGGGCTTGTGGCGGAACCGTGGTGCGCGACAACGTTGTCAACTTGAACCGGGCATGACTATACCGCCCGGATGGGCAACGTTGTCAAGGGAGTTGACGTGCACCGGAGGCGGTCTACCGGGACACCGGTGGGGCGCGCTACTGTCCCCGCGGCTTGTGTGACCCGTGGTGCGCGCCCGTCCGTGAGAAGAAGGGCCGCGTCATGCGCTTGCGTCCGACGTCCGTGCTGCTGGCCGCCGTCCTGGCGGTCGGCGGTGCCACCCCCGCCCTCGCGGCGCCCGCCGCGCCGCCACCCGATCTCGTACAGGACCCCACCGCCTACGTCGACCCGCTGATCGGCACCACGAACGGCGGCAACGTCTTCCCCGGCGCCGTCATGCCGCAGGGCATGCTGTCCTGGAGCCCCGAGACCACCCGCGGCGACGCCACCCGCACCACGGCGCCCGGCGGCTACCACTACGACGCCACCCGCATCCGGGGCTTCAGCCTCACCCACATGTCGGGCACCGGCTGCGCGGGCGGCAGCGGGGACATCCCGTTCCTCCCCTACGCCGGCGCGGTCACCACCTCGCCCGCCGCGGACACCAAGGACGCGGTGTACGCGGCCGACTTCGCGCACTCCGACGAGACCGCCGAGCCCGGCCACTACAAGGTGGGCCTGTCCTCCGGCGTCACCGCGGACCTGACGGCCACCACCCGCACGGGCTCCGGCCGCTTCACCTACCCCGCGGACAAGCCCGCCTCCCTCCTGATCCGCACCGCCAACTCCGAGGTCGGTTCCACGGACTCGACCGTGACCATCGACCCGAAGACCCGTACCGTCTCCGGTTCGGTCACCTCGGGGAACTTCTGCGGCTACCTCGACCCCGAGGGCCGGCGCGCCTACTACACCCTCTACTTCACCGCCCGCTTCGACCGCGCCTTCACCGCGACCGGCACCTGGCAGGACGACAAGGTGAACCCCGGTTCCACCGGCGTCTCGGGCGGCACCGGCGGCTTCGCGGCCGGTGGTAACCCCGTCGCGGGCAAGGGCGCGGGCGGCTGGGTGGAGTTCGCGCCCGGCGGCGGACCGGTGAACGTCAAGGTCGGCATCTCGTACGTCAGCCAGGCCGGCGCCGACGCCAACCTCGCCGCGGAGAACCCCCCGCGGCGCTCTTTCGACTCGGTGCGGGACGCGGCCCGCCGTGCCTGGCGCGACCGCCTCGGCGCGATCAAGGTCGGCGGCGGCACCGACGCCGAGCGCACCACCTTCTACACCGCGCTGTACCACGCGATGATGCACCCCAACGTCATCAACGACAGCGACCGCAGATACCGGGGCGCCGACGGCGAGGTCCACACGGTGGCCCGCGGTCACCGGGCCCAGTACGGCACCTTCTCCGGCTGGGACGTCTACCGCTCCCAGGTCCAGCTGCTCACCCTGCTGAGCCCGCGCACCGGCTCCGACATCGCCCAGTCGCTGTACGAACTCGCCCGGCAGAACGGCGGCGTCTGGGACCGCTGGCTGCACGGCGCCGCCGGCACCCACGTCATGAACGGCGACCCGTCGCCCGCCGCCCTCGCCGGGATCCGGGCCTTCGGCGGCACGGACTTCGACCTGCGCGGCGCCCTGGACTCCCTGGCGAAGGCGGCGACCGTGCCGACGGAGGCGGACCTGTCGCCCGCGGGCAAGCCCATCCTCTCCGTGGGCCAGCGCCCCTCGCTGGACAAGTACCTGAAGCTGCACTACATGCCGTCCGTCTCCAACGCCTGGGGCGGCGCGGCCGAGACGCTGGAGATGTCGGGCGCCGACTTCGCCCTCTCCCAGCTCGCCACGGCCGCCGGGGACAAGCGCACCGCCGCCGACTTCGCCCGGCGCTCCCAGTGGTGGCAGAACAACTTCAACCTCGCCGCCGACCCGGGCGGCGGCTACATCGCCAACCGCGACGCCGACGGAAGCTGGGTGACCGGGTTCACGCCGGCCACCGGCAACGGCTTCGTCGAGGGCACGGCCGCCCAGTACACCTGGATGGTGCAGCACGACCCGGCCGGCCTCTTCGCCGCGATGGGCGGGCGGGACGAGGCCCGCGAGCGGTTGGACGCCTTCTTCCACAAGGCGGACGGGAGCTGGGCGTTCACCGGCAGCGGCGGCGACAAGTCGGAGATGGACAACGAGCCGTCGACCAACGTCCCGTACCTGTACGCCTACGCCGGCGAGCCCTACAGGACGCAGGAGACGGTACGGGCCGCGATGGGCGCGCTGTGGTCCACGAAGCCCGGCGGCATCCCCGGCAACGACGACCTCGGGGCGATGTCGTCCTGGTACGTCTTCTCGGCGCTCGGCATGTACCCGCAGGTGCCCTCGCGCGCCGAACTCGTCCTGGCCTCGCCGCTGTTCCCACGCATCGAGATCGACCGCCCGGCCGGCAACGACATCTCCATCCGCGCCACCGGCGCGGCGGCCGACGCGCCGTACGTCCGGTCGCTGAAGGTCGACGGCCGCACCAGTGACCGGCCGTGGCTGCCCGCCTCCTTCGTCGAGGACGGCGGCAGGCTGGACTACACGCTGTCGCGCACCGCCGACCGTGGCTGGGGAGCGGACGCCGAGGACGCGCCGCCCTCCTTCCGGGAGGGCGAGCAGCCGTACCAGGTGGGCGTCGGCCCGACCGCGGCGACGATCGCCCCGGGCGGCGGCAGCAAGGTCGGCATCCGGGCCCTGTCGCTGCGCGGCGGCCAGGCGCCGCCGGTGCGCTTCCGCGTGGAGGTGCCGGACGGCGTCACGGCGTCCCCCGCGGAGGGGACGTTCACGGACGGGTCCCAGGAGATCACCCTGTCGACCGCCGGGGACGTCAAGCAGGGCTTCTACGACGCCAGGATCGCGGTGAGCTACGGGGACACCTCGTACGAGCAGCCGGTGTCCCTGACGGTGGCCGCTCCGGGTTCCCTCATCGCGGCGTACAACAGCACGGGCGTCTCCGACGACTCCGGTGACCACGACGAGGCGGACTACGACGGCGGTGGCTGGAGCTACTCCCGTCAGGCCCTCGCCGCGGCGGGCCTGAGCGGCGGCACGCAGGGCACGGTCGCCGGCGGCCTCGCCTTCACCTGGCCGGATTCGCCCGCGGGCCGTCCCGACAACGCCTCCGCGACCGGCCAGACCATCCAACTGGCCACCCCGGCTTCACGGTTGTCGTTCGTCGGCAGCGCTGTCAACGGCGACCAGCAGACGACGGCGACGGTCACCTACGCCGACGGCGGCACCGAGGCCGTCGACCTGTCCTTCACCGACTGGACCGTGGGAGGCGGTGGCGGCAGCGTCCGCTTCGGCAACGAGGTCGTCGCCAAGACCGCCTACCGCAACGTCGCGGGGGCGGACAAGGACCCGGTGGCCACGTACGTCTTCGCCACCACGCCCTTCGAGGCACCGGAGGGCAGGGCCATCACGAGCGTGAAGCTCCCGCAGAACACGGACCTCCACGTCTTCACCCTCGCGGTGGACTGACGCGGAGCCACCCGGGCGCGGGCGCGGAGCCGGCTCCGCGCCCGCGGAAGGGCCCTTGCCCCCGGTGCGTCACCGGGGACAAGGGCCCTTCGTCCGCCGTGCCGTCCGGCTACTTGACGCCGAAGGCGCGGATCAGGGTCTGGCTGACGCTGTTGCCCTTCGTGTCCCGGGCGGTCGTCCGCAGGCTCGCGAAGCGGGCCCGCGACGGCGCGTCGAGCTGCGCCTTCCAGCCGCCGCCAGACTGCCGCAGGGTCGTCCTGCGCCAGGTGGCGCCGTCGTCGTACGACACCTCCACGGTCACGGTGCGGATCGTCCCGGCGCCCGCCGCGCCCTTCAGGTGCGAGGCGGTGACCGTCAGGCAGGTCCGGCGGCCGGCCTTGCCGGACAGGTCGGTCGCCACGGCGTAGTCGAGCTGCACCAGCGGCAGGGGGGTGAGGACCGAGTAGTCCGTCGTGCTCGAGGTGAAGCCCCACTCGGTGCGGGTGCGGGTCGAGTACGGCCGGTCCGGCAGGTTCCGCTTGCCCTCCACGACGATCCGGTAGGGCTGCGGGTCGGGCGACATCCCCTCGGCGGTGACGATGCGCTCGTTGTAGTCCTCGCCGAGCAGCTGGTCGCCCTGGTAGAGCGAGGTCTTCGACGTGTCGCCGTCGGCCCACGTGACGCCCGCGTGACCGCCGGAGTCACCCCAGGCCGGCAGGCTGGACGTGCTGATGATGTCGCCGACCCGGTAGGGGGCCGTCCAGCTGATGCCGTCGTTGAGCGCCCGCGGGTGCTGGACCGGCGCGAACCACGTCTCGCTGCTGGTGCTGCGCGGCTTGTACGTGCGCACGACGCCGCGCTGGCCGAGGTCGGGCATGGCGGCCGAGGAGATCCAGCGGGCGCCGTCGCCCGCCGTGACCCACGAGGTGAGGGTGCCCTGGGCCGCGACCTGCGTCGGGTCGATGAGCGCGGGCCGGTTGAAGACCAGCGAGACGTCCTCGCGGTACGCCACCGCCCTGCCCTGCGTGGTGTTGCGGAACGACTCGTCGATGCGGGCCAGTTCGCCGGGGCCGGGGCGGTAGGACGGGTCCTTCGGGACCGCGCCGTCGCTGTGCCGGATCAGGTCGTAGGCGTAGCGCGGGTACGGGTGCGAGACGACCTTCAGCGTCGTCGTGCCGTGCCCCCGGAGCCGGCTCAGCAGCCGCGCGCCGTCGTCGGTGCCGAGCGAGGCCACCGGCAGCGGGGCGCCTTCGGGCAGGTCGGCCCACGGGTCGTAGGTGCCGTAGCCGTCGTTCAGGATCAGCAGCTGGCGCGCGCCGGCCTTCGCCGCGGCAGCGGCCTGGTCCGGGGCGGACACGATGTCGCTGCGGCGGACGACGGCCACCTGGCCGCGCACCGGGAGCTTGCGGTAGTCGGCGGCCGAGCCGTCACCCGCCCAGACCGCCCGGTACGTCCCCGTGCCGTCGGGCAGCTTGGGGGACAGGCTCTGGATCGTGACGTCGTCGTAGGTCTGCGAGCCCGCGGAGAACGTCAGCGGCGGCTGGATCTGCCGCCAGCGGGTCGCGAAGTGGTACGAGCCCTCGGTCACCTTGGGGGTCGGGGTGACCCAGAGGCTGTCGTACCGCCAGTACTCGGGCATGTAGCTGTCGAGGAACGGGTACAGGTCGCCGTTGGTGCGGTACTGGTCGACCCGCATGAACTGGTTGGCGGTCGCCTGCGGCGTGACGGCGGCCGCCTTGCGGAGGTCCGCCGCGTCGAAGCGGACGGTGCGGTCGGCGTCGAGGTCGATCTGCGGCGCCGAGAACATCGCGAAGCCCAGCGTGTGCGTGCCGTCGATGCCGGGCACGTCGCTGTTCACCCACGCCGAGTAGGTGCTCGGGGGCAGGCGCAGGTCGATGCGGCCCGAGGCGTCGACGGCGAACGCCTTGGGCGCGGTGTTGCGCTTCACGTCCTTGAGGATGAGGGTGCCGGGCAGGGCCTTGCCGTGCCGGTCCTTCGCGGTGACCGTCAGCATGGTCCGGCGGCCCTCCTTGTTCACCCCGACCGTGGTGCGGGCCAGGGTCGTGCCGTCGGCGCCGGTGGCGACGAGGCGGGTGGCGTAGGCGCCGTTGTCCTCGGCGGCGTCGAGGTGGGTGATCACCCCGACGGAGGCGGTGCCGTGCGCGGGAACGGTCAGCCGCGGGTCGGTGAGGGTGAACAGTCCCTCGGGCAGCTGACCCGGGCGCAGCGCCAGGTCCAGGGTGACGGGCTCGGCGCCCGAGTTGGTGTAGGTGACGTCCTTGCGGACCGTCTGACCCGGCGTGTACGGGTAGTGGGTCTGCGCGTAGGCGTCGCCGGAGGCGAGCAGCGTGGCCTTCACGGCGGCGGCGGCGTCCACGCGCCCGCTGCCGGACTCGAAGGGGCTGAACCGGTCGATGGTGCTCGCCGTGGTGCTGATCAGGGCGTCCTTGAGCTGCTGCCCCGTCCAGTCCGGGTGCTTGGCGGCCAGCAGGGCCGCGGCGCCCGCCACGTGCGGCGTCGCCATCGAGGTGCCGCTCATCGTCTGGTAGGCGCCCTCGCCCTCGGGCGCGTACTGCGAGCGCGCCGCGAGCACGTCCACACCGGGACCCGTCAGTTCGGGCTTGACGGCGTTGTCGCCCACGCGGGGGCCGCGGCTGGAGAACTCCGCGAGTTCGTTCACGCCCTTGCCCGGGCCACGGACCGCGCCCACCGTCAGCGCGGCGTCGGCGGCACCGGGGGCGCTCACGCTGTACGGCGCAGGGCCGGAGTTGCCCGCCGCGACGACGAACAGCGCCCCGGTCTCCTCGCTGAGCCGGTTCACGGCCTCGCTGAGCGGGTCGGTGCCGTCGGTGGGGTCGCCGCCCAGGCTCATGCTGATGACCTTGGCGTGCTGGTCGCGGGCGGCCCATTCCATGCCGGCGAGGATCCAGGAGTCCTGACCGCTGCCGAAGTTGTCCAGGACCTTGCCGATGTGCAGGGACGCGCCGGGGGCGACACCCTTCTCCGTGCCGCCGGAGGCGGCGCCGGTCCCGGCGACGGTGGAGGCTACGTGGGTGCCGTGACCGTGCCGGTCGGTGACGTCCTGGTCGGGTACGAAGCTCTGCGTCGCCGCTATGCGGCCGGCGAAGTCCGGGTGGGCGGCGTCGATGCCGGTGTCCAGGACGGCGACGTCCACGCCCTGCCCGGTGTCCCCGCCGTCCCAGACCTCGGGGGCGCCGATCTGCGCCGTCGTGTCGGACAGCGTCGCCTTGACCTTGCCGTCCAGCCACACCTTGGCGATGCCGCCGGCCAGCCGTCCGGAGGGCTGTTCGCCGGCCGCGCTTTTGGCGGTGGCGCCGGTCAGGGAGGACCAGAAGTCGGCCGCCCGCCCGTGTTCGGCGGAGATCGCCGCGCCCTGGATGCTGCTGAGGGTCAGGGACTTGCGCGCGCCGTCCGGGGTCTTGGCGCTGCGGGAGCGGGCGGCGGCGTCGGTGTACGTGACGATGAGCGGCAGCCGGTCGCTGCGGGCGTCGTCGTAGCCGTCCGCGAGCAGCGAGGTGACGTTGAAGAGCCCCTCGTCCAGGGCTCCCGAGGCGATGTAGGGCACCGCGGCGTCGGGGTAGACGTAAGTGTCGGAGCCCACCGACATCACGTGGGCTCCACCGGCCCGGCCCTTCGGGTCGGTGACCGACGTGACGGACGCGGAGCGGCCGTTCCCGGTCACGGTGACCTGGTCACCGGTGATCAGGGTGACGGTGCGCACGGTGGCGGGAGCGGCACCGGTCGCGGCGGGGGAGGGGGACGTCGCCGAAGGGTCGGCCGACGCGACCGGACCCGTGGCCGTCAGCACCACCAGGGCGGCGACGGCGGCTGTCAACCCGCGTCTGCGGGACGGAGGCATGCGCAAGGGAACCTCGTGGACTCGATGGGCTGGGGTTGAACGCAGTCAGCCATCCGTTCGCATCCGTGTAAAGGCGGCCCTTTGGCACTTCTGTGCCATGTCACCAAGTGGACACGGCGCAAAGCGGCGCAATGATCGGCAAGCAAGACACACTGCACGGTGTGGGCGTCCGCCGCGTAGCGGAACACGTGTCACACGTTGCTGACGTAGCGTCAGCTCGCCCACCGCACACAGGCCGGAGATGGAGAACGATGACGGACGCCGACGCGCCCTTTGAGCTGGTCGGACTCGACGCGGCGGCGGAGGCCGTCTACCGCGACCTGCTGGCACGCGGTGGCGGGACGCTCGACGACGTCACGGCGGCGTCCGGGCTGGGCGCCGCACCGGCGCTGGAACTGCTGGAACGCCTGCACCACTCCGGCCTGCTCAGCCGCCGTTCCTCGGGGGAGTACCTGACGGTCGACCCGCGGCACGCCCTGCGGGCCCTGGTGGAGTCCCGGGAACGCCAACTGGCCGCCGTACGCGACGCCACCGGGCCGCTTGGCGCGCTGTTCGACGAGGCCAGGCGGTCCAGCGCCGGCCAGCCCGCCACACGGACGATCAGCGGCCCGGAGGAAGTCGGGGACTGCTACTACCGGTTGCACCAGAGCGCCACGTACGAGATCTGCGGACTGGCCCGGCCCCCCTTCCTCTTCTCCCCGAACGGGCCGCTCGACGAGGCCGCCGTGCGGCGCGGCGTACGGGTACGGGTCGTCTACGCGGCCGCCAGCTTCGACGAGGACGGCGGGGGGCAGGAGCTGGACAGCCTCGTGTCGCGCGGCGAGGAGGCCAGGGTCGTGTCCTCGCTGCCGGTCAAGCTGACCATGGCGGACCGTTCGGCGGCCATGGTGTCGCTGAGCCTCGGCCCCGACGGCACCGACACCCTCTACACCGAGGCCCCGCCCCTGCTGGAAGCCCTGACCGAGCTCTTCGAGCGCTACTGGGCCGGCGCGGCCTCGCTGAGCGGACCGGGCTCCCACCCCCCGCCGGCGGCGCCGCCGTCCGCCCCGAGCGAGCGGGTGCGCGAACCCACCGACGAGGAACGGAACCTGCTCGCCCTGTTCGCCGCCGGCGTCAAGGACGACGCCATCGCCCGGCAGTTCGGCATGTCGACCCGGACCCTGCGCCGGCGGATCCAGGACCTCTACGCGGAACTGGGCACCACCAACCGCTTCGGCGCCGGCGTCGCGGCGGCCCGGCGCAACTGGGTGTGAGCACCGCGTACGGGCGCGGAGTTGCGCCGGCGTGCCGCCGGGGGACGATGGGAGGAGGGCGCGGCGGTGCGCCGCGCCGTCCGAGGTGGTCCAGGTGCCCGAGGTGCGAGCGGTCGACTACGGCGTCACCAGGTTCGACGTCCCCCTGCTGGGAACGTTCGAGGAGGCCGTGCGGCGTTACGAGTCCCTGGTGCCCCGCTACCGTGCGGAGGGGATCCGGGACCTCATCCGTTCCGGCGGCTCGTGGGAGGGCGCCCTCGCCGAGGCGGCGGGCAACGCGCCCCACGGATTCATGATCTTCTGGAAGGACTCCGGGACGGCGCTGATGACCCTCGCCGGCGACCCGACGCCGTTCGTGATGTACCTGATGGGCAACTACGCCATCGCCGAGCGGATGTTTCGCCACGACCCCGCCGCCATGATGCACGCGCCGCTGCGCACCGAGATCTACCGGGGCGCCGACGCCCCGCGCTTCGTGATCGACCGGCCGAGCTCCCACTTCGGCAGCTACGGCAGCGAGGAGATCGCCCGGGTGGGCCTGGAACGGGACCACAAGGTCGCCCGCCTGCTCACGTTGATGGAGGCGCCGGTGCCCGCCGGGCTCGGCTGAGGCGGCCATGACCGATCTCCGGTACGACACCCACGTGTGCGACGGGTTGCGCCGCGCGAAGGGCCCCCGGCTGCCCGACGGAGGCGCCATCCACTCCTCGCCGCTGACGTCGACGCTGATCCTCGGCGAAGCCGAAGCGGTCCTGGTCGACCCGCCGTTCACCCGCGACCAGGTGCGCGCCGTCGGCGACTGGATCGAACGCTCCGGCCGTCGGCTCACCCACGTGTACGCCACCCACGGCCACGGTGACCACTGGTTCGGCACCGATCTGCTGCTGCGGCGCTTCCCCGGGGCGGTGCCGTACGCGACCGAGGGCACCATCGCGCTGATGCACCAGCAGGCCACGGTGGGCCGGCGGACCCGGTGGGACGTGGACTTCCCCGGGCTCGTCCCCGACAGTCCCGTGGTCTACCGGGTGGTCCCGGACGAGGGGTTCACGCTGGAAGGGCATGCGCTGCGCCCGGTGGAGACCGGTCACACCGACACCGACGACACGACGGTCCTCCACGTCCCGTCGATCGGTCTCGTGGTCGCGGGGGACGTGGCCTACAACGGCGTCCACCAATACCTGCGGGAAAGCGCCGGCGGCGGGATCAACAAGTGGCTCGCCGCGCTTGGCACCGTCCTCGCGCTCGGCCCGCACGCGGTCGTGGCCGGCCACAAGAACAGGGCCCTGCCGGACGACCCCGTGATCCTGGAGCAGACCCGCGACTACCTGCTCGACGCGCAACGCCTGCTGGCGGAGGAACCGCGCCCCCGCACCTTCTACGACCGGATGCTCCGGCGCCACCCGGACCGCCTCAACCCGGGCCCGGTCTGGTACAGCGCCCTCGCCCTGCTGCCCTGACGCCCTGCCCGCGGCGGGAAGCGGAGCGGCGGCCGCGGCCCCGGCTCCGGCCCCGGCTCCGGCCCCCGATAAAAAATGGACGTCCATTCATTATGATGGCGCCATGCAGAGCACACCCAGCCGCACCGCGCAGCACGTCGCGCTCTTCCGGGCACTGGAGTCGGTGCGCCGGGGGCCGCGCCTGTTCACCGACCCGTACGCCGCCTCGTGCCTCGGCCGCGGCTACCGCCTGGCCGTGACGATCGCCCGGTGCCCGGGGATGGCACGGTTCCTCGAGCGCCGGATCGACCGGCGCTGGCCCGCGGGTCCGCGCGCGTCGGCGGTGGTCCGCACCCGGCTGATCGACGACCTGGTCGTGGACGCCCTGGAGGGCGGCGCCCGGCGACTCGTCCTGCTGGGCGCGGGGTACGACAGCCGGGCCTTCCGGCTGGAGGCGGCGCGCGCCGCCGGTGTCGTGGAGGTCGACCACCCGGCGACGCAGGCGGTCAAGCGCACGCTGGCCGGGGCCTGGTCCGCCCGCGCGGGCCGGCCGGGTGAGGACGTGAGGTTCGTCGCGGCGGACCTGATGCGGGAGGACCTCGGCGACGCGTTGCGCGGAGCGGGGCTGGGCGGCGAGCGCGCGGTGGTGGTCTGGGAGGGCGTGACGAACTACCTCGACGCGGCGTCGGTGCACGCCACGCTCACGGCGCTCGCCGCCGTGCTGGCGCCCGGGAGCCGGATCGTCCTCACCTACATGGACCGGCGGGCCCTGGACGGGACCGGGGACTTCGAGGGCGTCGCCGCCTGGGCGGACACCGTGCGCACCGCCGGGGAGCCCTTCACCTTCGGCTTCCTGCCCGGCGAACTCCCGGCGTACCTGGCCGCACGCGGACTGGAGCTCACCCTGGACGAGTCGGCGAGGGAGGCCGCCGCGCGGTACCTGGAGCCCCTGGGGCGGCACGAACCGGCCGCGCCCTTCTACCGCGTCGCCCAGGCCGAGGTGAAGTGATGCCCAAGGTCAGTGAGGAGCACCTGCGGGCACGGCGCGAACAGATCCTCGACGCCGCCGCCCGCTGCTTCGCCCGGTCCGGCTTCCACCGCACCACCATCCAGGACATCGCGGCCGAGGCCGGTGCCAGCGCGGGTCTGGTGTACCGCTACTTCACCGACAAGGACGCCATGGTCGTGGCCATCGCGGACCGGTGGCACTACCAGCAGGCCCGCCGGCTGCACCTGGACGAACCCGCCGGGAACACCGCCGACGCCCTCGGTGACGTCGCCCGGGGCTTCCTGGAACTCCTGCGCTCGCTCGCCGAGCCCGGCGAGCGGAAGCGCGTGCAACTCGGCGTCCAGATCTGGGCCGAGGCGCTGCGGGCCCCGCAGGTGCACGCGGTGGCGCGGGAGGGAGTGGACCGTCCCCGCGCCGTCGTCGGCGAACTGGTCCGGGCGGCCCAGGAGCGCGGCGAGTTGGACGCCGCGTGGCCGGCCGACGGCCTGGCCAGGGTGTTCGTCGCGATCTATCAGGGGCTGGCGCTGCAGACCGCCTGGGATCCCGGGCTGGACAACACCGGTTACGTCGCGGCGGTCGAGCGCCTGGTTGGCGCGCTCGCACGCTGACGGCACCGCTCTTCACCCCGCGTCATCCGCCCTCCGTCAGTCCAGTACGAGCGACGACAACTGCGGCGAGTAGGTGGCGTGCAGCACGAGTGCGGCGCTGCCCACGACGGCCGCGTCGGAGCCGAGCGGGGAGGCCGCGACCTGGACCACGCGGATGTGCCGGGCCAGGGGTCTGGAAGCCAGCGCGGAGGCGACGGCGTCGACGTACCGGGACTCCACGTGCTGGATGCCGTGGCCGCCGAGGATGATGAGGTCCACGTCGATGAAGTTGGCGATCGACACGGCGACCGTGCCGACGTGCCGCGCGGCCTCGTCGACGACGGCGGCCGCGACCTGGTCGCCGGCTCCCGCCGCGAGCTGGACGGCGGCGTGGTCGACGGAGGCCGGGTCGCGGTCGTAAGCCGGTGAGAGCAGGCTCGCCCCGGGCTTCTCGGCGAGACGGCGGTGCGCCTCGGCCACGATCGCCGACGGGTTCGCCAGCCCTTCCAGGCAGCCCCGGTTGCCGCAGTAGCACTCCGGGCCGTCCGACACCACCGTGGAGTGGCCGAACTCGCCGGCGTTGAGCGAACCGCCCCGGTAGACCTGGTGGTTGAGGACCAGGCCGCCGCCGATGCCGGTGCCGAAGAACAGGTAGGCGAAGTTCGCCACGCCGCGGCCCGCGCCGGACCACCGCTCCCCGACCGCGGCGGCGGTGGCGTCGTTGTCGAGGGTCACCGGGAGCCCGGTGGCGTCGCTGAGCATCTGCTGCAGCGGTACCCGGGTCCAGTGCGCGAGCTGCGGCGGGGCGACGATCATGCCGTTGCGCTGGTCGATCGGGCCGGGGGTGGCCAGGCCCAGCCCCAGGACGTTCCCGCGCGGCACGTCGGCCTCGGCCAGCACCTCGGCGACCAGGTCGGCCATGGCGGCCACCACGTGTGTGGGATCGGTGCCGGGGGGAGTGGGGCGCCGCTTGACGACCAGCGGCCGGCCGAGCAGGTCGACCACGGAACAGGTGAGTTCGACCGGGTCGAAGACGAGGCCGACGGCGTTGCCGGCGTCCGCGTTGACCCGCAGGGTGGTGCGGGGCTTGCCGCCGCCGGCGCCGCGGCTCGCGCCGTCCTCGCGCACGATCCCCTCGTCCAGCAGACGGCGCACGATCCCCGAGACGGTCTGCGGGGTCAGGCCCGTCTTCTGGGCGATCTCGACCCGGCTGATCCCGTCCGCGAGTTGGATCTGGTCCAGGACCACCGCCCGGTTGTACCGCCCGACTTTGGGGAGGTTTGTTCCTGCTTGCCGCACACGCGTTCCTCTCTTGCCGCAATGACGATACCGCTCCTGGGCGTTGACTTAGTAAAACAAATGGATTTAAAGTCCGGTGCCCAAGCCGTAACAGGTCCGGCATGGAGGCACGGCGCAGTGTCATCGGAGGCAAGTTGATGTCCACGAAATGTCGCATCCCAGGGGAGGCGGGCCCGCGTGATCGTCGCGGGACCCGCAGCGTGGAGCTGCGCGCATGAGCCGCGCCCCGATGCTGCTGGAGATGCGGTCCATCACCAAGACGTTCCCGGGCGTGACCGCGCTCGCCGACGTCAACCTGGTGGTGAAGGAGGGGGAGATCCACGCGATCTGCGGCGAGAACGGCGCAGGCAAGTCCACCCTCATGAAGGTGCTGAGCGGAGTCCACCCGCACGGCAGTTACACCGGTGAGATCGTCTACCGGGGCGACACCGTCCGGTTCCACGACATCCGGGCCAGCGAGCAGGCCGGCATCGTCATCATCCACCAGGAACTGGCGCTGGTCCCCGGCATGTCGATCACGGAGAACATCTTCCTCGGCAACGAGCCGCGCAAACGTGGCGGGATCGACTGGAAGGCCGCGCAGCACCGGGCGCTGGAGCTGATGGAGCAGGTCGGCCTCAAGGAGGACCCCGACACGCTCGTCAAGGACATCGGCGTCGGCAAGCAGCAACTTGTCGAGATCGCCAAGGCGTTCGCCAAGGACGTGCGGCTGCTGATCCTCGACGAGCCGACCGCGGCCCTCAACGAGGCCGACTCGCAGCACCTGCTCGACCTGCTGCGCGGCTTCCGGGACCGCGGCATCACCTCGATCATGATCTCCCACAAGCTGAACGAGATCGAGGCGGTCGCCGACACCATCACCATCCTCCGCGACGGCCGGACGATCGAGAGCCTGGACGTCGAGGCCGACGGCGTGAACGAGGACCGCATCGTGCGCGGCATGGTCGGCCGGGAGCTCGACAGCCGGTTCCCGGACCACACGCCCGACATCGGCGAGGTGTTCTTCGAGGTCCGCGACTGGACCGTGCGGCACCCCGCGTCCGACGAACGCCTCGTGTGCAAGGGCTCCAGCTTCACGGTGCGGCGCGGTGAGATCGTCGGCTTCGCCGGCCTCATGGGCGCCGGGCGCACCGAACTCGCGATGAGCCTGTTCGGCCGCTCCTACGGCACCTTCCTGTCGGGGCGGGTCTTCAAGGACGGCAAGGAGATCCACCTCAAGACGGTGTCGGAGGCCATCCGGCAGGGCCTCGCCTACGTCAGCGAGGACCGCAAGTCGATCGGCCTCAACCTGCTGGACGACATCAAGACCTCGATGGTCGCCGCCAAGCTCTCGAAGATCTCCCGCCACCAGGTCATCGACCCGGTGCGCGAGCACTCGATCGCCGAGGAGTACCGGCAGAACCTGAGGATCAAGACTCCCGGCGTGGACGAGGAGGTCGTCAAGCTCTCCGGCGGCAACCAGCAGAAGGTCGTCCTCGCCAAGTGGATGTTCACCGACCCCGACCTGCTCATCCTCGACGAGCCCACCCGCGGCATCGACGTGGGTGCCAAGTACGAGATCTACGGGATCATCCAGCGGCTGGTGGGCGAGGGCAAGGGCGTCATCGTCATCTCCTCGGAGCTGCCCGAGCTCATCGGACTGTGCGACCGCATCTACACGGTGTTCGAAGGCGCCATCACCGGTGAGGTGACGCGCCGCGACGCGAACCCGGAACTCCTCATGAAACAGATGACCTCTATGAAGAAGACACCGAGCCCATGAGCCGCATCTCAGACCTGCAGAAGAACCTCTTCGGGGGCACGGCCTCCAACGCCCGCCAGTTCGGCATGATCGCCACGCTCGTCGCGATCGTGCTCCTGTTCCAGATCTGGACGGGGGGCCTGACCCTGACCTCCGGCAACCTCATCGCCGTGGTCAGCCAGTACTCCTACATCCTGATCCTGGCCATCGGCATGCTGATGGTGATCGTCGCCGGGCACATCGACCTGTCGGTCGGCTCGGTGGCCGCCTTCACCGGGATCGTGGTCGCCAAGACGATGCAGGAGCACTCGCTCCCCTGGCCGCTGGGCATCCTGCTCGGCCTGCTCGTCGGCGCGGCGATCGGCGCCTGGCAGGGCTTCTGGGTCGCCTACGTGGGGGTGCCGGCCTTCATCGTCACCCTGGCCGGCATGCTCCTGTTCCGCGGCGGCAACCAGTACATCGGCAACGCCGACACCGTGCCGGTGCCCACCGGGTTCCGCGACATCGGCGCCGGCTTCCTGCCCGAGGTGGGCCCGGACACCGGCTACAACAACCTGACGCTGCTGCTCGGCCTGCTCGCCTGCGCGGGCGTGGTCTGGCGCGAGTGGCAGGCACGGCAGACCCGGCGCGCCATGGACGCCGACACCGCGCCGCTGTGGGTCACCGGGATCCGCCTGGTCGTGATGGTGGGCATCATCATCTTCACGACGCTGCGCTTCGCCGGCGGCCGCGTCGGCACCAGCTTCCCGATCTCGGGCATCATCCTGATCGCCCTGGTGCTGGCGTACTCGTACTACACCCGCAACACCATCGGAGGCCGGCACATCTACGCCGTCGGAGGCAACTCCCGCGCGGCCGAACTGTCCGGCGTCAAGCTCCGCCGCGTCAACTTCCTGGTCATGATGAACATGTCCGTGCTGGCCGCCCTCGCCGGCATGATCTTCGTGGCCCGTTCCGCGGCCTCCGGCCCGCAGGACGGTCTGAGCTGGGAGCTCGACGCCATCGCGGCCGTCTTCATCGGCGGCGCCGCCGTCTCCGGTGGTCTCGGGACGATCAGCGGCTCCATCGTCGGCGGTCTCGTCATGGCGCTGCTCAACAACGGTCTCCAACTGGAGGGCGTGGGCTCGGACATGGTCCAGATCATCAAGGGCCTGGTCCTCCTCCTCGCCGTCGCGTTCGACGTCTACAGCAAGAGCCAGGGTCGCTTCTCGATCATCGGCACCCTGATGCGTCCGTTCAACCGGAACGAGACGTCCACACCGGTCGACCCGCCGAAACCGGCCTCCGACCCCGACAAGGCTCCGGTCGCGGGCTGACCGACCGGCAGTACCCAGGGTGCCGCAATCAGGGCGGCGCTCGTCTCTCCCCGCATCACCAGGAAAGGGCACAACCCACATGCGCAGAACCATCACCAGAGGCATCGCCGTGATCGGCGCCGCCGCGCTGCTCGCCCTGGGCACGGCGTGCTCCAACGAACGCGAGGGCTCCGGCTCCACCGGCAAGGACACCAGCGACGCCAAGGGCGGCTTCGCGCAGGACGCCCTGGTCGGTGTCGCGCTCCCCGCGAAGACCTCGGAGAACTGGGTGCTCGCCGGTGACCTGTTCACCAACGGCCTGAAGGACGCCGGCTTCAAGGCCGACGTCCAGTACGCGGGTGCCTCGACCACCGTCGCGGACCAGCAGGCGCAGATCTCCTCCATGGTCACCAAGGGTGCGAAGGTCATCGTCATCGGCGCGACCGACGCCGCGCAGCTGTCCACCCAGGTCGCGCAGGCCAAGCAGGCCGGCGCCACCGTCATCGCCTACGACCGGCTCATCACCAACACGAAGGACGTCGACTACTACATCGCGTTCGACAACTTCAAGGTCGGCCAGCTCCAGGGCCAGGCGCTGCTGGACGGCATGAAGGCGAAGAAGGCCAAGGGGCCCTACACGATCGAGCTGTTCTCCGGTTCGCCGGACGACAACAACTCGAAGGTCTTCTTCGACGGTGCGATGGAGGTCCTGAAGCCCGCCATCGACAAGGGCGACATCGTTGTCGGTTCCGGTCAGACCGACATCAAGCAGACCGCGACCCAGGGCTGGAAGGCGGAGAACGCCCAGAGCCGCATGGACTCGCTGCTGAACTCCACCTACACCGGCAAGAAGACGCTCGACGGCGTGCTCTCGCCGAACGACACCCTCGCCCGCGCGATCATCACCTCGGTGAAGGGCGCCGGCAAGCCGGTCCCGGTCGTGACCGGCCAGGACTCCGAGGTCGAGTCGGTGAAGTCCATCATGGCGGGTGAGCAGTACTCCACCATCAACAAGGACACCCGCAAGCTCGTCGCCGAGACCATCAAGATGGTCCAGTCCTTGCAGAAGGGCGACAAGCCGACGATCAACGACACCAAGTCGTACAACAACGGCAGCAAGGTCGTCCCGTCCTACCTGCTCCCGCCGGTCATCGTGACCAAGGAGAACGCGGCCGAGGCCTACGCCAACGACCCCAAGCTCTCCCCGCTCACGAAGTAGTCCCGCACGACCGCAGCCGCCGGTGCCCCGGACCACGTCCGGGGCACCGGCGGCTGCCGCGTCCGCGCCGTCACGAGCAGCGCAGGAGACGGCGCGGCCCGATCCCGTCGTCGTGGATGAGCCGGATCTCGGTGTCGGCCATGCCGTCGTACCCGCTCAGGCACGAGGCGTCGATCTCGTCGCCGGCCAGGGAGATGGCGATCCGCTTCGCCTCCATCGCGTCGTTCGCGCGGTCCACCACGTAGTAGAGCCAGGTGGCGATCGGTCCCCGGGCGCAGACCCGGAACCCCACCAGCCACTTGTCCGCCGGGGTGGCGCGGCACGCCGAGATGTCCGGGCACCGTGGCGCGAGGGAGCACCCCACATGGTCGTGTCCGGGTGCTTGCCCGAGCCCGGACGCGGCCCTGACGATGTGCAGCATCGCGCGCCTCCTCAGACATCGGTCGTGCCCGGGTGGCACACGAGAAGAAGTTGAGCCGTCTACCACTTGACCGGACAGGCCCCCGCGGTGTGACAGGTGCCGTGGGCGAGGCGGCGTAGGGGGCGCCCCGTCCGTGCTGCCGTGCCGGGCACGCCGGCCCCGGGCGGCGCGTCGTGGACGCGGCCCGGGACCGGACGGCGCGCCCTCATCCCCAGGCGCCGGCGATCTGCCGGGTCGTCGCGTTGAGCCGGTTGAACAGGTTGGTCACGCCGATCATCAGCACGATCGCGGCCAGCTGCTTCTCGTCGAAGTAGGTGGCGGCCGTGTCCCACACCTCGTCACCGACCGCGTCGGGGCGGTCGGCCAGCCGCGTCGCGGCCTCGGCCAGCGCGAGCGCCGCCCGCTCCTCCTCGCTGAAGTACGGGGCCTCCCGCCAGGCCGCGACCGTGGCCAGGCGCTCGTCGTCCACCCCCGCCTTGCGGGCCGTCTTGGCGCCGCCGTCGACGCAGGCGCTGCAACCGTTGATCTGGCTCACCCGCAGGTGCACCAGCTCCAGCGTCTGCGCGTCGACCCCGCCGGAGTGCGTGGCCTTGATCAGTTCCTGGATGGGCTGCATCGCGCCGGACAGGACCATGGCCGGGTTCTGCATACGGGACTGCATCGTGGTTCTCCCTCTTCCGGTTCGGCGCCCCGTTCCCCGGGGCGTGACTCCATGACAGCGCCCGGGACTTGCCATGGCGACGGCGGTGGGACACCGTGGGACACCCCGCACCGCCGTGTACAGCGGCGATGCGGCTGCGACGGGTTGGTCCGGGGTGGGACAGGAAGGCGGGGGACGGGTGGTCGCACAGCGGCGGACGACGGAGGACGACGCACCGGAGGAGCTGGCCGCGCGGCTGCGCATGCTCCAGGAGCTGTCCGGGCGCGGGGTCCGCGCCCTGGCGCGGGACACGGGCCTGAGCTCGTCGTCGCTGTCGCGCTACCTCGCCGGCCGGACCGTGCCGCCCTGGCCGGCCGTCGTGGCCCTCTGCCGCCTCGTCAAGCGCGACCCGCGGCCCCTGCACCCCCTGTGGGAACGGTCCTCCAACCCCCTGCCGGCGCCCCCGAGGACCAGCCGCCAGGTCCACCCCCCGACGCCGCTCGCGTCGGCCCCGCGCCCGCCCCGCAACGACCTGCCGCGCGACGCGCCCGACTTCACCGGACGCCGGTCCGAACTCGCCGCCGTGCTCGACGCGGTCGGCGGCAGCCGGGTGGTCGCCGTGGACGGCATGGCCGGCGTCGGCAAGACCTGCCTCGCCGTGCACGCCGCGCACCGCCTCGCCGCCGACTACCCCGACGCCCAGCTCTACCTGGACCTGCACGGCTTCACCGAGGGCCGCCGGCCGCTCGACCCCGACCCCGCGCTGCGGGCGCTGCTCGCCGCCCTCGACGTCCCCTCGGAGCGCGTCCCGCAGGAGGGCGTCGAGCAACTGGCCGCCTGCTGGCGGTCGGAACTGGCCCTCCGGCGGGCCGTCGTCGTCCTGGACAACGCCGCCGACGCCGACCAGGTCCGCCCCCTGCTGCCCGGCGCGGGCTCCTCCGTCGCCCTGATCACCAGCCGCAACCGGCTGGTGGGCCTGGAGGAGGTGCCGCCGGTCTCGCTGGACGTGCTGACGGCGCAGGACAGCGCCGAACTGCTCGCCCGTGCCAGCGGCGAGCCCGCCGGCACCGAGGGACGGCTGGCCCGCGACCCGCGGGCGGCGGCCGAGGTGCTGCGGCTGTGCGGCAACCTGCCGCTGGCCCTGCGCCTGGCGGCGGCACGGCTGCGCCACCGGCCGGGCTGGACCGTGGGCGTCCTCGTCGAGCGGATGGCGGAGGGCCCGACCGAGTTCGACACGGCGTTCGCGATGTCCGTGAACCAGCTGGACCGCACCCAGCGCCGGCTGTTCCGGCTGCTGAGCCTCCTTCCGGGGGCGAGCTTCGACGAGTACGTGGCGGCCGCCCTCGCGGACACACCGCTGCGCGACGTCCGGGCGGTGCTCGAGGACCTGCTCGACGCGCACCTGGTCCAGCAGCCGGCGCCCGGCCGCTACCGGCTGCACGACCTGGTGCACCGCCACGCGCTGCGGGCCACCACCGAGCAGGACCCGGCGGCCGAGCGGGAACGGGCGCTGCGCCGGGTGCTCGACTACTACGTGCACGCCGCGGCCGCTGCCGACGCCACCATGCCCCTGCTGTCCCGCAGCCGCGTGCCCGGCGCGGGCCCCGCCCCCGCGGAACTGCCGCGGTTCAGCGGCAAGAACAGCGCCATGGCCTGGTTCGGCACCGAGTACCCCAACCTGCTGGCCGCCTTCGAGGCCGCCCTCGCCGCCGGGGCCGACGCGCACGTGTGCGAACTGCCGCGCTTCATGCGCTCGTACTTCGCGCGGCGCTGCGGCACCACACAGCTCAACGTCCTCTTCGAGGGCTCCCTCGCCGCCGCCCGGCGCCTGGGCGATCCGCGGCAACTGGGCGAGGCGCACAGCGACCTGGGCTTCGCGCGCTACAACGCGGGACGGATGGCGGAGGCCGCCGCCGCGTACGAGGCGGCCGCCGTGCTCGTGGCGGAGACGGGGGACGTCGCGGCCGAGGCCGAACTCGCCATGCGGCGCGGCTACCTGGGCTGGGACCAGGGGTACGTGGAGGAGCCGCTGGAGCTGTTCCGGCTGGCGGGGAAGCTCTACGCGGACGCCGGCAGCCCGATGGGCACGGCCCACGCCACCGCCTACGAGGCCTGGGCCGTGCTGCAGTCGGGGCACCGCGAGGAAGCGGCGCTACTGGCCCGCCGGGCGCTGGAGGTCCCGCACGACGACCCCGCGTGGGCGCCCGCCCTCACCGCGCTCATCACCCTCGGGGTGGCCGTGGCAGACGAGGAACCCGAGGCCGCCTCCGGCCATCTGCACCACGCCCTCGCCCTGGCCCGCGAGGACGGGCACCGGCACAACGAGGCATGGTGCCTGAACTGCCTCGGAGTCGCCCTGCGCCGCATGGGCCGCTACGAGGAGGCGCTGGCCGGCCACCGCGAGGCGTTCGCGCTGCTCGACGAACTCTTCGAGGAGCAGTGGAAGATCCACTTCCTCAACGGGTACGCGGAGACCTGCCGGCTCGCGGGCCTGCCGGAGGAGGCCCTGCGGCTCCACCGCCAGGCGCTCGGCCTCGCCCCCCGGCTGGGGTACCGCTCCGAGGAGGCGAAGGCCCACGAAGGGATCGCGGCCGTCCTCGACGCCACGGATCCGTCCGCCGCCGCGGAGCACCGCGCCGCGGGCCGGGCCCTCCTGAGGGACGCCGGCCCGGACGTCCGGACCGCGGTGCCTCAGCCCGCTGCGGGGACGTAGGGGAAGGCCGAGGACGGCTTCGACGTGACGGACTCCCTGCCGATGCCCAGCGTGACGGGCGTGTCGGCGGCGAAGGAGAACATCACGTCCGGCGCGTTGTCGGTCAGCGACCGGCCGTTCCACCGAGCGAAGCCGAAGGACGCGGGCGTGCCGATCGTGTACGGCAGCATGTTGGGGCAGAAGCAACCGACGACGAACCGGGCGTACGCCTCGGGGTCCTGGGCTGTGCCGTAGGCGCGGACCACGCCGGCGACCGCGTCGACGACGGCCTCGCCGTGGAGCCGGAGGTCGTCGGCGGGGGCGTTCTGGTTGAGCCGGTTGCCGAGTTCCTCGTCGAACTGAGCGAACAACGGGTGGATCATGGGCAGTCCGGCCCGGTTGACCGGGCGCCAGCCACCCGCGTCGGTGGCCAGTGAGTCCAGGCCCCACACCCCGATCCGCCGCTCCTCGCCGGCGACGGGCAGCAACTCCTCGTCGGGGACCTCCAGGACGACGGAGTACACGGTGTGGCCCGCGAACAGGTTCTTCGCCCCTTCACGGCTCCAGCCCGACAGGTCGAGGGTCGTCCCCTCCTTGAAGGCGCGCCCCACGGCGTGCAGCACGTCCGGCTCGATCCAGAACGGGTCGCCCGCCTTGCCGCACCACACGCGTCCGCCCTCCTCCGTGCCGACCGTCCCGCCGGTGCGGCCCCGGGCGATCACGGTGCCTTCGGCGGAGGGGTCGCGCGCTTCGGGACCGGCAAGCCGGCGCACCTCGTAGGTCTGCGCCCCGTCGGCCGTGTCCCTGCCCTCGCGTTCGGCGAAGACGAACCGGTACGTGAGGTCCTCGACGGCGTCGCCGTTGCCGTCGATCTTGATCTCGTACCGTCCCTCGGGGTGGAACCCGCGGGGGACGTCCTCACCCCCGAGGGAGTGGCTGTGGTTCGTCACGAAGACGGTCCCGCCCACGCCCCGGAAGACGTACAGGTCGGTGATGTCCAGACGGGGGTCCTGCCGGGCGAGGGGGCAGTCGAGGTGGTGGGACATACGGCGCTCCCGGTCGGCTGTGGGGCCGTGCGCATGGCGGCCGGTCCCTTCCACCATGCGAGCCGCGCGAAGGCGCGGCAACCGGGGCGTGAGGGCGCCGCCGCGGCCGGTCAGCGCGGCCCGTCGGGGGAGGCGGGGGAGGCGGAGGCGAGGGAGGCGAGCGCGGCCTCGCTGGGGCTCCCCGGCTCGGGGGTTCCCACGTGCAGCAGTTGCCCGGGGGCGTCGACCACCTCGAATGTCTGGTAGGTCAGCTCGACCCGCCCCAGCGCGGGGTGGACGAACACCTTGAAGGCCCGGGGCAGGCCGCCCACGGTCCGGTCCTCCCACAGTGCCGCGAACTCGGGTGAGGACTGGGTCAGTTCGGCGACCAGACCGGTGATGCCGGGGTCGTCCGGGAACCGCCCGGCGTTCAGTCGCAGCGCGTACACGGTGCTGCGCCGCAGCAGTTCCCGGTCCGTGAACACCTCCCAGCCGCGCGGGTGCCCGAACAGGATCCGGGGCATGTTCCGTTCGGCCCCGAACGGCGCGAGCAGCGCCTCGGCGACCGGATTCGCGGCGAGGACGTCGAAGGCCGGGCCGAGGACGTAGGCCGCGGCGTGCGGGAACGCCCCGAGCAGTTGCAGCAGTGCGGGGTGCACGCGCCCGGGGAGGTCGTCGCCCACGAGCCGGGGGGCGAGTCCCGCCAGCTGGTGGAGGTGGCCGCGGGCGTCCGGCGTGAGCTTCAGTGCCCGGCCGAGCGCGTCGACGACCTGGGCGGAGGGGTTGCGTTCGCGGCCCTGTTCGAGGCGGGCGTAGTAGTCCGCGCTCACCCCCGAGAGCACGGCGACCTCCTCACGCCGCAGTCCGCGGACGCGTCGCCCGGAGCCCCCCGCGGCCAGTCCCGCGGCGGCCGGCTCCAGGCGCGCCCGGCTCGCGCGCAGGAAGGCGCCGAGCTCGTTGTCGCGCGGTGGTGTCATGCCCTCGATGCTAACCGCGCGCGCCGGTGGAGCCGGGGACGGGCGGCGTGGGGGTGCCGGCCGGGTGGGTGTGCGGCACCCAGGTTCACGGACCCTTCCTCCTGTTCCGTCAGCGCGGTCGGATGGAGGGCGCGGCGGGTCGCCGCCGTGACCACACCTTCGAGAAGCAGGAACCACCATGTCGACGAACCCGAAGACCGTCCTGATCACCGGTGCCGCCAGCGGGATCGGCGAGGCCACCGCCCGCCGTCTCGCGCGCCAGGGCCACACGGTGCTCCTCGGCGCCCGGCGCACCGCGCGCCTGGCCGCGATCACCGACGAGTTGCGTGCCGCCGGCGCGCGGGCCGCGTACCGCGAGCTGGAGGTCACCAGCCTCGACTCGGTGCGTGCCTTCACCGCCGCCGCCGTGGAGGAGTACGGCCGCGTCGACGTGCTGGTCAACAACGCCGGCGTGATGTCCCTCTCGCTCCTCGCCGACCTGCGCGTCGACGAGTGGGAGCAGATGATCGACGTCAACCTCCGCGGCGTGCTCCACGGCATCGCCGCGGCACTGCCCGTGATGAGGCGGCAGGGGGCCGGGCACATCGTTAACGTGTCGTCGGTGTCCGGCCACCGGGTCGACCCGACGGCGGCCGTCTACAGCGCCACCAAGTTCGCCGTGGCCGCACTCTCCGAGGGCCTGCGCCAGGAGAGCCGGGACGTGCGGGTGACCGTCGTCAGCCCCGGCTTCACGCAGAGCGAGCTGACCGAGCGGGGCGGCTCGGAGGAAGCCCGGGCCGCCGCCCACGCGGCCGCCCGGCAGCTCGCGATCCCGGCGTCGGCCATCGCCGACGCCATCGCCTTCGCGATCGACCGGCCCGCGGACGTCGACGTGAACGAACTCGTCGTACGTCCCACCGCCCAGGGGTGAGCGGGATGCCGTCCACGCCGCCCCGCCCGTCACCGGGCGGGGCGGGCGCCGGACCGGCGTTCCTTCCCGTCGCGGCGCGCGTGAGCGCACGGCCGGGCGGTCCGCCGGGGCTCAGCCACGCCGGTGCGGGTCCCCGGCGTCGTGCTCGTCACGGGTGCGCCAGGACCCGGCACGAGGCTGCGGCCGCGCCTCCGGTGGCGGCTGCCGCCGGCGTACCCGGCGTCCGAAGGTCACCGCCGCGACGAGCACCACCACCAGCACGATGCCGACGACGAGCGGCACCGTGCCGACGAGGTGGTCATGGGTCAGGGCCAGGGGCATCCGTTCCGTCCACATGGGACGCGGCTACCCCGCGGCTCCGGATGAACGCATGCCGTCGTCGCCCGGGTGCCTCACGTTGGCGCCGATGACGAGCGCGTGACCTCCGCGGCGGTCAGGCCGCGGGGGCGAGCTCGGCCCAGTGCGTGGCGCGACCGGTCGCGCACTCGCAGCGGTCGCCGTGCGCCGCGGCGACCTGGTCCACGATGGTCAGGCCCCGGCCGTGTTCGCTGTCGCTGCAGCTGGCGGCCCACTCCCCGATGGAGGCGGCCGGTCCGCCGTCGCTGACCTCGACGCGGACCTGCCCGTTGCCGCGTCCGTGGTCCAACCGGAGCACGATCGGGGGCCGGGCGTATTCGACGGCGTTGGTGACGAGTTCCGAGACGACGAGCAGCGCCTCGTCGGTGGTGGCCGCCGGCACCTTCCAGCGCTGCAGGGTTTCCTTGGTGAGCCTGCGGGCCTGCGCGGGGGCGTCGGCCCGGTAGGAGAGCGTCCAGCCTTCTTCCTGGGCCGGCAGGGAGTGCCGGCCCGGCAGCTGATCCGCTTCGACGGTGTCCATCCCCATCCCTCTCGTTGTACCTGTGGGTACAACAAGGCGGGGGTGCCGCCGATTCCGCAGGCCGGAGGCTACGCGCCGGGGTCGGGCGGGCGCAGCAGGACACCGACGCCGTCGTCCAGGGCGAGGGTCGCCCGGGGCACCACCACGAGTTCCGCACCGGTGCGTGCCGCGGCGCGCAGCAGGGCGGCTCCCGCGGGTTCCTCCGGCCCCGCCCACAGCTGCCCGGGGAGCGGGAGCGGGTCGTTGACGAGGACGGCTGCGGCCCGCGCGCCCCGCAGGGCCGCGACGACGGCCGCGGTGCCCTCGCAGGCGGTGCGGTCCCGGGTCCGCTGCGCGAGGTACGCCTCCAGCCGGGCCTGGTCGGCGGCGTTGAGCCGGCCGCTCAGCGCGCGGGCGAGGTGTTCTTCCAGCACGGCTTCGTCGGGTGTGCCGCCGGGTTCGCCGGCGACCGTGACCGTCGCGCTCCTGAGGCGCTCCGGCATGAGGCCGGCCAGCAGGTCCGCGGTCCGCGGGTCATCGGGGTCGCGGCTCAGCACGAGCACTTCGGCGGCGCCGCGTTCGGCGAGGTCGGCCAGGTCACCGGCGAGCGGCGGCGCGGCCTGGGGCCAGTCCTGCGCCGGCACGGTCTGCCGGACGGCGGGATCCGTGTCGGGGCGTCCGGCCGGCCAGCGTCCGGTCCGGGCGGTGACCCGGATGCCGTCCCCGTCCCCGGTGCGGCCGACGAACAGCGCCAGGTACGGGATGTCCGGCGCGCGCTGCACCACCAGCGGCAGGGCGTCCGGCAGGGCGTCGAGCTCGGCCCGGTCGCGTACCGGCGGCTCGGGCAGTTCCTCCGCCAGGACCAGTTCCCCGCGCGTGGCGAACAGGGCCTGGCCGTGCCGTCCGGGGAGGTCGTCGTCGATCCCCACCGCGGCGTGCAGGGCGTGGACGGTGGCGGGGTCGGCTCCGTGGGCGGTGAGGTCGTCGCGCAGATGCCGCCAGCGCCGTGCGATGACCCGGTCCGGGTCCTCGACGTCGCGGGAGGTGTCCAGGTAGGCGCTCGCCCACGGGCCCGGCCGGTCGAACAGCGGTTGCAGGAACGACAGCTTCATCAGGGTGCCTCCCGGGACGGGCGCCCGCGGCCGGGAGGCGTGCGGGGCCCGTGCGATCGGAGGGTGCGCCGGCTACCGGTGTGCCGGACCCCTCGAGCGTCCCCGTACCCGGGCCGTGATCCCTTAAGCGTGGCGGCGCGGACAGCGGGCCGCCCGGGCCGCCACGCGGCTCAGGAGAGGCAGCCGACGTGTGCGAGGGCCTGCCGGAGCAGTACGCCCTGACCGCCCTGCATCTCCTGCTGCAACTGCGGCGACGACGCCTCCTGCGGGGTGAACCACACCAGGTCGAGGGCGTCCTGCCGCGGGTGGCAGTCGCCCGCGACGGGGACGACGTAGGCCAGCGACACCGCGTGCTGCCGGGGGTCGTGGAAGGGGGTCACGCCCTGCGTCGGGAAGTACTCCGCGATGGTGAAGGGCTGCGGGGAGACCGGGATGCGGGGCAGCGCCATCGGCCCGAGGTCCTTCTCCAGGTGACGGACGAGCGCCTCGCGGACCCGCTCGTGGTGGAGCACCCGCCCGGAGACGAGGGCGCGGCTGACGCTCCCGTCGGGTCCGATGCGCAGGAGGAGACCGATGTGGGTCACCTCCCCGCTGTCGTCGACCCGCACGGGCACGGCGTCGACGTAGAGGATCGGCATGCGTGCGCGGGTCAGCTCCAGCTCGTCCGTGGAGAGCCAGCCGGGCGTGGTTTCGGTCATGTCGGCCATCGGGTGATCGTACGCGGAGAGAACGCCACGTGGGAGTGATCGACGGCGTGCGCCGCCGACCCGTCCGACGCGCCCCGTCAGGCCCGTTCGCCCTCCGCCCTGAGCTCGGCGAGCAGCGCGTAGAGGGTCGAGCGGGACGTCCCGAAGGCGCCGGCGACGACGGGCACGGCGCCGCGCCTCGCGAAGACCCCGGCCCGTTCGAGTTCGCCGAGGACGGCGAGGCGGTCCGTGCGGTCCAGGCGGTCGGCGGGGCGGCCCCGGGCGGCGTTGCCGGAACCCGTGCCGCGCGGGTCGGCCGCCGGCCGGCCCGGCGGTGCGATGCTGGAAGCGGTGGATCATCGCCCGCGGAGAGAGCCGGCCCGCGGCCGGCCGAGGGAAAGGCGGCCGGCTGCGCATGGACCTGCGGCAGATGGAAGTGGTCGTCGCGGTCGCCGAGGAGGGCGGGTTCACGGCGGCCGCCCACCGGCTGCACGTCGTGCAGTCCGCGGTGTCCGGCACTGTACGCGCGCTGGAGCGGGAACTGGGCAGCGCGCTCTTCGAGAGGACCACGCACCGGGTGTCGCTGACCCCGGCGGGGGAGGCGTTCGTGCCCGCCGCCCGTGCGGCGCTGCGCGCGGCCGAGGAGGCGCGTGCGGCGGTCGACGCGGTCCGGGGCGAACTGCGTGGGCTGGTGACCGTCGGCATGATGCAGGGGGTCTGGGCCGGACTCCACCAGGCCCTGGGCCGGCTGCGCGCGGAACACCCCGGGGTGACCGTCCGCCTGCGGCAGGCGGCCGTGGCCGACATCCGGCAGGCGCTCCGCGAGGGCACGGTGGACCTGGCCGTGGTGGCACTCGACCGGCAGCAGCAACGGGGGCTGGTGACACGTCTGCTGTCGCGCGAGCGGATGCTCCTGGTCTCCCGGCCGGGGCGCGGCTTCGCGGCGGACGACGTGGTGACCTTCGAGGAGGTCCGCCGTCTGCCCTTCGTCGACTTCCCGCCCGGATGGGCGATCCGCGCCGAGGTGGACCGGGTCTTCCGGGCCGCCGCCGTCGAGCGGACCCAGGTGTTCGAGGTCAACGACATCGTCGCCGCGGCCGAGCTGGTCCGGCACGACCTGGGGGTGTGCATCATGCCCGCCTCGATCGCCGCCCGTTTCCCCGACCTCGCCGGACGCCGGTTCGAGCGGCACGCGCCGTCATGGAAGGTCATGGTGGTGCGGCCGGGAGGGGAACCGGCACCCGCCGTGGAGGCGCTGCTGCGGCACATCGCCCCCGGCACGGCCACCGCGGGACACGGGTGACCGGGCGCGCGGTCCGGGCCGGGTGCTCCCGCTGGGCCGCGCGCGACCGCCCGCCCTGCCCGGGGCGCAGCGCAACGGACAGGGCCGGGCGATGCGGTACGGGCGGTCAGCCCGAGGGCTGCCGCGGGGCCGGGTCCCCCGGGTCCTTGCGGCCGGCCCGCCACTCCGTCGCCCAGTAGCCGAGGCCGATCAGGGGAAGCGCCGCCCCCAGGGCGCACACCGCCATCCACCCGGCCGCGTGGTAGGCCACCGAGCCGAGCTGCGACCCGAGCGCGCCGCCCACGAAGAAGAGGGCGATGAAGGCGCTGTTCAGCCGCGACCGCGCGGCGGCGTCCAACTGGTACACGGTGTGCTGCCCGAGGATGAGCGTCGTCTGCACGGCCACGTCGATCAGGACCGCGGCGAGTGCGACCAGGACGATGCTGTGCTGCCCAAAGCCCGCCACGGCGAAGGCCACGGCCGCGCCGCCGAGGGCGGTCCCCGTGACGGGGCGGACCAGCTTGCGGTCGGCCCAGCGGCCCGCCAGCGGGGCCACCGCGGCGCCCGCCGCGCCGACGAGCGCGAAGACCGCGACGCCGATCTGCGAGTAGTGGAACGGGCCGGTGAGGAGGAAGGAGACGGTGGTCCAGAAGGCGCTGAACGCGCCGAACAGGGCCGCCTGGTACACCGCCCGGCGGCGCAGGGCCGGGTGCGTCCGCACCAGCCGTGCCGTGGAGCGCAGTACCTGGGCGTAGGGCAGGGAGGTCGTGGGGGCGTGCTGCGGCAGGGCGGCGCGCAGCGCCAGGGCCAGCAGCGCCATCAGGACCGCTGAGCCGAGGTAGACGTAGCGCCAGCCGGCGAGGTCGGAGACCAGGCTGCTGACGGTACGCGACAGCAGGATGCCGGCGAGCAGCCCGCTCATCACGCGGCCCACGACGCGCCCGCGGGCGTGGTCGGGCGCGAGGCCCGCCGCGAACGGCACCAGGATCTGTGCCACGACGGAGGTGGCACCGCTGACCAGGGACGCGACGAGCAGCACCGGGAAGGCGCCGGCGGTCCCCGCCACCGCCAGGGCGACCGTGGTGACGGCCAGCAGGACCGTGACCAGCCGGCGCTTCTCCAGCCGGTCGCCGAGCGGGACCAGGAGGACCATCCCCGCCACGTAGCCGATCTGGGTCACGGTGATCAGCGCGCCGGCCGTCGCCGTGCCCAGGTGGAAGACCCGGCTCAGCGACGCCAGCAGCGGCTGGGCGTAGTAGAGGTTCGCCACGGTCATGCCGGAAGCGACGGCCAGCAGGGCCACCAGCCACCCGGGAACGCCGTGGGCGGCCTCGGCGGTCTCGGTGGCCATAGGACGCCGTGCGCAACGGGCCATGCGGGGACGGGACACGAGGGTCCTTCTCGTGACGGGAACCGGCGGTGCGGTTCGGACGGGAGGAGCGGCGGGCGGGCGACTGCTCGTGCTGCCCGGATGACTGCTCCAGCGTCCGCGCCCGCCGATTGCTTCCCCGGCGACGGAGATGGATCACGATGTCTGTCATCTCCGGCGGAGATGACGGCCTCACCGGCCCGCGGGTTGGTCCCCGGGCGGCGCCACCTCGAAGGCGTCGACGGCGAGGAGGCCGTCGGCCGCGCCCGCCGCCGCAACCGCCGGCTGCGCGAACGCGTCCCGCCGTAGCAGCCGGGCCGCCCCGATGACCGCGGGCTCGGCGTACCGGGCCGCCAGGGGCCCGACGACGACCAGGATCAGGACGTACGCGGTGGCCAGCGGTCCGATGCGCGGTTCCACGGCCACGGCCAGGCCCGCGATGACGATCGAGAACTCCCCGCGCGCGACGAGCGCGCCGCCCGCCCGCAGCCGGCCCCGCGCGTGGACGCCCGCCCGCCGGGCGGCGTACCAACCGGTCACGATCTTGGTTCCCGCGGTGACCACCGCCAGGGCCAGCGCCGGCAGCAGCACCGGCGGGACGGCCGCCGGATCGGTCGAGAGCCCGAAGAACACGAAGAAGACGGCGGCGAACAGGTCGCGCAGCGGCGTGAGCAGACGTCCCGCGCCCTCCGCCACCTCACCGGACAGGGCGATGCCCACCAGGAACGCGCCGACGGCCGCCGACACCTGCAGCTTCTGGGAGATGCCCGCCACCACCAGCGCCAGTCCGAGCACGACCAGCAGCAGCATCTCGGGGTTGTCGGACGAGACCGCCCTGCTGATCAGCCGTCCGTGCCGCAACGCCAGGTACAGCACCGTGCCCACGGTGCCGAGGGCGATCGCCAGCGTCACGCCGCCGGCCGCGAAGCCGAGGCCGGCCAGCAACGTCGTCAGCAGCGGCAGGTACACCGCCATCGCCAGGTCCTCGATGACCAGGACGCCGAGCACCACGGGCGTCTCGCGGTTGCCGAGCCGGCCGAGGTCCGTGAGGACCTTCGCGGCGACGCCCGACGACGAGATCCAGGTGACCCCGGCCAGCGCGACCGCGGCCACCGGTCCCCAGCCCAGCAGCAGCGCCGCCACCGCGCCCGGCACCGCGTTCAGGACGAAGTCCACCAATCCCGAGGGGTATTGGGCGCGCAGGTTGCCGACCAGCTCCGAGGCGCTGTACTCCAGGCCGAGCAGCAGGAGCAGCAGGACCACGCCGATCTCGGCCCCCACCGAGATGAAGTCCTCGCTCGCCGACAGCGGCACGACGCCGCCGTGCCCGAAGGCGAGACCGGCCAGCAGGTACAGCGGTACGGGCGACAGCCCGATCCGGCCCGCGAGGCGCCCGATGACGCCGAGTCCGAGGATGACGGCCCCGAGTTCGACGAGCAGCGCGGTGGTGTGGTGCATCCTCAGCGCCCCGCCACGATCGCGGCCAGGGCGTCCACGCCCTCACGCGTGCCGACCGCCACGAGGACGTCCCCGATGGCCAGCCGGAAGTCCGGGCCCGGTGAGGGGTGCGCGCTCGTCCGCCGCAGCACCGCCACGACGGAGGCCCCGGTCAGCGTCCGGGCCCGGGTGTCGCCCAGCGGCCGTCCCGCGTACGGTGACCTCGAGTCGACCGGGATCTGCTCGGTGACCAGCCCGATGCCGTCCGTCCGCACGGCCTCCAGCGGGGTCGGGTCCAGCAACCGGGCCAGCCCGGCGGCCTCCTCGGCCTCCAGCGGGACCGACATCCTGCAGGCGTCGGGATCGTCGGCCTCGTAGAAGCCGAGGAACCGTCGTCCGTCCTGGTGCACCACCACCGACAGGTTCCGTCCGGCGCGCGTGGTCACGTCGTACTGCGTTCCGATGCCCGGAAGTGTGGTCCGACGTATGCCCATGTCCTGCCTCCCGGGCGAGCCCGCGCGCGCCGCCGGTGGGGTGCTCCGACCAGCGGCTTTTACGTCCGTATTACGTTCAACCGGACGGTTCTATTCCGGCGGGACGACGCAGAGACGCGGGCCGGGGGCCGCCGGCTGCGGGAACGGGCGGCGGGCTGCCGACAGGTCACTCCTCGCCGGAGAACCGTTCCCACGCGGACTGGCGGGTGATGCCGAGGGCCTCGCCGATCCGGGTCCAGGTGACGCCGCGGCGCCGCAACTCCAGCACCCATGACCGCAGATCGGCCTCGGCCCGGTCGATGTGCGCCGCGACGCGCGGGATGTGGTCCAGCATCTCCGCGTCCGTGAGCGACGCCCACAGGGGTGCGGGCGGCAGGGCCGCGGTCCCCAGGGTGCCGTCGATGATCGAGGTGGACAGCGCCACGCATTCGTCGCAGATCTGCACCCCGGGGCCCGCGATCAGCTTCTGGACCTCGCGGTCCGGCTTGCCGCAGAAGGAGCAGTGGGCGAATTCTTCCCGGGTGGCGGAGGGCGTCACGTTTCACTCCCATGGCGTCAGGGTCGTCCTGACAGCCTAGGGTTGTCAGGACGACCCTGACAACCCTGCCAAGCCGGCGTCCGGGTCCGCTCCGTTCGGCGCGCGCCGGGTCAGGCGGCGGGTACGGCGGGGGGCTGGGAGAGGGCCGCCTTGACGTTCCGCGTCTGCTCGTCGGCGAGGACCTCGAGGCGGTCGTGGGCCAGTGCCTCCAGGGTCAGCTCCGCCACGCTCGCGGCACTGATCTTCGGCGCGTCCGTCCAGGCGCTCAGCTCGGTGTCCACAAAGCCGCAGTGCACGCCGACGACGAGGGTGCCCTGGGCGTGCAGGCCCTTGCGCAGCGCGTCCGTCAGCGACCACTGCGCGGCCTTGGACGCGGCGTAGCCGGGGAACTGCGGCTGTCCGACCCAGGAGGCCAGCGACAGCATGTTCACCAGTGCCCCGCCGCCGTTGCGGGCCAGCACCGGCGCGAAGGCCCGCGAGACCGCCCACGTGCCGAAGTAGTTGACGTCCATGGCCTGGCGGGCGCCGTCGAGGCCGCCCGAGAGGAGCCCGCTCGTGGCACCGCCGATGCCGGCGTTGTTGACCAGTACGGAGACGTCGCCCGCGGCCTCGGCCGCCGCGGCCACCTGCGCCTCGTCCGTCACGTCCAGCCGCAGCGGGACGAGGTCCGGATCGGTCACGCTCCTCGGGTCCCGGACGCCGGCGTAGACCTTCGCCGCGCCGTGCTCCAGGAGCGCCCGGGCGAACGCGTGCCCGATCCCTCGGTTGGCTCCCGTCACCAGGGCGACTGATCCCTTGATGTCCATTCGGCCTTCTTTGCGACACGCCCGCTCGGCAGGGCTCGTACACGGCTCGACAGCGCGGGTTCCCGAACGCCCGCGCAACCAGGCTAACACCTGGATTTATTTATGAAAGTCAGAGCTGTGGGGAAGGGGGGCCGGGTGCGGGTCGACGAGCGGGTGCGGCCCGCCGCCCGGCGGGTCAGGGGCGGGGCCAGGGCCGTCCGGCGAGGCGTTCGATGTCGGTGTTGAAGCGCCTGAGGTACCCGGCGAAGGCGGCGATGTCCTGGTCCGACCAGTCGGCCATGACCTTGTCCAGGCCGCCGATGATGGCGTCCCGCTCCTCGTCGAGCAGGCCGGCGCCCCGCGCGGTGATGCGGAACTTGCGGGCCATGCCGCCCTCGGGGTCGGGGATGCGCTCCACCAGGCCGGCGCGCATGGCCGCGGCGGTCTGCCGGTTGAGGGTGGAGGTGTCGAGCGCGAAGGCCTCGCTCAGCTCGCCGATCGACATCGGCCCCTGGACCCGGATCCGGCTGAGGAGGATGTAGGCGCTGCGGTCCAGGGTTCCGGACCTGTGGCGCAGCAGTTCGTGGCGGCTGAGGAGCATCTGCTCGTACTCGACCTCGTGGGTGGACCTGCCCATGTCGCTTCCGCCTCCTGCCGTTCACCCGGCCGCCGCTGTGCGTCTGCGGCGCCCGCTGCCATCCTCGCACAGGGCGTGCACCAGCCACATCATGTGTGTGATGCACTTCCTATGTACGATGCATATCGACCCGAACGTACGACCGCCAGGCGAGGAGTGCCGTCATGAACGCCCCACAACCCACAGCCCGTACGGGGGGCGTGGTCGCCACGCTGGCCCTCGCCGGCATCACCGCCGCGATCATGCAGACGCTGGTCACCCCGCTGCTGGGGGAGCTGCCGCAGATCCTGCACACCTCGTCCTCGAACGCCGCCTGGGTGATCACCGCCACCCTCCTGGTGGCGGCCGTGTGCGTGCCCGTCTTCGGGCGCCTCGGCGACCTGGTCGGCAAGCGGCCCATGCTGGTGGTCTGTTCGGTGCCGCTCGTGGTCGGCTCGGTGGTCTGCGCCCTGTCGTCCTCCGTCGTGCCGATGATCGTCGGACGGGGTCTGCAGGGCATGGGCATGGGCATGGTGCCGCTCGGCATCGCCCTGCTCCGCGACGTGGTCCCCGCGGAGAAGCTCAGCTCCTCCATCGCCCTGGTCAGCGCGTCCATGGGCATCGGCGGCGGCCTCGGCCTGCCGATCGCGGCCGCCATCGCCCAGTACGCCGACTGGCGGGTGCTGTTCTGGGGGTCCGCGGGCCTGGCCGCCGTCGTCGCGGTGCTGATCTGGTTCTTCATCCCCGAGGTTCCCGCCGGCGCCAAGGGCCAGCGCTTCGACGTGCCCGGCGCGCTCGGTCTGGGCGCCGGACTGGTCTGCCTGCTGCTGGCCGTGTCCAAGGGCGCCGACTGGGGCTGGGGTTCGGGCACCACGCTGGGCCTGTTCGGTGCCGCCGTCGTCGTACTGGCCGGCTGGGGCTGGTGGGAGTTGCGCACCCGCGACCCGCTGGTCGACCTGCGCACCACGGCCCGGCCCCGGGTCCTGATCACCAACCTCGCCTCGGTCTTCGTGGGCTTCGGCATGTACGCCGGGATGCTGGTCGTCCCGCAGTTGCTGCAGTTCCCGAAGGCGACCGGCTACGGCCTCGGCCAGTCGATGCTCGCGGCGGGCCTGTGGCTCCTGCCGGGCGGCATCATGATGATGATCGTCTCCCCCCTCGGCGGAAAGCTGACCAACGCCCGCGGCCCCAAGTTCACCCTGATCTGCGGCGCCGTGGTGCTCGCCGCCGGGTACGGTGTGTCGCTGCTGCTGACGGGCACCGCCTGGGGCCTGATGCTGGCGGTCATGGTCGTCAACAGCGGCGTGGGACTCGCGTACGGGTCGATGCCCGCCCTCATCATGGGTTCCGTCCCGCTCTCGGAGACCGCCGCGGCCAACGGCTTCAACGCCCTGATGCGCTCGCTCGGCACCTCGGTGGGCGCCGCCGTCATCGGTGTCGTCCTCTCCCAGATGACCACGACCGTGGGCGGCTACACCTTCACCTCCGAGAACGGCTTCCGCACCGGTCTGGTGATCGGCTGCGGCATCGCCCTGCTCGCCGCGCTCGTCGCCGCGGCCATCCCGGCCGCCCGCGCCGCGTCCGGCGACGCGGCGGCCGCCCCGGCCCCCGAGCTCCACAAGGCGGCCCTCGACGGCTGACCGTCCGTCCGCACCCCGCCGCGCGTCCCCCGACGCGCGGCAGGGCGGACGTTCGCACGCCCGGCGCCGGGCGTGCGGCCCGACGCGGCGTCATGCGCCGCGCTCCGCCGGTTCGCGGGTGCGGGGCGTGCGGCCGGAGCGGGGCCCCACCCGGACGGCCCCCGGATGCGCGGTAGCGGGGCCGGTGCCAGAGTCGGGAGCGACCGCGCATCCCCGTGGGCCGTGGGGTGTCCGCGCGCCGCCGTGGGGACGTCCTCCCGGCGGGCACGCGGCTCCGAGGCCGCGGGGGCCGGAAGCGGTCGCCAGTGGGAGCCGTCTTCGCACGCGGAGCACGGCCGCCCGGGACACCGACCGAGAGGCCGACGTGGGAAGCTCGGATGCGGGAGCGGACACCGAGGTGGTGGCGGCGGTCGAGGCCGAACTGTCCGCCTACATGGCCGAGCGGCGCCTCACCGGATCGGGTGTGCTGCCCGCCGACGCCGCCCTGGCCGGCGTCCTCGCGGAGTTCGTCTCACGGGGCGGGGCCCGGCTGCGCGCACGATGCGTGTGGTGGGGCTGGCTCTGCGCCGGCGGGCCGCCCTCCGGGGAGGGGATCGCGGTGCCGGTGCGGCTGGGGGCGGCGCTGGAGCTGCTGCAGGCCTGCGCGCTGATCCACGACGACGTGATGGACCGTTCGGACACCCGGCGCGGCGGGCCCGCGGTGCACGCCCACTTCGCCGGTGAGCACCGCGTGGCCGGCTGGTCCGGTGACGCGGCCGCCTACGGGTTCGCCCAGGCGGTGCTGGCCGGGGACCTGGCCCTGGTGTGGGCCGAAGACCTGCTCCGGACGGTGCCGATGGACTCCGTCGTACGGCGCCGCGTCGAGGAACTGTGGCAGGCCATGCGCTCGGAGATGGTGGTGGGCCAGCACATGGAGCTGCGCCTGCAGGCGGAGCGCTCCGACGACCCGCAGGCGGCGCTGCGGACCGCCGAGCTGAAGTCCGCCCTCTACAGCGTCGCCCGCCCCCTGGCCGTGGGCGCCGTCGCCGCAGGCGCGGACGACCGCACCACCGAGGTCCTGCACGAGTTCGGCCGCCGGACCGGCCTGGCCTTCCAGCTCCGTGACGACCTGTTGGGCCTCTACGGCGACCCCGCGGAGACCGGCAAGCCGTCGGGCGACGACATCCGATCGGGGAAGCCCACCTACCTGACCGCCGTGGCGGTGCAACTGGCCCGCAGGTCCGGCTCGCCCGGAGCCGAAGCCCGGGTCCGTGCCACGCTCGGCAACCCCCTCGCGGACGAGACGGAGGTGAAGGCGTTCCGCGGGCTGTTGCGGGAACTGGGCGCGGTGCAGGCGGTGGAGGCCAGGATCGCCGCGCTGGCCGACGAGGCCGCGGCCCTCCTGACGACCGGTCTCCTCGCGCCGCGGGGCATCCGCCCGCTGGCCGGGCTGGCCCGCCGCATCGGCGCGGTGGCCCTCGCATGACGCCCGCCGTCCACCGGGCGCCCGGACGCGAGGAGGCCCGCCGATGAGGACCGTCCAGGGCCGCACCGACCACGTGGTCGTCGTCGGCGCCGGGCTGTCCGGTCTCGCGGCCACCCTCCACCTGCTGGGCGCCGGGCGCCGGGTGACCGTACTGGAACGCGCCGCGGGACCCGGGGGCCGCGCGGGCCTGCTCGAACTGCGGGGCTACCGCATCGACACGGGACCGACCGTCCTGACCATGCCCGACCTCCTCGAAGAGGCGTTCGCGGCCACCGGTGGCACCCTCGCCTCGCGCGTGGAACTGCGGGCGCTGCAGCCCGCCTACCGCGCGCGGTTCGCCGACGGCTCCGCCCTCGACGTCCACACCGACCCGGACGTGATGGAGGCCGAGGTCGCCCGGTTCGCGGGCGGGCGCGAGGCACAGGGGTACCGGCGGCTGCGGTCCTGGCTGGGCGAGCTGTACCGGGTCCAGATGCGCAGCTTCATCGACGTCAACTTCGACTCGCCCCTGTCCCTGCTCACCCCCGACCTGGCCCGGCTGGCGGCGCTCGGCGGATTCGGCCGGCTCCAGCCGCGCATCGCGCGCTTCGTCCGGGACGAGCGCCTGCAGCGGGTGTTCTCCTTCCAGGCGCTGTACGCCGGGGTGCCGCCCGCCCGGGCACTGGCCGCCTACGCCGTCATCGCCTACATGGACACCGTCGCCGGCGTGTACTTCCCGCGCGGCGGCATGCACGCGGTCGCCCGCGGGCTCGCCGCCGAGGCCACCGACGCCGGGGCCGACCTCCGCTACGGCTGCGAGGTCGCCGCCCTCGAACGCGGTCACGGCGGCAGGGTGACGGCCGTCCGCACCCGCGAGGGCGAACGCATCCCCTGCGACGCCGTGGTGCTCACGCCCGACCTGCCGGTGGCGCACCGGCTCCTGGGGCGCGTCCCCCGGCGCCCGGTACGGCTGCGCTGGTCCCCGTCCGCGTTCGTGCTGCACGCCGGGACCCGCCGCACCTGGCCGCAACTGGCGCACCACACCCTCTCCTTCGGCGCCGCCTGGACCCGGACCTTCGACGAACTGACCCGTCTCGGACGCCTCATGAGCGACCCCTCGCTCCTGATCACCCGCCCCACGACCACCGACCCGTCCCTCGCACCCGAGGGCCGGCACCTGCACTACGTCCTCGCCCCCTGCCCCAACCTGGCCACCGGCCCCGTCGACTGGGACCATCTGGCTCCCGTCTACCGGGACCGCCTGATGGAAGAACTGGACAAGCGCGGGCTGGAGGGGTTCGAGGCCTCCGTCGAGACCCTGCGCACGGTGTCGCCCGCCGACTGGGCGGCCGCGGGGCACGCGGCGGGCACGCCCTTCTCCGCCGCCCACACCTTCGCCCAGACGGGCCCCTTCCGCTCCCGCAACCTCGTCCCCGGCGCCGGGAACGTCGTCCTGGCCGGCTGCGGGACCGTGCCGGGCGTCGGAGTGCCCACCGTGCTGATCTCCGGGAAGCTCGCCGCCGCCCGCATCGCCGGGGACCGAGCGGTGGCACGGCGGCGGCCGCGGAGGGCCGTCCTGTGACCACCCGCGAACTCGACGCCGCCGGGATCACCGAGCCCGCGACACGGGACGCCTACACGCGCTGCCGCGCGCTGAACGCGCGGCACGGCAAGACCTACTTCCTGGCCACCCGGCTGCTCACCCCGGACCGCCGCCCCTTCGTCCACGCCCTCTACGGCTTCGCCCGCTGGGCCGACGACATCGTCGACGCCGAGGACGGCCACCGCGCCGACGCGCCCGCGTCCCGGGCGCGGGACCTCGCCGCGCTGGAGACGGTGCTGCTGGACGGGCTGCGCAGCGGCCGGGCGGACCACCCGGTCGTCACCGCGCTCGCCGACACCGTCCGCCGGCACCGGCTCGACCACGCGCTGTTCACCGACTTCATGGCCGCCATGCGGATGGACCTGACCGTCACCGCGTACCCCACCTACGCCGATCTCGCCGCCTACATGCACGGTTCGGCGGCGGTGATCGGCCTGCAGGTGCTGCCGGTGCTGGGCACGGTCACCGCCCGGGAGGAGGCCGCGCCGGCGGCGGCGGCCCTCGGGGTCGCCTTCCAGCTCACCAACTTCCTGCGCGACGTGGGGGAGGACCTGGACCGCGGCCGCGTCTACATCCCCGGCGACATCTTGGCCGCCCACGGGGCCGACCGCGCCCTGCTGACCTGGTGCCGCGGGCGCGGCACCACCGACCCGCGGGTCCGCGGCGCCCTGCGGGAGACCGCCGCCCTCACCCGGGCGATGTACCTGCGGGCCGCCGTAGGCATCCCTCTGCTCGCCCCCGTCTCACGCCCCTGCGTCCGGACGGCCCTGGTGCTCTACCGGGGCATCCTCGACGAGATCGAGGCCGCGGACTACCCGGTGCTGCACCGTCGCGTGGCCGTGCCCCGGCACCGCCGCGTCCGCGAGGCCGCCCGCGGTCTCGCCGGCGTCGTCTCCAGCCGCGTCACCCACCGGGCGTCCCCGCGGACGGTGGCGTGCGGTACCGCATCCGACACGCCCGAGGAGTCGACCGTATGAGCCGCCCCGGCCGCCCGTTCCATCCGCTGTCCCTGCTCTCCGGCGGCGCGTGGCAGGACCAGCCGCCGACCTGGCGGGAGGCCAGGCCCGCCCTGATCGCGTCCGCGCTCAAGCGCGCCCAGGCGCGTCCGTCCGGCAACTGGTACGTGGTGGCCGCCAGTACCGAGGTCCTCGACCGGCGCGTCACCGGGAGGACCGTGGCGGGGCTCGAAGTGGTGCTGTGGCGCGACCGGCGGGGGCGGGTCCGGGCGGCGCCCGGCGCCTGCCCGCACCTGGGGGCCCCGCTGTGCGAGAGCTTCGTACGGGACGGCACGATCGTCTGCCACTGGCACGGCCTCGCGCTGAAGCCCTCGGGACACCCGGGGTGGGAGCCCTACCCGGCCCACGACGACGGCCTGCTGGTGTGGGTGCGCCTCGACGCCGCCGGTGGTGAGGAACCCTCGGCGGCGCCGTCCGTCCCCGTGCGGCCCGCCCCCGCGGCCTCCCTGGCGGCCGTCATGACCGTCGCCGGGCGGTGCGAGCCCGAGGACGTCGTCGCCAACCGGCTCGACCCGTGGCACGGAGCCTGGTTCCACTCGCACTCCTTCGCCGACCTCACCGTCGTCGAGGCGCCCGCCGCCCACGGCACGGACGCCTCCGGCGCCGCAGCGGACCGCTTCCTGGTCGACGTGTCCTTCCGGGTCCGCGGACGTCTCGGCGTCCCGGTACGGGCCGAGTTCACCGCACCCGGGCCGCGCACCGTGGTGATGCGGATCGTCTCGGGGGAGGGCGCCGGCAGCGTCGTCGAGACCCACGCCACCCCGCTCGGCCCCGGCGGCGACGGACGGCCGCGCACCGCCGTGACGGAGGCTGTCGTCGCCCACTCACCGCGTCCCGGCTTCACCCTCGCGCGCCGCGCCGCACCGTTGCTGCGGCCGTTGCTGCGGCGCACCGCGGCCCGCCTGTGGCGCGACGACCTCGCCTACGCCGAGCGCCGCTACGCCCTGCGCGGCCAGGGCCGGTTCCCCGGCTGAGACCCCGCCGGCGCGCGGCGGGGGCGGCGCGGAGCGGTCAGCCCCGGCGTGCCAGCGCGCGCATGACGGGATTGCGGCCACCGACCGGGACCGACCACAGCGGGTGGCCGCGCACCCCCCAGGTGGCCAGGAGGGCGTTCGCCGCCTCCATGCCCGTGGTGGCCGCCCGTTCCATCAGGGCGACGGGGAGCGCGGTCCGCACGTGGTCGCCGGCCAGCACCAGCCGGGGGTGGGACGTGCGGACGGTGGGCCGGTCCCGGTAGCCGCCCACGGCGAACAGCGGGCAGTCGCACCGCCATTCGTGGCGGCTGTCGACCACGGCCGCTGCGCCGCACTCGGGGTAGATCCGCGACAGTTCGCGGTGCATCGCGTCCTGGACGGAGCCGCGGTCGGCGGCCGGGCCGACCGCGTAGGCGTGGAGTTCCACGACCGAGCCGCCGGTCGCCGCCGCCCAGCGGGCCGCCTCTCCCTCCCAGTGGCTGAGGACGCTGACGTTGTCGACCGGGCCGTAACCGCTCGTCCCCAGGAACCCCGGCCGGTCCTGCTGCACGGGGCGGTCCAGCCAGTAGCGCGAGACCAGGAACGGCGGTGCCTGGCGCAGCCGTTCGACCCCCGCGCGCCAGGCGCCGGTCCCCACACCGGGCGACGCCGCGGCCACGGCCTGCAGGCCGGCCGTGTCGAGGGCGAGGACGACCGCGTCGTAGCGGTGCTCCTCCGGCGCCGGGGACGGCGTACCGGTGGCGGCGACCGCCAGGCGGAAGCCCTCGTCGTCGGGGCGCACGGCCAGGACGGTGCTGCCGGTGCGGACGCGGGCCCCGAGGCCGGACAGGTGCGCGGCCAGCGGTTCCCAGAGCGCCTGCGGGTAGGGCTCGCCGGGCACGTCGAACAGCAGTCCTTCGGAGGATCCCAGGAAGTAGATGTGGAACATCAGCACCAGTTCCGCGGCGGACAGCTCCTTCGGATCGGCGAAGAAGCTGCGGGAGAACACCTCGAAGGCGAGGTCGCGGGCGTCCTCCGGGAACCGGACCTCGTCAAGGAAGGCGGACGCGCTCACCCCGTCGAGCCGCTCGTACACCTCGGGCACGCGTACGTCGAGCAGCGGCAGGGCGGCCCGCGGGTTCATCCGGGGCAGGCTCGACCACCCGAAGGCGGGGCTGAGCGCGACGAAGCCCAGCACGCTCCAGGGCGGTGTGCGCGGCACGTGGCGGAAGCCGTCGCGGGCGCCGGTGGCGCGCTGCAGCGGGTAGTCGGCGAGCGGCCGCAGCCGGTGAAGGCCCGGGTCGGCCCGGCGGAGCAACGCGCGGAGGTTGTAGTACTGGCGGAAGAAGGCGTGGAAGCCCCGGCTCATCGTGACCTGCCGGCCGTCGGCCAGAGCGGTCCGCCATCCGGCCGCCCGGCCGCCGAGGGTCTCCTCCCGTTCCAGCAGGTCGACGCGCACACCGCGTTCGGCGAGCGCGACGGCGGCCGCGATCCCGGCGATCCCGCCGCCCACCACGGCCGCGCGGGGAGCGGGCGCGGGCACCCGGGCGGCACCGCCTCGCGCCGGCCACAGCACGGCCCTGCGGTCGCGGCCGGGACGGGTCGGCTGGCACGGGGGGTTCATGGGCATGCGGTGGCCTTTCGTCGCGGGACCAGCGGGAGTTCCAGCAGCGAGCGCAGCATGGCGGGCACCGGCGTGCCCATGCCGATGGCCCATTCGTCGCGCAGGGTCGACGTGCCGTCGAGGAAGCGCAGGACCCGCTCCGGGGGATTGCGCCGGAACAGGCCCTCGAAGAACGCCGCCCCGCCGGCCCGGCCGGTCGCCAGGGCGCGCAGCATGACGGCGTCCATGAGGCGGTGGCGGCCCGCGTGCGGCACCGGTGGCCGCGGGTTCCGGCCGGCGTGCCAGGCGGCGGCCACCGCGGCCGACTGCCGCTGGATGGCCGCGAAGGCGTAGCCCGTGGAGGGCCGGGTGGCGCCACCGGCCACCCCGATGCGGAACACGCTCTCTCCCGCGGACCGGGGGAACCGGCCGTCCGTCATGGGGATGACCCCCTGCTCGACCGCGGTGACCACATGGCCGTCCGGCCGCCACACGCGGTGCACGTACTCCTCCAGCGCCGCGTCGTAGGCGGGCCCGGTCAGCGGCGCGGCGGAGAACTCGGTGTACTCCACCAGTGCCTCGCGCGGTGTGAAGGGCAGCACGTAGGCGAAGGACAGGCCGTGCGCGGGCTGGGGGGTGCGGAAGTCCATCAGGTCGGCCACGCCGGGCTCGAAGCGGTCGCTGCCGGTGGTGACGAACCAGCCCCTGAAGTGCTGCAGGAGCGTGGTGCGGGCGGGCGGCAGTTCGCCCGGGGGCCGCGAGTCGAAGGCCCAGCGGGCACGCAGCCGGACCGGACGGCCCTCGGCGTCGCGGCCGAGGACCTCGGCGCCGCCCGGCACGTCGCGCACCTCGTCCACGGTCGCCTCGACCCTGCGTACGCCGGGCCGGCCGGCGAGCAGCGCGCCGACCCCGTGGAGGAAGTCGGCCGAACGGATCATGCGGTACGCGCGCGGGGACGTGAACGACACGCGGCGCCCGTCCCTGGCGGTGATCCGCAGCCGGTGCCAGCGGGCGGCGACCAGGTCGTCGAATTCGTCCCGCCCGTCCGCCCAGGAGCACCAGGTGCGTGCCGGCGAGAGCACGGGGGAGCCCGCCGGGGGCTCGACGAGCACGATCGACGCGGGGCGGCCGTCCGGGCCCGGCGCGGTCGTCAGACGGTGCGCCAGGGACAGTCCGGCGGCGCCCGCCCCGACGATCACGACGTCGGCGGCGCCGCGGACTCCGGCCTCGGTCAACGGATCCTCCCGGACGGTGGTGCGTGCGCAGCGGTTGTGGCGATGATCGCCGCTCCCGCGGCCCGCGGGGACGACGGCCGGGCCGGACACGCGGTTGTTGACCCGTCCGTGGACGGGCCGCGCCGGGGTGCGCGGCGCGGTGGGGCGGGGTGGGATGGGCAGCGGCCGGGCGCGGAGCGCGTCCGTCCCGTCCCGCAGTCCCGTCCGGCAGTCCCGGCAGCGCAGGAGCCCGTCATGACCGTGATGCACGATGGTGAACTCGCGTCCGCGTTCGACCACGCGGCCACGCTCTACGACCGGATGGTCGCCGCCAATCCGGGCTACCACGCCCATCTGCGGCGGTCGGCCCGGCGGCTGCGACTGCCCGCCGGCGGGTCGGGGATGCGGCTGCTGGACCTGGGGTGCGGCACCGGCGCGTCCACCGCGGCGCTGCTCACCGCGGCCCCGCGGGCCCGGATCACCGCGGTCGACGCCTCGGCGGGCATGCTCCGGATGGCGGCCGCCAAACGGTGGGGTCCCGGCGTGACGTTCGTCCACGCCCCTGCCGAGCGGCTGGCGGAAGCCGGGGCCGCCGGTCCTTTCGACGCGGTGTTCGCCGCCTACCTCTTCCGCAACGTGGCCGACACCGATCTGGTCCTCGCCCGGGTGCGGGACGCGCTGGCCCCCGGCGGGCGCATCGCGATCCACGAGTACACCCTCAGCGGCAGGCCGCGCCATCGCGCGGTGTGGACGGCGGTGTGCCGGGGGCTGCTGCTGCCCGTCGCCCGGCTGACCGGGGACCGCTCCCTGTACGAGCACCTGTGGCGCAGCGTCCTCGCCTTCGACACCGCCAACGTCTTCGCCGAACGGCTGCGGCGGGCGGGATTCACGCAGGTCCGGGTGCTGCCCCTGCCCGGCTGGCAGACCGGCGTCGTGCACACGTTCGTGGCGCGGGCGCCGGTCGCCGGGCCGGTCCGGCACCGGGCGGGGTCCCCGGCTCCGGGGGAGCCGGGGACCCCGCCGCTCTCAGAGGGACCTGCGCGCGGAGGCCGCGCCGTTCGGTGAGCCGCTGATCGTGAACTGGGAGCCGGGCTCGATCAGTACGCTGCCCTGGGCCGAGTTCGTGATCGTGACGTTGGTCAGGGTGGCACTGCCGCGGGCGCCGCTCATCGCGAGGATGCCGGAGCCGTTCACGGAGTTGTCGATGCGGACGTCGGTGACCTTGACGCCGGGCATCGTGCCGCCGCCGGTCTTGAACTGGATGCCGTCGTAGGTCGAGTCGTGGATCTCGGTGTCCCGGATGGTCACGCCCGGGATGTCCGTGCCCTGGGCGAAGAGCGTGATGGCGCCGAACTCCTGCGCCTCGCCCCAGAACGCGCCGCCGGCCCGGTACAGGGCGTTGCCCGAGATGAGCGTCTGCCCGGAGAACGGGATCGGGTCGTGGTCGGTGGCGAGCATGATGCCCGGGTAGTTCATCGTGTCGGAGACGATGTTGTTCTCGATGGTGTTGCCGTAGCCGCCGTAGACCGCGATGCCGTTGGCACGCCAGGGCAGTTGGACGGTGTTGTTCCTGAAGTGGTTGTCGTGGCCGACGTCGACGGAGGTGTCCTTGACGTACTTGCTGGCCCAGACCGCCAGCGCGTCGTCGCCGGTGTTGCGGAAGGAGGAGTTGAAGACGGTGGAGTTGCGGGTGCCGTTGGCGAAGTTGATGCCGTCGGCGTAGGTGTCGCGGATCCGCACCCCGGAGAACTCCAGCCCGTCGCCGGGGCCCCACAGCTCGGGGATGTTGGAGTAGTCGCGGCCGGCCCAGACGCCCACGTTGGCGTGCTCGATCCACACGTTGGTGATCTTCGTGTCCTTGCCGAAGCGCCCGTTGAGGCCGACGCCGCCCTCGGCGTTGCCGTCGCCGCCGCGGATCGTGCCCGAGCCGAAGATGGCGATGTCGGAGATCTGGGTGTTGTCGTCGATGTCGAAGCCGAAGTTGCCCTCGTGCGGGTGGTTGATGCCGCCCGCGTTCTGCGGCGGGGTCAGGGTGTAGAGCTGGGAGTGCCACATGCCCGCGCCGCGGATGGTGACGTCCCTGATGCCGACCTGGTTGTACTGGCCGCGGTTGAGCGGGTCGTCGGTGAGGATCTTCTGCTCCTGGCGCCACTGCCCGGCCGGGATCCACACGCAGGTGATCTGGCCGTTCTGGTCGGCGGTGACCGCCCGCTGGATGGCGTCGGTGTCGTCGAGCCCGTCGCCGGGGACGGCGCCGTACTCGGTGATCGACGTGCAGTTGGCCGGCTTGCTCAGCGGGGCGGCGACCTGCTCCAGGTCGATCAGGTCGATGACGTAGTAGGCCGCCGAGTCGCCCGCGTCACGCTGCAGGCGGAAGGTGGTGCCCTGCGGGTAGCTGCGCGACAGCAGCGCGTGCGACTCGTCGAACAGCCGCCGTGCGTCGCCGCCGGGCCGGTTGGTGAGCCCCTCCGGGTCGTCGGTGCTGCCGTACAGCCAGCTGTGCTTGGAGGACAGGGACAGCTTCTGCACGAACGTGCCATCGGCGTAGAGGCTGATCGTGGCGTCCGATCCGCCGCCGCCCGGGGCGTCGGGGACGGAGTTGCGCACCACGATGGAGTTGGTGGGCGTGGTGGAGGTGAACTCGACGTACTGGCCGCCGGAGTCGAGGCGGACGGACCTGCGGCCGGATGACTCGGTGGCGAAGTTGGTGTGCCCGAAGGTCCGCTTGGCGTCCGCCGTGAGCAGGGTGCCCTGGTAGCGGCCGTTCTCCGCCTCGTACTCGGTGTACGGCACGGCCGCGCCGCGCCCGACGACGAGGGGCTTGGCGAGCACGTTGTTGTTCTCGTTCGTCTCGGCGACCGCGCCGGTGGCGTCCGCGGTGGCCGTGAGGGTGGCGCCGCCCGCGGTCGCCGTCCAGGTGCCGCTGATCGCCACGTTCACCGTCGCTCCCGCCGTGACCTGGCCGGTCGTGCCGTTCAGCGTGGTGGAGCCGGCCTGCAGCCGGGTCACAGAGCCGGCCGCCGCGGCGGTCGTGCCGCGGTTGTGCACGGCGACGGTGAAGGATACGGCCGAACCCACCGCCGGATTGGCCGGGTTGGTGGTGATGCCGGTGACCTCGAGGTCCGGTCCGGGGGCCTGGCCGACGACCAGCCGGTCCGCGGCGTTGCGGCTGTTGTTGCTGTCGTCCAGCTCGGCCACGGTGTTGCGCGGGTCGACGACCGCGGAGACCGCGTAGCTGCCGGCCGCGCGGGTGCCGGTGGCGACGGCGACGCCGGCGGACTCGCCCGGGTCGAGGGCAGGTACCGCGGCGGACCCGGCGAGCGTGCCCTCCACGTTCACGTCCACGGTCGTCGCCGCCGAGCGCGCGGTGCCGGCGTTGCGGACCCCGGCGTTCACGGTGACCGCGTCGCGCTCGGACGGGGTGGCGGGCGTCCAGCTCAGGCCCGTCACGGTGAGGTCGGGCGCGGGAGCTGCGGTGCCGACGACCTGGAACTCCGCCACCTGACCGCCGGGCGCGCCGGAGTTGGCGGAGAACCGCAGCCGTACGTCCTCCCAGCGGCCGCTGACCGGGATGGTCACCGAGTTGCCGCTGCCGGGGTTGAAGGTGTAGTCGGCGCGGTCGCGCAGCGAGGTGAAGCCGGTCGCGGACGGCGCGCGGCCCAGCACCTGGACGGCCTGGGTGCGGGCCGCCCACACCGGGTCGGGGTTGAGCTTGACCACGACACCGGTGACGTCCGCGGCCGAGCCGAGCTTGACGGTGAGGTCCGCCGGGTGGCCGGCCGCCTCCCAGTAGGTGGACGTGGAGTCGTCGGTGGCGTTGGCGGCGACGAAGTTCTGCACCGAGGAGGTCGCCTCGACGGGTTTGTTGCGCGCCAGGTTGGTGCCGGTGGGCGGAGGGTCGGTCGGGCCGCCGTCCTCGCCGTACACCTCCAGCTCCGACAACTGGGCGGCGTTCCAGCCGGTGTTGCCGGTGACGTTCACACGGACGTAGCGGGCGTCGGTGGGCGAGGCCAGGTCCACCGCGACGGTGTTGGCCTGCGCCGGGTTGAACACCCGCCCCGCCGAGGCGGCGAGCGTGCTGAACGAGGTGCCGTTGGTGCTGCCCTGCAGGGACAGCGTCTCGGTCCGGGTCTCCCATCCGGAGGGCAGCTTCAGCACGATCCGGTCGACGCCGCGGGTCGCGCCGAGGTCGACCTGCACCCACTGGGGGAAGGAGCCGGCCGGGCCCTCCCAGTAGGAGGCCTGGGTGCCGTCGGTGGTGTTCCCGGCCGGGTACTCGCCGTGGGAGCCGCCCGCGGTCGCGGGGCGGCCGAGCGCGAGGTTGACGTCGGCGGCGGCGACGTCCGAGGCGGTGGGGGCAGCCGCCGCGGGGGCGGACAGCGGCAGCAGCGCGAGGGTCGTGAGCCCGGCCAGGGCGGCGGCGGACAGCGACCGTCGGCCGAGGGGTCTCCAACGCATGGGGTCCTCTATTCCGTGGGGGGGGCGGGGCGCGCGGCGGGCGGCGGGCGAGGAGGAACCGGGGAGAGCGCGAGGTGCAGCGGGAGCAGGGGAAGGAGTGACCGGGGAGGGCCGCTCCGTCGGGAGAGCCGGCCATGCACGCCAATTGAGTCAGGAAGTCAACTTCTTGCGGAAAGCGCGTCATTAGGTTTCTCGGGCGTCTCGGATTTGTCAACAGCTTGTAATCCGGGCGCAGTTGGCATCCGTTGGCGTTTGCGTCGCTTGCGGAGCGCTTGCGTACGACGGAGCGTGCGCGGTGGCGGCGTCGATCCTGGCAGATCCGCCAAGGTGCCGTGCCGAGGCGCGGCTTCGGGGCATCGCGTCCGCGAGCGCAACGCAATTTATTGAGTGCTCTACGCAAGATCGCTGGCTTCGGGCATGCGAAAGGCCGGTACCCGGCACGTGGTCGTGCCGGGCACCGGCCCGTCAGGACGTCACCGCAGGCCGAAGGCCCGGGTGACGGTCTGGGTGACGCCGCCGCCGTTGCGCTGCTCCGCGGTGACGCGGATCGACACGTAGCCGGCCCGGCCCGGCGCGTCGAGAGCCGCGCGCCAGGTTCCCTTCTTCTCCTTCAGTGCCTGCCGCACCCAGGTGACCCCGTCGTCGTAGGAGACGTCGAGCCGGACGGAGGAGACCGCGTCCGCCGCGGCCGAGCTCCCGAGGACCACCGGGGTGACGGCGAGTTCCGACCCGCGCTCCGCCCTGCCCTCGGCGTCCAGCTCCGTGCCGTAGTCCAACTGCACCAGGGGGACGGCCTGGACGTCCTTAGGGGCGCCCGAGGTGAAGCGCCACTCGGTGCGGGTGGCTGTCGAGTACGGGCTGAGCCCGGGGTCGCCCTTGGTGTCGACGACCAGCCGGTAGGGGAGCGGCTCCGGCGCCAGGTCACCGACGCCGAACCAGGGGTAGCCCTCCATCCGGGACAGCTCCCGGTCGCCCTGGTAGAACGAGATCGCCTGGTACATGCCCGATCCGCCGCTGTGCGCCGAACCCGCGTCGCCGAAGCCCTGGATGTAGGCGCTCATCGCGTTCTCGCCGCGGTAGGGGAGATCGGAGGTGATCATGCGGGGCCGCGTGATCGGCCCGTACCAGCGGTCCTCGTGCACGCTGCCCGGCCGGTAGGTCACCAGGTCGGTGGACGAACTGCCCCAGCCGTCCAGTGCGGCGTTCTGCTGCCACTGGACGCCCGCGGTGACCCACTCGGTGCGGCGCCCGGGGGCGGCCGTCTCGGCGGGGAGCGCGTTGGGCGAGAACCCCTTGTACGGCGGGTAGTCGTAGGAGGGGAAGTCCAGCCGAGACTCGACGACCCGCCGCCCCGGGGGCGGGGTGAAGTCGACGTCGACGCGGGCGAGACTCCGGGCGTCCGTCCTGGCGGACGGGTCCGCGGGCACCTTGCCGAGGTGCTGGTCGACCAGGTCGTACAGGTACGCCGGCGCGGGATGCGCCTCGACGGCGAGCCGTACGCCCTTCCCGCCCGCTCCGGCGATCTCCCCGATCAGCTCCTCGCCCTCGTCCAGGGTCAGGGACGCGACCGGGACCTGTCCGGTCGTCACCTGGTCCGGGTCCCCGTACCAGTCGCTCTTGCGCCCCTCGCGGTCGTTGACCACCACGAGCAGCGCCGCACCGGCGGCCTGCGCCGCGGCCGCCTGGTCGGCGGGGGCCACGGCGTCGCTGCCGCGGACCACCACGGCCCGGCCGCGTGCGGACACCCCGGCGTACTCGGCCTGTGAGCCGGTGCCGGCGAAGACGGCGTCCAGGTGCGAGGTGCCGTCCCGCATCGGCCGGGAGCCGGGCTGCACGAGGGCGTCGTCGAGGTGCCGGCCCCGGTAGGTGATCGCCAGCGGCGTCTGCTCGGCGCGGATGCGGGTGGTGAAGGCGAAACTGCCCTTGCGCACCGTGTCCTTGGTCGGCAGCGCCCACAGGCTGTCGTAGACGGCCGAGGGCCAGATCCGCTCGCGCAGCGCGTTGGCGTCACCGGGCGTGGGGGTGGCGGAGGTGAAGGACCGGTACAGGTCGATCCTGCTGCTCACGACGCCGGTCGGCCGGGGCGTCGCCACCTTCACCTGGCGGGCGCGCGAGGCGTCCAGTTCCACGACGCGGTCGCCGGTGAGCTCGACCTCGGGGGCCGTCAGCACCGCGAGGCCGAGGGAGTGGCGTCCGCCCAGGCCCCGTACGTCCGCCAGCGACGAGACCATGTAGGTGCCCGGCGCCCAGCGGCTGGTGAGCGATCCGTCGGGGACCCACAGGTAGGTGGACGTGCCGTCCGCGCTCCTGACCTCGATCTCGCCGCTCACGGGACGGCCGTCACGGTCCTTCAGCCGGACCGTAAGGTCGTGCTTTTCGGACTCGACGGAGATCCCCGCCGCTGTGTGCAGCTCACCGCCCGCGTGGCGTGCGGTGACGAGCGCGGCGTACTGGCCCGCCGCCAGGCCCTGGGCGTTCGCCACGACCTCGGCCGTGGCCGTGCCGTTCGCCGGCACCGTGATCCGGTCGCCGGAGAGCGCGAACACCCCCGCCGGGGAGTCGCCGCGGTCGACGGAGAGCCGCAACGTGACGGGGCGGGCGGTGGTGTTGGTGTAGGTGATCTTCCGCTTGACCGGCGGCCGCTGCGCACCGGGCGCCCACCGGACGAGCCCCGCGTCGACCGATCCGGTCGCCACGACCGCGTCCTCGGTGTACGCGGCGGCCACGTCCAGCCGGCCGGTCCCGGCCTGGTAGGGGCTGTAGCCGGGGGTCGGGACGCTGGTGCCCATCAGGGCGTCCTTGATCCGCTGTCCCGTCCAGAGCGGGTGCTTCTGCGCCAGGAGCACGGCCGCCCCGGCGACGTGGGGCGTGGCCATGGAGGTGCCGCTGTCGACCCGGTAGTAGCCCTCGCCCCACTCCATGTACTGCGAGCGAGCCGCCAGCACGTCCACGCCGGGGGCGGTCATGTCGGGCTTGAGGGCGTCGCCGTTCATGCGCGGGCCGGCGCTGGAGAACTCGGCGAGGTGGTCGGACGCGTCGACCGCGCCCACGGTGAGCGCGGCGTCGGCCGTCCCCGGCGCGGCGAGGCTGTAGGCCGCGGGCCCGTCGTTCCCCGCGGCGACGACGAAGAGCGCACCGGTCTCGGCGCTCAGCCGGTTCACGGCCTGGCTCATCGGATCGTCCTGGGTGTGCCAGCCGCTGACGCCCAGGCTCATGCTGACGACCTTGGCGTGCTCGGTCCGCACCGCCCACTCCATGCCGGCGATGATCCCGGACACGGTCCCCGATCCGTTGTCGCCGAGGACCTTGCCGACGACCAGGTCGGCGCCGGGGGCGACCCCCTGCTCCTTGCCGTCCGAGGCGGCGCCGGTGCCGGCCACGGTGGACGCCGTGTGGGTGCCGTGCCCGTTCCGGTCGACGACGCCGTCACCCCCCACGAAGCTGCGGGTCGCCACGACGCGGTCCACCAGGTCGGGATGGCCGGCGTCCACCCCGCTGTCCAGGACGGCGACCCGCACCCCCGCCCCCGTGCCGCCCGCGGCCCAGGCGGCGGGCGCGCCGACCTGCGCCGTGGTGTCGGCCAGCGTCGCCTTCGCCCGGCCGTCCAGCCACACCTGGTCGACGCCGGCCGAGAAGCGCGGCTCCGCCGCGGCGCCCTCGGGCTGCGGGGCCGGCCGTGCCGACGACTGCCCGCCGTCCCGTCCGGAGCCGGTGAGTGCCGCCCAGAAGCCGGCGGCCTTCGACCGCTCGGCGCGCACCGCCTCGCCGCCGACGGAAGGAAGGCTGAGTGTGGTCCGCGCCCCGGGCAGTTCGGCGCGGGCCTTGAGGGCGGCGGAGCCCTCGGCGCGCGTGACGATGAGGGGCAGCGCGCTCAGGTGCCCGTCGTCGTAGCCCTGGGCAACCAGCTGTGTGACGTTGAACAGCTGCTTGTCGAGGCGTCCGGCGGCGATGTACGCCAACGCCTCGTCCGGGTACACATAGGTGTCCCCGCCCTCCGTGGCGACCCGCACGGAGCCGGTGGCCCCCGGTGCGCGCTCGACCTGTACCGCCGGGGCGTTGCCCTGGGGTGCCTGAGCCACCGTCACCTTGTCGCCGGTGATCAACGTGACCGTCGCGGGCGGGCGTCGGTCCGTGGCCGCCGCGGATGTCGCGGTGTCCGTCGCGGAGGGGGAGGCGCTGTGCGCGGCTCCAGGGCTCACGAGAGCGGCGACGAGAGCGGTGGCTGTCGCCGCTGCGTATCTTCGGGGGAAACGGGGTCTCACATTGCCCTCCAGAGTGGATGATCGGAGGAATCTGATCACCAACGAAGAGGCCGTGTAAAGCACTTGAACTCCGCACTAACGGACTGTAGCCTTCTGTGCTTTCCAGGCGGATGGCGTCGATTGCCGAGACGTATTCTGACGTGAGCTCAGGAACCCCGTTCACCTGCTGGTATACCCAACGGATATTGCCCCGGCCGGCGTGTGGAAGAGCGCCCGGGCAGTTCACTCGCCGGAAACAAAGGAATGCGGCGTGCGGTGGGGGGCGGGTCCCGCCCTCAGCGAAAGTTTCGACGGGACCGCTGTGCGCGGAAATCAATGATCGCGCCGATGTGGCGTGAATTCGGGAGCGCCCGAAGATGTCGCCATTTGTGGGGCCAAAGACCCGGGCGGACCCGGCCGTACGCGTCAACTGCCCGGTCCGCAGGCTGGTTGGTGTGCGAGACTGCCGGGACCGACAGCACGACCGGCCCCCCTCGCGCGACGGAGTCCGTCATGACGACCGGCACCCCCCATCCTCCGCGGATCGACACCGGCCGGGCCCACCCGGCACGCGTCTACGACTGGCTGCTGGGCGGCAGCGACAACTACCCCGCCGACGAGGCCGTGGGCGGGAAGCTGCCGCCCGAGGCGCGTGACGCGGCGCGGCAGAACCGGCAGTTCATGCAGCGGGCCGCCGCCTGGCTCGCCGCGCAGGGCGTCGACCAGTTCCTCGACATCGGCTCGGGCATCCCCACCGAACCCAACCTGCACCAGATCGTCCAGCGCGTGACGCCGGCGGCGAAGGTCGTCTACACCGACAACGACCCCCTGGTGCTGCACCACGCACAGGCGCTGCTGGCCGGCCGTCCCGAAGGCGTCACGGACTTCCTCCAGGCCGACGTCCGCCGGCCGGAGGAGATCGTGGAGCACGCCCGCGGCGTCCTGGACCTCACACGACCCGTCGCGCTCTCGCTCGTCGCGCTGCTGCACTTCGTTCCCGGCGAACAGGACGCCCACGCCATCGTGCGCACCCTGCTGTCCGCCCTGGCCCCGGGCAGCCACCTCGTCCTGTCGCACGCCGCGTCGGACCTCCAGCCGGAGCTCGCGGCGCACGTCACCGCCGAGTACGCCAAGGGCGGCATCCGCCTCGCCTTCCGCACCCGTCCGGAGGTCGCCCGCTTCTTCGACGGGCTGGACATGGTCGCCCCCGGCCTGGTGACGGCCCCGGAGTGGTTCAGGCCGCCGCAGGCGCCGGCCCCTGAGGACAGCGGAATCTACGCCGGAGTCGCCCGCGTCCCCTGACGCCCGCAGAGGCCCGGACCGGCGAGGACCGGCCGCGGGCCGGGTGGAACCGGTGACTGCTCGAGAGGTGTGTCGTGCTCCCGTCGACGCGGGCCTGTGCCCGTGCCCGCACGCGCACCGCGGCCAGGCGGGTGATCGCACTCGCTCCTGCAGCCGGTCGCCTTGCCTCCGCAAGGGGCCCGGTCCAGCCTCGGAGCGTCCGGCTGTCCACGACACGCAGCGTCAGGAGTCTCCCGGTGCCCGTATGCGAAGTCTGCGGTAACGATTACGAGATGGCCTTCGAGGTCCGCGCGGCAGGCGCGCTCCACATCTTCGACAGCCTGGAGTGCGCGGCGCAGAAGATCGCCCCGATCTGTGAGAACTGCCAGTGCCGGATCCTGGGGCACGGCCTCCAGTCCGACGGCCGGTTCTTCTGCTGCGCCCACTGTGCACGTCAGCAGGGCCACGCCGAACTCGTCGACCACGCCTGATCCCCCGGGGCCCCGCCTCAGCTCCGTGCGGAGCGGGCCCCGGGGGCGTACGACGGACGGCGAACGCCGACGGAGGATGTGGTCATGAGCGACGAACACGACATCACCTTGCGGGTCAAGGACGACACCGGAGAGACGATCTTCGAGATCCGTGAGCACACGTCCCTCAAGCAGTTGATGGACACCTACTGCGCCAAGACGGGACGGTCCCGCAAGGGGCTCGGTTTCCTCGTCAGAGGCGCACCCTGCAGCGCCACGGAAACGCCCGCCACTCTGGGCCTTGTGGACGGCGACGTCATCGACGTCGTGCCCGCATGACCCGAAGGAGACGGCTCGGCCGGGCCGCGCCGGCCCCCCGTGCCCGTCGTCGCCGGTCCGCGGGCCGGGGCCGTGCACCCCGTCCGCCCACGGGCGGGGCAGGTGCATCCGGGGGAGACTGGAGGGAAGGAGCCCGCCGGCGGGATCCCGGAGAGGGGCGGCGATGGGGGAGTGGACCTGGTCGTACGAGGGCTACGACCCCGCCCGGGAACGCCTGCGCGAGGCACTGTGCACCCTGGGCAACGGCTACTTCGCCACCCGCGGCGCCGCCCCGGAGACGGTCGCCGGTCCCCACCACTACCCCGGCACCTACGTCGCGGGCTGCTACAACCGTCTCCACTCGGCCGTCGCCGGGCGGAAGGTCGAGAACGAGGACCTGGTCAACCTGCCCAACTGGCTGCCCCTGCGGTTCAGGATCAGGGAAGGCGGGATGTGGTTCACCCCCGACGACGGCACACTGCTCGAGCACCGGCAGTGCCTCGACCTCCAACACGCCACCCTGACCCGGACGTTCCGGCTGCGTGACTCGCGCGGGCGGACCCTCGCCGTCGAACAGACCAGGCTGGTGCACATGCAGGACCCGCACCTCGCCGCCCTGCGCACCGTCTTCCACGCCGAGGGCGGCTGGTCAGGGGAACTGGAGGTGGAGTCCGCACTGGACGGCGACGTCCACAACGCGGGCGTCCCCCGCTACCAGGACCTGAACGGGCGTCACCTCACCGGAACGCAGACCGGGACCTCGCCACCCGACACGGTCTGGCTGCGGTGCCGTACGACCGTCTCCGACCTGGCCGTCGCGCTCGCCGCCCGCACCCGCGCCACCCCGCATCCGGCGGCCGCCCGGTCACTGGAGGCCGGGGAGCGCACCGCCGTCCACCGGCTGACCGTCCCCGTGGAGCCGTACCGGCCGGCCGTCGTCGAGAAGACCGTCGCCCTGCACACGTCCCGGGACCGGGCCATCAGCGACCCGCTGCACGCCGCACTCGACCGTGCCGAACGGGCCCCGGACTTCTCCGGCCTCCTCGACTCGCACGCCGCCGCCTGGGAGCGGCTGTGGCGCCGCGCAGGGCTGGACGTCCCCGGCGCGGCCGGACGGATCCTGCGGCTGCACGCCTTCCACGTCCTGCAGACTCTCTCCCCGCACACCGCCGAGCTGGACGTCGGCGTGCCCGCCAGGGGCCTGCACGGAGAGGCCTACCGCGGACACGTCTTCTGGGACGAGTTGTTCGTGCTGCCCTACCTGGACCTGCACTTCCCCGAGGTGTCCCGGTCGCTGCTGGAGTACCGCCACCGCCGTCTGGAGGAGGCGTGCCGGGCGGCCGAACAGGTGGGCTGCACCGGCGCGATGTACCCGTGGCAGAGCGGCAGCGACGGGCGGGAGGAGAGCCAGACCCTCCACCTCAACCCGCGCTCCGGACGCTGGCTGCCCGACCACACCAGACTCCAGCACCACGTCGGCTCCGCCGTGGCCTACAACGTCTGGCGGTACGGCCAGGCCACCGGCGACACGGAGTTCCTCTACACCAAGGGCGCCGAGATGCTCCTGCAGATCGCCCGCTTCTGGGCCTGCCTCGCCACCTGGGACCCCGACTGCGAGGACGGCGGCCGCTACCGCATCCGCGGTGTCGTGGGACCGGACGAGTACCACGACGCCTACCCGGGCTCCCCGACACCCGGTGTCGACGACAACACCTACACCAACGTCACCGCGGCCTGGGTGATGGACCGCACCCTGGAACTGTGGCGCGCCCTCCCGGCGCCGCGCCGCGAGGAACTCCGCGAGCGCACGGGCCTCGGGCCGGAGGAGACGGACCGCTGGGAGGACGTCTCGCGCAAGCTGTACGTCCCCCGGCACGCCGGTGTGATCAGCCAGTTCGCCGGCTACGGCGAGCTGGAGGAGCTGGACTGGGAGGGCTGCCGCGCCCGGCACGGCGACATCCGCCGGCTGGACCGGATCCTGGAGGCGGAGGGGGACTCCGTCAACCGCTACCAGGCCTCCAAGCAGGCCGACGTGCTCATGCTGGGCTACCTCTTCCCGCCCACCGAACTGCAGCGCGTCTTCGAGCGGCTGGGGTACCCGCTGGACGACGCCAGATGGCGGTCGACGGTCGACTACTACCTGCGGCGCACCAGCCACGGGTCCACCCTCAGCGGACTGGTGCACGCCTGGGTGCTGGCCCGGGCCGACCGGTCCGACGCCTGGTCCTGCGCCCAGGAGGCCCTGCTGGGCGACGTCACCGACGTCCAGGGCGGCACCACCGAGGAAGGCATCCATCTGGGGGCCATGGCCGGCACCCTCGACCTCGTGCAGCGCGGCCTGACCGGCCTGGAGGCCCGCGACGACGCCCTGTGGCTCGATCCGGTGCCGATGCCGCAGCTGTCGACGTTCGCCTTCACGGTGCGCTACCGGGGCCACTGGGGCGTCCGCGTCCACGTCGACGGGGAGCACGTCAGCATCGCCGTCCCCGCCTCCGCGGCGGGGCCCGTCCGGGTCCGCCTCGGCGGCCGGACCTGGTCCGTCCCCCCGGGCCGCTTCCGGGTGCTCGACCTGCCGGCCCGGTGACACGGCCGCGCGGCAGCGGGCCGTCCACCGCGTGACGTGACTGATCGACTACTGTGCGTCGCATGATGTGGCGAGCGGGTCAGCGCGTCTCCCCGCGCGGGGTGCTCCTGCTCCTGACCACGCTCGTGTTCACCGGCATCCACCTGGTGGCCTGCGCGCACGGCCCGGAACGCGCCGGCAACGACACCCTCACCGCCGCCCCGACGTCCCCGGCCGCCTGCCGGCCCGCGGACGACGCCGCGCCGCCGCCCGGGCAGGACGCGGCCCGTGGCGGCAGGCCGCGGGACGACCACCACGCGCTGTGCGGGGTCGCCCTCGACCGGCTGCCCGACCCCCGCCCCCGGCCCGCCGGCGCTCCCACGGGCCCCGGCCCCGAGGGCGTACCGCCGGCAGCGGCATCCGCGCCCCACCCGTACCGCGCCGCACCCGAAAGCGCCGGCCGTCCCTGCGCCCCGCAACGGTCCGGCCCCGGAACACTGAGCCTGCTCTGCGTATCGCGGACCTGACAGGTCACCGGCCCGCCCTCCCCGCACCGTGCGAAGGGCCCGGCCGCCCGCGCCCCTCGATCCGTACGAGCAGCGGCCGCGCCAAGGCGACGGCCGCAGGAGAGACACGTATGAGCACCCTCCCCCGCCCCGGCACACCCGCCTCACCGGCCGAACTCCCGGCCGGCACGGCGCCCCCGCGCCGCACCCCGGCCGGACTGGTCGGCAACACACCCGTCCTGTGGGTCGGATCGCCCTTCGTCCCCGACGGCCGCGGCTTCTGGGCCAAGCTCGAGGGCTTCAACCCCGGCGGCATCAAGGACCGCTCCGCGCTGTACATGATCGAGGCCGCCCGCGCCCGCGGCGAACTCCTGCCCGGCGCGAGGATCGTGGAGTCGACCAGCGGCACGCTCGGCCTCGGGCTGGCTCTCGCGGGCGCCGTGCACGGGCACGCGGTCACGGTGGTCACCGACCCCGGCATGGAACCGCCCCTGGTCGCCCTGCTCACCGCCTACGGGGCGACCGTCGAGGCCGTCACCGCACCACACCCCGTCGGCGGCTGGCAGCAGGCCCGCCGCGACCGGGTGCGCGAACTCCTGGCCGAGGACCCGGCCGCATGGTGCCCGGACCAGTACCACAACCCGGACAACGTCGCCGCCTACGCCGTCCTCGCCCACGAACTCGTCGCCCAGCTCGGCCGCATCGACGTCCTCGTCGCGAGCGTGGGCACCGGCGGGCACTCGGCCGGGGTCAGCGGCCCGCTGCGCGCGTTCTTCCCGCACCTGCGGCTGGTCGGCGTCGACACGACCGGGTCGACGATCTTCGGCCAGCCGCCGGCCGCCCGGCTCATGCGCGGCCTGGGCAGCAGCATCCACCCCCGCAACGTCGACTACCCGGCGTTCGACGAGGTGCACTGGGTGGCCGCCGCGGAGGCGGTGTGGGCCTGCCGCCGCCTCGCGCGCGACCACTACGCCACCGGCGGCTGGAGCGTGGGCGCGGTCGCCCTGGTCTCCCGCTGGCTGGCCCGTACGCTGCCGGCCGAGACCCGGGTCGTGACCGTCTTCCCCGACGGCCCGCAACGCTACCTCGGCACCGTCTTCGACGACCCGTACTGCCGGTCCCACGGCCTGCTGGACCACGAACCGTCCGAGGAGCCCGAGGAGATCGCCCACCCGGGCGAGACCGTGGTCGACCGTTGGACCCGCTGCACCACCGTCCGGGACCCGCTCGCCGGAGCGCCGGACCTCCGTCCCGACGGCACGTCCTTCGAGGCCGCCCGGTGAAGGGCCTGTGGCGGCAGGTCCGCTCCTTCGACACCCCGGCCCGGCTGCTGATGGCCAACCAGTTCGCCATCAACCTGGGCTTCTTCATGCTCATGCCCTACCTGGCCGACCACCTCGCCGGCGGCCTCGGCCTGGCCGCCTGGGCCGTCGGCCTCGTTCTGGGCGTACGGAACTTCTCCCAGCAGGGCATGTTCGTGCTCGGCGGCACCATCGCCGACCGCTTCGGCTACAAGACGCCCATCGTCATCGGCTGCACCCTGCGCACCGCGGGCTTCGCGCTGCTGGGCCTGGTCGACTCCCTGCCCGCGCTGGTCGCCGCCTCGGCCGCCGCGGGGTTCGCGGGCGCGCTGTTCAACCCCGCGGTCCGCGCCTACCTGGCCGTGGAGGCGGGCGAGCGGCGCGTCGAGGGCTTCGCCCTGTTCAACGTCTTCTACCAGGCGGGCGTCCTGATCGGTCCGCTCGTCGGCCTGGCCCTGCTCGCGTGGGACTTCCGGGCGGTGTGCCTGACGGCCGCGGCCGTCTTCGCGGTGCTCACCGTCCTGCAGTCCCGGGCCCTGCCCGACCGGCGGCCGGCCGACGACCCCGGCCACGGCAGCAGCAGCGCCTCCGGCACCGGCCCCGGCGCGGCGGCCGGCGTCCTCGGCTCCTGGCGGCAGGTGCTGGGCAACCGGCCGTTCATGCTGTTCTCGCTGGCCATGATCGGCTCCTACGTGCTGACCTTCCAGGTCTACCTGGCGCTGCCCCTGCAGGCCCACCGGCTGCTGGGCAGCGGCGGACAGGCCGTGACCAGCGGCCTGTTCATCGTCTCGGCCGTCGTGGCGGTCCTCGGCCAGCTGCGCATCACCGGCTGGGTCCGGGCCCGCTGGAGCGGGCCGCAGGCGATCGTCGGCGGGATCCTGCTCATGGGCCTGGCCTTCGCCCCCCTCGCGGCGAGCCCCGACCCGTCCGGCGGGACGCCGAACGCCGTCGTCGCGGTCGCCCTGCTTGTGATCGCCGTCGCGGTGCTCGCGGTGGGCAGCGCGGTGGTCTACCCCTTCGAGATGGACACCATCGTCACGCTCTCCGGAGAACGCCTCGTCGCCACGCACTACGGCTGGTACAACACCGTCTCCGGCCTGGGCATCACCGTGGGCAACCTGGCCACCGGCGCCCTCTGGGACGTCGCGGACAGCGGCCACAGGCCCTGGCTGCCCTGGCTCGCGCTGACGGCGACCGGCCTGCTGTGCGCCGGCTGCGTCCATCTGCTGTCCCGCGCCGGGGGCCTCGCCGCCGTCGCACGCGAACCGGCCCTCGCCTGACCTCCGGCGCGGGCACCCGCCCGGCCGCGCCCGCCCGACCGCGCCCGCGGGCTGCGGACTGGCGGGGCGGCGGCGGGTCTGCTGCGCTGAAGGGAGACGTGACGCGGGAGGTGAGCGGCGTGCAGGGTGGTCAGGACCAGGGCGGCGCGGCGGGAGCGGGCTCCTTCGACGGCGAGGACGTGGCCGGCCGCATCGCCGTGCGGCGGGAGCGGCTGGGCATGTCCCGCGAGGAGCTCGCCGTCCGGGCCGGGATGTCGACGGCCTACCTGCGGCAGGTCGAGGAGCTGGGCCCCCGGTTCGACGCAGCGGCCCTGCGGCGGATCGCCCACGTGCTGGGAACGACGTACGAGGAGCTGGCCGCGGGCCCCCGCGAGGCGCCGCCGGGACGCGGCGGCCCCGCGACCCGGCCGGTGCTGCAGCGCCTGACCGAGGGCGAGTGCTGGGAACGGCTGGGCACGCACGGCATCGGCCGCGTGGCCCACACGGCGGGCCGGGGCGACGAGGCTCCCGTCCTGCTGCCCGTCAACTTCCTCGTGGACGGGAACACCGTCGTCTACCGGACGGATCCGGCCGGCGCGGCGGCGGTCGGTCCCGGCACCAGGCTCGCCTTCGAGGCCGACTTCGTCGACGAGCAGCACCGTCTCGGCTGGAGCGTCCTGGTGACGGGCACCGCCGAGCGGATCGGCGACAGCGCCGTCTCGGACGCCCTCGGCCGACGGCCCGGCGGCGAACCCTGGGCCGGGGGGACGCGCGACCTGTGGATCCGCGTCGTGCCGGGCGAGGTGAGCGGCCGGGCCATCCGGTCGCTGCCCCCGGCAGGGGACGCGGGGCCGGGGCACCCGGGGTAGCGGCACACGGCGCGAGGGCGCCGGAATCCGCCCGGTGACCGGCGGCGCGTGGCGGGCCTGCCGGCGGGAAGGCGGCAGGTGCGTGAGGATGTCGAGGTTGCCGATGCCGATGCCGTATGCCGAGACGGGAGAACGACGTGCCTTTGGTGGGCGAGTACCAGCCGAGCCCCGAGCAGTGGGTCCGTGACCAGGTCGAGCTGTACGAGGGTTCCGGGGGAACCGACGGGACCACGCTGCGCGGCAGGCCCGTGATCGTCCTGACGACGCTGGGCGCCAGGTCCGGCAGGATCCGCAAGACGCCGCTGATGCGCGTGGAGCACGACGGCCGCTACGCGGTGGTCGCGTCCAAGGGCGGCGCCCCCAGGCACCCGGTCTGGTACCACAACCTGGTCGCCGACCCCCGGGTGGAACTGCAGGACGGTCCCGTGCGCCAGGACATGACGGCCCGTGAGGTCACGGGGGAGGAGCGGACGCGGTGGTGGGACCGCGCGGTGGAGGCGTGGCCCGACTACGCCGAGTACCAGAAGAACACCGACCGTGAGATCCCGGTCTTCGTGCTGGAGCCGGCGGCCGCGCCCCACTGACCGGCCCACCGTGACGGCCGCCGCCCCGCGCAGGGGCGGCGGCCGTCCGTCGTTCCACGCGACCCGTCCCGCTCGCCAGGCCGCGGCCGTGCGCAGCCCGCCGCCCCCCTTGGGTGACGCCGCCGAGGCGGCCTTTCGTAAGCTCTCCCGGTGCCGGTACGCCGGTGACCTGGGCGCAGCACCGCCGGGCGAGCCCGCCGGCGTCGCGCCCGGCGCGTGCCCGGAGCTCCGGAGCTTCCGCGACGTGATGTGGACCACATCCGCGGGAATTCTCGCCCCGGCGTGTAAGAAACGGGCCGCCGCGCTCACTCCATGGTGAGAGTGCGAGATGAGGGGACGGCGCGTGACACATGCCCAACGCTTCCGGGACGTCTACGAGGAGTGCTACCCGCGGGTCCTTGCCTACGCCACCGGCCTGGTCGGTCGGCAGGTAGGGGAGGACATCGCCAGCGAGACGTTCACCGTCGCCTGGCGGCGGGTGCGGGACGTCCCGGACCCGGCCCTGCCGTGGCTGCTGGGTGTGGCCCGCAACCTGGTGCGCGAACTGCGCCGCAGGGACGCGCACCAGTACCTCCTCGCCGCCGAGGAGGCACGGCGCATCAGCAGCGGCGCCGGCGCCGCCGCCGGTGACGTCGCGGCCGAGGTCGCGGGCCGGCACGACGCGCTGCAGGCCCTCGCGGGTCTGCCGGAGGCCGACCGGGAGCTGCTCACGCTGATCGCGTGGCACGGGCTGAGCGCCAAGGAGGCCGCACAGGTCCTGGACTGCAGCACCGCGACGCTCACCGTCCGGCTGTACCGGGCCCGCCGCCGGCTCGAGAAGGCCCTGGGGGCGACCCCCGCCACGGAACACCCGCCCGCACCTTCCGCGACGGAGCGCCCGCCCCCCGGGACGGAGCCCGCGCCCGCACCTCCCGCAGACGCCCCGTACCCCACCCACCGCGAAGGAGCACCCGCGTGAAGAAGACCCCCGAGCCGTCCGGGCGGCCAGACGTCCTGAAGGTGCTCGCCGACGCACGACCCGAGGAACTGGACCCGTCCCGGCTGGTGGACCCCGTGCGGCAGCGCCAGGACCTGGCACGCATCACCGCCGGGGCGACGGACGGCCCCGCGGCCCGCTTCCTCGCCCCGCGCCGCAGAAGCGTGTTCCGCCCGGTGGGAGCCGTGGCGATCGCGGCCGCGGCGGCGTCCGTCGTGGTCGTGAGCACCCTGGACGGGCAGCAGCCCGCCGGCCGGCCGGCCGCACAGCCGCCGTCCGCCGCCGTGACGAGCGCACCGGACGACGGCTCCGACCTCCGCGTCGACGGCCACATCCAGCTGCTCAGCGCGGCCCGGCAGGCGGAGGTATCGGCCGCCGAGGGAACGTACTGGCAGACCACCACCCGCTCGCAGAACGTGGACGTCGGCGGCGAGGAGGGGCACCTGTTCGCCGTGCGCAGCTCCTCCACCGAGGAGTGGTCGGTGGGCGTGCGCCCGGGCACCGGGAGCCTGATGGTCTCCGGTCTGGACGCCGTGACCGCGCCCCTGACGGCGCAGGACGAGGCGCGCTGGCGCGCCGCGGGCTCCCCGGGCACGGTGTCGGCCGAGATCGGCAAGGCGACCGGAACCGGCAGGATCGCCTACACGATGGGCACGCGGCGGCCGATGGTCATGCGGACCAACGTCGACGACAAGATCTACGCCGTCGGCCCCCGCAACGTCACCTACAAGGACCTGCGCGCACTGCCCGCCACCAGCGGGGAACTGCGCCGTTCCCTGGAGCGGCTGTACGCGCAGGACAACGGCGCCGACACCGGCGGCTCCGGCCGCACCTCCTGGATGCTGCGCCAGGCGGGCAACCTCGCCACCATGCCCGTGAAGCCCGGTGTCCGGGCTGCCGCGTACCGGGTGATGGCGGAACTGCCCGGGGTCAAGGTCACCGGGGGAGTCGCCGACCCCCTCGGCCGTGAAGGCGTGGCCGTCGACTTCCCCGTCACCTACCGCGGACCGCTGGGGACCACGCGGCAGCGGCTGATCGTCGACCCGGCCACCGGCGCCATGCTCAGCGACGAACTCGTGCTGGTCACGCCGTCCGCCCGGGCCGCGGAGGCCGGACTCGCCGCCGGCACGACGGTGAACTACAACGCGACCACCCGGATGAGCTGGGGGGAGCAGCAGATCACCGTGCCGAAGAACGCCCGCAAGTGACCCCGGGGCCGCGCGACGCGGCCCGGACGGCACACGCACGACGGTGACTCGCCCCCGCGAGCCCCGCCCCACGGCCCCGGGGATCCGCCGCTGACGCGACGTCGCGGATCTCCGGGCGACGGCCGGCGTGCCCGGCCGCTGCCCGGCGCCGCCCTCTGCGGCCACCGGCCTCGACGACCCTGCCCAGGGGCTTGTACGACCCTGCCCGCGGGCCGCACCGCCCCGGCCCCGATCGTCCCCGGCGGCCGGGCAACCCGATCCGGCGTCCGCCCGGTTGAACGGGTGTGAGACCACCCCCGCGGCCCCGGGCCGCCCCCACGGCACGGGCCGCCACGCGACACGTGCCGCACCGCCCACGGTCACCACCCGGTCCTACGGATCCGTGAGCCCCGCCACGGGTCTGCCCCCGAACTCCCTTCCTCCCGAGAAAGCCCGCGCCCATGCGCCTCCACAGGCCCTACATATCCGCGGCCGCCGCCGTGGTCGTCTCCTCACTGGGGATCGCCGCCTACCAGCACCTGCCCGAGAAGAACCCCGCCGCGGCCCCCGAGACGGCGGCGGTCGTTCAGGACGCCGCGTCGCCGGCGTCCGGGCAGCCTGCCGACGCGCCCGCCGCGCCGCGGACGTCGGCCCCGCCGAAACCGCAGTACCCCGAGTTGCTGCCGGGGCTCGGCCCCAAGACCCTCGCGCGGATCCCGGCCGCCACCCGGCAGGTCGTCCTGGTCACCGGGGCCGGCAAGAAGTCCCCGAAGTCGAAGGTCGTGTTCTACGAGCGCGTCGACGGCGGCTGGCGTCCCGGAGCAGTGTGGGACGCCCACAACGGCTACAAGGGCTGGACCGACGAGCACTACGCGGGCGATCTGCACAGCCCCATCGGGGTGTTCGGTCTCACCGACGCGGGAGGACTCCTGGCCGACCCCGGCACCAGGCTGACCTACCACCGCTCCAACGGGTTCTCCACCGACGCCAGAGGCTTCCTGGGTGAGTCGCTCGCCGGTTCCTTCGACTACGTCATCGCCATCAACTACAACCGGCAGCCCGGTACGTCACCGATGAACGGCGCCCAGCCCATGGGCCCGAACCGCGGCAGCGGCATATGGATCCACGTCGACCACGGCGGCCCCACCCACGCCTGCGTCAGCATCGCCAAGGCGCACATGAAGCAGTTGCTGCGGACCCTGGACCCCGCCGCCCACCCCGTCGTCGTCATGGGCGACGCGGCCTCCCTCGCCCGATGACATTTCCGCGGCCAACAGGAGCAAGCGTGCCGTCCCTTCCCCGCCTCACCGTGATCGCCCTCGCCGTCGTCGGGGCCTCGGTGCTCACGGCCTGCGCGGGCCAGGAGCCCGCCACCACTCCCGACGCGCACGGCACGGCGTCCGCCAAGGCCGCCTCGTCCGAACCCCGGGCCGTGGCGGCCGCCTTCCGGCTCGGCACGGGCGCCGACGACGGCGACCGGCACGCCTCCGTCCGCGGCGCGGGCGACGTCGAGGTCTCCGGCGGCACGATCTCGTCCGTCACCCTCACCACCGCTGCCGGCCGGCCGGTGCGCGGGACCGTGGCCGGCGACCACCACCGCTGGTCTCCGGACGCCGCCCTGGCCTACGGCACCTCGTACCGTCTCGTCGTCCACGCCTCGGACGAGGCGGGCGGCAAGCAGACCCGCACCCTGTCCTTCACCACCCTCGCGAAGGACGACCGCCTCGTCGGCACCTTCACCCCCGAGGACGGCTCGACCGTCGGCGTCGGCATGCCCGTCTCGCTGACCTTCAACAAGCCGGTCACCGACAAGGAGGCCGTGGAACGCGGCATACGCGTCACCAGCGACAGCGGCCAGGAGGTCGTCGGCCACTGGTTCGGCGACCAGCGCCTGGACCTGCGCCCCGAGACGTACTGGAAGGCGCACAGCCACGTCACGCTGAGCCTGCGCCTGGACGGCGTGAAGGGCGCCGCGAACGCCTACGGCACCCAGGACAAGACCGTCCGCTTCACCGTCGGCCGCCGCCAGGTCTCCACCGTCGACGCCGGCACGCACAGGATGCGGGTCGAACGCGACGGCGCCACCGTCCGCACGATCCCGATCACCTCCGGCGCACCGGGAAGCACCACGTACAACGGGCAGATGGTGATCTCGCAGAAGCTCATCACCACCCGCATGGACGGCGCCACGGTCGGCTACGCGGGGGAGTACGACATCCCCGACGTCCCGCACGCCATGCGGCTGTCCACCTCCGGCACCTTCATCCACGGCAACTACTGGGCACCGGACTCCGTCTTCGGGCACTCCAACGTGAGCCACGGCTGCGTGGGCCTCAACGACGTCCGCGGCGGCGGCGACCCCGGGCAGAACGCGGCGTGGTTCTACACCAACTCCCTCATCGGCGACGTGGTCGTCGTCAAGCACTCCCACGACCACACGATCGCCCCCGACAACGGGCTCAACGGCTGGAACATGTCGTGGGACCAGTGGAAGGCGGGATCGGCGCTGTCGTAGGCGTGCGCCGTGCGCCGTGCGCCGTGCGCAGTGCGCCGTGCGGCGGGGGCGGCCCGGCGGGCCGCCCCCGCCGATCGTCCGGTGCGTGCGGCACGCGTTATATTGAATGGTCGTTTCAGTATTCGGAGGTGGGCCATGGCCAGGGGGCGACCCCGCCAGTTCGAGGTCGACGACGTGCTGCAAGCGGCGCTGAACGTCTTCTGGGCCAAGGGCTACGAGGGCACGACCATGGCCGACCTCACCGAGGCGACCGGTCTGAAGCCCGGCAGCGTCTACGCCGCGTTCGGCTCGAAGGCGGGACTGTTCAAGCAGGTCGTCGACCGGTACGTCGACACCGTCTTCTCCTACGGCCCGAGCGGCCTCAAGGCCGACACCGCCCGGGAGGTCGTCCGCAGCTGGCTCACCGGAGCCGCGCGGAGCGCCACCGGTGAGAACACCCCGGCCGGCTGCCTGCTGGTGCAGGGGGCGCTCGCCACGGGCGACGATTCCCGCGAGGTGGCGGAGGACCTCTGCTCGCGCCGCAAGGCCGCGCAGATCATGCTCGCCGAGCGGCTCGACGTGGCCCAGGCCGGCGGGGAGATCCCGGCGGACGTCGACACGCGCGTCGCCGCCAGGTACGTGGTCACGCTCGCGGAGGGCATCACGGTCGAGGCGGCGTCCGGAGCCGACCGCGAAACGCTGATGGGCCTCGTCGACCTCGCCATGCGCCGCCTGCCCTGGGAGGCGTGAGCCGCAGGGCCACGCGCACGTCCACCGCACCCCTCGATCCGGCTCCGGGTCGGGGGGTGCGGTGCGTGCGCGCCCGAACGGCCCTCCGCCGGAGGTTTGACAGGCCCGTCCACGGTGGCTATATATTGAGCAAGCACTCAATAAAGGGTTCCGGGCCGCCTGCGCAACCCGTCGCGACAGCGGCCGGAAAGCGCACGTGCCCGGCGCGTCGGCGCTCACTCGTCGGCGCCCGCTTCCCACCGGCGACGCAGCCGGCCCCATCCACCCCCTGCAGCTGGCCGTCGCGCGGCCAGGGACTGGAACACCCATGACCGAAAGAGCACTCACCGGCAAGGTCGCACTCATCACGGGCGGATCCCGCGGGATCGGCGCCGCCACCGCCGTCCGGCTCGCCCGCGAGGGCGCGGACGTCGCCATCAGCTACCAGTCGTCCGCCGCGAAGGCCCAGGAGGTGGTGGAGGCTATCCAGGCGCACGGCGTGCGCGGCGCCGCCTTCGCCGCGGATCAGGCCGACCCCCAACAGGCCGCCCGCCTCGTCGACTCGGTGGTCGGCGCCTTGGGGCGTCTCGACATCCTCGTCAACAACGCCGGTGTGTTCGTGACCGGCCAGGTCGACGCCCCGGACGCGGACGTGCCCGCGTTCGACCGCCAGTTCGCCGTCAACGTCCAGGGCGTCGCCGCCACCACGCGCGCCGCGGTACGGGTGATGGGCGGAGGCGGCCGGATCGTCTCGATGAGTTCCACGGCCTCCGGCAGCTCGCCGTTCCCCGGACTCGGCGACTACGGTGCGACGAAGGCCGCCGTGGACGCGTACACCCGCGGCTGGTCCAGGGACCTCGGCCCGCGCGGCATCACCGTCAACGCCGTCCAGATCAGCTCCGTCGGCACCGACATGAACCCCGACACCGGCGCGTTCGCCGACGTCCAGCGCTCCATGAACGCCCTGGGCCGGTTCGGACGGCCCGAGGAGGTCGCGGGAGCGATCTCCTTCCTCGTCGGGCCGGACGCCACCTTCGTCACGGGCGCGACGCTGCTCGTCGACGGTGGCTTCGCGGCGTGAACACGGCGCCGGACGACGGCTTACGGCCGGGCGTACACACCCACCCGGCGGGAGCCGGCCATGGCGCAGCGAACCACGGAGCCGGTTCTCGCCGGCCCGGCCCCCCACACACGACACACCGGCCCGCGCTGTTCCGGGCGCCGGGCCGGGACCGACCGGCAGAACGGGAACTCCCATGCGCATCGGTTTCATCGGCGCGGGCGCCATCGCCCAGGCCGCCGCCATCGCCTTCCTCCGCGGCGGCCACGAGGTCGTCTTCAGCAACACCAGGGGCCCGGCGTCCCTTGCACCGCTCGTCGCGCACTTCGGCCCCCGGTCCTCGGCCGGCACCGTGGCCGAGGCCGCCCGGCACGACGTGGTGGTGCTCTCCGTGCCCTGGCGTTCCGTCCCGGATGCGGTCGCGGGGCTCGGGCCGTGGGACGACCGGATCGTCATCGACACGAACAACCCCTTGCAGGCCCCGGATTTCGTCCCGGCGAACCTGAACGGCAGGACGTCCAGCGAGGTCGTCCAGGACCTCCTCCCGGGCGCCAGGGTGGTGAAGACGCTCAACAGCTGGTCACCCGCGCTCCTTGCCGCCGACCCGCACCGCGAGGGCGGCAGGCGCGTCCAGTTCGTCTCCGGCGACGCACCGGAGGCCCGGGCGGTCGTGAGCCGGCTCCTGGAGTCCGCCGGTTTCGCGGTGATCGACCTCGGTGGCCTCTCCACCGGCGGCGCGCTCCAGCAGTTCCCGGGCGGACCGCTCCCCGCGCTCGACCTCGTACGGTTCTAGGGCGGCCCTGGCGCCGCCCGGCAACCGCGTACCCCGCAACGGACGGGGCTGTCCACCTCGGACCTTCGCCGGAACCGGCTCGGGGCGTCGGAGGAAGTTTCGCGTACGGTGCTGTCGAATCAGCGCCGCCCGTCCGACGTAGAGGCGTACCGAGCGGACACACACCCAAGGAGACCCCTCGTGGCCCAGTACGCGATCCTCATCTTCGACGACCCCGCGGCCGGCGACTACACCCCCGAGCAGCAGGCGGCGAGCAAGCGGCACGCCGACGACCTCGTCGACTCCGGTGCCATGATCACGGCGTACGCCCTGCAGTCCGCCGACACCGCCACCTCGCTGCGCGGCGACGTCGTCACCGACGGCCCCTTCATCGACTCCAAGGAAGTCGTCGCCGGCTTCCTTGTGATCGAGGCTCCCGACCTCGACGCCGCACTGGAACTGGCGCGCCGCAACCCCGCGGTCCGGTGGGGTCGCGGCGGTGTCGAGGTGCGGCCCGTCGCCGGCGGCATCGCGCCCGTCGCCCGATGACACCTGCGACGACCGCAGGACGAACGGTCGCCGACGCGCACCGGAGCGAGTGGGCCTTCGTGCTCGCCGCGACGGTGCGCGTCGCCCGCGACCTGGACCTGGCCGAGGAATGCGTGCAGGAGGCGTACGCCGCGGCGCTGTCGGTCTGGGAACGCGACGGGATCCCGGACAATCCCGCGGCCTGGCTCACCACGGCGGCCAAGCGCCGGGCGATGGACGTGATCCGCCGCGAGCGGACGTTCCGCTCGAAGCTGCCCCTGCTGGTCGAACCCGAAGAGGCCGTCGACGAACTCGCCCTGGACGAGCTCGGCCGACCCGATGGGAGCGGCACCCGGGACCTGGAGGACGCCGTACCCGACGAACGGCTGCGCCTCATCTTCACCTGCTGCCATCCCGCCCTCGCGCCAGAGGCGCAACTCGCGCTCACGCTCCGGTTGGTGTGCGGGCTGCCGACACCGGACGTCGCCCGGGCACTGCTGGTGTCGGAACGGACGATGGCCGCGCGGATCACCCGGGCGAAGAAGAAGATCTCCGTCGCCCGCATTCCCTACCGGGTGCCGCGGCCGGCGGAGTTGCCCGACCGGCTCACGGCCGTGCTCGGCGTACTCCACCTGCTGTTCACCAGCGGACACACGGCCCCCTCGGGCCCGACGCTCATGCGCACCGACCTGGCCGATCACGCGCTGCACCTGGCCCGCACCCTGCGGAACCTCATGCCCGACGAGCCCGAGGTCCGCGGGCTGCTGGCACTGCTCCTGGTCACCGACGCCCGACGCGCCACCCGGACCGGCGCCGACGGCCGGCTGTTGCGCCTCGCCGAGCAGGACCGCTCGCTGTGGGACCGTACCGCGCTGGCCGAGGCATACGAGCTGATCGTGAGCGGGCTGCGCGGTGGCCGCGCGGGACGCTACCTCCTGCAGGCGGCGATCGCCTCGCTGTACGCCGAAGCCCCGGCGTACGAGGAGACGGACTGGCCGCAGATCGTGGCGCTCTACGACAGGCTGCTGTCGCTCTGGCCCTCACCGGTCGTCGCACTGAACCGGACCGTGCCGGTGTCGATGGCCCACGGACCGGCGGTGGCGCTGGCCCAGGTCGAGGCGCTGGAGCAGGAGGGCCGGCTCGCCCGGTACCAGTACCTGCCCGCCGTGAAGGCGGACCTGCTGCGGCGCCTCGGCCGTTCGGGCGAAGCGGCGGCCGCGTACCGGCGGGCCCTGGAGTTGACCGGCAACGAGGCCGAGCGCATGTTCCTCACCGCGCGCCTCACCGAACTGGAGAGCGGTCCCGCGTGAGTTGACGGGGACCGGTCGCGGCTCCGGGCCCGGCCAGGAACCGCACCGATGCGGGTGACGTCCCTCGCACCGTGACTTCTGACGAGCAGCAAGGGCACGAGAGCCACCCCGGGCGCACCGCCGTGACCGTCGACCCGCCGAAGGTCAACGACTACACCAGCTTCGCCGAGGCGTACTCCGGCGAGAACGAGACCAACCTCATCAACGCCCACTACGAGCGCCCCGCGATGCTGGCCCTCGCCGGGGACGTCACCGGGCGGCGCATCCTCGACGCCGGATGCGGCGCCGGGCCCCTGTCCGCGGCGCTGCGCGACCGGGGCGCCGTCGTGAGCGGCTTCGACGTGAGCGAGGGGATGCTGGAGCTGGCGCGGCGCCGCCTCGGTGAGGGGGCGGACCTCCGGCTGGCCGACCTCGGGAGCCCGCTCCCCTACGCCGACGACACGTTCGACGACGTCGTCGCGTCCCTGGTGTTGCACTACCTGGAGGACTGGGGGCCCGCCCTGGCCGAGTTGCGGCGCGTGCTCAAGCCCGGCGGCCGGCTGATCGCGTCCGTCGACCATCCCTTCGTCATCGCCACCATGCACCGGGAGGCCGGCCGGGGGGACGAGCATCACTACCTCGACACCACCAACTGGACCGACGAGTGGACCTTCGGGGACCGGACCGCCCTGATGAGCCTCTGGCACCGGCCGCTCCACGCGATGACCGACGCCTTCACCGCGGCGGGCTTCCGCATCGCGGCCGTCAGCGAGCCGGACCCCGACCCCGCCGCCCGCGAACTCTTCCCCGAAGCCCTCGCGGCCAAGCCGCGGTTCCTGTGCTTCCTGTTCTTCGTCCTGCAAGCGGAGTAGTGGTCGCGCGGGCGGCGGTGACGGAAACCGGGATGACACCGTGATCCGGTGTGCCTAGCGTCGGGCCATGACCCTTGACCTCGCGCGTCTCACCCGCCGTCCGATCGCCCCGGCGGACGCCGCCGCCCTGGCCGCACTCCTCAACGCGATCGAGGCAGTCGACACCTTCGGTGAGTACTACTCCGAGGAGGACGCCGCCGACCAGATCAACGCCCCGCTGCTGGACCTCGGCCGTGGCACGGTCGGTGTCTTCGACGGCGACGCCATGGTCGGTTACTCCTCTGCCGCGCACAGGCCGCGCGCGAAAGGGGTGCACCGGGTAATGGTCAGCGGAGGCGTGCACCCGGACTGCCGGCGCCGCGGGCTCGGCGCGGAGCTGCTGTCCGCGGGGATCGCGAGCGCGAAGGCGCTGCACGCGATCCACCACCCCGGCCTGCCACTTGCCGTCGACGTCCAGAACAACGCGCGCAACGACGGCGCGCGCGCCTGCTACCGGGCCGCCGGCATGACGCCCGTGCGCTGGTACGCGCACCTACGGCATCCGCTCGGCGCCGCCGTCGTCGACGTTCCGACGCCGGAAGGCCTCGTCTTCGAGGGCCATTCCGCCGACAACGACGCCGAGTTCCTCGCCATCAGGAACGAGGCCTTCCTCGACCGCTGGGCCGGGTCCCCGGCGTCGGAGGAGCAGTGGCGCGCATCGCTCGGCTGGCCGGCCTTCCGCCCCGGCCTCAGCTTCCTGCTGCGCGACGCGGACAGCGGCACCGCTGCCGGCATGCTGCTGACCTTCTCGTGGGACGCGGACACCGAGGCGACCGGCGTCCGCGACGCCCACGTCATGACCCTTGCGACCCGCCGTGCGTACCGCAAGCGGGGCGTCGCCGGTGCACTCATCAGCCACGCGCTGCGCTCCGCACAGGCGGACGGCTTCGACCGGGCGAGCATCGAAGTGGACTCCGACAGCCCGACCGGCGGGCACAGTCTGTACGAACGGGCCGGATTCACCGCCGCCCGCACCGAGGTCCGCTACGGCCTCAACGCGTAGCCGGCGTTCGCCGGGGCTCAGTCAGAGTTGGACCACACCAGCACCGCGGGGCCGTCCGGCGTGATCACTGGTACCCAGGCCTCGTCCGCCTCACGGATGCGGCTCTCGTCCAGGCGCAGGGCGTGGGGCTGCTCCGTGGTGCCGTCGGACGCCCAGTAGCGGACGGCACGGACGGCGAAGCGGAGGCGGTCCCGTTCGTCGTCCGGCCACGTGTGGTTCCAGGTGCCGGCACCACGGAAGTCCCCCTCGAACAGCTCGCGGAGCGCGGCGAGCCCGTCCGGGCCGGCCAGCGGAACCAGGAAGCCCTCGACCTGACCCTGCCGGCAGGCCGTTCCGCCGTACTGCTGCTGGTAGACGGCCCCCGTCCTCGCCTCGACCACCGCGTACAGCCATCCTCCGGCGCCGGTGCCGTCGGGATCGAGGAAGACGAAGCGGGGAGGGACCATGGCGCCACTCTTCCGGGCACCTGGCCCCGAGTTCAACGGCACAGGACCTGAACCGACTTCCCCGTGGCGGTTCGTGGACTTCGCGGCGGGCAACGGAGTGCCCGAAAACCGTTCGGCGTCCCCGTGCCGGGCGGGACGACCGCCCCTCGGTCCGCCAGGATTCGTTGACCTGTCAGGAAACTGCCACCAGCCCTTCCCCTGGGCCCTTTCTGATGGCTGCGGCCAGTACTCGTGCGTCATGCACGCAAGACGACAGGACATCAGATGACGAGACCGATCGGTCGGGTCCGCGCGGCAGCCGTGTCCGCGGCGGCGGTGATGACGACGACGATGATGATGCTCGGCGCGGGGGCCGGCCAGGCCGACGCCGTCGGGCGGGTGCGGGTGGCGGACGGCGTGACGGTCGCGCCCGGCATCACCTACCAGTCCTTCTCGGTGACCGCGTCGCACGGCACGGTCACCGGACATGTGGTGACCTCCGACCTGCGCGACCGGCACGTCTCGGTGGGCCTGCTCTCACCGGGGAAGGTCGCGGCCCGCGCCAAGCTCTCGCAGCTCGTCGCGGCGCAGGGTGCGGTGGCCGGAATCAACGCCGACTTCTTCAACATCGACGAGACGCAGCACCCCGGCGTCCAGGCGACCGGTTCCGCGGTCGGGCCGGCGGTCTCGGACGGCGTGGCACTGAAGGCGGCCGTGCCGAACGGCCAGCGCTTCGGCCCCGGTCTGCCGCCCGGCACGTCGACCCGCGACGTCATCGGCGTGGGCTACGACCACAAGGCGCGGCTGGACGAGCTCACCCTCGACGGCACGGTCCGGGCCCGCAAGGGCAAGCGGTTCGACCTCGAGGGGCTGAACCAGTACGCCGTCGCGGAGGGCGGCATCGGGGCCTTCGACTCCCGGTGGGGCGAGGTGTCACGGCAGCGTGCCGTCTGCGGCACCGACACCCTGCGCGCCGGCGCGTGCACCACGGACGCCTACGAGGTGAGCGTGCGGGACGGCCGAGTGGTCTCGGGCTCCGACACCATCGGCGCCGGCGCCATCGAACCCGGCACGGTGGTCCTGGTCGGCCGTGAGGCCGGGGCCGCGGAGCTGCGTACGCTCCAGGTGGGCGAACGCGTCCGCGTCTCGGAGAAGTTGAGGAGCGCGAGCGGCAAGCGCCTGGAGTTCGCCGTCGGCGGCTACCCCGTCCTGCGTGACGGCGCGCCCCTGCCGGGCCTGGACGACAAGGCCGTGGCGACCAGGACCGGGGCCGCGATCGGCGACGGCGGCCGGCTGCTGCACCTGCTCGTGCTGGACGGAAGCGCCGAGGCGGGTGCCGGCCTGACGGTCGCCGAACTGGCGGGCGTATTCCAGGCCGTGGGCGCCGAGGACGGGGTCAACCTGGACGGCGGCGGCTCCTCCACCCTCGTGACCCGCGACGCCGTGTCCGGTGCGCCGGTCGTCCGGAACCACCCCACCGGCGGCGCCGAGCGCCCGGTCCCCGAAGGCATCGGGCTCTTCTCCCGCGCCTGACCCGGCCGCACCCGGGCGGCGGCCCCGCCGCCCGGGTGCGCGGGCCCGCGCCGGCCCCGGAAAAGCATCGCCAATTCATGCCGCGCCGAATACGGGGAATTCGCCTCTGAGTATTGGAATATGCGGCACGGGCGCCAAGCGGATTCGGCTGAAACCCGCCGGGATATGAGGCAACTTTTCGAGGTGTGACCTGCGCCACACGGGCGCGGAAGTGCCGGGACGGGTAAAGAAACGGTGCGTGGACTGCCTTTTCCCGTCAGGGGTTTGATTCACGCGCGTGGTGATGATTAAGGTCATTCACCGAACCTCCGCCCGGTCGATCATCCATTCCGGATGGCTGCGGAGTTCCCGCCGATCCGAAATGCCCTGCGTGTCATGGGAACGCAGTTCCCGGCGCGCGCGGCAGGCGGCTGGAGGAAGAAGGAGCTCGCGCCAGTGGCGTCCCACCGTCGTCCCAAGCAGGCCGGCCGCACACGTGTCACCGTGCTCACCGCGACCGCCGCCGCAGCCGTCGCCCTGTCCGCGCAGGCGGCCCAGGCCGCTCCCGCGAAGCCGTCCGTCAAGAGCGTCAAGGCGAAGGTGGACGGCCTCTACGAGCAGGCCGAGCAGGCGACCGAGAAGTTCAACGGCGCCAAGGAGAAGCAGGAGAGGCTGCAGAAGCAGGTCGAGGACGCCCAGGACGAGGTGGCCCGCCGCCAGGCCGAGCTCAACGACCTCCGGGACGACCTGGGTACCCTGGCCAGCGCGCAGTACCGCAGCGGCGGCATCGACCCGTCGCTCCAGCTCTTCCTCTCCTCCGACCCGGACACCTACCTCGACAAGGCGTCCGCCCTCGACCAGCTGAGCACCAGGCAGGCCGAGGCGCTCCGTCAGATCGCGGAGAAGAAGCGCACCCTGGACCAGCAGAAGGCGGAGGCGGCGAGCAAGCTCGGCGAGCTCGACGAGACCCGCACCGAACTGGGCAGCAAGAAGAAGGAAGTCCAGGCGAAGCTGGCCGAGGCGCGGCAGCTCCTCAACTCGCTGACCGCCGCCCAGCGCGCCTCCCTGGCCGCCGCCGACGGCCGCGCCGACCGCACCAACGAGCGCGTGGACCTCGGCAACGACACGCCCGCCTCCTCGCTGGCCGCCGCCGCCCTCGCCGCGGCGAAGACCAAGCTCGGCTCGCCGTACGTCTTCGGTGCGTCCGGTCCGGGCTCCTTCGACTGCTCCGGCCTCACCTCCTGGGCCTATGCCCAGGCCGGTACCTACATACCGCGGCCCTCCCAGGGGCAGGCCAACGCCGGCACGCGGCTGTCGATGAGCCAGCTGATGCCCGGCGACCTCGTGCTCTTCTACGGCGACCTGCACCACGTCGGCCTCTACGCGGGCAACGGCATGGTCCTGCACGCGCCGCGCACCGGCACGTTCGTGCGGTACGAGTCCATCAACAACATGCCGTTCCAGTTCGGCGTCCGCATCTGACCTGCGGACCGGGCCGCAACAGGCCCGTCCCAGCCGGGCACTGACGTCCCGTCAAATAATGGGCCCCGCCGAGCGGGGCGCGCCGGGTGGTCGTTCCCGCTCGGTGCCGGCCGCCACGCCACGACATCCCCCGCACACACGCCCGCCGGTCCGCGGCACCGACGGCTCCCGACGCCACCCGACGCACCCGCGAAGGCCGAGGTGGGGGCCGTCCCCGCGGGCCGGCGCCGTCGGGTTACCCTGTCCCTCGTACCGGACACGGGGTGCCCCACCGGGGCTGAGATCACACCCGTCGAACCTGAACCAGTTCGTACTGGCGGAGGGATGTCTCCATGCCATTGGCGCATGTTTCCGGCGGTCTGCCCGCAGACGGCCGGCCCACCGTGTTCGACGGCCGCATGCCGGCCGCCGCGGGCGATCTCCGGATCGAGGCACACGGCATACAGCCGGTGCCCGAGAGCAACCGCTACGGAGGGCCGGGGCGCCTGTTCACCGTGTGGTTCGCCCCCAACCTGACCATGACCGGCGTGTTCACCGGCACCATCGGCATCGCCCTGGGCCTGGACTTCGCCACCGCGCTCGCGGCCGTGGTGCTCGGCACCGTGATCGGCGCCGTGCCCACCGCCTACCTGGGCACCTGGGGGAGCCGGACCGGCGCCGGGCAGCTCCCGCTGGCCCGGCTCGCCTTCGGCCGGGCCGTCGCGGTGCCCGGCGTCCTGCAGTGGCTGTCCTCGGTCGCCTGGGACGCGCTGATCGGGCTCTTCGGCGGTGACGCGCTGGCCCGGCTGTGCGGTCTGCCCTTCTGGCTCGGGGTCCTGGTGATGATGGTCGCGCAGGGCGCCCTCGGAGTCCTGGGCTACGAGGCCATCCACCGGCTGCAGATCGTCATGACCTTCGTGCTCGCCGCGGCCTTCGCGCTGATCGCCTGGAAGCTGCTCGACGGCGTCGACCCCGTCGCCACCGGCTCGGCCCACGGGGCCGACCGGGGCGGCGCGTTCGTCCTGACCAGCACCATCGCGTTGAGCCTGACCCTGTCCTGGGCCCCGTACGCCAGCGACTTCAGCCGCTACCTGCCGCGGAACACCTCCCGCTCGCGCATGTTCTGGTTCACCCTGGCGGGCCTGGTGGTGTCCTTCGTGGCCGTCCAGGCGCTCGGACTGTGGGGCGCGTCCGTCCTGACCGACCAGACCGCCGCAGGCGTGGCCGAACTGCTGGGCGGTGGGCCGCTCGGGGCGTTCGGACTGCTCGCCGTCGCCCTGGCCGCGCTGTGCAGCAACGCCATGAACGACTACAGCGGATCCCTGGCCCTGCAGACGGTCGGTGTGCGCGTGCCGCGCCCGGCGGCGGCCGCCTTCGCCGCCGTGCTGGGTTTCCCCCTGGTGCTGTGGATGCACGCCGCCGACACCACCGCCCGCTTCCAGAACGTGCTGCTGTTCGTCGGCTACTGGATCCCCGGCTTCGTGGCCATCGTCGTCGTCGACTGGTTCGCCCGGGCCCGGGCACGCGGGGGCGCCGAGATCGACCTCGCCGCCGAGACCGGCCGGCCGCAGCCCGGCTGGCCCGCCGGGGTCGCTTTCGTGGCCGCCTTCGCCGCCGCCGTGCCGTTCATGGACACCACCCTGTACGTCGGCCCGGTGGCGGAGGCCCTGCACGGCGCCGACCTCTCGTACTACGTGGCGTTCCTCGTGGCCCTCGCGGTGTACACCCCGCTGCGTCTGCGCCACCGCCCGCGGCCCTGAGCCGCCGCGCCCGTGCCCCGGTCCGTCCGTGCCCCGGCCGTACGGCACCGGCCGCGGGCGACCGCACACACCGTCCGTCACCCGAGGAGCGAACCGCATGTCCCCGACCTCCGCCGATCACGCCGCCCTCGCCGCGCAGGCGCTCTCGCGCGTGCGGGACCACTCCCCACTCGTGCAGTGCCTGACCAACTCGGTGGTGACGGGGTTCACCGCCAACGTCCTGCTGGCGCTGGGCGCGGCACCGGCCATGGTCGACATCCCGGGGGAGGCCGGACCGTTCGCCGGGGTCGCCTCGGGGGTCCTGGTCAACCTCGGCACCCCGCACGCCGAGCAGCGCTCCGCCATGGTCGAGGCCGCCCGGGCCGCCACCGCGGCCGGCACTCCCTGGGTGCTCGACCCGGTGGCGGTCGGCGCGCTCCCGGTGCGCACCGCGCTGGCGCGCGAGCTCCTGGAACTGCGGCCGACGGTCGTACGGGGCAACGCCTCCGAGATCATCGCGCTGGTGGGGGCGGGCGGCGGCGGCCGCGGGGTGGACTCCTCCCACGGTGTCGAGGCGGCCGGGGAAGCGGCACGGGCACTGGCCGGCGCGACCGGCGCCGTGGTGGCCGTCTCCGGACCCGTGGACCTCGTCACCGACGGGACACGGGTGGCGCGTGTCGCCAACGGTGACGCGCTGCTCACCCGGGTGACGGGCGGGGGCTGCGCGCTGGGCGCCGTGATGGCCGCCTACGCGGCGGTGGACGACGACCGGTTCGCCTCGACGGTGGCGGCCGTCGCCGGGTACGCGGTCGCTGCCGAACTCGCCGCGAAGAAGGCCGCGGGGCCCGGCAGTTTCGCCGTGGAGTTCCTGGACGCGCTCGCCGCGTTGCGGGAGTCCGACGTCGCCGGGCGGGCGGCGGTGGCGTGACGGTGGCACCGGTCGATCTGTCGGTCTACCTGGTCACGGACGCGGCCCAGTGCCGGGCCCGGGGCCGCGGTGTGGCCGAGACCGTCGCCCGGGCGGTGGCGGGCGGCGTCACCGCGGTGCAGATCCGCGAGAAGCACGCCGACGGCGGTGACTTCCTGCGCACGGTCACGGAGGTGGCGGCGGTCCTCCCGCGGCGCGTGGCGCTGATCGTCAACGACCGCGTGGACGTGTTCCTGGCCGCCCGCGCCCGGGGCGTCCACGTGACGGGCGTCCACGTGGGACAGTCGGACCTGCCCCCGGCCGACGTACGCGAACTGATCGGCCCGGACGCCGTTCTGGGCCTGAGCGCCGCGACCCCCGCCGAACTGCTCGCCGCCGCACGGGACCCGGCGGGCGTCCACCACGTCGTCATCGGCGCGCTGCACGCCACCCGGACCAAGGCGGACGCGCCGCCCTCCCTCGGCCACGACGGCTTCGCCCGCCTCGCCCGGCTCAGCGCGCTGCCGGCCGTGGCCATCGGCGGCGTGGAGCCCGCCGACCTGCCGCGCCTGCGCGAGGCCGGGGCGGCGGGGGCAGCCGTCGTGTCCGGCATCTGCGCGGCCGACGACCCCGGTGCCGCGGCCCGTGAGTACGCCGCCGCCTGGCACCGCACGCAGCCCCGGAGCCGTGCGACCGACCCCGCCTGACGACCCGGCAGGAAGCGCGGGGGCCCGGAGGCCGTCCAGCGCAGCGTCCCGGTGTGCGGACACGTGTGCCGAGCCGGTTCACATCCGCATGATCGCACCGGGCCCGGAAGGACCCGGAGGAACGTGGTGCCCGCGGCCACGGGCATGTCCGTGTGACGGCGACTCCCGCTCCGCCAGGGCCTGTTGGGCACCGATTCACCTCACTGCCGCCTGCCGGACACATCGGGACATCGGTGCGGGACGCGGTCAAGGAACCGGATATATTCGCGCAACCGTTCGCCTGACCCTCCGACGAGGAGCGCTGTTCCGTGGACTCGCCGCACCCGACGATCCCGCCGTCCCCCGCCCCGCCCCGCTCTCCGCGCCGGCGCGGCCGCCGCTCAACCGGCTCGCCGTCGCGGCGCTGGTGTCCGGGCTGCTGCTGGGTCTGCCGCTGCTCGGCGTCGTCCTGGGTGCGCTGGCGCTGAGCCGGATCGAGAAGCGGGGCGAGCGCGGCAGGGGCATGGCCACGACGGGGCTGGTGCTGTCGTCGCTGAGCACGCTGGTCATCGCCGTCACCCTGGCTCTGGGCACATACCGGATCCCCGAGGGCCTGGGCGAGGAGGCCGCCGAGGCGGCGCACTACGACGACGACTACTTCTCCCTCCGCAAGGGCGACTGCATCGAGACCGCCGACGACCGGCCGGCCTACGAGTTCCTGGAGTTCTCCCTCGTGCCGTGTGCGGGCGAGCACACGGCCGAGGTGTACGGGGTCTTCGAGATCGCCGACGGCTACGCCTTCCCCGGCGACGACGCGATCGGCGAGCAGGCCGACAGCCGGTGCTGGGACCTGAGCAACGCCTACGCGATGGACTCCTGGGCGCTGCCGACGGAGCTCTCTATGACCTACTACACGCCCGACCGGGACACCTGGGCGGACGGCGACCGCCAGGTGACGTGCCTCTTCTACAGGGACCCCGCAGGTCCCCTCGAGGGATCGGTCCGCAGGGACGAGACCGTGCTCGACGAGCACCAGGTGGCCTACCTGAAGGCCGCCAACGTCATCAACGACGTCAGGTTCAGCCTCGAACCGGAAGCCGAGTACGTCAAGGACGACTTCGCGGGCTACCGGGACTGGGCGCACGAGGTCGCACTCGCCCTCGACGAGCAGGCGCGCATCCTGCGCGGCCACGAATGGCCCGCCGGTGCGGAGCGGCACATCGCGGCCCTCCAGAGGGAGATCGAGGCCGCCCGCCCGCACTGGGCGAAGGCCGCCGACGCGGGGGACGTGGGAACGTTCTACGACCACTACGAGGCGGCCCTGCACCGGCCCGGCCACGAGCAGGCGATCAAGGTGCGTGAGGCGCTGAACCTGAACACCTCGGACGACATGCCGGAGTCGGTCGTCTGAGCCCGTGGGCCGGGGTGTGTCGCGCCGGCCGTGCGACCGGCCTCGGCGCCGGTGGTCAGCGGCCGGGGACGGGCCGGGTCACCAGTCGATCCGCGCCGCGAGGAAGGGCTCGGCCTCCGGGGCGTCCTTGCGGGCGCGCAGGACCTGCTCGGCGGGGGCGCCGACCGGCACGCGCAGCGGGGGCGCGGGCCGTTCGATCGTGTCGGCCACCGCCGCGGCCACCTCCTCGGGGGTGATGACCTCGCCCCGGAGGGCGGGCAGGGCCTCGTAGAGCGGGGTGTACGGGTCGTCCTCCTTCAGGAACACCTTCGCCCGCGCACCGCCACCGGTGGAGACGGCGCCGGGCTGCACGACACTCACCTTGACCCCGAAGTGGCCCGCCTCAATGGCGAGGGTCTCGGCCAGCGCCTCCAGCGCCCACTTGCTCGCACCGTACGCACCGATCATCGGCAGCACCAGGCGCCCCTGGATGCTGGAGACGAAGACGAGCCGGCCCGCGCCCCTCTCGCGCATCGCGGGCAGCACGGCCTGCGCCACCCGCAACGCACCCACCGTGTTGAGCCGGAAGAGCCGCTCGACCTCCGGGAGCGGGATGCTCTCCAGGGGCGCGCGCACGGTCTCCCCCGCGTTGCTGACGAGTACGTCGACGTCTCCGGCGTCGCGCACGGCCTGGTCGACGCTCTCCTGATCGGTGACGTCCAGGCGCAGGCGCCGGTCGACGGGGAGGTCCGCCAGCGCCTCCGGGCGTCGGGCGGTGGCGATCACGCGGTGCCCGCGGGCCGCCAATTCCACGGCGACGGCCCGGCCGATGCCCTTGGACGCTCCGGTGATGAGTACGGACGACATGCTGGGACTCCTCTTTCGTGTGGTGATGTCTGCCGGGCCCCACCGGGCGGCCCGTGTACGGCGGGCACGGGTCAGGAACGGGCGACGCGCACGAGGAGCTTGCCGGTGTTCGTGCCGTCGAAGAGGGTGTGCAGTGCCGCGGGTGCCGCCGTCAGTCCTTCGACCACGTGCTCGCGGCTGCGCAACTCGCCTCGGCGCACCCGGGGCAGCAGGTCGGCTTCGATCTCGTCGAAACGGTCCTGGTGGTCCATGTAGATGAAGCCCTGCATCCGGGCCCTGGCGGGCAGCATTTGGAACCAGTTGCGCAGGGGATCCGGGCCGCGTCCTTTCTGGTGGCGGGAGATCGCCCCGCACAGGACGACCCGGGCGTCGGCCGCCAGGTGCGGGAGGAGGGCGTCGAGCGTCGCCCCGCCGACGTTGTCGAACACGACGTCGACCCCGTCAGGGCACAGGCGCGCGCACGCCGACGACACGTCCTCCGCCCGGTAGTCGACGCACTCCGCGGCACCGATCTCCCGTACCCACGCGCACTTCTCCGGTGTGCCGGCGACACCGATCACCCGTGCGCCGGCGGCGACCGCGAGCTGGACGGCGACCGATCCGACGGCGCCGGCCGCCGCGGTGACGACGACGGTCTCGCCCCGCCGGGGCCGCCCGATGTCGCGCAGCCCCAGCCAGGCGGTCTGTCCCGCGATGCCCAGGGTGTTCAGCGAGGCCTGCAGGGGCACCCCGTCCGGGACGCGCCGCAGGACGGCGCCCTCCGCGACGGCGTCCTCCTGCAGCCCGAGCAGCCCGCAGACCCGATCCCCGACGGCGAAGTCCGGGTGCCTGGACGCGCCCACCGTGCCCGCACCCAGCGCGCGCATGACCTCACCCACGGGGGAGGGCGGCAGGGAGCCCGGGGTGTCGTTCATCCAGCTCCTGGTGGCGGGGTCCAGCGAGACCCACTCGACCCCCACCCGTACCTGTCCGGCCCCGAGCCCCGGCACGGGCACGTCCTCCTCGTAGCGCAGGACGCCCTCCCGCAGCGGGCCGACCGGTGAGGCGGGCCGCTCGGCGAGAACGTACCGGCGCGTTCGTGTCGCGCTGCCGGGCGCCGTCGTGTCCCGCTCGCCCCGGGTCACGCGGACGCCGTGTCGCCGACGTGGTTGCCCCTCATGAGCCAGGTCGGGCCCTGGGCGTAACCGCCGGCCGCGGCGAAGAACTCCGCGAAGTACGGTCCGCCGGCGTGGACGTTGAAGGCCTCGACGTCCGCGTAGACCTCGTTGAGGTAGAAGACGTCGGGGTCCTCCTCGTCGGCGATGACCTCGAACCGGTGGGAGCCGGGTTCGTTGGCGAGGGAGTCCCGTGCCGCCTTGCGGGCCGCCCGCACGAAGTCGTCGCGGTGCTCGGGTCGGACGGTGAAGGAGACGAGGAACTGGTACATGCGGAAACGCTCCCAAGAACAATGCGGGCAGCCGGCTCAAGGCGCTGGTGCAGGAAGGCGTGCTCTCGCGCGAGGACGACACGGCGGGCGGCGTCGAGTACCGGCTGACGGACAAGGGCATCGCCCTGTGGCCGGTCGTGCACTCCCTGATGAACTGGGGGGAGTCCTTCTACTCCCCGAACGGCGTCAAGCGCCTCCTGAGCCACGACCTCGACGGGGGACACCTCGATCATGACGGGCGCTGCCGGGAATGCGGCGCGGTCGTCCCGGTCCAGGACATCCGCTCCGAACCCGGACCGGGCTACCGTCCCTCAGGACGGGACGCCGATCCCGTCTCGGGCGCGATCAACACCCCGCGACGGCTGCTCGAGCCCATCGTCACCTCGCGCACGCCCGCCCAGGGCCGGGGGCGCGGCTGAGGACCCCGTTCGCGTGCAGTGCGGCGGCGGGAGGGGTCGACGGCGATCCGTGGGGTAGAGCACCGGATGGCCGCATCGGCCGAGCGACGTCACGTGGGGAGGCGACATGGTTCCGGCCGCGCTGCTCGTTCTGGCCGTCGCGTCGGTGGCCTTGGCGGGCGTCTTCGTCGCGGCACGTGAGAGCCGGCGCCGTGCGCTTCGGGAGCGGTCCTACCCTGATCACGTCCGGCGTCGCCTTCAGGCGCGCAGGGAGGGGGGCCCTCCGGTCGACGCAGCCGGCCCGGCCGCGGAGCCGGCACTGTGGCTGCGCCTGGGGGCGTCCGCCGGTGACGACGACGACCGTACCGACCGCCTCGTGGACGAGCTCTGTGCGATCGGCCTCTTCCACGGGTTTCTGACCCTGGAGGGGGAGAAGGACCCGCGGACCCGGGAGATCGGAGCCGAGCTGGACGGGATGGGCGGGAAGCAGGAGATGCTCGACGCCCACCACCTGGTGCGGGCCCGACTCGGCCGGGTGCACGCACGCGAGCTGGAGGCCGCGTGGGACGGGATCGGTTCGTGGCTCGGATAGCCGTCCGCCCGGTTCCAGGGGGCGGCGTATCGCGACGCCGGAGCCGTCCTCGGCAGCCCCGTTCACCGGGCCGGTCCCGTGCGCCTTCTCCGCACTTCACTCAAACGGGCAGCGATACCGTCTCCACGAACTGGTCGCTGTGCCTGGTTCTTCGGGAGTCGTTCGGCGGCGAGCCCTGATGATCGATGTCGGCGGCTTTCGATGTCACTCATGTGCTGCGGAGGCGTCCGGCGAGCCGCTGAGTGGCAGTCCTGCGGCGCTGCCAGGTCGCGGGAGCCGACTGTTCCTGGTTCCCGCCTGGGTGGTTATCGGGTGCGGATACCGACCTTCTCCGGGAACCGGCGTTGTGAAATCGTCAAGCGATGACCGAACCGAGCAGCGACGACGGCCGCACCTTCCGGCGCGAGACAGAGCGGATCGTCAACGAAATCGCCCAGGGGCTCCGCACGTTGGATGCCGGTGTCGGCTGGTTCTCCGGCCTCGCCCCGACCACTCAACAGGAGGTACTGCAGGAAGTCGCCGGCTATGCGATGCAGGCGCACATCACGACTGCGGACGGCCGTGCGGGGGTGGCGCGGTCCGGTGTGAAGCCCACGGCCAACCCCGCGGTAATGATCTGCATGGACCCGCCCCGCCATGGGTTCGCGGGCCTCCCCGCCGCCGAACACGTCAAGGCTTTCCGCGTCCTCGTCTCCGTGTTCGCCGTTGCCGACACTCGCCGCCGCGATACGTACTGCAAAGGCGCTTGCGGACATGCTTGGCACAACCTGCCGGCAGCGGCCGAGCAGCCGTAGCATCGGCCTTCTCTCACGACCCCATGCGACTATCCCTGGGGAGCTTGATACGCCCCTCGCTGAGCTGATGATGCAGCGACTCGGTCACACATGCCTCCTTGACCGGACCAACGTCATCCAGCGCAACGAGCCAACGAAGGTGCAGTCAACACACCTTCGGCGGGTCGGTGACGCGACCGCGGCGTGAGGACACCGGTGCCGCGGGCTGACACCGGCGGCCGCAGGTGGCCCCTGGTCACGACTATTCTCGGACGATGTCGAATCGTTCAGTGGCGGCGGGAGTCGGTCTCGCCCGGGTGATGGCGCATTGCGGCGGAAACCCCGTCCAGGCCGTGGAACTCCTCGTGGGGGCGATAGCCGCGGCCCCCGCGGCTCCGGAACCCCACGAGGCCCTCGCCGAGTTGTGGCGGGACCGGCCCCCGGAGCTGAGGAAGAGGCTCGAAGAGGACGGTTCCCTGAGCGCCGTGCTGGCGCAGGGGTACTTCTTCTTCCTCGAAGGGGACCTGGACGACGCGGTGATGACCCTCGGCTCGGTCACGGGCGCGCGGCCCGACGTGGCATGGGGCGCCGCACCCTGGTTCGGCGACGCGCGCTTCCTCGACGGGGTGAGTGCCCAGGCGCTGGCCGAGGCGTGCCTGCGCGTCCTGGACCACGGCCACGACCTGGACACCGACGGGATGCGCGAGCGGTTCGCGCCCTGGTTCCACGCCCTCGACGTGGTGTCGGCGCGCGCGCCCGTCCCGGAGTCGCTGGCCGCCATGGCCCGGCTGCCCCGTGCCTGCGGCCGGTACGAGCTGACCTTCGCGCTGTGCGACCGCGCCGACGCCGTCGCCCCGGTCATGTGGACCGCGGTCGCGCGAGCGGCCACCTGGCGCGTCATGGGCGAACCCGACCAGGCCGCGGCCGCCTTCGAACGCGCCCTGGTCCTGGACCCCGCCAACTGGTCCCTCTACCTGGACCTGGCGGACGTGCGTGCCGGGCAGGGCGACTTCTCCGCGGCCGTGAGCCTCGTCGAACGGGGCCTGGAGCACGCACCCGACGAGGTCTCCCTGCGCGCCGCCGGCGCGGCCTACCGCACGCGCCTGACCGGCTCGTCCGACGACCTGAGGGCCCTGATCGCCCTGGCGCCGCGGCTGGCGAACACCGCCTACCGGAACCTGCTGATCGACTGCGCGTGTGCGAGGCCGGAACTGCCCCGGACACTCGTGGCCGAGGCGCGCGGCATGCGGGAGGGCTGAACGGGCCGTCGTGCGCACCGGCGCCCGACCGCGAGGCGACGCGGTGGCCCGGCTACTTCGCGGGCTGACGTGCCGGACGCCGCAGGGAGTGCGGCTCGGCGGGCGGCTGCTCGCCGCGGATGTCGGCGAGGAGCGCGGTGATGGCGGCCATGATGTCCTCGGTGGCGCCCTTGAGGACGTCGGGGGTGAGGTCCTTGCCGTGGTGGCGGCTGAGGTCGACCGGCGGCCCGGCCACGACGTGGACCGTCTGGCGGGGCACCAGCCACACCCGGCGGTCGCCCCGGCCCCCGCGCGCGTACGGCGGCGCTATGCGGTGGGCGCCCCACTGGGCGACGGGGATGACGGGCGCGCCGGTCGTCAGCGCGATGCGCGCCGCGCCGGTCTTGGCGGCCATCGGCCACAGCTCCGGGTCACGGGTGACCGTGCCCTCGGGGTAGACCGCGACGCACTCGCCCGCGTTCACCGCGGCGATCGCGTCCCGGAGCGCGTGCGCGGCGTCGGCGGTCCCGCGGTGGACGGGTATCTGGCCGCTTCCGTGCAGCACCATCCCGACGAAGGGGATCTTGAAGAGGGAGGCCTTGGCGAGGAGGCGGGCCGGCCGGCCGCTGTTGTACTGGTAGTGCCCGTAGGTGAGCGGGTCGAAGTACGAGATGTGGTTGACGGCGGTGACGAAGCCGCCCTCGGCCGGCATGTGCTCGTGCCCGCGCCACCGGTGTCTGACGAGCACGAACAGCACGGGCTTGGCGATGGCCGCGGCCAGCCGGTACCAGAATCCGTAGGGATTGCGCGATCTGCCGGTCACCCCGGGTCCTCCTCTGCTCGGGCGGCGTCGATGGGCGCCGCTCGTCGTGTCGTTGCCCGGTACGTGGCAGACCGGTCGCGGGTCAGGCGTCCTCGTCGGGCGGTCTCCGTTCAGGATGGCCGACAATGTACTTGACCATGCAAGAGCCTAATTGCTGCATGGGGCAACGATCAACTCGCCCCGGCTCCGGGGAGCACGCCGGCAACGGCCGCACGATCCACTGCCGGGACGAGGGCAGCGTGAACCGCTGGAACCACTGAGCGCGGGCCCGGCCGTGGGGGCGTCTCGGCGCCCTCGGCGAACCGCTTGTCCGGCGCCGCGGGGCAGGCGTGTGGTGACATGCAGTCATGGCCTTCCTCGGTGTCGACATCGGCACATCCAGCAGCAAGGGCGTCCTGGTCGACGCCTCGGGCACGGTGATCGCGACGGCGGTGCGCGAGCACGCCGTCTCCCGCCCGGCGCCGGGACACGTCGAGATGGACCCCGAGGTGTGGTGGGGCGAGTTCTGCGGGATCGTCCGCGAGTTGCTGTCCGGCGGTGGACGGGCGGCACGGCCGGTGCACGTGGAGGCCGTCGGCGTGAGCGGCATGGGCCCGTGCGTCGCGCTGGCCGACGCCGCGAACCGGCCGTTGCGCCCGGCCGTGCTCTACGGTGTGGACACCCGGGCCGTCGCGCAGATCGCCCGGCTGGACGCCGAACTCGGCCGCGAGGCCGTGCTCGACCGGTGCGGCAGCGTGCTGTCGACGCAGGCGGTGGGCCCGAAGGTGGCGTGGGTGGCCGAGCACGAACCGGAGGTGTTCGCGGCGGCGCGGCGGCTGTTCATGCCGTCGTCCTTCCTCGTCCACCGGCTCACCGGCGCCTACGTGCTGGACCATCATTCGGCCAGCCAGTCCGTCCCCTTCTACGACACCCGGGCGCAGGAGTGGTACCGCCCCTGGGTGGACGCGGTGTGGCCGCACGCGGAGCTGCCCGAGCTGCGCTGGCCCGGGGACGAGGCCGGGACGGTCACCGCCGGGGCGGCGGCCGCGACCGGGCTCGCGCCCGGTACGCCCGTCCTGACCGGCACCGTCGACGCCTGGGCCGAGGCCGTCAGTGTGGACGCGACCCGGCCGGGGGACCTGATGCTCATGTACGGCACGACGATGTTCCTCATCGCGACCGTCACCGGGCAGGTGCGCGTGCCGGAGTTGTGGAGCACCGTCGGCGCCTGTCCCGGGACGCGTTCCCTCGCCGGTGGCATGGCCACCTCCGGTGCCGTCACCGAGTGGCTGCGCGGTCTCTTCGGTGCCCCCGACCGCGCGGCGCTGCTCGCGGAGGCCGCGGACAGCGGCCCCGGCGCGCGGGGGCTCGCGATGCTCCCGTACTTCGCGGGCGAGCGCACCCCGATCGCCGACCCCGACGCCCGCGGGGTGATCGCCGGCCTCACCGTCGAGCACACCCGGGGGGATCTGTACCGGGCGGCGCTGGAGGCCACCGCGCACGGCGTACGCCACAACGTCGAGGCCATGGAGCAGGCGGGCGCCGCCGTCGAGCGGGTCGTCGCGGTCGGCGGAGGCACGCGGGGCGGGCTGTGGACCCGGATCGTCTCCGACGTCACCGGGCTGCCCCAGGACATCCCCACCGTCACCGTCGGCGCCGCCTACGGTGCCGCCCGGCTCGCCGCACGGCGGGCGGACGAGGCGGCGACCGCGCACTGGAACCCGGTACGTGACCGGTGCGTGCCCGACCCGGCCGCGAGCGCCGCGTACGACGGGCTGCACGCCCTGTACCGGGAGCTGTACCCGGCGACGCGTGACGCGGTCCACGCCCTCGCCCGGTTCCAGCGTGAGGCCGCGGGCATCGCGGGTACGGGGTCCGGCCGGACGTCCTCCGGGGCGACCCGCACGGCGGGTGGGTGAAGCGCGGGTCCGTGGATGCTTCGGGCCGGACGCCTGGGGCCTCGCCGTCCGGTCAGGTCAGCTCGTCGGGTACGGGGACGCCGAGGTGGGCGAGGAGCACGCCGACCTTGCGGTCCAGCTCGCGGCCCACTTCCGTGATCTCCGGCCGGCCGAGCGCGGCGACCGTGTCGCTGGGCCGGTCGATCGCGAACACCGCCTCGCCGGAGGGGGATTCGTGGATCGTGGTGCGCAGGGGCGCGTACATCAGGGCACCGGCGTCGTGCCGGTACATGCGCTCGGCGATGGTGTGGTTGCCCATCAGGTACTCGGTGCAGCGGGCCGCGTCGCCGGCCACGCCGAACAGCGGCTGGGCGTCGAACTTCCAGTAGATCATGAAGCCGTGCGGGGCTCCCTCGTCGGCGAGCCGGCGCACGGCACTCCAAGGAGCCCGTTCAGTGACCAGCTCGAAGGTGTGCCGGTAGTCGATCGGGGGGACGGCCTGCTCGAAGCGGGTCCGGAACTGCTCGTAGTCCGCCCCGACGGGGATCTCCAGCCGTGTGACGGAACGGGGGAGTGCGCGGATCGCGGGGTGCGTCGTCGTGGTGTCGTGGACCATGATCTGCTCCCTTCTGGCTTGCCTTACACCAGCCAGGCTAGGGCGCGCGACAGGCTTTCGCAACAAAAGCCAGAAAACGGGCATCGTCGACGTCGTGCGTGGCGATCCCGGGGCGGGTCAGGGGGTCGAGGCGGCGCCCAGGACCTGGGTGACGTCACCCCGCCAGGGCCTGACCCAGGCGGTCTCGGAGCGCGGCACGCGCTTCCGGCAGCGCGGGCAGCGCCGGCCGGGTTCGATCGACTCCCCGCACGTGCTGTGCACGAGACGCATCGGCCGCGTCGGGGCCGCGGGCTCGCTGTGCGCGTCGCCCCAGACCATCATGGCGTGCAGCACCGGCAGCAGGTCCTCGCCCGCCCGCGTCAGCCGGTACTCGTCGCGGGTCCGGCCGCCGCCCTCGGGCCGGTAGGGGACGCGTGCGAGCAGCCCCGACTCGACGAGTTGCCGCAGCCGGCTGGACAGGACGTTGTCGGCGATGTCCAGTTCGGCCTTGAACTCGTCGAAACGCGTCATCCCGGCGGTGGCGTTGCGCATGATCAGCAGGGTCCACCGGTCGCCCAGGACGTCGGCGGCCCGGCCGATCGGGCACGGGCCGTCGGCGGTTCCACGACGAGGGCCTGGCATGTCGCACCTCCAGACTTGCTCAAAGCAAGCCTAGACCTTTGCCGCTCGGCGCGAGGCCGCTTACCCTCATTGGTAAGAATCGGGACAATCAAGACTTAGTACCACCCTTTTCCCCTCGCGCGAGGGCGGGCCGCCGGGGCGTCGCACCGCGGTCCGGGCATGGGAGTGATCGTGAACGCACGTTTCGCAGGGAAAGTCATCCTCATCACCGGAGCCACCTCCGGCATGGGCTGGGCGACCGCGGAGCGCGTCGCCGACGAGGGTGGGAAGCTCGTCCTCGCGGCCCGCGGCCGTGAGGTGGGCGAGGCGCTGGCGGCCGACATCCGCGCCTTCGGCGGCGAGGCCGTCTTCGTGCGCGCCGACGTGACCGTGGAGGCCGACGTGGCGGAGGCGGTCCGCGTGGCCCTGGGCCGCTACGGCAGGCTCGACGGCGCCTTCAACAACGCGGGCGCACCCACCGCGGACGGCCCCGTCACCGAGATAGACAGCAGTGCCTGGCACGCGGACATGGCGGTGAACCTCACCAGCGTCTTCTACGCGCTCAAGCACGAGATCCCCGCCCTCCGGGAGAGCGGCGGCGGCGCGATCCTGAACAACGCCTCCGTCTGCGGGGTGGCCGCCTACCCGAACCGGGCCTCCTACAACGCCGCCAAGCACGGTGTCATAGGGCTCACGCAGTCGGCGGCGCTGGACGTCGCCCTGGCCGGCATCCGGGTCAACGCCCTGATCACCGGCGGCGTCGACACTCCCCTGTCGCGCGCCCTCGCGCTGACCGACCCCAACCTGACCGACCCCGACGAGTCGCCGGAGGACTCCTGGCGCACGGCCGAGGCGATGCACCCGCTGGGGCGGATGGCCCGGCCGGAGGAGATCGCCGCGTTCGCGGCTTTCCTGCTGAGCGACGAGACGGGGTTCATCACTGGCGCCGCGCTCGCCATCGACGGCGGGATGACCGCCCGCCTGTAGTGCGTGACCCGGGACGGCCGGGGGCGGCGGCCCGGGTCCCGGCAGGCCCTTCCGGTCCGTCAGCCGCCGGTCGTGGAGCGGCGCCTGCGGGGCGTGGCGGACTCCTCGGACCGCTCCGTCTGCAGCGTGGTGATCCGCCGGAAGGCGGCCTTGAAGCGCGCGTACTCCCGCTCGCCGAGCTCTGCGGCGTGACGCTGCTCGATGCCGGCCATGATGGCGTCGGACTTGCGCATCTGGTCGCGTCCCAGGGCGGTGGGCACGATCAGCTTCGCGCGCCTGTCGCTCGGATCCGGGCGGCGCTCCACGTAGTCGAGGGCTTCGAGTTCGTCGATCAGGTTGCCGATGACCTGCTTGTGGGTGCCCGACAGCCGCGACAGCTCCGTCGCCCGGCTGCCGTCCTCGTCGATGTACCCCAGGACGGCACCGTGCTGGGGGCGCAGCTCGGGGTGGCCCTGCTCGGCGAGCTTCTCGAAGAGTTCCTTCTGGACGGAGAAGAGCAGGCGCGCGGACATGATCCCCACGTCGGGATCCGTCACTTTCCGTTCACTGCGCCGCACGTCCGGCCGCCCTTCCGCGTCCCGTGGAATTCACTGGGGTCGATCGTAGTGGCGCGGCCTCTCCGTGTGCCGCCCCCGGCCGCCGACTTCACGCCCGCGTCCGCGTTCGCGTCCGTGTTCCGTCGCGCCGTCCCGCCGCGTCGTCGTTCGAGCTTGCAGCCGTTCCCGTGGACGCCTAGAGTGAATAGTCAAGATCAGTGACTATCAATTTTGCTCACCAAATGCGTTCCGCGCACCACCCGTCAGGAGCTGTGGATGTCTGTGATCGAGCTGACCACCTTCGTGGTCGCACCGGACAGGACGTCGGACATGCTGTCGGCGTTCCGCAAGGACCGCCGGGGCTTCGTCGCCGCGCGCCTCGTACGCGTCGCCGACGACACCTGGCTGGACGTCGTCGAATGGACGGACGCCCTGGCCTTCGACGAGTCGCGCGCCAAGGGGGCCAACCTCCCCGAGATCGGCGCGTTCTTCGCCACGATCGACCACCTCGTCAGCGCCGAGAGCGGTGTGCGCTACGACGACGACGCCGACGGCTCCCGGCCGGTGCGGACCATCGCCTACGGAAGCGAGCCCTCCCAGGTCGGAGAGCTCTACCTCCCCGAGGGCGAGGGGCCCTTCCCCGTCGTGGTCCTGGTGCACGGCGGATGGTGGACGGCCATGTTCGACCGCCGGCAGGTCGTACCGCTCGCCGAGGACCTGGTGTCCCGCGGCTACGCCGTCTGGAACGTGGAGTACCGCAGGATCGGCGAACCCGGTGGCGGCTGGCCGGGGACGTTCGAGGACATGGCGGCGGCCGTGGACGCCGTCGCGCACCTCGACCCGGCGGTCGACGCCGGCCGTGTCCTGGTCGTCGGGCACTCGGCCGGCGGTCACCTGGCCGCCTGGGTCGCGCACCGCTCCGCCCTGCCGGACGGCGCCCCGGGCGCGCGTCCCGCGGTCAAGCCCATCGGCGTGGTGACGCTGGCCGGGGTGCTCGACCTGGTCCACGCCGACTCGGTCGCGCTCGGCGAGGGCCTGACCGACTTCGACGGCGACGTCCCGTCCAACGCGCCGCCGCCCTCCCACCCCGACGTGTGGCCCGCGGTCGCGGCGCGGGCCGGGCGCGGCATCACCCGCCTGCTGCTGGGCGGGAGCGTCGCGGAACACGGGGACCGGTACGCCGTCGCGTCCCCCGTCGAACTCGCCGGGGGCGGGGTCCCGGTCCCGATGCTGGTGGTCCACGGCTCGGCCGACGAGGTGATCCCGCCGGTCTACGCGCAGACCTACGCCCGTGCCGCCACGGCCAAGGGGGCGGACGTCACGCTCGTGATGTCGCCCGGCTCGGACCACTTCGACGTGATCGACCCGGACGGGCACGCCTGGGGCGTCACCCGCGCCTGGCTGGACGAGCGGCTGCGGCTGTCGAGGGGCGCACTGCCGGGCGGCGACTGACCGGGCCGGATCCGGGAGGCGCGACCGCCCGGTGCCGGGGCCGCCGGTGCGGCCCCGGCGGCGGCCCCGGCGCGGGGGAGGAGCCGTCACGTGCCGCCGTACGCGGCGGAGATCTGGCCGACGAGGACGGCGAACGGCATGTCGAGGGCCGCGTACACCGCCCCGGCCTCGGGCGCGGCGTTGTCGCCGAGGATCTCGACCATGAGGGTCGCGTAGTCGCTGACGATGACCCCCGCCTGCTGGAGCCGGATCAGGCCCGCTTCCCGCTTGGCGTTCGAGAACGTCCCGGACGCGTCGAGCGCCACGTACGTGTCGTACCCCTCGGCGGCGGCCGCGATGGCCGGCAGCGAGGCGCACACCTCCAGGGAGATGCCCGTGAAGACGAGCTTGCGGCGCCCGGTGGAGGTGATGGCCTCGCGGACCCGGTCGTCGTGCCAGGCGTTGACCGTGCTCCGGTCGATCACCTTGACCGTGTCGGGGAGCACCTCGGCCAGTTCGCCGATCAGCGGGCCCCACAGGCTCTCCGCGGAGGTCGTGGTGACGACGGTCGGGACGTGGAGGACCTGTGCCGCCTTCGCCAGGGCCACCACGTTGTGCTTGAGCTCCAGCAGGTCGGTGTCCCGGACACCGCTGTAGAGGCACACCTGGTGGTCGACGAGGACCAGCGCGCTGTTGTCGGGGGTCAGGAACTCGTGGAACTTGCTGTCCGACATGCTGCACACTCCTGCAGTCGGGGATGACACCGTCCAAAATAGTCAAAATAGGTGACTTCTTTCGACGCTAACCCGCACCCTCGCCGTGTGCAAGCGCAGGGCGGCCCCGGAGCCGCCGCAACCCGCGGGACGGCGCCGCGGGTGAGGGTGGCGCGCGGGCCCGTGCGGTGCCCCGGGGCGTTTGACCCTGGCGGCGGTCGCGGCTTAGGGGTGTTTGACCCATGCGCGGCACCCGGACCGGCTGGCAGCGTGACGCAAGCAGGGGCATGCAGCGCGCACGAGCGCATGCCGCGTCACTCGTTCGTCTCGCACAAAGGCGCAGCAGATGGAAACAGCAACAGGGGCCGAAGAGCCGGACCGCGGGTCCGAGGCCCTCAGCCGGCGGAAGTTCGTCGTCCTGGCGGGTTCCGCCGTCGTGGCGGTCGGCATCGGCGCGGGCACCGCCCAAGCCGCCTCGGGGCCCGCCTCCGGGTCGAGCGGCAAGGTCAAGCCGGCGGCCGGGGTCTCCGCCTCCAAGCGGAACAAGGCGCCCAAGGGGAAGTGGCTCGCGGGTGACACCCACGTCCACGACGACCACTCCTCGGACGGCAGCGGCCCCCGCCAGACCTCGCACCAGACACTGCCCGGCAACCTCCCCGTCGGCGACCAGATCGCGCAGGGCGAGAAGGCCGGCCTCGACTTCATGCCGCTGACCGACCACCGGACGTACGACCAGGTCTGGGACCCGCAGTGGAAGTCGTCCGAACTGCTGCTGATCCCGGGCGAGGAGGCGAACGGCTCGCCGCACGCCATCGTGCTGGGCAACGTGGACGTGATCGTGGACGGCGCCAACCCGCCCGGCTCCGCGGCCTTCCGCCACGTGCAGCAGTCCGTCTGGGACGCCCACGCGCAGGGCGCGGTGTGGTCGCAGGCCCACCCCGACGACGGCGAGTACACGCCGGCCGCGGGCCCGAACGCCAACGCCAGCGTCCAGGGCGCGGACCTCGTCGAGGTCCTCAACGTCTCCACCGGCCCGGACGAGCAGGTCGAGTACGCGGAGAACCGCTGGAACGCGGGTTTCCGCTTCGGCGTGGCGGCGGCCAGCGACTGCCACTTCCGCGAGCTGTGGGACATCGACTCCCCGGGGACGCCCACCACCCACGTCTTCGCGGCGGAGCGTTCCGTCCTCGGCGTCCTCGACGGCTTCCGCAGCGGCCGCACCACGGTCGCGCAGAACACCGCGGGGCCGTTCCTGACGATCGAGGCCGACGTCGACGGCGACGGCGTGTTCGAGGCGATCGGCGGCGACGAGGTGGTCGTGGCCGACCGCAAGCTGCCCAAGAAGGCCACCCTGCGCGTGAAGGTGAAGGGCGGCAAGGGGACCACCGTCCACGTGTACGCCGCTCCCGGCCGCTCGGCGGGGCCCGTCGCGACCTACCGGCCGCAGCGGGCCAACGAGAGCTACGAGCTGCCGCTCGTGCTCAAGGGCACGGACCACGGCTGGTTCCGTGCCGAGGCCCGTTCCCCCGGCGACCCCTCCGGTTCCGACGCCGACCCGAACCTGCCGGACCAGCTCCGCGGCGCCACCTCGCCGGTCTTCGTCTCCGTCGGCGCGCCGGCCGCGCCGCGGCCCGAGATCCCGCTCCCGGCCGCCGACACCGCCGGTGACGCGGCGGAACTCGTCACCGGCGAGGCGGGCACGTTCACCGGCTTCTCAGACGTCGCGGTCGTCGGCGACATCACGCACGTCGTGGCGGAGGTGCACGAGGACCACGCGAGCAAGGTGGTCTACCGCCGGGTCGACGCCAAGGGCAGGGTGACCAAGTCCCTCACGCTCTCCGGCCGTTCGGCCACCGCGCGGTTCCCGCGCATAGCCGCCGCGTCCGACCGCGTATGGGTGGTCTGGCAGGACGAGCTGGGCAAGGAGCAGCCGCACCGACCGGTGATCCTGCTGGCCCACAGCGCCGACGGCGGCAGGTCGTTCAAGGCCCCGGACAAGATCAGCAAGGGCAAGGGGCGTGCCGTCCACCCGGCGCTGGCCCTGGTCGACGGGCGTCCGCTGGTCGCCTGGTCCGACAACAGCGGCGGCGCGTTCGACGTGTACGCGCAGATCGTCGGCGTCGACAGGGCCGCGGTCAACGTCTCCTCGGCGGGCAAGGCCACCAGCCCCGGCGTTCCCGGCGACGCGCGCTCCCCGCGCTACCCGGCCTCGCTGTTCCCGGCGATCGCCGTCCACGACGGCCGCCACGCCGTGGTCACCTGGCAGGACGACCGCTACGACCCGGACCCGCTGTGGACCGGCCACACCCCGCCCGCCGGTCAGCCGGCCGGCGGCGGCACGGATCCCGACAACTGGCAGCTCCTGGCGTCGGTGCGCAAGGCACCGGGCCGCGCCTGGGGCAACCCGGTCCAGGTCAGCCGGGTCAGTGACCGCTCCGACCGGCACCCGGGCCTGACCGTGGACGAGGACGGCACCTTCGTCGCGATCTGGGAGAGCGGCGCGCTGCAGAGCTCCGGCTCCAACCTCCAGCTGCGGGCGAGCCGCTCCACCGACGGCGGCACCACGTGGACGGCGTTCGAGAACGTGGCCCTCGACGCCGACGCGATGAGCCAGCGGGCCAGGCTCGGCGTCGACCCCGACGGCACGGTCCGCGCGGTCTGGTACGACTCCCGCTCGGCCGACTGGCGGTGGAAGGTCTTCACCGCCACCCTCGACCGCGCGAAGGGCTGGTCCGCGGCCGTCCAGGTGAGCCACCGGGGCAACAACACCTGGCCCGCCCTGCACCGCGGTGTCGTGGTCTTCACCAGCGACCGCGGCGCGACCCGTGCGCAGCGCGACGAGACGCACCAGGTCTTCCGCGTGAAGCTCGTCTGAGCCGCCCCGCCCCGCTCCCGGGCCTCGTTCGGATCGTCAGGCAGCGCCTGACCCGTCCGGGCGAGGCCCGGCCGTTCGCGGTGGCGGGGTCGCGCTAACTCGACGGGTCGTCGGTCTTGAGCGCCTCGCCCGTGTTGCTGATGAAGACGACCAGCAGTTGCGCCGGCTCCGTGCGGCTGGCGTTCTCCGACAGCACGTGGTGGGCGCCCGGCGGCTCGACCCAGAACTGGCCCTGCCGGTAGGTGTGGACCGGCTCGCCGGCGAGCTGGCTGCGCACAGTGCCCTTGAGTACGTAGGCGTAGACGAAGGCGTCCCCGTGACGGTGCGGGGGCGTGGTCCCGTTCGGCGGGTAGTCGACGATCGCCGAGGTGAACGACTTGCCCTTGACGTCGGGCAGTGCCTGTTCGAACTGGATGGACAGCTTGTCGTTCGGCCTCGTCGACGGTCCCGGCGAGACCGCGGCGGCCGGCGCCTCTCCGCTGACGTCCTGCGCGGAGGGGCCGCAGGCGGCGAGCGCCGCCATGGTGAGGCCCAGGGCGAGAAGGCCTCGACGGAACGCCATTCGGGTCATGGGGGCGCTCTCCTGTCCTGTTTCGCATGCTCCGATGTGCGCGCGCAGAGCGGCCCGGAACGGCATGGACGGATTCCGGTCCGTGCCTGCACGTCGCAGCCGGACCCATCGAGGAGCCTAAAGCGGAATCCGCCCGTCCGCCCGGGCAGCACTCGCCCCCCGGTGGAAATCCGGGTGCGCCCGGCCACGGCCGGCTCCTATCGTTCCGGGCATGCGCGTCGTCTTCACCAAGGGCCCCGGTACGAGCTACGGCATCGCCGTGCACCGCGAGACCGGGGCCGCACTCGCCCCGCGCAACGGGCCCGGTGGGCATCCGTACCTCCCGCACGACCTGGTGCACTTCCTGGTCGAGACGGAGGCGGGCATCGGGCTGGGCGTCTACGGACGGCTGGCCGCCGGGGACAACGGCCTGTTCTGGCCCGCCGACCCCGAGGAGCGCGCCAAGGCCGCCCGGCGCCGCAAGTCCAGGCCGGTGAAGCCCTCGCCGCGGGCCCAGGCGGACATGGCCCGTTCGGAGCAGCTGGCCGACGTCGCCCTGCGGGTGTGGGAGGTCCGGCGCGGCCACGCACGTGAGCTCCCCGCGTACATGGCGGCCGCCGGCGTTCCCGCGGTGGTCGACCGGATCGTGGTGGCGTTCGACGCCCACGCCGACCGCTGGCACGCCCTGCCAGTGGGGGGTTCGCTGACGGTGACGTGGCCGGGGGACACCGCACCCCCGGGACGGGTCCCGGGGGCTTGAGCGCGGCCTCGCCGGTGTGCGCCGTCGGACGGTGGTGACGACCTCGTCGCCGGCCGTGGGCCGACGGACGTCAGGCGCGCGACCGACGTCCGTGCGGGAACCGTCGCCCCGGGGCGGCGCGCAGCCAGGCTCCGGCCACGATGCACACGGCGGCCGCACCGTACGCGCAGGTCTGAAGGGGGATGCCGGGCAGCAGGCCGCCCCCGAGGTAGAGGAGGGTGCCGGCGAGGGTGACGGACAGCCACTCCCAGCGGCCGTCCAGCGCGACGAGGCCGACGACGAGCAGCGAGTACCAGGGGTAGTTGGGCGACACCAGCAGCAGTGCGGTACCGGTCAGCGCGAGCGCACCGCGCCACGGGCGGGCCGGGTCGCCGCGCCACCACACCTGCAGGGCCAGCAGGGCCAGCAGCACGAGGACGACCACTCCCGCGGCGGAGTCCGGCAGCAGCAGACGCAACAGGGCGAAGCGGTGCACGTCACCGGGTTCGTAGCCCTCCTCCCGCAGGTAGCCGGGCAGATAGCCCAGGACGCCCGCGCCGGACCCGGCGACGTAGGGGAGGTAGGCGAAGGCGACCACCGCGACCGTCGCCGTCACCGTGCGCAGGATGCGGGCCGGACCGCGCTCCCCGGACAGCGCGCCGGGCAGGGTCAGCAGGGGCAGCACCTTCACGGCGACGGCGGCACCGAGGAGCGCGCCGCGCCGGGCCCCGGCGCCGGCGGTGCCGAGGGCGAGCACGGTGAGCAGGACACCGAGGGCGTCGATGTGGGCGTTGTTCACCGCTTCGAAGGGGACGGCCGGGCACCACGCCCACAGGGCGGCGAGTGCCGGGGCCCGGCGGGGGTCACCGCGCCGGCGCAGCACCGCCAGCAGGGCGACGGTGGTGGTGAACGCCAGTACGGCACCGCCCGCTTGGAGCGGCTTGTGGCGGCTGCCGGACGGCGAGAGGAGATGGACGGCGGCGAACCAGCCTTCGGCCACGGGCGGGTAGACGGTCGGCACGTCGGGCCGGTTGATGCGGGTGCACGAGCCGCTGTCCGTCCGGGTCAGCCCCCAGCCCCGGCAGGAACCCGTGGTGGGGAACAGCCAGTCGTCACGCAGCCCGGCGAGTTCGCGCGCGGCTGGAGGACGGGCGTACGGGGAGACCCCGGCGGCCTGGACACGGCCGTCCCATGCGTAGCGGTACATGTCGGTGCTGGTACGGGGTGGCGCGGCCAGTCCGGCCAGTGCCACGGCGGCCGCCCCGGCGAGGACGAGCGCGGTGGCGGCGCGTGCCGGGACCTTGCGGACGGCCCACGCCGAGGCGGCGAACAGCGTCCAGGCGACGGCGTATCCGGCCAGTATCAGGCCCGGGTCGCTCCGGCTGTCGCCCACGCGCAGGGTGCCGACGACGACGGCGGTCAGTGCGGCGAGGAGCACCGCGACGGCGATGGTGCGCACGCGGGCCGGCGCGCGCTCCACGGATGCGACGGGCGGGACGGTCGGCGGCTGAGGGGACCGGTGGTGTGCGGCGGTGGCGTCACTCATGCGCGTCGGGCCTCCCGGTGGTCCTTGGGGCCCCGCCGGGGCGGCGCAGTTCCACGAACGGGCGGTCCTCGCAGGTCCACCGGGCGGCCGGGACCCAGCCCGTCGCCCGGGCGGTGCGCAGCAGCGCCGTGGTGCCGAGGCGGGCCCAGGGAAACGGACGGCCGTGCCGGCCTCCGGCGTCCTCGACCCGTACGGTGAGGCGCTCGTCCCGGTCGTGCGGCGCGGCCTCCGCCAGCAGACGCCCACCGGGCGCGACCAGGGCGTGCAGGCGGGTGAGGAGGGCGGGCGGGTCGCCGCCGATGCCGATGTTGCCGTCCATCAGCAGGACGCTGCCCCAGCGGCCCTCCCCGGGCAGGCGGTCGAAGACGGAACGGCGTACGGCGGACCCGCCGTGCTGCCGGGTCCGGGCCACGGCGGCCTGGCTCACGTCCACGCCGAGCGCCCGCACCCGGCGCGCGGCGAGGGCGGCGACCAGGCGTCCCGGTCCGCAGCCGACGTCGAGGACGGGGCCGGTGCACCGGTCCAGCACGGTGGTGTCGGCGGCGTCGGCGGGGCCACACCAGCGCTCGACGTCCAGCGGCAGCAGTTGCCCTGCCCCCGCAGTGCCGTCCGGTGCGCCGGGGGCCGACAGGTGGCGCAGGAAGAGCGGGCCCCGGCCGGTGCGCAGGGCGTGGGCGTAGGGGTCGTCCGTCCACGGCTCGCCCGGCTGCTGCCCGACCGGACGGGCCCGTACGGGGAGGCCGCCGGGGCGCTCCGGCTTGCGGGTTCTCCAGCGGCCCGCTGTTCGCGTCGCCGGTTCGGCGAGGACGGGGTCCGGGCTGCCTGCCGTCCCGCTCATCGGCCCGCCACCGCGAGCGAGTTCAGCGTCGTGGCGAAGTGCGAGCCGGGCGGGCAGCAGGCGGCGACCTCGGCCGTGTCCGCGGCTGTGTCCACGTCACGCAGCACCGGCAGGTCGCGCACGCTGAGCCCGGCCTCGACGAGCCGGCGCCGCTGCGTCGCACCGGTGCGGTCCGTGGACATCGGCACGCCGCGCACGAGGGCCGCGGCGCGCCCCGGTTCGGCGAAGCCCAGCGCCCAGAAGCCGCCGCCGTCCTCGGCGGGGCCGAACCAGGCGTCGTGACCGTCCTGCCCGGCCTCCGCGAGGAGTTCCACGGTCAGTTGCGGGGTGTCCATGCCGACGAGGAGGGCCGGTCCGCCGTCGCAGAGGGCGAAGGCGGCGGCGATCCTCTCGTCCAGGCCGCCGCTCTCCTGGCGGACGACGTCGATGCCGGGCGGCAGCCACGGACCGGGAGCACCGTCGAGGACGAGGACCCGGCGGCGGGCAGGGGCCCTGAGCACCGTGCGCAGCGTGTCGGTGAGGGCCGCCTCGGCGAGTGCGGCGGCTTCCTGGGCCGTGTACGGGGGAGTGAGCCGTGTCTTGACCCGTCCCGGCACGGGTTCCTTGGCGATGACCAGCAGCGTGGCGCGGCCCGCGGCCGGCTGACGGGGGCTCATCGTGCCGTCCCCCGTGCGGTTTCCGCGGTCGCCGGTCCGGCGGCGGGAGGTTCGCTTGCGGGAGGTTCGGCGAGCACGGAACGCATGTCCCGGACCGCCTGCCAGGTGCCGCGCCAGGTGCCGGTGACCTTGGAGCGGCCCGTACGCGGAAGGTACGGCACGTCCGTCTCCTCCACCCGCCATCCCGCGTCGGCGGCACGGACCACCATCTGCAGGGGGTAGCCGGAGCGGCGGTCGGTCAGGTCCAGGGCGAGCAGGGACTCGCGGCGGGCGGCGCGCATCGGTCCGAGGTCGTGGAGGCGCAGGCCGGTGCGCCGGCGGACCAGCCGGGCCAGTTCCAGGTTGGCCAGCCGGGCGTGCAGGGGCCACGCGCCTCGCGTGACCGGCCTGCGCCGGCCGAGGACGAGGTCGGCGGTGCCTGCCAGGACGGGTCCGGTGACGGAGGGCAGCAACGAGGGGTCGAGGGAGGCGTCGCAGTCGCAGAAGCAGACAACGTCGGCCGTCGCAGCGGTGAGTCCCGCATGACACGCGGCACCGAAACCACGCCGTGGCGCGTGGACGACGCGGGCCCCGAGGGCCCGGGCGATGTCAGCCGAGCCGTCGGTGGAGCCGTTGTCGACGACGATCGCGCGCCAGCCCTCGGGGATGCGGTCCAGCACCCACGGCAGGGCCTCGGCCTCGTCGAGGCACGGCAGTACCACGTCCACCGGGACGGAGGGAGAAGGGGATGTCTCGATCACCCGACTCACCCTACGGGCGCAAAAGCCACAAAAGGGATTCCGCTGTCTTACGGATCGCTGACGTCCGCCGGCGCTCCCGCGGCCGGCCGAGGACCGGGTGCGAGACTCGACGACGTGAAGCACGTACTCGTCGTGGACGACGACGCCACCGTGGCCGAGGTCGTGGCCGGCTACCTGAACCGCGCGGGCTTCGGCGTGGACGTGGCCCCCGACGGACCCTCCGCCGTGGCCCGGGCCGCCGCGCGACCGCCCGACCTCGTGGTCCTGGACCTCATGCTCCCCGGCATGGACGGCCTGGAGGTCTGCCGCCGCATCCGCGACGAAGGGCCGGTCCCCGTGATCATGCTGACGGCGCGCGGCGACGAGGAGGACCGGGTCCTCGGCCTGGAAGTCGGCGCCGACGACTACGTCACGAAGCCCTTCAGCCCCCGGGAACTCGTGCTCAGGGTGGAGTCGGTACTGCGCCGTACGGGAGACCGGACGACCCGGGCCCCGGACGGATCAGGGCTGCGCGCCGGTCCCCTCGTCCTGGATCCCGGCGCCCGCCGCGTCGTCCGCCACGGCGCCGAACTCTCCCTGACGATCCGTGAGTTCGACCTGCTGGAGTTCTTCCTGCGCAATCCCGGCCGCGCGACGAGCCGGGAGGAGCTGATGCGCCGCGTGTGGGGCTGGGAGTTCGGGGACCTGTCGACCGTCACCGTCCACGTGCGACGGCTGCGGGAGAAGGTCGAGAGCGATCCCGCACACCCCCTCCTGATCAGCACGGTGTGGGGCGTCGGCTACCGGTTCGACCCGCCGCCGGCGGACGAGGGGGCCCGCGATGGTGCATGACACCCTTCTCATCGTGGTCTACGCGTCCATCGGCGCAGCCGGTGCGGGCCTGCTGGGCACGGGCGTCCTCCGGCTGCTGCGCAACCGCTCGGTCGCCCTGTCGCTGGCGGTGGTGGCCGTCGTCACGGTCGCGGCGATGCTCGCCGGAACCATGCTGGTGTCCTGGGCCATGTTCCTGTCCGACCACGACCTGTGGGTCGTGACCATGGTCTGCTCGATCGCCGCGGCGGTCTCACTGGTGGTGGCACTGACGCTCGGACGCGGTGTGGTCCGCGGCAGCCGGGCCCTGGCCGAGGCCACCCGCGCCCTCGGCGACGGCGGCGGTTTCACCCCGCCCGCCGCCGCGCCCACCGCCGAACTGGCCGAACTCGGTCGTGAACTGGCCGCCACCAGCGCGAAGCTCGCGGCGTCCAGGGAGCGCGAGAGGGCCCTGGAGGACTCCCGCCGCGAACTGGTCGCCTGGATCTCCCACGACCTTCGCACGCCGCTGGCCGGACTGCAGGCCATGACCGAAGCCCTGGAGGACGGCATGGTCGACGACCCGGCCGTCTACCACGCCCGCATCCGCACGGAGGTCGAACGCATGAGCGGCATGGTCGGCGACCTCTTCGAGCTCTCCCGCATCCAAGCCGGCGTCCTCGCGCTGCACACCACCCGCGTGTCGGTCTACGACCTCGTCGGCGACGCGCTCGCGGGCGCGGCCGCACTGGCGAAGGAGCGCGGCGTGCGGATCGTCGGGGACGGCGTCGAACCGGTCCCGGTCGAGGTCGACGGCCGCGAGATGTCCAGGGTGCTGGCCAACCTGCTCGTCAACGCGATCCACCGGACCCCTGCCGACGGCACGATCGCGGTCTCCGCGCGCCGGGAGGCGGACAGCGTCGTGGTGTCGGTGACGGACGGCTGCGGCGGCATTCCCGTGGAGGACCTGCCCCGGGTCTTCGACACCGGCTGGCGCGGCACCGACGCACGGACCCCGCCCGCCGGAGCGGGGCTGGGCCTGGCGATCGTGCGCGGGATCGTGGAGGCGCACAAGGGCAGGGCGGCGGTGCGCAACGTCCCCGGCGGCTGCCGGTTCGAGGTCCGCCTGCCCGCCTCGGCGCCCTGAGACGCCCGCCACGGCCCGGGCCCCGCCCTGCCCCGGGACCCCGTCCGGACGGGTCAGCCGTGCCGCAGCGGCGCCGTCGCGAACTCCGCCATCCCCTGCGCGAACACGACCCGCGGCTGCCAGCCCAGGTCCTCGCGCAGCCTGCGCGAGGAGGCGGTGATGTGGCGGACGTCGCCGAGCCGGTACTCGCCCGTGACCACCGGTGTCTTAGTGCCGTGTGCCTCGGCCAGGGCGGCGGCCATCTCCCCGACCGTGTGCGGCTCACCGCTGCCGACGTTGTACGTTCGGGCGGCCCCCTCGGGCAGCTCCGGCAGTTGCTCCAGGGCGGCGAGGTTGGCCCCGGCCACGTCCCGGACGTGGACGAAGTCACGCCGCTGGCCGCCGTCCTCGAACACCCGCGGCGCCTCACCGCGTTCCAGCGCAGACCGGAACAGCGAGGCGACCCCCGCGTACGGGGTGTCGCGCGGCATCCCCGGCCCGTACACGTTGTGGTACCGCAACGCCGTGACGCGTCCGCCCACCGCGCGCGCCCATGCCGAGGCGAGGTGCTCCTGCGTCAGCTTGGTGGCGGCGTACACGTTGCGGGGGTCGAGCGGGGCGTCCTCGGCCACCAGCCCGGGTGCCAGTGGTTCGCCGCACCGCGGACACGGTGGTTCGAAGCGTCCCGCGCGCAGGTCCGCCACCTTGCGCGGTCCGGCGCCCACGACGCCGTGCGACGGGCACTCGTACCGTCCCTCGCCGTAGACCACCATCGAACTCGCCAGCAGCAGCGACCCGATTCCGGCCTCGGCCATGCCGGCCAGGAGCACCGCGGTGCCCAGGTCGTTGCAGCCCACATAGGCGGGGGCGTCGGCGAAGTCCTTGCCGAGGCCGACCATCGCCGCCTGGTGGCAGACGGCGTCCACGCCCCGCAGGGCGTCGGACACCGCCTCCGCGTCGCGGACGTCCGCGTGCCGCCAGTCCACCCCCGCGGGGACCGGCGGGGGCGTGCGGTGCGCGGCGGGCAGCAGCGCGTCGAGCACGCGCACCTCGTGCCCGGCGCCGGTGAGGGCGGTGACGACGTGCGAGCCGATGAAGCCCGCACCTCCGGTGACCAGGATCAACATGACCCGACCGTACGGCCGACGACCGGCCGTGCGGCCGAGCGACGCCGTCACGTCAGCCTTTCGTAAGCCTTCCCGCCGCCATTCACCGCCGACGGCCGCGGCGGGCACCCCGCACGGTGACCACGAGGATCCTGACCACTGCCACGGCAGCGAGCGTGACCAGCCAGTCGCGCGGGTAGTCCAGCGGCAGGACCGATGAGTTGGCCGGCTGCCCCGGGCGCAGCATCACCGGCAGGGCGACCACGGTCAGGGCGCCGCCGACCAGCAACGCCGCGCGGACGGGCCCGCGAGGGCCCCCACGGACCAGCGCCCAGCCGATCAGCAGCACCAGCGGTGCGACCAGCGCGTCGTGCAGCACCACCGCGCCGCCGAGCCAGATCAGGACGCCGGGCAGGTCGGTCACTCCCGTCAGCTGGCGGACGCCCACGCCGGCGAGCAGCACACCGACCGCGCCGGTGAGCCACCGTGTAACCCCCGCGCTCACGCCAGCACCTCCAGCCGGCCGACCCACTTGGTCTGCAGCACGCCCGGCCGGTTCGGGGCGATCAGGCGGGCGGGGTAGCCGTGGTCCGGGGTGAGCTCCGCACCGTTCAGGCGCAGGGCGAGCAGGGTCAGCGGGTCGCGCGCGTAGGTGTGTCCCATCTCGGAGACGCGGTAGCCGCCCCGGCGTTCCAGGGAAACCACCCGTACCCCGGCGTGCGGCGGGGCACCCGCGAGGTCCAGGAGGTCCGCGATCCGCACGCCCGTCCAGCGGGCCGACTTGCTCCAGCCCTCCACACAGGCGATCGGCAGCTCGGCCTCGTGCTGCCGCAGGCCCCTCAGCTCGTCGAGTGTCAGCGTGTACGGCCGCGGCCCGACGACCGTCAGGCGATAGCGGTCGGCCGTGACCGGTCCGACTCCGGCCGCGACGGCGGTGCGGTTGACCGGCAGGCCCTGCGGGCCATGGTCCGGATGGCGTGGTGCCAGCAGGACGAGACCCTTCAGCGGGGTGAAGGACTGTCCCACGGTGGTCACGGTGACCGCGCCGACCGCCGTCGCCACCGCGGCGAGCAGCGAGCGCCGGCCGGGACCGTCCTCCTCGGGCAGGGCCACGGTTCCCGGAGACCGCCGGCTCCAGTGGTCCCGGATCTCCGGCGCCTTGACCGCGACGTGCAGCAGTACCGATCCGGCCGCCAGCCAGGCCACGGCGTAGTGGACCGGTACGAAGGAGAACGGCCACGGATACCACTGCGCGATGTTCAGGAGGCCGGTGCCGAGTTCGAACAGGGCGGCGGCCACCAGCACGGCCACCGACACACGTTCCAGGGCGTGCCGCAACGACCTCACCGGTGGCCAGGAGAACAACCGCGGGTACACCGTCCACAACTTCGCCAGCAGCAGCGGGACCGCGGCGATGCCCGAAGCGACGTGCAGCCCCTGCGTCACCCGGTAACCCCACACCGGACGGCTCGGCAGGTCGCCTGCCGCCCAGCCGGGCGGATGCTGCAGCAGATGGCTGATCAGACCGGTGGCGAAGCACACCGCGAAGGCGATCCCGAGCCACCGTCCGATCGATGTCGCCGTTCGGGCGTCGTGCAGCGGGGCGTCGAACCGTGGCGGGAACAAGCGTGATCTCATGCGTCCATCTGAGCCGTCACCAGGGCGTCGCGGAACAGCCGGGCCCCTTACGGAACAAGGACGTTCGAGCCCCGGTCGGGCGGTCGTCGCGCACGTACCACGGGGCCGGTCACCGCGCGGCGTGGTGGCGCCGGTAGTGGCGGGCGACGCGTTCGCGGTTGCCGCACGCGGGGGAACACCACTGGCGGCGCGGGTGATCCTTGAGGAAGAACAGCAGGCAGTTGGGCGCCAGGCAGGGGCGCAGGCGATCGCGGTCCGGCCCGCTGAAGAGCTCGACGGCCTGGTGCGCGATGAGCTGTACGGCGAGGCGTGCGGGCGACCTGTCGCCGCGGTAGACCCGTGAGGTCTGCCCGTCGGCGGGCCACCGCAGTTCCGGCCAGGCGTGGGCAAGGGCGTTCAGGGCGCTGATCGCCTTCTGCCGCTCCAGCTTCGGCGCGGTGGCGGGCGGGCGCGGGTCTCCGGTCGTCTCCGCAGCCAGCCGTCGCAAAGCGTCGCGCAGCGTCCGCAGGGACGCGGCGACTTGGCGTACGTCGTCCGCACCGAGTTGGCCGGGACGGATCCCGGTCCCGGACGGGAGCCGTCCGGCAACCGCGTGCAGCCAGGCCGCGACGCCGGCGTCGTCGGCGAGGGCGTCGCGGATGCCGCTGCTCCCGACGGCGACGGTGTTCATGAGTTCGATGGGCAGCGGTTCCCCCAGCAGCACCGCGCTCGTGGTCGCTTCCTCGGTCCTCATGCTGTCCACTCTATCGCTTTTCTAATGGTTGGCATTCGTATTTTCCATTTGACTCCACGGAGCGAGCGCGTGAGGCTCCTAATGGTTACAAAAACAGCAAACGTTAGTTCCTCGTGGAAGGAGTCCGTCGTGTCCGTACTGCCCCTCATCGACCCCGCCGAGGCCACCGGCGACGCCGCGATCCTGCTCTCCGAGCTGAAACGGACCGTCGGGTCCGTGCCGAACATGGCGAAGGCGATGGCGAACAGCCCGGCCCTGCTGAAGGGCTGGATGAGCCTGTCCGGCGCACTCGCCGGCGGCGTGCTGCCCGCGGCGATCCGGGAGCGCCTGGCGCTGGCGACTGCCGAGTACAACCGCTGCACCTATTGCCTGTCCGCCCACACCTTCCTGAGCAGGAACGTCGCCAAGGTCGAGGACCTCGAGATCGACCGCGCCAGGCACGCGGAGTCCGCCGAACCCTACGTGGCGGCCCTGCTCACCCTGTCCGACGCCATCCTCCGGGGTCGCGGCGCGATCGACCCGGCCACCCTCGAGACGGCCCGCGCCGCCGGCGTCACCGACGCCGAGATCGCCGAAGTCGTGGGCAACCTCGCCCTCAACATCCTGACGAACTACTTCAACCTCGTCGCCGACGCGGACAACGAGTTCCCCGTCGTCGTGCCGCATCAGCAGCTCTGACGACATCAGCCGTTCGGGCGACGTCCCGGCGCCTGTGCGGCCCAACGTTCCGCGCCATCCGCGAGCCGCCGGCAGCAGGCTTGCAAGAGGCGTTCTCCACCCGCCTCCCGGGACCTGACGACAGCCCGCAGACCAGCCACGAGGACGGAATGAGGAAGCATCGATGACCGAGGAATCCAGGACCCAGGGTCAGGACGGGTACGACGTGATCGTGCTGGGAGCCGGCCCCGTCGGACAGAACGTCGCCGAACACGCCCGCGCGGCGGGACTTTCGGTGGCCGTGGTGGAACGGGAACTGGTCGGCGGGGAGTGCTCGTACTGGGCGTGCGTGCCCAGCAAGGCGCTGCTGCGGCCGGTCATCGCCGTCGCCGACGCGCGGCGGGTGGACGGAGCCCGGCAGGCCGTGACGGGGCCGCTGGACACCGGCCGGGTCTTCGCCCGCCGGGACCACTACGTGACCGACTGGGACGACAGCGGCCAGGCGGGCTGGGTGAAGTCCATCGGCGCGGACCTCTTCCGCGGCCACGGGCGGCTCGACGGGCCGCGGAAGGTGACCGTCACCTCTGGCAACGGCATCCGGCACACCCTTGCGGCGCGGCACGCGGTCGCCGTCGCCACCGGCAGCCGCCCGCTGCTGCCCGACATCGAGGGCATCGAGGAGGCCCGGCCGTGGACCAACCGCCACGGCACCGACTCCAGCACGGTCCCTGGCCGCCTGGTCATCGTCGGCGGCGGCGGGGTCGGGGTGGAGATGGCGACCCTCTGGCAGGGCCTGGGCGCCCAGGTCACCCTCGTGGCCAGGCGTCCCCTGCTCTCGCGGCTGGAGCCCTTCGCCGGCGAACTCGTCGCACGCGGACTGACCGACGCCGGCGCAGAGGTACGCGTCGGCGTCCACGTGACGGCGCTGCGCCGCCCCGTGCCCGGAGGGCCGGTCACCTGCGTCCTCGACGACGGCAGTGAACTCGAGGCGGACGAGGTCATGTTCGCCACCGGACGCGCCCCGCTGACCGACGACATCGGCCTGGACACCGTGGGCCTCGCCCCCGGCACCTGGCTCGACGTCGACACCACCTGCCTGGTCCGCGGGGTCGACGGCGCATGGCTCTACGCGCTCGGCGACGTCAACCACCGCGCCCTCCTGACCCACCAGGGCAAGTACCAGGGGCGCACCGCTGGCGACGCCATCGCCGCGCGTGCCGCCGGCCGTCCGCTGGACGACGCCCCTTGGGGCGACCACGCCACCACCGCCGACCAGCACGCCGTTCCGCAGGTCTTCTTCACCGACCCGGAAGCGGGCGCGGTGGGCCTGTCCGCGGCGGAGGCCGAGGAGGCCGGCCTGCCCGTCAGGGTCGTCGACCTGGACTTCACCGCCGCCCAGGGCGCCAGGCTCTACGCCGACGGCTACCGGGGTCACGCCCGTATGGTCGTCGACACCGACCGGGAGGTCCTGGTCGGCGTGACCTTCGTCGGCCCGGGGATCAGTGAACTGCTGCACTCCGCCACCGTCGCCGTCGCCGGAGAGGTCCCCCTCAAGCGCCTGCGGCACGCCGTCGCCTGTTTCCCCACCGTCAGCGAGATCTGGACCTTCCTGATCGCCGCCTACCACCGCGGTGGTGCGTGAGTCGATCCGGCCGGGCCTCGGTCGGCGTCGTACCTCACGCCGTGCGGAGCAGCAGCAGGGCCATGTCGTCGGTGCCGGGCGTGGTCCGGACGGCGTGGTGGACGAGGTCGTCGGCGAGGGTGTCGACGGGCTCGTCCGGGGTCCGGCCGACCCGGCGGGCGAGCTCGCCGATCGCCTCGTCGATGTCGGTGCCGGGGGATTCGACGAGTCCGTCGGTGTAGAGGACGAGCGTGGTGCCGGGAGGGAGCGGGATCTCCGCGGTGGTGTAGACGGTCTGCTCCTGGATGCCCAGGAGCAGACCGGGCGGCAGGCGGAGGACATCGGTGCGGCCGTCGGGGTGACCAACGAGCGGCGGGAGGTGGCCGGCGGTGGACAGGTGGGCGCGGTGCCGGGCCAGGTCGAGGTGCGTGTAGAGGCAGCTCGTGAAGAGGCCCGGGTCGAGGTCGATCAGGAGGCGGTTGGTGCAGGTGAGGACCTCGTGCGGGCGTGGGCCCGCTGTGGCATGGGAGTGGACGGCGGCGCGGACCTGTCCCATGAGGGCGGCGGCGCTGATGCTGTGTCCCTGGACGTCACCGATGACAGCGGCGGCGGCACCGGCGGTCTCGCAGCGGATGAGATCGTAGAAGTCACCGCCGATCTCCATGCCCCGGCCGGCCTGCCGGTACCTGGCCGCCACTTCCAGACCGGGGACGTTCGGCAGGCTCCTTGGCAGCAGCCCGGTCTGGAGACTGTGGGCGAGCTGTTGCTGCGTGTCGTAGAGGCGGGCGCGATCCAGTGCCTGGGCGATGAGTCCGGCCAAGGCGGTCAGGACGGCGCGTTCCGCCGGGGGGAAGGGCTTGGGCCGGTCATAGGACAGGACGAGGGTTCCGACGGGGTGTCCCGAGGTGATCAGGGGCAGGAAGGCCCAGGCGTCACGGGACCGGTAGCGGACGGCTTCGGGATAGGCCCGCTGGAAGTCCGCGAAACTGGTGAAGAAGCTCGGAATACCGCTGACCAGGGCCTTTCCGGGTGGTGTGATGGCTGTCCACGGCGCCCCGTCGTAGCGGTTGACGAAGCCGGTGCTGTACCCGCGGTGCCCGATGACGCGCAGCCGGCCCTCTTCCATCATCATCAGGACCAGGCCCTCGGGCCCGAAGGCGGGTACCAGCTGGTCGGCGACGAGATCGACGACGTCCTGCGTGCCGACGGCCTGCGTCAGGGTCGCCGCCAGGTGCATCAGCTGGTACTGCTCGGCCACGGTGGCGGACTCCGCCGACGCCTGTCGTCCGGAATCGCCGGTCGCCGCCGGCTCGAGCCGTGAGGGAGTGATGTGGACGCTGATCCCGCAGGCGTCCGGGTAGAGCTGGAAGCGCAGCCAGCGGTCCGGCGGACGGAGCGCGGTGAAGGACGTGGGCTCACGGCCCAGGACAGCGGCGCGGTAGCGGTCCTCGTAGACGGGATGGTCCAGCCACGCCAGCACCTCCCAAAGCCGGCTGCCCATCAGGTCGGCCGCGTCGGCACCGAGCAGATCGGCCGCGGCGGCGTTGACGTACGTGACCCGCCCGTCCATGTCCAGTGCGCAGCAGCCGATGGGAAGGCGCTCGGAGAACTCCGCGGCAGCCAGGGCCTCGGCCTCGGTCCGGGTGAAGCGGCGTGCCGGCGTCAGCACCTGCGGTTCGCTGCGGGGCAGGATCGGCTCGCCGCGGTCGGAGGCCTGCTGGAGCAGGAGGCCGGTGTGGCTGCAGAAGGCGCTGATCGCGTCCTGTTCGCGCCGGCTGAGCTGCGGCGGGTGCCACAAGGGCCACAGCAGCGCGATCCCACCCCAGTCGGTGGTGTCCTGGGTGATCGGGGCGGCCGCAAGCATGAAGTCGTACGGCACCACCAACCCGACGTTCGGGTAGTGGCGGGCCATGTCCTCCTGGCTGCTCAGCCACACCAGGCGGCGCTCGCGGATGGCGTCCGTCACCGGTGTGGAGGTGTCGAGCGCGACCCGCGTCCAGGGGGCGACGATCCGCCGGGAAGCCCCGGAGACCATGGCCAGCTGCTGTACCCGCCCCCCGGGAAGCACCAGGTAGAACAGGCCGACGGAAGCGCCGGTCGCCTGCACGACCCCGGCGAAGGATCCCTCGAGCTGCTCCAGGCCACTGGCAGCGGTTGTCGGACGGGTCACGACTGGCACCTCCTTTCGAGTGGAAGGACCTGCATGTGCCAGGCCGTCCCGTCCACCAAGGGCACGGTCGCCCGGTGCCGCTCGGGTTCGCGTGGAACCCGGCCCGCACTCCCGCTCGGTCGGACGCCGTCTGGGAGGGGCTGGGACCTGCGCTTTCGCGCCTGCGGTGCGGGGTCCTCCGATGGGGACGCCTACCCGATGACCCTGTGGTGACTCCCGCGGGAGGGGAGCGGCTCCTTCGAGGACGGGATGGCCTGCCGGGGCCGCCGCAAGCCGGATCAGCGGGGGGAGGCGTTCGGCGGGGGTTGATCGTCGTCGCGCGCCTGCCGGCGGATCCGGCCCAGTTTCAGGGCGAAGAGCACGGCGGACAGACCGAACAGCACGGCGGTGACGGCCAGCCATCGGCCGAGGTGGACGGTGTCGGTGAGCCCCGTCGCTCCTCGGTACGGACGGGACAGACGGAAGATCAGGGGGAACCAGACCAGGAGCAGGACGCCGGACAGGAAAGCCGGCACCCGCAGGTAGTTGATCCACGACGGCGTCGGCCCCTTCGGGACGCGGTGACGGAGTACGGAGCGGGCCTTCAGGTCGGCGAGCGAGTACAGCGGCAGCAGGACGAGGTCGTGCAGGACGGCCGCGCCCACCAGCCAGATCGCCACCTCGACGGGCCGCAGCGCGAACAGGCGGACGCAGGCGTAGCCGGTGACGGCGAAGGAGCAGACGAGGACGAGCAGGTGGAGGGGACCGGCGCCGTACCAGCGCGGGAATCGGCTATTGATCACGTCCGGAAGGTGAGTCGGTGCACCCACTTGGTGTTGTTGACCCCCGGATTGGCCGGCACGATGACACGCGCCGGGAAGCCGTGGTCCAGGGACAGGTCCGCCCCGTTGACCCGCAGGGCGAGCAGGGCCCGCGGGTCGTGGATCTGGTTTCCGCGGAGCAGCACGGAGCTGTAGGGGCCCGGTGGCTGGACGGACTCGACCAGCACGCTCCCTGCCCCGCGCAGTCCGCCGAGCGCCGCGAGGTCGGACAGCCGTAGACCCTCCCAGTGCTGGTCATCGGTGGACCAGCCCTCGACGCACGCGATCGGCAGGGCCGCGGTGTAGCGCGGCATCGCCAGCAACTGCTCACGTGTGAGCACCAGGGGCCGTCCGGCGCCCTGTACTTCGAGCCGCCAGGCCGGACCGACGAGCTCGGGGGTGACGCCGACCGACGCGGCCGTCTTGTTGATCTGGAAGCCGTTCGGTCCGCTGCCCGGATCGCGACCGTGCGGTGCGAGCAGCGCGGTGCCGCGCAGCCGGCCGCCGATGCTCTGCCCGGCGGTGACGACCAGCAGCAGCAGCGATCCGGCGCCGACCATCCCCACCGCGCCGCGACGGCTCATGGTCGCGGCGGCCGGCGCCACGGGCACGAGGCCGTCCGCGTCGGGAGGCTCGGGACGGGTGCCGGAGACTCCGGTGCGCAGTTCCCGGAACGGATCGCGACTGCGCAGGGCGCGCGTCATCCGGCCGAGCCTGAGGCCCACGTGGGCGACGAACGCGGCGACGAACACCCAGGCGCCGTAGAAGTGCAGGGTGTAGAAGGAACCGGGGAAGACGTAGAAGAGCTGGACGTTGAAGATCCCGGTCACGAACTCGAAGACGGCGCCGCCCACCAGCAGGAGCAGTGACAGGCGCTCGAGGGCGTGGGCGGCGGACCGCAGCGGCGGCCACACGAACAGTTTCGGGATCACCGACCACAGTTTCGCCAGCACCACCGGCACGAGCACCACCCCCAGCGTCACGTGGACGCCCTGGGTCAGCCGGTAGAGCCAGGAGGGCCGGGTCGGCCAGTCGAAGAGGTAGAACCCGAGCAGGCCCTTGTCCGGCGTCTGGTCGTTGAGCGGCCCCAACCCCGGGTTGTAGGCGGCGTAGGAGAGCAGGCCCGTCACGAACATGACCGGGATGCCGAACAGCAGGACGAGACCGAAGACCGACGTCAGCCACGGCCCCCGGATCGGGCTGCGCCAGAACTCGGGCCGGAACGGGCCCGGGGGTGCGGGCGCCGAACCGATCCGCCGCCCGACCCCTCGCGCATGGGCGGTCACGGCCGGGACGAACCTCCGACGGCGTCCGCGCCGGGCCGCGCGGGCGTCGTCCGGACCATCCGGCCGACCGGCCGGCGACGGCTGTCCGCTGCCGCTCATGAACCACCCTCCAGCGTCAGGGCGTGCCCCGGGCAGGACAGTGGCCGTGATCCAGCCACCCACACATATCCCGGCCTGCGCCGGAGGCTGTCCCGCCGCCGCCGGGGAACACCAAACACCGACCGAAAGGGGGTGTGATCACGCCAAGCGGGTGACAGGTCGGCAGTCGGCGGCACGGCGAGGGCACGGCGGCTCCACGGCCCCTCGCGGACAGGGCGGCACAGCGGTCGGACGGGGACCACGGACCTCCTCGCCCGGGGCCCGGCCACTCCGGTGCCCCCGCTAGGGTGTCAGTAAGGCGTCAAGAAAAGGCGCCCGGTGTGCCGGGAAGTCTGGTCGGCGAGTCAGGGGCCGTGTGCCCTTCGTCGCCGACACCCTGGAGGTTCGCCCTCGTGGCCGCCACCCCGCCTTCCCGGCCTTCCACGTTCCTCGGCGTGCTCCCGTGGCCTGAGCGGCGGGCCGTCGCCCGCGCCCTGCGGACGGAGACGGTCGGTGGGCTGGTTCTGCTCGCGGCCGCGGTGGTGGCCCTGGTGTGGGCGAACAGCCCGTGGGGCGGAGCCTACGAGGCCGTGCGCGACGTCCGTTTCGGAGTCCCCGCCCTCGGGCTGGACATGTCGGTGGGGCACTGGGCCGCGGACGGGCTGCTGACGGTCTTCTTCCTGGTGGCCGGGATCGAGCTGAAGCGTGAGCTCGTCGTCGGGGAACTGCGCACTCCGGCGACTGCCGCGCTGCCGGTCATCGCGGCGGTGTGCGGGATGGTGGTCCCCGCGGGGCTGTACGTGACGGTCGCCGCGCTCGGGGGCGGGAGCCTGCGGGGCTGGGCCGTGCCCATGGCCACCGACATCGCCTTCGCACTGGCCGTGCTGGCGGTCATCTCCACCCACCTGCCGGCGGCCCTGCGGGCCTTCCTCCTGACCCTCGCCGTGGTGGACGACCTGGGCGCGATCCTGGTGATCGCGGTGTTCTTCACCTCCGACCTGAACCCGTGGGCGCTGGCGGGGGCGGTGGCCGGGCTCGCGGTCTTCTACGGGCTGCAGCGGCTGCGGGTCACCGGCTGGTGGTGGTACGTGCCGCTGGGCCTGGCGATCTGGGCCCTGATGTACAACGGTGGCGTGCACGCCACCGTCGCCGGCGTCGCCATGGGCCTGATCCTGCGCACCACCCGGGACGACGACGAGCTCGCCTCGCCCGCCGAGCGGACCGGATACCTGCTGCACCCGCTGTCCGCCGGCATCGCGGTTCCCCTCTTCGCCCTGTTCGCGGCGGGCGTCACGGTCTCGGGCGGCGCTCTCGGCGAGGTGTTCAGCGACCCGGAGCCGCTGGGCGTCGTCGTGGCCCTGCTCTGCGGCAAGATCATCGGCATCTTCGCGGGCACCTACCTCGCCGCCCGCTTCACCCGTGCCTGTCTCAACCCGGACCTGGCCTGGGCGGACGTCTTCAGCCTCGCCACCCTGGGCGGCATCGGCTTCACCGTCGCCCTGCTGATCGGCGAACTGGCCTTCCCACCGGGCGAGGGCGAGCACGTCAAAGCGGCCGTCCTCGTCGCCTCGCTGGCGTCGGCCTGCCTCGCCTCGCTGCTCCTCCATCGGCGGAACCGGCTGTACCGGCGGCTGTGCGCGGAGGAGGACGCCGACGCCGACGGCGACGGCGTTCCCGATATCTACCAGCGAGGCGCCGGGAGGACCGCGGCGGCCGAACAGCCGGACTGAACGCCGGGTTATGGGGCCCGGCGCCTGCCGGTGTGCCCCGGGGGAGGGCGGCGGGCCGGAGCCCGCCGCCCCGCCGCCCCGCCGAGGAGCCGGTCGGCGCGCGGCCGGTCAGGCGTCGGCGATCGGGCGGGTGCCCAGACGGACGTTGTCGATCGCCCAGAACCAGTTGTTGCCCGCGTTGAAGATGCGGAAGGCGACCTTCGCCGTCGTCGCGCCCTCGGGGACGGGGCAGGACAGCAGGACGAGCCGGTTCTCCTGGTCCTGGCCCAGGTTGGTGTTCCCGGACGTCGCGCTGCTGTAGTGGAGCAGCCGGACCGGCTCGGCGGTGTCGAAGGTGACGGTGACCTCGGCCTCCTGCGGGCTCTCCTGACGGTAGTGGGAGTCGAAGCCCAGGTGGAGGGTGGGGGTCCCCGCGGGGATCGCCACCGCCGGGCTGGTGAGGGTCGAGTCGAACCGGCCCCGGCCGGACGGGCTGCCGGTGTCGTCCCAGTCGTCGGGGTCGGCCACGGCCACCACGCCGAGGGCCCGGCCGAAGTTCGGCCGGTCCTGTCCGGCGGGGAACCAGAACTGCTTGGACAGGAAGCTCCAGCCCTGCAGTTCCCGCGTGCCCTGCGGCATGGCCGCGGCGTTGGCGACCGTCCAGCCCTCCGGGGCGGTCCGGGTCCATCCGAGCAGGCCGGGCCGGCTGAGGTCGGCCGCCGCGGCGAGCGCCGGGGCGACGGACTCGAAGTCCTCCGCGAGCAGGTGGCCGGTCATGACGGGCCCGGTCTTCGCGGACAGGGACGCCGACGCCTCGGTGGCGTCGCCGTTCAGCTTCGCCGTCATGGTCGCCTTGAGGCTGCCGGAGACACGCGCCGCGCCGGCGGGCGCGACGACGTCCCAGGCCAGGGCGGCCGACGAGCGGGCCGGAACCGACACCGGCGTGCCGCCCTTCGCGGTGGCCGTCCAGCCGTCGGGGAGGGTGAGCGTGGCCGCGAGGCCGGTGAGCGGCGTGGTGCCGGCGTTGGTGACGGTGGCGGTCACGGTGACGGGCCTGCCCGGCGAGAGCACCGTGCCGTCCGTTCCGGGGGAGCTCGCCGGACCGGTCAGTGCGACGCTCATGGCCGGGGCGACCTTCGTGCGGACGCGCGCGTCGGCGATCTTGAGCAGCCCGTCGCCGTCGGCGTACGCGGCGACGGCCAGTTGCCCGGCGGTCGCGTCGCGGGAGGGGGTGACGGCGAAGCGCACGTCGGCGGAGTCGCCGGCCCGGAGCGTGGCCGGTGTCGCGCCCTCGCGGTGGACCGTCCAGCCGGCGGGGGCGAGCAGGGCGACGGAGAGGGCGTCGAGCCGCCGGCGGCCCCGGTTCCGCACGGTGACCACGACGTCGGTGGGGTTGCCCTGCGCGAACGGCGTGTCCAGGGACGGCAGCGCCGCCGGGAGTCCGATCGCCGCCGCGAGCGCGGGGGCCGTGCCGGTCTCCGGGTCGGTGACGCCGGGCTCCCCGTCGGCCAGACGGCCGGTCATGCGGCGCAGGAAGGACGGGTCGTCCCGGTCGACGACCACCACGTCGTACCAGCCGTGGTCCGCGAGGCGCAGGTGCACCGTGTGGGACCGGCCGGGCTTCAGGGTGACGGTCTCCACGCGGTCGCCGTGCGCCCGGGAGTACACCGACTCGCCGACGAGGAACGTGCGCGTGGTGGCGGAGGGGTTGGAGCACACCACCGCCACCTGGCCGGCGGCGCGGTGCTCGACGAGGTGGGCCTCGCCGCCGACGCCGCTGCCGCGCAGCTCCCACACCGACCACCCGGGGCCGTGGACCTGCAGGTCGTAGCCCTCGGCGCCGTACTCCACGGTCTCGGTGGCGTGGCTGCCCGCCGGTACCGTCCACGCCCGCGGGGCGGTGCCGTCGCCGGGGTAGGCGGTGAAGGCGGCGCCGGTGCCGCCCTCGTTGCCGAGCCGCAGTTGCACGGTGGAGCGGCCGGTCTCCGTACGCAGGGACAGCCGGTACGGGGAGCGGCGGGTGCGGCGGGTGCCGGACTCCTGCTCCGGGAGCGCCTGCTCCGCGGGCGGTACGGGGTTCCACCGGCCGACGGGGGCCGGGACCCCGGCGGGCCGGTCCACCTCGGGCTGCGGGTGCGTGCGGTCGAAGTCGAAGGCGGACGTCAGGTCGCCGAAGACGGTGCGGCGCCAGGCGCTGATGTTGGGCTCGTGGACGCCGGTCCACTTCTCCAGGAACCGGATGACCGAGGTGTGGTCGAAGGCCTCCGAGCTGACGAAACCGCCCACCGTCCACGGCGACACGACCGTCATGGGCACGCGCGGGCCGGGACCGACCGGGCTGCCCTTGAACCAGTCGTCGCCGTTGCCGGAGGCCGGCTTCGGCGCGACCGGGGCGGGGACGTGGTCGAAGTAGCCGTCGTTCTCGTCGAAGTTGATGAACAGCGCCGTCTTCGACCAGGTCTTCGGGTCGCGGGCGATGGCGTCGAGGAGGTCGTAGACGAGGTTGGCGCTGCCGACCGGGGTGGAGCTGCCGGGGTGCTCGGACAGGGCGGCCGTCGGAACGATCCAGCTGACCTGGGGCAGCGTCCCCTTCTTGATGTCCGCGGTGAGCCGCTGGATCAGGGTGTCCGGCTCCGAACGGTAGGCGCCGCGCAGGAACAGCCGCCGCTCGGCCTCGGTCAGCGCGTCGACGCCCCGCTGGAACTCCGCGAGCGCGGCCTTGCGCTGATCCGCCGTCCGGTCCCAGAGGCTGTCGTAGAACTGCTCGGTGGTGGCGTACCCACCGCTGACCCCGGCCAGGATTTTGCGGCCGATCTCCTTCCAGGGACGGAAGTACTCCACCGCGTTGTCGGTGAAGTTGTCCCACTCCTGGTAGATCTGCCAGGAGACGCCCGCGGCCTCCAGGCGCTCGGGGTAGGTCGTCCAGTCGTAGCCCGCGTGGTCGTAGTCGTACGCGGCGTTGGTGACGGCCCGGTTGACGCCGTCCGGCTCGTAACCGGTCGTGCCGGTCCACAGGTAGTTGCGGTTGGGGTTGGTCGAGCCGTAGACGGAGCAGAAGTAGGCGTCGCAGAGGGTGAAGCGGTCGGCCAGTTCGTACTGCAGCGGGATGTCGTGCCGGTCGTAGAAGGCCATGGTGCTCTGGCTCTTGGCGGCGATCCAGTCGTTCCACCAGCCGTTCCCCCGGGCCTGGGTGGCGTCGGAGAACCCGTGCGCGAGCGACCCGAGGTACTGGATGTCGCTCTCCGGACGGCCCGCGTCGACCGCTGCCCGGCGGGCCGAGAACGGCAGGACCCGGCCTCCGCCGGCCTTCGGCTGCTCGAAGACGGTTCCTCCGGTGGGCAGTCGCAGCGGGGTGCGGTCACCGAATCCGCGGACGCCCCTGAGGGTTCCGAAGTAGTTGTCGAAGGAACGGTTCTCCTGCATCAGGACGATGACGTGCTCGATGGCGCGCATGCCGCCGCGCGGCAGGGGAGCGGCCATCGCCTGGTGCAGCGAAGGGGGCAGGAAGGAGAGGGCGGTTCCTCCGGCGAGGGCGCCGAGGACCTTTCGGCGGGAGACGTCAGACATGCCCGGAGGCTAGGTCGGCCCCACCCCGTGACGTAACCCTGGGTGACCGATCTTCCTCGACCGTTCACCCGGCGGCACCGGACGTTCCCCTGTCGGCCCGCCCCGCCTAACTGTACGGGGCACGAACATGGTTGGGCGGTGACGGAGCGGGTGCCGGGGGCAGGACCCCCGGCACCCGCGGTGCCGTCAGATGGCCGACGCCGCTACGAGCCGATCCGGTAGGCGCGCTCGACCGTCTGCCGGACGGAGTTGCCCGCCTTGTCGGTCGCGGTGACGCGCAGGGTCACGTACGCGCCCTGCCGGTGGTCGCCCGGCCGCTCGACGGTGGCGGTGAACCGGTTGTGGCCGCGGTCCTTGACGCGGACCTGGCCCGTCCAGCTCTTGCCGTCGTCGAAGGAGGCCTCGACCTGGAGCCTGACCCCGGTGGGGGCGGCGAGCCCGTCCTGGTTCCTGACCGTCAGGTCCAGGTCGTGCCGCTTGCCGCCGCCCACCGAGTTCCCCAGGTCCGCGGGGACGCCGTAGTCGACCTGGAGCAGCGGCAGCAGCGTCTTCTGCGCCGCCGTGCCGGAGCGGAAGGTCCAGGAGGTGCTGGTCCGCGTGCCGGTCTGCCAGTACTCGGTGTCGCGCGCGGTCGTCAGGTCCAGGCGGTAGCCGGCCGTTCCGGCGGGGACGGGGAACTCCCGCCAGGCGTCGTCGCCTTCGCCCACCTTCCGGCCGTCCCGGTAGAGGACCGCCGCCACGGTGTCGCCCTTCATGTAGGAGGGGTCGTCCATCGTCCCGGGCGCCCCGGACCTCCCGCCGATGCCGCCCCCGAGCGAGGCGACCTGCCGGCGGCCCCAGTGGCCGGCCACCGCGTCGGTGTACTCCGGGATCGCCAGGCTGAGGACGTCACCGTCGCGGACGGCGGGCCGGCTCCAGCCACGCGGGATGGACGGCCGCACCACCGCCCGGTACCACTCCTCGCCGGCCTTCTCGCCCGCCGCGAAGGTGCGCGGGGTGTCGCGCAGGCCGGACTGCAGGGCCCCCGCGAGGAACAGATCCGGGCCCGTCATGAAGTCCACGTCGTGCATCCACCGGGTGTCGCCGGAAGTGACGTACTCGGTGCGGGACTTGCCCGTCGGCGCCCAGCGGGAGGTCTCCCAGGCGACGTCGGTGTAGGGGCGCCAGCCGAAGCGCTGCTCGCTGGTCCAGTGCAGCGGGCCGTTGTTCGCGTAGGACGCCTTCACCCGCGCGGTGTTGCGGTCCGAGACGGTGTACGTGACGTCCTGCGGGATCTGCTGCCACTGCGTGGTGATGTCGTACAGGTACGGGCTCTCGACCGTCCCGGAGACGTCGACGACGGCCGTGTGCCGCTTCATGTACTGCAGCAGCGCGGCGCCGTCGGCGGCCGTCATCCGGACGACGGGCACGGCGGAACGGGTGTCCATCGGCTTCCAGCGGGTCCAGGCGAGGATGCCCTCGGGCAGGACGACCACGATGCCCTTGGCACCGGCCTTCGCGGCCGTCTCCGCCAGGTCGTAGCCCTCCATCGCGTACTCGTCGCGGATCACGGCGAGCTTGCCCCGCACGGTGGACGGCCGCAGGTCGGGCTTGTCCCGCGTCCCCGCGTCCACGGCGACCAGCCGCTCGCCCCGGGGGTCGAACGGCGTGGACTGCTTGGCGTAGAACGGCCTCAGGGCGAGGCCCGCGCCGCGGACCTCGGTCCTCAGCTCGGGAGCGGTCATCTCGAAGCGGGCGTTGAACTCGAAGGCGCCCTCGGTGACCTTGGACGTGGGGTTCGCGTAGAGGTCCACGAACCCGCCGCCGTCCTCGTAGTAGATGCCCATGGTCTGCTCGACGCCGTCGATCTTCCGGTACATCTGGTACGTCACGTTGTTGCGGCGCTCGGCGGGCTCGGGCGTGCGCACCCGCACCTGCTTGGCCTTGCGCGCGTCCAGGGTGACGGTCGTGTCCTTGGTGACCTTCACCTCGGGCTCGACGACCTGGATCACGCGCACGCCGTCGCTGGTGTCCTCGGCCAGGGTGCCGCCGACGAGGTAGGTGCCCTCCTCGACCTCGGCGACCCCCAGGTCGGTGAAGGTGACCTCGGCGTCCCCGCCGAAGACGTCCAGTAGGGACCACGCGGTGGGCTGACCGTCGGGCCCGAAGGACCGGGTGGTGAGCTTGTGCAGCGGGGCGCGCACCCACAGGCTGAGGGTGGTGTGCACCGAGGCCCCGCCGGCGGACGTCGCGGTGACCCAGCCGTGGTACGAGCCGCGGCCGGCCTTCGACGGGTCGACGGCGACCGGCACCTCGACGGTCGCGCCGGGGGCGACGCGGACGGTGTCCTGACCCAGCGTCAGCGCCCCCGCGGGCAGTTGCTTGCCGCCCTTGGCCGTCAGCGCCGACCGCAGGTCCAGCGACACCTCGGCGTCGCCGTGGTTGGTGTAGCGCACCGCGCCGGCCCGCTGCACCGGCGACCCGTCCCGCTCGAACGGGCCCAGGACGATCGTCCCGGTGGCGGTCACGGGGGAGGTGAACGCCGCCTTGACGTCGACACGGCCGCCGCCCTGCTCGGTCGGCAGCTGCCCGGACACCGTGTGGGACGTGCTGATCAGCGCGTCCTTGAGCTGCTCACCCGTCCAGTCGGGGTGCTTCCCGGCCAGCAGTGCCGCAGCGCCCGCCACATGGGGCGTCGCCATGGACGTGCCGCTCGCCGAGGTGTAGCGGTCGTCGACCGGGACGCCCATCGACGTCCCCGCGGCGCGCGCGGCCACGATCCCGACGCCCGGCGCCGTGATGTCGGGCTTGGCGGCCTTGTCACCGAAACGCGGGCCACGGCTGGAGAAGGAGGCCAGCGAGTCGTCACGGTCGACGGCACCGACCGTGAGGGCGGCGTCGGCCGCGCCGGGCGAGCCCACCGTCATCTCGCCGAGCTCACCGGTGTTGCCCGCGGCGACGACGAACAGCGCGCCGCTGCTGCGGGAGATCTCGTCCACCGCCAGGCTCATGGGGTCGGTGCCGTCGGTCTGCATGTCCGCGCCCAGGCTCATGTTGACGACCCTGGCGCCCTGCCCGGCGGCCCACTCCATGCCCGCGATGACCTGCGACTCGCTGCCGGAGCCGTCGTCGCCGAGGACCTTGCCGATGAGCAGGTCGGCGTTCGGCGCGACGCCCTTGCGCAGGCCGTCGGAGGCCGCGCCGCTGCCGGCGGCGGTGGCGGCGACATGCGTGCCGTGACCGAAGTGGTCCTCGGTCGAACCGCTGTCGCTGAAGTCCTTCGCCACGCTCACCCGGCCCGCCAGGTCCGGGTGCGTCTGGTCGGCGCCGGTGTCCAGTACCGCGACCTTGACGCCCTCACCGTGGTAGCCGGCCGCCCACGCGGCCGGCGCGTTGATCTGCGCCGTGCTGCGGTCCAGCGTGGGACGCACCTTGTGGTCCAGCCAGACCTTCGGGGTCGTCGCCGCGGCGCTCGCCACGGAGGCGCCCTCGGCGGGCGCGAGCTGCTTCCAGAACGCGGCGAGATCCCCGTCGCCCACGCGCAGCGCCTGGGCGTCGATGCTCGACAGCCGCCGCGGTCCGGCGGAGCCCTCGTGGAACCTCGCGAGCGCGTCCGCCTTCTTCGCCGCCGCCCGCGCCGAACCTCCCGGCGTGGACACGATCAGCGGCAGGGCGTCGGCGTGCGCCTCGTCGTACCCCTGGGCGACCAGGGCCGTCACGTCGAAGAGCCCGGCGTCCAGCCGTCCCGTGCGGACCAGCGCCGCCGCGTCGGAGGGCAGCACCGTCAGCGCGCCGTCCCTCTCGGTGGTCTGGAAGAAGACGTGCTCGCGGCCCGGAGCGCGCGTGACCGAAGCGGTCTTCCTGCCGCCCGGCGCGTCGCTGAGGGTGACCAGGTCGCCGGTGATCAACCGCACGGTGGCCGTACGGTCCTGCGGCGCGGGCGTCGGCGCGGTGGACCCCGAGGGGGCCTGGGCGGAGGCGGGCGCGACAGCACCCGACGCGACCACCGCCGACAGGGATATCGCCGCCCAGAGGCGGATCCGTCTCATCGGTGTCTGCATCCTTTCTGTCGTCCCGGCACCCGGGAAGCGGGTTCGTGAGCGGGTGTCATGACCTGCCGTCGTGACGCCCACCGCGGTCGACGGTGTCGGGACTGCGGGCCGGGGCGCCCATGGGGGCGAAGGCCCGCACGGACGTGCCGAGGGCCCCTCGTACCACCGCGGTTCATGAGCCGTTCGGAATCATCCGGCGTACCGGGAGGCGCTGTCAGCGATCCCGCGTGGCACAACTGGGCCATGTCACAAGGGCGACAGACTTCGGCCGGGTGTCCGCCGGGACACGGCCCGCGACCTCGGGAAATTCAGGTGACCGGCGGGCCGTGGTTGCCTACGATCGGGCGCTGCCCGTCATGTCCGCCCGCTGCCCCTGATCGGTCGTCGCGTGAAATCCCTCGTCCCCGGCGTGCTGCGCGACGAGCCGCAGTTCGCCCGCCTGTTCATCGGGCAGTCCCTGTCCGTGCTGGGCGACCGGGTGTCGTTCGTCGCGGTGCCCTTCGCCGTGCTCTCGGCGGGCGGATCCGCCTCCGACGTCGGAGTGGTGACCGCCGCGGCGCTCGTGCCGACGCTGCTGTTCACCCTGGTGGGCGGCGTGTGGGCGGACCGCTTCCGGCGGCACCGCATCATGCTCCTCTCCGACCTCGTGCGCTGTGCCGCCCAGGCCGTCATCGCCGCGCTGCTGCTGACCGGCGCCGCCGAAGTGCCGTACCTCGTCCTGCTGCTGGCCGTCTTCGGCACGGCGGACGCGTTCTTCATGCCCGCCTCCACCGGGCTGCTGCCGCTGGTCGTGGCGCCCGGCCGGCTGCGGGAGGCGAACGCCCTGCGGGGATTCGTCCAGTCGTCCTCGCTGGTCGTCGGTCCCGCCCTGGCCGGCGGTCTGATCGCCCTGGTGGGACCGGGCGGCGCACTCGCCCTGGACGCCCTCACCTTCGCCGTCAGCGCGGCGTTCCTGGCCCGGCTCAGACCTCGCGGGACCGAGCCCGGGGCGGAGGGGTCCGGGGCGGAGGGGTCCGGGGCCGCGCCGGCCGCCGCCGCGGCGACGTTCCTCACCCAACTGCGCGAGGGCTGGGCGCAGGTGCGCAGCCGTAGCTGGGTGTGGTCCGGCATGGCGGCCATCGCGGTGTACCACGTCGTCGTGCTGCCGTCGGTGTTCGTGCTCGGCCCGGTCCTCGCCGAGGACGAGTGGGGCGGCGCGGCGAGCTGGTCGGTGGTGGTCGCGGCCTTCGGCATCGGCGCCGTCGCCGGGGACGTGTGCGCCTACCGCCTGCGGATCTCGCGTCCGCTGGCCCTGGGCGCCGCGGCGCTCGCCGTGGCCTCCTGCCAGGCGGTCGTCATCGGCAGCGGCGGGTCGATCGCCCTGATCGCGGCCCTCGAAGCGGTCACCGGAATCGCCGTCTCGCTCTTCTTCGTCCTGTGGGAGACCGCGCTGCAGACCCACGTGCCGGAGGCCGCCCTGTCCCGCGTGAGTTCGTACGACTACCTGCTGTCGAGCGGACTCATGCCGCTGGGCCTCGCCCTCGCCGGCCCGGTCTCCGAGGCGGTCGGCGTACGGCCCACGCTGTACGCGATGACGGTCATCGGGGTGCCCGCCGCCCTCGCCCTGCTGTGCGTCCCGGCCGTACGGCGCCTGCCGGCGTCCCCGGACGCCGCGGACGGCTCCGTCCCCCGCGCCGCCCCGGAGACGGCCGTGCCGTGAGGCGCGCGGGGGACGGGCCGGGTCAGGATCCCGCGGGCGGCTCGGCGAGGACGCCGCGCAGCAGGCCCGTGGACTGACCCACCTCGATCAGGTAACCGTCGGGGTCGCGCAGGTAGCAGCGCAGCTCGGACCCGCGGTCCAGGGGCTCGGTCAGGAAGCGGGCGCCCTTGGCGACGGCGTGCGCGTGGAAGGCGGCGATGTCGGCGACCCGCACGTTCACGAAGCCGGACACCCGCTCGGTGCTCTGCGGCACCTCCAGGGTCACGTCCGGCTTGTCGGGGGTGGGGCCGCCGCCGGGGTTCATGATGAGCCAGCTGTTGGCGACCTTGACGATCGCCGGGTTCTCCTCCATCACCACCTCGCCGCCGAAGACGTCCGTGTAGAAACGGCGGGAGACCGCGACGTCCCGGACGGTCAGGAAGTGCGTGAGGAGCAGGCCGTGCTCGGGCACGGGGAGATCGGCGGGCGATGCCGTCATCGTTGGTCACCCTTCGTCGACGTGAGGCGCGTTCCCGGGCCGCGCGTCCGGCACGGGGCCGGACCGCGTGGGCGGCGCACGGGCGGGTGGGCCGGCCCGGGACGCGTACCGTTGCGCAAGGTTCGACCGGCGTGGCCGGGGGTGTGTGACACACGGCCCTCCCGTCGCGGTGCGCCGCCGCCCGGTCGGGGTCAGGCCGCGGTGAGGCGGTGCGTGGTGCCGCTGCTGCTCGCGGCCCATGCGTCGGGCATGGCCGCGGCGAGGGCGTGCTGGGCGCGCCAGCCCGTGCAGTGCCCGGGGGCGATCAGGTGCGGGCCGAGGTCCGTGAGCGCCCGGACGGTGGGAGGGACGACGGGTTCGAAGGCGGGGCCGGTCAGATGGAAGCCGCCCAGCACGGCGTGGACGGAGGGCACGCCGGTGAGCCGCCGTGCGTGGCGGACGATGTTGACGACTCCGGCGTGACCGCAGCCGGTCAGCACGACCAGGCCGCGGCCCCTGAGGTGCACCACGAGCGCCTGGTCGTCGATGACCTGCGGGTCGTGCTCCCAGTGGTCACCGCGCCATGCCTGGTGCGCGGCCGGCATGCCGTGCTCGAAGTCGGTGGTGCGGTCGACCTCTCCGGTCAGGAGCACGCTGTCGTCGACGAGGAGGGAGGGCAGGGTGCGTTCGACGACCTCGAACCCCTCCGCCGCGAGGGCCTTCTTGCTCAGGGTGGGCATGTCGAAGGTGCTCTGCGGGGTGTGGAGGCGGCGCCGGGTCCAGGCGTGCGGGTGGACGACCATGGGCATCCTGCGGGAGCCGAGCCGGCCGGCGAGGGCGGCGAGACCGCCCGCGTGGTCGAAGTGCCCGTGGCTGAGGACGACGCCCCGCAGGCTCCCCAGGTCGACCGCGAGCCGGTCGGCGTTGGTGACCAGGCCCGACGGCGACAGGCCGGCGTCGAAGAGCAGCACGGTCTCGCGCTCGCCGCGGCGGACGGTGACCAGGGCGGAGAAGCCGTGCTCGGCGATCAGGCCCACGGCGGTGTGGCCCGTCTCGAACTGGCCGGCCGGGGTGGAGGCGGGGCCCATTCCCGCCCTGGTGGTGTGTTCGTCGCCGACGAGCAGGGCGTCGAAGGTGTTGTCCACCAGGATCGTGACCCGCACCTCGTCTACGGGCTCGAGGGCGATCGGGTCCACGGCGCGGCCGGGTGCCTGCCGCGGGGCGGAGAGAGCCGCGTCCTCGGCGGTTGCGTGGGTGGTGTCGCACATGGCGGTCCCCGGTCCGTTCGCGCCGCGGGCGTGGGCCGACGGCGCCGGTCAAGACGGCTCCAGACCGATGCTCCTCCGCTCCTCCCGCCCTCGCAAACGCACCCGCGAGGGGGCCGCGCCCCGGGCTCCCGGAGCGCGGCACCCGCACGAGACTGAGCTAGGGGATCCGTACCGTCACGGACTTGCCCGGCTTGAGCGTGAGCTGCTTGCGGAAGCCGCCCGCGCGCAGTTCGGTCGTGGTGCCGCCGGTGCTGCGCACGGTCGCCTCGGTCACCTTGCCGTCGCGCCAGGAGAGGTCGACCTCGAAGCCGCCGCGGGCGCCGACGCCCGTCACGGAACCCCTGGGCGCCCAGGCCTCGGGGAGCGCGGGCAGGAGCTCGATGACGCCGGGCCGCGAGTAGAGGATCATCTCCAGCGCGGCGGCGGCCCCGCCCAGGTTCGCGTCGATCTGGAAGATCGTGTAGCTGCCCTGGCTGTACATGTCGAACCAGTTGGCCGAGGTCCCGTTGCTGTTGGTGATGGACGGCCGCAGCACCGTCAGGTAGAGCTGGTAGGCCTTCTCGGCGTCCTTCAGCCGGGACCAGCACAGTGAGCGCCACGCGCACGCCCACCCGTAACTGTCCATGCCGCGGGCGGTGAGCAGCGCGCGGACGCCCTCGAGCAGCGCCGGCGAGCTGGTGTCGGCGGCGATCCGGTCGCCCGGGTAGAAGCCGATGAGCGGGGACAGGTGACGGTGCGTCACCTCGCCGAGGTTGTCGGGGGTCATCCACTCCTCGAGCCAGCCGGTCTTCGGGCTCACCCGGGGCAGGTAGAGCCTGGCCTGCATGGCGTCCAGCTCGGCGGCCATCCCGGTGTCCCGGTGCAGCACGCGGGAGGCGGTCTTGAACTCCTCGAAGAGCTCCCACGCCAGTTCCTGGCCGTAGGTGTTGCCCTTCCCGTCCGGGCCGTGCTCGGGCGACCAGGAGGTGTCGTCGATCAGGACCTCGCGCGACGTCCCGTCCTCGTCCTTGACGGTGGTCGTGATCAGCCGCGCCTGCCAGAACTCCGCCGCGCCCTTGAGGACGGGGTAGATCAGCTCCAGGTACTCCCGGTCCTGGCTGTACTCGTAGTGCCGCCACAGCGAGTTGCACAGCCATGCGTTGCCGGAGGGGTGCCAGGCCCAACCGCTGCCGCCGTGGATGTTGGTGGAGAACGCGACCGCCCACCCGGCGATCTTCCCCGAGCTGTTGCGGAACCGGTTGCGGTCGCTGTTGAAGAGCCGCTTGGTGACGTCGGTCCACACGGGCAGCTGGGACACGCAGTAGCGGGCGAGGGCCAGGGAGTTCTCGCCGAGGCCCGCCGGGTCGGCGAGCCAGTAGTTCATCTGGACGTTGATGTCGGTGTGGTAGTCGGCGTACCAGTCCGGGTTGTTGTTGTGCACCCAGATGCCCTGCAGGTTCATCGGCAGCCAGTCGCGGGAGCCGGTGATCGTCAGGTAGCGCCCGTACTGGACGTAGGCCGCCTCCAGTTCCGGGTCCGGCGTGGAGTCGTCGGTGTACCGCACGGCTATGCGCGACCAGGAGTCCAGCGACCGCTGCAGCGCGGAGGACTCGCCCAGGTCGATGGTGAACCGGTTGTAGAGCCGGTGGTAGTCGGAGACGTGCGTCTTCAGCAGCTCGCTCCCCGGCACCTTCGCCGCGGCGGCGATCTTGGTGCGGGCCACGGCGAGGGGATCGGTGCCCGGCTCGCGGAAGTCCTTGGCCGCGTCGGGGGAGTAGTCGGTGCCGCCGCAGACCACGATCAGCAGTTCACGGCAACCGGCGAAGGACAGCTTGTCGCCGTCCACGCTCACCCGGCCGGTGCTGCCGACCGCGGTGACCGCGGCGGCGTAGCGCAGGCCGTTCTTGAGCTTCCCGGCGAAGGAGAGCTGCCCGCCCCCGCCCGTGGTGGTCTCGCCGTGGGTACCGGCCAGCGAGACGGTGCCGGTGTGCGGGCCGCCGGTGAGCCGGACGACGACCACGTCGTCCGGGTGGCTGGCGTACACCTCGCGGCGGTAGGTATGGCCCTCGTGCCGGTAGGTCGCGGAGACCACGCCGTTGCTCAGGTCCAACTGGCGGCGGTACGCGCTCACCTTCCCGGCGGTGTGGCCGGGCAGCGCGATGCGCAGTTTGGCCAGCAGGCCGAAGCTGCCGAAGTCGTCGGGGCCGTAGTTGAGCTGGCCGTCGTCGGTGAGGGTGTCGTTGCGGCCGCCGGTCCAGAACGCGCCGTCGGTCAGGTAGAGGAAGTCGTCCGCCGGATCGCAGCCGACGAGGGCACCCAGCCGGCCGTTGCCGACGGGCAGGGCCTCCTGGATGATGTGCGCCTCGTCGGCCGGCGTCCGGTACCAGAGCGACGTGGCCTTGCCCTCCGGGACGAAGTCCACGCTGGACGGGCGGGCGGGAGCGGCGTGCGCGGCGAACGCCGGGAGACCGCCCCAGAGGGCGAGACCTCCGCTGGTGGCGCCGGCGATGCGGAGGAAGTCACGGCGGGAAGAAGCGGACACGGCAAGGGTTCCCTTCCGGGGGTTGCAGGAGCCCACAAAAAGTATTCATAAATAATCAACTTGTTTCGTCCGCGTCAACGGCTGCGACCAGATTAACCCGACCTTTGCCCTTGCCCCTGTTGCACTTATGCCCTTTTGGTTCGTGATTTCGGCATCGGTGGTGGGGAGTTCGGGGTCATGTGGCTCAAGTAGGTCGGATGTCTTGGGGCGTTGGGTGGCGGAGGCTCCGAGGCTGCCGGAAAGGTGCGCTCCCCGCCGGAACCGCCCGACCACGCGGGTCCGGACGCACACCCATCGACGGTGGGGTGCGGCGCGGTGTCGAATGGCCCGCATGGACAGGCGCCTGATGTGGACGATCGAGGAGGCCAACTGGGCGGGTGAGCTGGCGGGGAGGGCCTACCTCGACGGCCGTTACCACGACGCGTTGGTGGCGGTGGACCGGAGCGTCCTGCTCACGCGGCAGATCCTCCGGCGCATGCCCGACGACCAGCGTGCCCTCGCGGCGGCCGTCGACCGGTACCGCTGGCGGGCCTGCATCCACGAGCAACTCGGCAACCCGGCCACGCGATCGACGACGCGCAGGCCGCGATCGTCCTCTGCGCACGGCGCGAGGACCCGGGGCCGCTGGAGGTCCCGCTCATGCGCCTGCTCCAGTGCGAACTGCACGCGGGGGCCACGTGGAGGTCGCACGGGCCAAGGGGAGGGCGATCGAGGCCTACCGGAGGTTCCGGTACGACGGCGACGTCGGACCCGTGGCCGTCGCGGAAGGGTTCAGCCGCTACGGCGCGGCCATGGCGCTCATCGGCGACCTGGAGGAGGCGAACCAGGCGCGGCGCGCAGGCCTCTACCGCGCCTGGCGCGGGGAGCTCTGGTCGGATCACCGCACGCGGTTCGTCCGGACGGTGACGGGACTGGTCGAGGGCGTCGAGCCGCCCGACGCCGCGACGGCGCCGGATGTGTTGCCGATGATGTGGGAGGCCGTGGAGGAACTCGTGCCCCTGATCCGCCCGGCGGTCCCCTCGGACCCGGACCCGGCGGCCACCGAGGCCCGCCGGATCCTCGCCGCGCAGAGCCGCTGGCTCGACGCGCTGGGGGCCCGGCAGGCATCGGCGGAGTTCGCCAGGGTGTCGCGGGCACCGGACTGGATCGAACGGCTTCCGTCCCTGCACGACCTGCTGGAACGGGCCCTCGCCCCCGCGGTGGATCCGGAGGGCACCGTTCCCTGATCGACGTCCCCCGCGAGGGGGAAGGACTCCACCGTGGACCATCCCGAAGCGACGAACGCGCGTGCCTGGACCGACTACGGAACCCACCACCTGGCGAGGGCCACCGAGGTCCCCGACGCGCAGGGCATCTCCTGGGGGTTCTGGCCGGACGCCCACGGCGCGGACGCCCACAGCGCCGGTGTCCTGGGCGACGTACGGGGCCGGCGCGTCGCCGACCTCGGCTCGGGCCTGGGCCGGCACGCCGCCCATCTCGCCCTCGCGCACGGTGCCCTCGTCGACGCCGTCGAGGCCTCGCCCACCCAGCACGAGCGCGCCACCGCACGCCACGCCGGCGTGCCGGGACTGCGCCTGGTCCTGGCGGACGCCGTCGACCACCTGCGCCGGGCCGATCCCTACGAAGTCCTCTACTCCGTCCACGGCTTCGCCTACATCGACCCGCGCCGGCTGCTGCCCGCCGTCGCGGACGCGCTGCTCCCGGGCGGCAGGCTCGTGTTCTCGGTCCTGCACACCGACTCCGACGGCCGAGGCCCCTCGGACACCGTCACGGCACGCCCGCAGATCCTGCCGCTGGCGGGCGGCGGACGACTGACCGTCCGGATGTGGGTCCTGGCCCCGGAGTTGTGGCGCGACCTGCTGGAGGAGCACGGCCTGGTCGTCGAGCGGATCGACACCCTGGACGCGCCGGAGGAGGACGTCCCCACCTCCTGCCGCCTCTACCACGCGCGCCGGCGCACCCAGGTCACCAGCCGTCCCCGCACGGCCGGTCCGCCGCCGCCGAACACCGCCCTCGGTGTGGGGGCGATCCTCCACGGCCCCCGCGGTCTGCTGCTCGGCAGGCACCGGCTGGGTACGTGGGAGCTGCCCGGGGGTTCGGTGGAGCCGGGCGAGTCGCTGGCGGGCACCGCCGTCCGCGAGGTGCGGGAGGAGACCGGCTGCGTCGTGCGCGAGGAGGACGTCGAGTTGCTCGGGCTGCTCCTCGACGAGGTCCAGGGCACGGTACGGGCGACGGCCGTCGCGGTAGTCACCGCGTGGGAGGGCGAGCCGGGTGACCAGCCCGGCGAGAGCGTGGGCGACTGGCGGTGGTGGCCGCTCGACCGGCTTCCCGACGGCCTGTTCGTCCCCAGTGCCCAGTGCCTGACCACCTGGCGCCCCGGCCTGCCGGTCGAGCATCCGCCCGCCCGTCTCCACCGCCTCCGGGCACGCGGCGACGAGCCCGCCGGGGCCGGGGGTTAAGGGGTTGCCCCAGGTGACCGCCGTCCGCATGATCTCCGGTGTGATGAACCTCCTCGCCCCCGTCCACAAGGCCCGCCTCGAGCGGTGGGTCCGCACCCGGTTCGACCCCACCGAGTACGGGATGGTGCCCGTCGCGATGCTCGACGCCCGGCGGGCCGGGCCGCACCTGCCCGCTCACCGGATCGACGAGATGCAGGCGGTCGCGGACGCCGCGTGGGGCGGCGACTGGCGCACGGCGGCCGCCTACGTCGACCGCGCGGGCGAGGAGTGGGACGAGCGCTGGCACCGGCTGGAACTGCTGCAGGAGATCGCCGGGGAGGACGACGACTGGCTGGACGAGTGGCGCCGCAACGACCCGGACAACGGGGACGCCGCCACCCTCCACGCACAACTGCTCGTGCACCGTGCCTGGGAGACCCGGGGAGCCGGGTACGCGAACCAGGTCCCGTCCTACCGCATGCGCCGCTTCAAGCAGATGCTGCCCGCCGCCATGGAGGCCGCGCGGCACGCCGCCGGGCTCGCGCCCCGCGACCCCGGGCCGTGGGTCGTCATGATCACCACCGCGCGCGCCCTGAAGTACCGCGGCATGCAGTTCCAGCCGCTGTGGGAGGGCCTCGTCGAGCGCGCCCCGCACCACTACGCGGGCCACTGGCAGGCCCTGCAGTACTGGTGCGCCAAGTGGTGCGGCACCGACAAGCAGATGATGGACTTCGCCGAGCGTGCCGTGCGCAGCGCCCCTGAAGGCAGCCCCCTCGCCGGCATCTACCTGCACGCCCTGTCCGAACTGACCGAACGCCACGGCGCCATGGCGTCCGTGACCACGGCCAAGGTCAAGCGCTTCCTGGCGGAGGTCACCCGGTCGCTCGGCCAGGTGCCCGGGGACGCCCGCGAACTGCCTCCCCTGCGCCACCTGCTCGCGCACTACCTGGGCGAGAACGGCGACTACGACGCCGCGCTCGAGCAGTTCCGGCTCATCGGCCCCTGGTGCGGCGCGGAACCGTGGACCGGCAAGCCCGACCCGGTCGCCGCCTTCCAGCTCGCGCGCGGCACCGCCGTCGCCAAGGCCGCGAACGGCAGGCTGCAGGACAACGGTGACGGCGCCGCCCGCTGGGGCCGCAGCGGCGGGTGACGACCGGCCGACCACCCGGTGAGGCCGAGAACGGGCCCGGCGGCGTCACGCCGGACCCGTTCACCGCCGTGGCACGGACCGGGCCCGCTTTCCTCGGGGGCCGCAATGGGCACGGACGAGGCGGCGACTTCCGCGTCCAGGAGCGGGCCCACGACCCGTGAGGGCAGGCCCCGGCAGTACCTCGGCGGCCACGCCGGTCCCCTGACCCGGCGCAACCGGCCGTGGCACGGCGGTCACGCCCACCCGTCGCGGTGGAGCCCCGGAGCTGCCTGCCGTACGCGGCGCAGCGGGCCTCACCCCGGTCGCCCCGACGATGCGCCGACCATGGCCGACGACGCGGATCGCGGCCCCGGGGCGCACAGGGCCTTCCCGCTCGGCGATCCGGGCCGGCCCGGGCTCCCGCGCCGGGATGCCGAACCGCCGCCCCGCTGGACGAGGGCGGCCGGGGCGGTTCACGCGATGCGCCCGAAGGGCCCGGCGACAGCGGCCGTGGGAAGCCCCGCGGCGTCCGGCAGGTCCCCGCGACCCCGCGCCGTGGCGGTGTCACACCCCGGGGCACCGCGCGGTCATAGCTACCGCGCCCCGCCCCGTCCCGGCCGGTCACGGCGCCCACCGCCCCCCACGCACCGCACCCGGAGGACCTCGATGACGGACCGCCCGCGTCCACGCCCGCGGCCGACGCGAGGAGACGCCACGGCACGCACCGCCGCCCCCACCCCACCCGTCGACGCCCAGCCCGCCATCCGCACATCCAGTGCCCGGGGCCGGTGGATCCTGCTCGCCACCGTGCTGGGCACCGGCGTGGTCCAGCTCGGCTCGACGGTCACCAACGTCGCACTGCCCCGCATCGGCGCCGACTTCGACGCCGAACTGCCTGCCCTGCAGTGGACGGTGAACGGCTACATGCTCACCCTCGCGGGGCTGATCCTGCTCGGCGGCTCCCTCGGGGACCGTTTCGGGCGGCGCCGGATCTTCGTCCTGGGCGCCGTGTGGTTCGCGGTCGCCTCCCTGCTGTGCGGTCTGGCCCCCGGCACCGGCACGCTCATCGCCGCCCGCGCCCTGCAAGGCGTCGGCGGGGCCCTGCTCACCCCCGGGTCGCTGGCGATCATCGAGGCCTCCTTCCACCCCGACGACCAGCCCCGCGCCGTCGGCCTGTGGTCGGGTTTCGGCGGCATCGGCGCGGCCCTCGGCCCGTTCCTGGGCGGCTGGCTGGTGGACGGTCCCGGCTGGCGCTGGACGTTCCTGCTGACCGTTCCGCTGGCTGTTCTGTGCGCGCCGGTCGCGCTGCGCCACGTACCGGAGTCGGTGGGCAGGGCGGTGCGGCCGGCCGCCACCGCCGGTGCCCCAGCGCGCCGTCACCTCGGCTTCGACGTGCCGGGTGCGGCCCTGGGCGCCCTCACGCTCGCCCTCGCCACCTACGCGCTGACCGAGGCGCGCGACGGCGGTCCCGCGGCCGTCGCCGCGGCCGCGGGAAGCGTCCTGGCGGGTGCCGCCTTCGTCCTCGTCGAGCGGCGCAGCGACAACCCGATGATGCCCCTGTCGATCTTCTCCTCGCGGCAGTTCACCTCGGTCAACCTGATCACCGTGTGCGTCTACGCGGCCATGGGCGGCTTCTTCTTCCTGACCGCCCTGCACCTGCAGATCGTCGTCGGGTACTCGGCGCCGGCGGCCGGTGCGGCCATGCTGCCGAACACGGTGGTGATGCTGGCGTTCTCGTCCTCCTCCGGGGCGCTCGCCAAGCGGCTGGGACCGCGGCTCCCGCTGACGGTGGGTCCGCTGGTCTGCGGTGCGGCCATGCTGATGATGCTGCGGGTCGGCCCCGGAGCCTCGTACGTCCGGGACGTCCTGCCCGCCCTGCTGGTCATGGGCGCCGGCATGGTCGTCCTGGTCGCCCCGCTGACCGTGACGCTGCTGTCCTCGGTCGGGTCCGCGGACGCCGGGCTGGCCAGCGGCGTCAACAACACCGCTGCCAGGGCCTCCGGGCTGGTCGCCGTGGCGGCGCTGCCGCTGCTGGCGGGGATGGGCCCGGACGCCTACCGCTCGGCCGCGGCCTTCGACGCGTCGTACAGCAGGGCGATGCCCCTGTGCGCCGGCCTGCTGGCCGTCGGCGCCGCGCTGGCCTTCGGCACGTTGCGGCGGACCGCGGCGGCCCCGCACCACCTGCACGCGCGGGTGCACGGCTGGCTGACCGAGCCCCCGCAGGTTCCGCGCCTCGCCCACCGCCGCGCCACCGACTGACCCCCGACCACCCCCAGGAACACGCCCCGTCGAAGGAGAGGTTCACCCTGGTTGCCGAGAGGTCCTCCGCGGCGCCTGCGGACGCCCCGCCGGCCCCGGCCGCTGGGGACGACGACTACGCGGTCAGCGCCGAGTTCTACGACGTCCTCCAGGCCCGGCAGGACGAACGGTGGGTGCACCGCCTCTACGCCCGGGACGTGGCCGGCGCCCGCCTGGGCGTCCTGGACATCGGCGCCGGCACCGGCCGTGTGACGGTGATGAGCCTCGCCGAGTCGGGTGTGCGGGTGCACGCCGTCGAGCCCGCCCGCGCCATGCGCGGGCCCCTGATGACGCGGCTGGCCATGCTGCCTGCCGAACTGCGGGCAAGGGTCTCCGTGCACCCGAGCACGCTCCGGCAGGCGGGGCTGCGGTCGGTGGCGGACGTGGCGGTGTGCCACAACACGGTCGCCGCCGTGCCGCCCGCGGCCCGGCGCGAACTGTGGCCGGCCGTCGCCCGGGCCCTCGTGCCGGGCGGCACCCTGATCCTCCAACTGCCCCCCGCGCGGCTCCCCGTCCGTGACGTCGTGCGCGTCTACCCCGAACAGCGCATGGGAGGCCACCTCTACGGCGGCCGGCTGGTGATGTCGGCCGAGGGGAACCGCATCCGCACCCGCTTCGACTACTGGGTGCGCGAGCCGCGGCGGGTGCTGCGCGAGCACACCGAGACGTTCTGGATGTGGCCCGCCACCAGGGCGGAGACGACCGCCGACCTGGCCCGGCACGGCTTCGTCCCGCTGCCGGGGAGGCGGGACCCGGCCGTCCTGGCCGTGGCGCTGCACGGCCCGTAGAGCGGCGAGAGGCCCGGCGGACATGGCCAGGCGGCCGTGGCCGAACGCTGGCGGGCCACCGGCGCGATCCCCGGCCTCGCCGACCTCGACTGGTTCCACGACGAAGTCCGGCGCCTCTACGGGTTCTCCGTGCCGGGCGTCGACTACACCGCCCCGGTGGCCACCGACGTCCCCTGGCCCGCCGCCCCCTGAGCCCGGGGGCGCCGGCGCGGACTCCCTGTCGGCGGTGTGACATAGGGTTCGCGGAACCTCACCGCCGTACAGGAGGACCCGATGTCCTTGCAGGCCCGCCTTGTCGCCACGCTCGCCGTCCCCTATCCGGCAGACCGCGCCGACGCCCTGGAGGTGCTCGGCGTGCCGGGCCGCCGCATGCTCCTGCAGCGCCGCGAGGACGAACTCGTCGTCCACGCCCTGGAGGACGACCCCGTCCGGATCGGGGGCGAGACGGCCCGCTTCCCCGCACCGTGGCCGCGCCGCTTCGGATCGTCGACGGTGGCACCGGACGGGAGCTTGGCCGTCTTCACCGGGACGCACGCCGTGCGGGCCGTGGAGCCCGGGGGAGGCGTCCGGTGGGAGGTGCGCCACGGTTGCTGGTACGGGGCCTGCCTGGAGATGCACCGGTCGTTCGACGAGTACGCCGGCGAGCGGGACCACCGTCACCCCGAGAGCGGTTCGGCGGGCTTCTCCGCGGACGGGAAGCTGCTCTGGGCCCATGTGCGGGGACCGCTCGCCCCGGGCGTGCCGGACGCGGACACCCTGGACGAATGGCTGGTGCTCGACCCCCACGACGGGACGGTGCTGGCCCGCGCCGACGCCCGGGCGGCGGCCGCCGGCAGCGTGCACGTGCCCCACCCCGACCCGGCGCAGATGGGCCTGAGCATCGGCGAGGGACAGGACGGTGCGCCGCTGCGCTGGGGCCGCTGGGACGGGCGGCGGTTGACGCTGGACGACTTCGGCGGCCGGGACCTGGTGCTGACCGGCGTCAGCCCCTCCGGCGGTCGTCTGCTGACGGTCACCCACGACCAGGACCTCCTCGTGGTCCTCGACGCCGCGGACGGCTCCGTCCTCTCGGAACTGGACGCCGCGTCGGCCGTCGCGCGCCATCCCGGCACCGAGCCCGACAACGACGAGGCCGAGCCCTACTGGGACTACGCGGGCGGCTTCCTCGACGAGACCGACGTCATCACCTCCACCGTGGAGAGCGACGAGGAGTGGGGAGAGGGCCGGCACTGGCTGACCGACACCTCGGGGGCACGCGCTCCCCGGCACGTCACGTACTCCGTGCCGGTGACCGGCCTCCCCACCGCGCTCGGTGACGGCACCTGGTGCACCACCGCCGACGACGGGGCCCCGCTGCAGGTGTGGTCGCGCCCCTGACCCTGCCGGGGCGGCGTTCGTCAGCGGGGGGTGCCCGCCGCGGCCCGCGCGTAGAACGCGGCGAGTTCGTGGGGGTTCTTGGTGTAGACGTCGATCCCGCGGACCGTGCCGTCCTCGACCTGGTGGATCTCGACCATGGTGAGCGGGAACACCTCACCGGTGGTGTGGGCCGTGAGCGTTCCGGTGAGCGTGCCCACGACGCCCGCCGGGCCCTCGAACACCTCGGCGGCGCTGATGGCGACGACGGCGTGGCCCGCCATCACGCCGAGGACGGACCGGGCGAACGCCTCGCGTCCCCGGTGCACACCGCCGTAGGGGAGCTGGGCCGGCTCGTCGACGACCACATCGGGGGCGAGCCGGGCCAGGACACCCGCCACATCGCCCTTGCCCAACGCGTCGTACAGCCCCCGCACGACGTCCGCGGGGCCCTGCGCCGTCGTGTCGCTGCCGTTGCTCATCTCGTGTGTCCTCTCGCTCGTGCTCGTCCTGCGGCCGGGCCCCTGCCGGGTCCGGCTCCCGGGGGATCCGGGCGGACACCATGCAACGACGGACGGCCGGGACGGGGGAGTCCCCGCCGTGAGGGGTACCGGCAGGGATCCCCACGCCCAGCCCGGCGTGCCTACGCTGTTCCCATGGACAACCGGGACGCAGTCGGCGACTTCCTCCGCTCCCGACGGGACAGGATGACTCCGGAGCAGGCGGGTCTGCCGACGTACGGGCAGCGCCGGGTGCCCGGGCTGCGCAGGGGAGAGGTCGCCACGCTCGCCGGGGTGAGCGTCGAGTACTACACGCGTCTGGAGCGCGGCAACCTCAAAGGCGTCTCCGACAGCGTGCTGGACGCCCTCGCCCGGGCGCTGCGGCTCGACGACACGGAGCGGATGTACCTGTACGACCTCGCCCGCGCCGCCGGCCCGGCGCCCGCGGCGCGCCGTCGCGAGGCACGGCCGGCGGTGCGGCCGAGCGTCGCCCGCATCGTCGAGGGGATGCCGGGCATGCCGGCGTTCGTGATGAACGACCGCCTCGACACCCTGGCCGCCAACGCGCTGGGCCGCGCCCTGTACGCGCCGATGTACGCCGACCCGGCCTGCGGGGCCAACGTCGCCCGGTTCGCCTTCCTCAGCTCCGAGGCCAGGCGGTTCTACGCCGACTGGGAGCGCATGGCCCGCTTCGCCGTGGGCGCGCTGCGCGTCGAGGCCGGCAGGCACCCCCATGACCGCGAACTGACGAACCTGATCGGCGAACTCTCCACCCGTAGCGACTCCTTCCGCGTGCTGTGGGGGTCCCACGACGTCCACGTCTTCCGCGAGAGCACGAAGCGCCTCCACCACCCGCTCGTCGGCGACGTGGAACTCGACCAGGAGACCATGGGCCTGCCGGACGGCAGCGGCCTGAGCGTCGTCGTCTACAGCGCGCCCCCGGGGACCGCCGCCGAGGACGCCCTGAGACTGCTCGCCGGCCGGCCGGCGACGGGCGGCGGACCTGAGCAGCGGGCCGAGGGCGCGGGCGGCCTCCCCGGCGCGGGCCCGGGCGGGAACACGAGGCCGGTCGCCGCGGGCGCAGAACCTGCGGGGGCCGGCGAGCGTCTGGGTGGTGTGAGAGCAGGCGGCTCTCGCAGACCGCAAGGGGAGCAGAGATGAGCACGGTAGTCGTCGTCGGAGCCACGCAGGGCACGGGGCGGGCACTGGCCGCGGAGTACGCGCGGCGGGGCGCGGACGTCCTGATCACCGGACGCACCGAGGAGCGTGCCACGACGGTGGCGGCGGAACTCGCGAAGGAGACCGGCGGTACGGTCACGGGCCTCGCGCTGGACCTGAGCCGTCCGGCCGGCATCGCCGCCGCGCTCGAACCGGTGCGCCAGGTGGACCGCCTGGCCCTGGTCGGCATGGTCCGCGACATGAACACCACCGGTGCCTACGACGTGGTGAAGGCGACGACCCTGGCCACGACGAAGATCGTCGGTTACACGGCGGTGGTCGCCGCGCTGCACCCCCGGATGTCCGCCGACGCCTCGGTCCTGCTGTTCGGCGGCATGGCCAAGGACGTTCCGTACCCGGGCTCGACGACGCTGACCGCGGTCAACGCCGCCGTGCAGGGCCTGGTGCGGACGCTGAGCGTCGAACTGGCCCCGGTGCGGGTGAACTCGCTGCACCCGTGGGCCATCGTGGACAGCCCCTTCGTCGTGGACAACGAGCACCTGCAGGACACGGCGCGGAAGATGACGCTCACCGGTCGGCTCGGCACCATGGCGGACGTCGTCGACGGCTGCGTCTTCCTGCTGGAGAACCCGCTGGCCAACGCCATCGACCTCACGCTGAACGGCGGCATCGCCTGACGCCACGGGGGCTCCGCGCACGACGGGGGCTCCGCGCACGACGGGGCCCCCTCCGGCGGGAGGGGGCGTTGTGCTGTGCCGTCGTCAGATCGTCGGCGTGTCGTCGACGTGCTCCTTGTGCACCTCGAGGACGAACTTCCAGCCTGCGCTGGCCTCCATGAAGCGCACGCGGGTCGGGTGGATGTCCAGGGCGCGGCGGTCGCGGTTCTGGCCGCCCGTGCCCCCCTTCCGCCCGCGGGCCGGCTCCTCGAAGAGGTCGACCTTGACGTCCGGTACCGCGACGACTTCCTCGTTCCAGCGCTGGACGATCCCCGCGCCGAACGCCTCCCGGGCGGCGGCGTAGAGCGACGCCAGGGACTCCGCGTTCCCGTTGGGCACGAAGAGGGCGAGGTTGAGGAGGACGCCGGCCCTCTGCAGGACCTCTATCTCCTCACCCGCCTTGTCCGCGACCCATATGCCGCGCTCTTCGGCGTCGTCCGGCAGCACGTGGACCTCGTCGCCGAAGACGGTCCTCGCGGTGAAGGATCCGCCCTCGAAATTCTTGCCCGACTTGGTGAGCGTCGCCGGTGCGAAGCAGTCGAGCCGAAGCTCTTCCATCTCCGCCTGGACGAAGATCTCGTCCTGGAGGCCCAGCTCCGAAACCTCCTCGGCCGTGAGACGTCGGGCTGCAACCTTCTCGGTGTTCACTTTCTTTCCCTTCTTCGTGTAACCACGGACAGTTCGGCGACCCGCGGCGGCGGCGTGGCCACGGCCCACCGGCCGACCGGTGGTGACGTCACGTCACATGGCCGAGCGGTGGGTGTTCCGGCATCGCCGCCCCCGGAGGGGACGCAGAGGTGTCCGGCTCCCCGCGCCCGAACGCGCAACGGCGGCACGGTGGGCAGGAGGAACCACGCGCCGTGAGTGTAGTGCGGCGGTCTGACAACGCCGCCATCTCGGCTGCCTGGAGGGGCCGTCGGGGCCTGTCGCACTGGCCGTCGGGGCCCGTCGCACCGGGCCTCGTGGCACGCCGCCCGGCCGTTCGCGGCACCACGGGGACAGCGCCGCCCCCGCTTTCCTCCGGCCCGCCGAGGTACCCGGCGGGTGCCCCTGCCGGTCGCCGGCCACCGTGTCCGGCCCCCGTGCCGGGACGTCCGCGCAGGACCTGCCGGTGAACCGCCGGGGACGTTTCACCGACGCGGCGCTGAACGGTCCGGCACCAGGCCCTTTTGATGTACCGGGCACGCGTTCGGCGACCCGGACCGGGTTACATTTGGTTGACCGTTGAACCAATCCATTGCCGATGGGTGTGCTTGCCGATGACCGAGAATCCCCAGAACCCGCCCACCGAGGCCGCGAACGCCGGTGTCCTGATGCAGATGCTCAGCGGCTACTGGGTCACCCAGATCGTCCGGGCCGCCGTCGACCTCTCCCTCCCCGACCACCTGGCCGACGGACCCCTGGACGCCGGGGAGATCGCGGAACGGGAGGCCAGCGACCCCGCGACGACCTACCGGCTCCTGCGCGCCTGCGCTTCGCTCGGCCTGGTGGCCCACCAGGGCGGGCGCCGGTTCTCCGGCACCCCCCTGAGCGAGCTGCTCCTTACCGGGGTGCCGAACACGCTGCGGGAGGTGGCCCTGACGTGGGCGGGGCCCTCCCACTGGCGTGCCTGGGAGCGTTTTCCCGAGGCTGTCCGCAAGGGCGGCACGCAGATCGAAAGCGCGCTGGGCACGGACTTCTTCACCTACCTCGGCGACCACCCCGCCGAGGCGGAACTCTTCTCGGTCGCCATGTCCGGCATGTCGGAGCAGCTGAACCGCGACCTCGCCCGGGCGCTCGACACCACCGGCAGCGCGGTCGCGGTCGACGTCGGCGGCGGCACCGGGGCGCTGGTGCAGGGCCTCATGCTGGCGAACCCGGAACTGCGCGGGGAGAGCCTCGACCTGCCCCACGCCACCGCCACCGCCCTGGCCTCCGCCGAGAAGCAGGGACTGGCCGACCGCTTCACGGCGGTCACCGGCGACTTCTTCGAGTCCGTCCCGCCGGCCGACCTGTACCTCCTCAAGATGGTCCTGCACGACTGGAACGACGCCGACTGCGTCACGATCCTCAGCAACTGTCGCGCCTCCGCGCGGCCGGGCGCGCGGGCGGTGGTGGTGGAGAACGTGATCGGGGAGATCGGGGCACCCGGCTTCGAGCCCCTTGCGGACATGCACATGCTCGCGATGCTGCCGGGGCAGGAGCGCGATCTCCCCGAGTTCGACGCGCTGTTCGCCGCGTCCGGGTGGCGGCGCACGGCCGTCACCGCCACGGGACTCCAGTTCAAGATCATCGAGCTCGAGGCGATTTGATCCTGGCGAGTGAGGGGCGGCCACGTCGGTTGCGGGGGTCCCGCGAGGGCGGCGGGAGAGCCGCTCAGCCGCGCCGGGGAGGGGTGGGGTCCCGACGCGGCGTCCGCGTTCCTCACCCGTACCCGGCCGGTTGGCGGGACGCCGCCGGAGCCCCCGACGGGTGGGGGAGGGGGAGGACGGGCAGGTCAAGGGCCGGCAAAGGTGCTTCGCGGCCCAGCGGGGCCCCCGCGTCGCCGAGTTGCTCCCGCAGGGCCGGGCTGACCAGCGCGGATGCCCGTCGGGGCGGCTGTTCCGGGGCTCTGCTGGTGCTGGCGGCTTTGCGTCGCGTGTCGTATTCACGCCCCCGATACGCCCAGTGAACAGTTTCGAACACGGGAAGCGCGGCGTTCACTCAACGAACACGAAAGGAACATCCGTTTCGCCCAAAACATCAAAAAGCCGCTACGCGTCGCGCACATTGCGCACTCGCGTTGTGACGTTGGGTCACATTCGTCGCCTCAGGCTCCTTATTGACATGAACAGAACCCAACACGCTAATGGGCTCCGGCGAATGCTCGGACGTTCGCCGCCGCCAGGAGCCGTACACGGCTCGCGATCCCTGCAAGCACGCATGGGAGTCACGTTGCGCAGACCAGCAAGTACCCCCCACCCCCTCCGCCGGACGGTGAACAGAGGCCTCGCGGTCCTCGGTGCCGCCGCCATGGCGGTGCTCGGCATACAGGCACCGGCGTTAGCCGCGGGTGCCGCGGGAGCGAACTCCGCCGCGGCCAACGGCGTCCGCCGCTCCTTCGAACCCACCTGCGACACGGCCAAGCCCGGCCACTTCAGCTGCTTCGCCCTGCGGCGCACCGACGTGAAGCCGGTCAAGGGCCTGGTGCCGGCCGCGGACACACCGTCCGGCTACGGAGCGGCCGACCTGCAGAGCGCCTACAACCTGCCGGCCGACGGCGGCGCCGGACAGACCGTCGCGATCGTGGACGCCTTCGACGACCCGACCGCGGAATCCGACCTCGCCGTCTACCGTGCCCAGTTCGGGCTGCCGGCCTGCACCACGGACAACGGCTGCTTCCGCAAGGTCGACCAGCGCGGCGGCACCGACTACCCCGAGCCGGACCCGGGCTGGGCCGGTGAGATCTCGCTCGACGTCGACATGGTGTCGGCGGCCGCGCCCAACGCGCACATCCTGCTGGTCGAGGCCGACGACAACAGCTTCGAGAACCTCTCCGCCGCCGTGGACCAGGCGGTCGCGATGGGCGCGAAGTACGTGTCGAACTCCTACGGCACCGACTACCGCGGCGGGAACGGCGAGGACCCGTCCGAGACCACCGTGCTCGACGCCCACTACAACCACCCCGGCGTCGCGATCACCGCGTCCACCGGTGACTACGGCTACGGCGTCAGCTACCCGGCGGCCTCGCAGTACGTGACCGCGGTCGGCGGCACCACGCTGACCCGCGCCCCGTCCACCACGCGCGGATGGACCGAGTCCGCCTGGAGCCTGGCCGGTTCGGGCTGCTCGCTGTACGAGCCCAAGCCCGCCTTCCAGCACGACACCGGCTGTGACAACCGTGCGCTGGCCGACGTCTCGGCCGTCGCCGAGGACGTGGCGGTCTACCAGACCTACGGCCACGGCGGCTGGGCGGTCTACGGCGGCACCAGCGTCTCGTCGCCCATCATCGCCTCGGTGTACGCGGCCGCCGGCACCCCCGCCGCCGGCTCGTACCCGAACGCGTACCCGTACGCGGCCGGGACCGGGATCAACGACATCACCACCGGCAGCAACGGCAGTTGCTCCCCGTCGTACCTGTGCAACGGCGCGGAGGGCTTCGACGGCCCGACCGGCCTGGGCACGCCCGCCGGCCTGACCGCGTTCCGCACCGGCGCGCACGGCGTGATCTCCGGAACCGTCACCGACGGCACCACCGGCAAGGCCGTCAGCGGTGCCACGGTCACGGCGGGCACCGGCATCACCCACACCGACGCCGCCGGCTCCTACACCCTGACCGTGCCCACCGGCACCTACGACGTCTCCGTCGAGGCGTTCGGCTACGCCGGGGGCTCGGCCGACGGGGTCGTGGTCGACGACGACGCCACGGTCACCAAGAACTTCACCCTCTCCCCGGTGCCGAGCCAGACCGTCGCAGGCAAGGTCAGCGACGGCTCCGGCCACGGCTGGCCGCTCTACGCCAAGATCACCGCGGACGGCGTGCCCGGAACGGTCTGGACCGACCCCGCGACCGGCTCGTACAGCATGGACCTGCCCCAGGGGCACTCCTACACGCTGCACGTCGCCTCGGCGACGCCCGGCTACAAGACCGTCAGCAAGAAGATCACCGTCGGCGACTCCCCGCAGACGGTCGGCCTCGCGGTCCCGGCCGACTCCTGGACGGCGAACACGCCCGGATACCGCGTCGACGTGACCGGCACCACCGAGCCGTTCGACGCCACCGACGCCCCGCCGGCCGGCTGGAAGGTGGTCAACGCCGACGACACCACCGGTGGCTGGCAGTTCGACGACCCCGGTGACCGCGGTAACCACACCGGCGGTGAAGGCGCGTTCGCCGTCATCGACAGCGACCACTTCGGCGGCGGCGCCGTCCAGGACAGCTCGCTGCTCAGCCCGGTGTACGACTTCACCGGCAAGAACGACCCCGAGGTCGCCTTCAGCACCGAGTACAAGCAGTACAGCGGCCAGTCCGCGGCCCTCGAGGCGACCTCGGACGGCGGCGAGCACTGGACCAAGGTCTGGTCGCCCGGCGCGGACGTCACCGGCGACCGCATCGAGGCCTCCCTGGCCGACTTCGCCGGCAAGTCCGAGGTCCAGCTGCGCTTCCACTTCGCCGGCAGCTTCGGCTGGTGGTGGGCGGTCGACGACGTCTTCGTCGGCGACCGGCAGCTGACCGCGGTCCCCGCCGGCCTGGTCGTGGGCACCGTGACCGACGCCAACACCGGTACGGGCGTCGTGGGTGCCACCGTCACCAGCCAGGACAAGCCGTCCGAGAAGACCACCACGACGGCCACGCCCGAGGACCCGAACCTCTCCGACGGCTTCTACTCGTTCATCTCGACCGCCTTCGGCAGCCACCCCTTCACGGCGGCCAAGGCGAAGTACACCTCCCTGAGCAAGAACGTCAAGGTCGGGGCCGACAGCGCCGTCCAGGCGAACTTCAAGCTCAAGGCCGGCAAGGTCACCATCACTCCGGCCTCGGTCTCCGCCACCGTCGCCTGGGGCGGTTCCAAGACGCAGAACCTGACCGTCAAGAACACCGGCGGCGCCGCCGCCACGGTCAAGCTCGGCGAGCAGTCCGGCGGGTTCACCCAACAGGCCAAGGGCGCCGCCCTGCAGACCGTCAAGGGTGACTTCAACCCGCTGTCCAGCAAGGCCCACGCGGCGGGCGCCAAGGCCGGCCCGGCGGCGGCCCCGGCCGACGACACCTGGCAGACGGCCCCGGACCTGCCGGGCGCCCTCATGGACAACGCCGTCGACTCGCTGGACGGCAAGGTCTACTCGGCCTTCGGCTACAACGGTTCGGCCGACGTCAAGGACCTCTACGTCCTCGACCCGGTCGCCGGCAGCTGGACGAAGCTGGCCTCCGCGTCCGACACCCGTGAGGACCCCGCGCACGGGTTCATCGACGGCAAGCTCTACGCCGTCGGCGGCTGGGGCCCCTCGGGCGCCCCGGACGCCAAGCTGGAGATCTACGACCCGCAGTCGGACAGCTGGACCACCGGTGCGTCCGCGCCCAAGCCGTACGCGGGCTCCGGCACCGCCGTCCTGGACGGCAAGCTGTACATGATCGGCGGTTGCGGCGCGGACTTCTGCGGCACGACCGACGCCGGCGTCTACGACGCGGGCTCCGACAGCTGGTCCCAGATCGCCGCCTACCCCGAGCCCATCTCGTGGGAGGCCTGCGGCGCCATCGACGGCCAGATCTACTGCGCCGGCGGACTGGGCGCCAGCGAGAACGACGTCGTCCACTCCTACGCCTACGACCCGGGCACCGACAGCTGGTCGCAGCTCGCGGACGTCCCGGCAGCGCAGTGGGGTACCTCCTACGCCGCGGCCAACGGCCGTCTGCTGATGGTCGGCGGCGTCGGCAACAACGCCCTCACCAACCGCGGCCAGGCCTTCGACCCGCAGTCCGGCACCTGGGGCACCCTCCCCAACGCCAACGTCGCCACCTACCGCGGCGGCGGCGCGCCCGGCTTCTACAAGGTCGGCGGCGGCAACGCCCCCGGCAGGCCGATCAGCAAGGTCGAGGTGCTGCCCGGCTACGACCAGGGCGGCGCGGGCGACGTCGACTGGCTGAGCGAGAGCGTCCAGGAGCTCACGCTGCAGCCCGGCGCGAGCGCGACCGTCTCCGTCACGCTGGACGCGAAGGCCGCCTCGGTGACCCAGCCCGGCGACCTCACCGCGAGCCTGAGCGTGGGCACCGACACGCCGTACTCCACGGCGCCCGTCCCGGTGAGCCTGCACGTCAACCCGCCCAAGACCTGGGGCAAGATCACCGGCGTCGTCCTGGGCAACAAGGCCACCGGCGGCAGCGCACCGCTGGCCGGGGCGACCGTGCAGCTCGACAGCTGGGCCGCGAGCTACACGCTCACCACGGCCTCGGACGGCACCTACGCCCTGTGGCTCGACGTGCGCAACAACCCGCTCACCGTCATCGTCGCCAAGGACGGCTACCAGCCGACCGTCACGACGGTGAAGCTGACGAAGGGAGCGACGGTCACCGCCAACTTCACCCTCAAGCGCAAGTAACCGGGTACGCGCCGGGGAACGGCGCCGACGGTCCGCGTACGCGTACGGGCCGTCGGCGCACCCCCGGCCGGACCCCGGACACGAACGCGGCCGGGCCGGTCCCTCCCAGGGGCCGGCCCGGCCCTGTGCGGCCCGAGGCTGGAGGACCGGCCGGTCAGCCGCCCGGGCTCGCGTCGACGTCCACCGTTTTCATGCACGCGTCGTCGAAGGCGCTGAGGGTGATCGTGCCGTCGTGGAGGTCCACCCAGCTCGCGACCACGGTCCAGCCGCGCTGCTTGAGCGCCACACGGACCTCGAAGACCACCCCGGAACTGTCTCCGGTGAGCCTCTCCGGCTTCCCGTCCTGCTCCCACTCACGCTCACGCAGCTCGTGCACCACCGCTTCCCAGCGGGCGACGTCGACCTTGGCGGTCTTGGTGGCGAAGCCCTTGAAGCCGACGCCGCACGATCGCGGCGTGCCCGGCTCGGTGTCCTCGTTCATTCCGCCCCATTCCGGCGCGTTCGCCGGGACGCCCGCGTCCGCCGCCGAACCGTCGAGGTCCGCCAGCACGAACTCCTTCGTGAGCGGCCCGGTACCCGCGGGCCGCGGCTGTGGCGCCGCCGGCTTCGAGGACGTGGACGCCTCCGTGCCGGCGTCGCCGGTACGGCAGCCCGCGCCGCCCAGCGCCATGGCAGCGACCGCCACGGCTGCCCAACAAGTCCTGCGCACAGCGTCCCCTCCCAGGTCAGGGGCCGTTCACCCCCATGATCAGCGAGGAGTATGTCACGCGCTGTCGACAGGCCGACACGGATTATGCGGCGGATCGATCGCCGCGGAACGCTGCCGCGCTTGACCTTCACACTAGTGTCAATCTTTAGCTTCGGGCGAGTAAGCGGAAGTCACCTGACCATTGCCAGGAGATCTGTCATGCCCAAGGCTCTGACCGGAAGGACCGCGCTCGTGACCGGAGGGTCGCGGGGTATCGGTGCGGGGATCGCCCGTGAACTGGCCCGCGAGGGTGCGAGCGTCGTCATCACCTACCGGAAGTCGCGCGAGCAGGCCGAGGAGGTCGTCGCCGAACTGGGCGCCCTCGGCGCGAAGGCGTTCGCCGTGCAGGCCGACCAGTCCGTTCCCCACGAGGCGTCGACCGCGGTCGAACAGGCCGCCGAGTTCCTGGGCGGCCGGATCGACGTGCTGGTGAACTCCGCCGGTGTCGCCGTCCTGGGCACCGTCGACCAGCTGGACCTGGAACTCCTCGACGGCGTCCAGCACATGATGGCCACGAACGTCCTCGGCACCGTCGTCACGACGCATTCCGCGTCGCGTTTCCTGCCCGACGGCGGACGCGTCATCCTGGTGGGCAGCATCGTCGCCCACCGCATCCCCAGCCCCGGCGTCGCGGAGTACGCGGCGAGCAAGGCGGCGATCGACCAGCTCGGTCGCGGGTGGGCCCGCGACTTCGGTCCGCGCGGCATCACCGTCAACGTCGTGCAGCCGGGGGCCCTCGACACCGACATGAACCCCGCCGACGGGCCGAACGCGGCGGCCCAGGTGGCCATGACGCCCCTCGGGCGTTTCGGCACCGCCGCCGACATCGGCAAGGCCGTCGCGTTCCTCGCGAGCGAGGACGCCGCGTACATCACGGGCGCACGGCTGACCGTCGACGGCGGATCCAGCGTCTGACGCGGGAGAGCACCCCGGCGTGCCCGGTGCTCCGGTCCGGACGGCGACGGCCGGCACCGGAGCCCCGCCGCCGGGGCCGCCTCCACCGCCCTCAGGCCCACCCCCATGCCGCGGACCGGGAGCGCCGTTCCTGGCCGCCGCGTTCGAGGACCTCGGCCACGATCCGCGGCCGAACGCCGCCGTACCGTTCCCGCTGCCATTCAAGATCATCGATGTTCACGAGGGGCACCCTAAGCCGCGTGACCGACATCGCCGCCGAGCCGGCTCGCGGTCGCCCGGCCGGCGGTCCGTTCCGCACAAGCCGGTGCGGGCGGCGGGCCGTGGAACGAACTGCCCCTCGGGAGTGGCGGGTTCGTGGGGGAGTCGTGAAGGGACGGGCCTCGTGCCGCCCACGGGGTCAACGGTCACCCTCCATACATGTACGCGCCAACTTTTCGGCGGCTGTGTGCCGCACTGCGCCATTGCAATGCCCTGGCAAAGACCGACCGGGCCGTACGGCCGCACTTCTCACGTCAGGGATCGCGCACACACATGAAGCCTTCAGCATCTTCGACCGGGCACTCCGCCGAACTGCGTGACGCCGTACGCCACGTGGACCGGCGCCGTTTCCTGACCGTCACCGGGGCCGCGGCGACGCTGGCGTTCGCCGTGAACATCCCGCTCGGCGGGACCGCCGCGGCGGCCGAGGCGAGTGCCGCGCAGATCACCGAGAACCCCTTCACGCTGGGCGTGGCCTCGGGCGACCCGTTGCCCGGCTCCGTCCTGCTGTGGACCCGGCTCGCCCCCCGCCCCTACGAGAGCGGCAGCGGCCTGCCCCAGAAGCGCTTCAACGTGCGCTGGGAGCTCGCCCACGACGAGCGGTTCACCCGCGTCATCCGGCGTGGAAGCGTCGACGCACACCCCGAGTACAACCACGCCGTGCACGTGGAGGTGGACGGCCTCGACGCCGACCGCGTCCTGTACTACCGCTTCCGCGTGGGCCAGTGGATCAGCCCCGTGGGCCGCACCCGCACCGCCCCCGCGAAGAACGCCCGCCTGACCGAGCTGCGCCTGGCGGCCGTGTCCTGCCAGGCGTACCACGACGGCTACTTCACCGCCTACCGTCACCTCGCCGACGAGGACCTCGACGCGGTCTTCCACCTCGGCGACTACCTCTACGAGTACGCGGTGACCGCCACCGGCGGAGCCCGCGCCTACACCGACCGCGTGCTGCCCTCGCACTTCAACCGCGAGACGCTCACGCTGGAGGACTACCGGCTCCGGTACGCCCTGTACAAGTCGGACCCCGACCTGATGGCGGCCCACGCGGCGCACCCGTTCGTGGTCACCTGGGACGACCACGAGACGGAGAACAACTACGCGGACGACGTCCCCGAGAACGACGTGCCCGCCGAGGAGTTCCTCCTGCGGCGCGCCTCCGCCTACCGCGCCTACTGGGAGAACCAGCCGCTGCGCCGCCGCCAGCTCCCGCACGGCCCCGACGCCCAGCTCTACCGCCGGCTGCAGTTCGGGCGGCTCGCCCAGTTCGACATCCTCGACACCCGCCAGTACCGCTCCGACCAGGCCTACGGCGACGGCTGGCAGGTGCCGGGCCCCGAGTCGCAGGACCCGGCCCGCACGATGACGGGCGCCACCCAGGAGCGCTGGCTCCTCGACGGCTGGCGCGCTTCGAAGGCGACCTGGAACGTCGTCCCCCAGCAGGTCACCTTCGCCCAGCGCAAGGACCGCTCGACGCCCGACTTCAAGGTCTCCATGGACTCCTGGGACGGCTACCCGGCGTCCCGTAAGCGCCTGCTGGACGGCTGGGAGGCCGCCGGCCGGGACAACCTGGTCGTGCTGACCGGTGACGTCCACGTCCACTACGGCTTCGACCTCAAGAAGGACTTCGACGACCCGGCGTCCAGGACCCTCGGCACCGAGATCGTCACCAGCTCGATCAGCAGCGGCAAGGACGGTTCCGACAAGCCGTCCAACTGGCCCACCTACATGCAGGCCAACCCGCACCTGAAGTTCTACAACGGCCGTCGCGGCTACGCGCTGGTGACCCTCGGCAAGGACGCGGCGCGCGCCGACTTCAAGACGGTGTCCGCGGTGACCACGCCGGGCGCCCCGGTCACCACGGCCGGCTCCTTCGTCACCGAGGCCGGCAACCCGGGGCTCACGCCCGCCTGACCGCCGTTCCGCGCCGTACCGCTCGCGGCACGCGCCGAGGCCCCGGGGCCGTCCCCGGGGCCCCGGCGGCGTGGGCGCGCCCGCGGCGGCCGGGCGGGGCAGTACGGCCGGGACAGTACGGCCGGGGCGGTCCCTCCTCCGTCGGGGTCGCCGCCCACAGGACGTCAACGGCTCTACCCTGGAGGGGTGTTCTCACCCCAAGGGCCCTCGCTGCGCGAACTGGCCGTGCAGGCTCTCTCCTCCGTCGAGCACGGCTACGACCTGCTGGCACCCAGGTTCGACCACACGCCGTTCCGCACCTCCGACCGCATCCTCGACGCGACCGCCGCCGCCCTGCGCCCGCTCGGCCCCTTCGCCGACGGGCTCGACGTGTGCTGCGGGACGGGAGCGGGCCTGCGGGTCCTGCGGCCGCTGTGCCGGGACCGGGTCGCGGGAGTGGACTTCAGCGCCGGCATGCTCGCCGAGGCGCGCCGTGCCCACCCGGACGCGGAATGGACACGTGCGGACGCGCGGACGCCGAGCTTCACCGCGGAGTTCGACCTGGCCGTCAGCTTCGGGGCCTTCGGGCACTTCCTGGCCGCCGACCGCCCGGCCCTGTTCGCCGGGGTGCACCGCGCCCTGCGGCCCGGCGGGCTCTTCGCCTTCCCGGTGTTCGCGCCGGCCCGCATCTCCTCCCGGCGCTACTGGGTGCCCGCCGGGTTCGACGCGGCCATGCGGATACGGAACGCGGTCTGGCGCCCGCCGTTCGTCATGTACTGCCGCACCTTCCCGCTCCGCGCGGTGCGTTCCGAGCTGACGGCGGCGGGCTTCACGGTGCGGACGGCGGCACTGCCCGACTTCGGCCGTCGTCCGGACGGCGCCCCGTACGCGCGTCTGGTCCTGGCCCACAGGGCGTGACCGCAGGGCCGGCACCGGCACCGAACGCTTAGGCGCAGCCGACCGGTTGGGCGGCTGGGTTCTCCGTCGCGATGCATTGCATACAGTATTCGAACCGGGTAGGGTCGGGTGCCATGCGCCAGACGAAACCCCAGAACCCGGACCTCCTGACCGGTGCGGAACCCGTGTGCGCACGGGGGTGCCGGGCATGACGACCTACGGCGACGACGAGACGATCCGGCGGATACTGACCGACGCCGGCGACACCTGGGCCGTGGTGGGCCTGTCCGACAACCCCGAACGGGCCGCGTACCGCGTGGCCGAGAAGCTGCAGCGGCTCGGCAAGAAGGTGGTGCCCGTCCACCCCAAGGCCGAGACCGTGCACGGTGAGCAGGGCTACGCGTCCCTCACGGAGATCCCCTTCGCGGTGGACGTGGTCGACGTGTTCGTCAACTCCGCCCTGGCCGGAGAGGTCGCCGACCGGGCCGTGGAGATCGGCGCCAAGGCGGTCTGGTTCCAGGTGGGCGTCATCGACGAGGCCGCCTACGACAGGACGCGCGAAGCCGGCCTGCTGATGGTGATGGACCGCTCCCCGGGACGGGAGATCCCCCGGCTGGGCCTGGGCTGACCCGCCGGGCGCCCCCGCCCGGTGACGGGGTGCGTACGATCGCCGGCATGGCACTGCGTCCCGTGCAGGTGAACATCAAGGCACTCGACAGCACGGCGGTCGGCCGGTTCTGGGCGGAGGCACTCGGCTGGAGCGCCCACAGCCCCGGTGCAACCACCTACGTTGGACCCGGCCGTGACCTCGTCTGGCCGGACCCGGTGGCCGTCGTCATCGACGTCGTCCCCGTCCCGGAACCCGGGGCGGTGACGAAGAACCGGCTGCACCTCGACCTCGCCACCACCTCCGCGGCACATCAGGCGGAACTGGTCGCGCGCCTGCGGGCTCTCGGCGCCACACCCGCCCACGTGGGCCAGGGGGACGACGTCCCGTGGACGGTCCTCGCCGACCCCGAGGGCAACGAGTTCTGCGTGCTGGAGCCCCGGGAGGCGTACCGGGACACGGGCCCGGTCGCCCGCGTCGTCGTCGACTGCGCCGATCCGCGCGCGATGGCCCGGTTCTGGGGCGAGGCGACGGACTGGACCCCGTACGAGGTGACCGGCGATCACGCGGTGTTCCGCTCCGCCGAGGGCGCCGGCCCGTACCTGGAGTTCGTCCGCACGCCCGGCGTGAAGACCGCCCCGGACCGCGTCCACCTCGACCTGCTGCCGTACCCCGGTGACGACAAGGAGGCGGAGGTGGCCCGGCTGCGGACCCTCGGCGCCACCGACCTCGACCTCGGCCAGGGCGACGTCCCGTGGACGTGCCTGACCGACCCGGAGGGCCACGAGTTCTGCGTCCTCGCCGCGTCCTGACACCGGAGCCGCCCGGGGTGCCGGGACCCCTGGGTCACCCTGTCGCGCAGCGGCTGCGGAGGAGTTCCACACCCTCGCCTTCGAGTTCCTCGCAGTAGGCCGCGCGCCCCGTGGTGGCCATGATCAGCGCGAGGGTGGAGCCGGACACGAGCGGCCCGGAACCGGTCGTGAAGGGGCCGTCGTCCGCGACGAGCCTCAGGCCGCGGACGCGTCCCTTGCCGAGCACCACGAGGTCCGACCCCGGGAAGTACTCGGCCACCCGCGTGAGGACCTCGATCGGGTGCTCGTGACGGGCACCCAGTGGGCGCCGGATGTCCTGCCCGTGCACGACCGTCTCGCCCAGCATGGCGACGGCGGGCAAGGGCGGCTTCGTGGTGCTGGGCACGACGCGCCGGAACCGCTCGAGGGTCTCCGCCGGGGACGCGCCCAACTGCTCCGCCAGCCGCACGGCCACCTGCTTGTCGAAGTCGAACCTGCACCGGATCACCCCCGCCATCCAGCGCACGGCGTTGAGGCTCGCGGACGCCGTGAGGTGCGCCAGCACCTCTCGCACCGTCAGACCCGCGCACAGCGACGGCGTCGCCCAGCGTTCGTCGGTCAGATCCCCGAGGTCGGCCGCCAGCGCCGCCCGCTCCGCGCGGATCAGCGGCCAGACCCCGCTGCCGTTGCCGCGCTCTGCTGTATCGGTCATCACGGAAGGTCTCCTGTCCCGGGGTGCTGCTCCACCTGCACGCGGCCCGTCCCGGACCGGCGTCCGGCACGAGGGCGTGCACAGGGGAAGACTCCCGCCCGGCAGCGAACTCATCGCCCCTGGCCCACGAATCCTCCGAGCCCCGACCCCGCCGCTCCCACCCGCGGAAATCCGGTGGCGGCCGGCATGCGGGAGCGGTGTTCAATGACCTCGTCGGATCCGTATCAGGGGTGGGAATGCCGAAGTCGAGAAGTTGGGTCATGCGTGCGGTGCCGGCGCTCTGCGCGGCTGTGGCGCTGGGCGCGTTGACGGGATGCGGGAGCGCCGGCGACGACGGCGCCGCCGTGAAGCCGGCAGCCGGCGACGGGAAGGCGGGCGGCGGCGGTTCCCGTCTGGTGAGTCAGCGCGAGGCCGAATCCTTTGCGCTTCACCGCGAGGACGTGCCGGGTTACACGATCCAGACGCTGGCGGGCCGCGGTGAGGACGCCCGGGTGCCGGTGCGTCTGTTCACGGGTGACATGCCCCGGGTCGAACCGGAGCAGTGCCAGCCCGGCTACGACAACACCCAGCAGGCCAGCGCCTACCGGCAGTACGCACGTACCGACGCCCTCGTGTCGGGCCACGGGGACTACGTCGAGGTGGCCCTGGTCGCCTACGCTGCGGGCGACGCGCACAAGGCGGTGGCCGACCTGAGGGCGGCGCTCGCCCGCTGCCGGTCGTTCGCCATGCCGCTCCAGGTCATGGAGGAGCACTTCGAGCACCCCCGGCTGCTGCCGGACCCGCACCTGGGTGACGAGGCCGTCGAGTACACCATCACGCAGAAGATCGACGGGGACGAGGGCGTGACCCGTGCCCCCTTCCGCCACCTCGTCGTGCGCAAGGGATCCGTCATCGCCTGGTTCATGGTGCACGGCTTCCCCGGCGACGATCCCCAGCTGCCCGCGAACGTCATCGCCACGCAGCTCGGGAAACTGCGCTGACACCAGCGGCACCGAGGCCGTCAGCGGTCGACGACCCAGTGCCCGTCCGCGGGCCACGACCCCGTGCGGACGATGTGCTCCACCAGCCTGAAGGCCTCGTCCACGGGCACGGTGTCCTGGTCCCGGTAGGTGTCGTGCTGCCCGCCGGAGAGAACGAACCCGTCGCTCGATCCGTCCGCTCCCGGATCCACCGCATGCTCGCCGGGATCGTCCTCGTCGCGGAGCAGCATCACCATGGCCCGCTCGGTGTTCGTCACGAAGGCCAGGGATCGTCCGGACGAACCGGTCAGCCACGTCTCGAGCAGTCCTCTGCCGACCCTCGCCCGCAGGATCTCCAGCACCGCCCCGGACGACACGGGGGCGGCGCTGCCGTCATCGATCACCCAGGACTCACTCACATGCCCGACGATCTCACGCCCGGGGCCACCGAGGTGCGGCCGGACGACGCCCGGGGGCGGGCCCGTTCCTCGGTGCGGCGAGCGGGGTGATTGACTGCCGGGAGCAGGCAATGTCGCCGGTCAGGCCGCGACGTAGGGTCGGCGCATATCTTCGGGGTTGGGGCAGGCGGGGGAGAACGCGTGGTACGGGCCGGCGACGCCGTGGGTGCGGCGGCTGCGGTCCTACCGGCCGGACAGGCGCGGCAGGCTGGTGTTGCGGCGCTGGCTGCGGGTGGTGCTGCTGCGCGTGTTCGCCGTCTGCGCGGTCGCCGCGGCGGTGGTTGTGCTGTCCACCGGCCAGGAGGAAAGGCTTTTCGTCGCCGCACTGCCCTTGGCCTGTGCGGCGTACTGCTGGCGCTGCTCCTTGATCCGTGTCGTGCTCCGTCCGGGCGAGATCGTCCGCTACTACGTCTTCCGCAATGTGGTCATTCCCGCGGGCGCTGTGCGTCGTCTGCACCGCGACTCCTGGCGCGGCGGGCTGGTCCTGGAGACGCATGCGGGCGAGGAGGTCGACTTCTGGTTCGACAGGTCGCTCTGGGATGTGCTGTACGACTTCTCGGCGGTGTGCGTGGACGCGATGACGGCGCATACGCGCCGGCCCGGAAGCAAGCAGCACGAGCCGTCCTCTGCCGCGCTGGTCCGCCGGTTCACCTGGACCCCGGTGGGTGATCTGCTCGCTCTGTCGGCCGTGGCATGCGTGGTTGCCGGGCTCGTCGCCCAGCCGTGAGCGGCTCAGGCGGTACGTGGACGGGATACGCACCGCGCGGCTGACGGCGCATGGCTTCTCCCTGCGTCCGGCGCCCGCCGCGGTTGGGTGATGTGTTCGGCAACGTGCCGGATCGAAGCCGGCCGCACCGTATCCACGCGCCCGGGCGGGCGGCTCCCGGCTCGCCGGCGCACGCCCTCCTCGGCCGCGCGGCGGAGCCGAAGAATTCCCGAGATTTGTCGGCGGGAGGTACATCTTTTTGCCCCTGCCGGATGTCCTAGGGGCTGGCGGCATCTTCGTGCCGTCAACCCATAGCGACATTTAGGGTATACATTTTGAAAACCGGCATAAAAATCACAACTCGTGTGGTAGCGGTGTCCATCACCGCGGGAGCGGTGGTGTCCGCGGGGGCGCTCACCGTCCCGGCCCAGGCAGCCACCCTGGCCGTGCCCACGATCGCCGCCAAGGGCGGCTACGTGATGAACAACGGGACCGGCAAGACCCTCTTCACGAAGGCCGCCGACACCCGTCGTCCCACGGGCTCCACCACCAAGATCATGACCGCCCGTGTCGTGCTCGCCCAGCCGCATCTGAATCTCGACGCCAAGGTCACGATCCAGAAGGCGTACAGCGACTACATCGTCTCCAAGGGCGCCTCCTCGGCACGCCTGATCGTCGGCGACAAGGTGACCGTCCGCCAGCTGCTGTACGGGTTGATGCTCCCGTCCGGCTGCGACGCGGCGTACGCCCTCGCCGACAAGTTCGGCACCGGCTCCACGCGGGCCGCTCGCGTCAAGTCCTTCATCGGCAAGATGAACTCGACGGCCAAGAGCCTGGGTCTGAAGAACACCCACTTCGACTCGTTCGACGGCATCAGCAACGGGTCGAACTACTCGACGCCCCGGGACCTGACCAAGCTCGCGAGCAGCGCGATGAAGTACTCCACCTTCCGCAGCGTCGTGAAGACGAAGTCGACGAAGCAGAAGGTGACCACGAAGAGCGGTGGCTACCGCACCATGTCGTGGACCAACACCAACACGCTGCTGGGCAGCTACTCGGGAACGATCGGGGTCAAGACCGGCTCCGGTTCGCTCGCCAAGTACTGCCTGGTGTTCGCCGCGACCCGGAACGGCAAGACGGTCATCGGTGCCGTTCTCGCCTCCTCCTCGGCGACCAGCCGCACCAGTGACGCCACGAAGCTGATGAACTACAGCTTCAAGAAGTAGGCGCGTCCGTCATGACGGAGGGCCTGCCCGCGACCGCACGGTCGGGGGCAGGCCCTTCGCCGTTGACCACCGCGGTTCGGTACGGGGCACCCGGGCCGCGGGCAGCCGCTACGGGCCCCGGCCGTCCCGTGACCCGGCTCCTCGTCAGCCTTCGGAAGCGGTCGGGAGCCAGCCCCGCTGCACGGCGCGCACGCCGGCCTCGAAACGACTGCGTGCGTCCAGGCGGTCCATCAGCTCGGAGGCGATCCGCCGGGCCGTACGGTGCGACACCCCGAGCCGCTTGGCGATCGCCTCGTCGGTGTGGCCCTCCGCCAGGAGCCGCACGGCGGTCGCCTGCTGACCGGTGAGCCCGTTCGGGTGCGTGGGGACGCTCTCGCCCAGCGGCTGGGCCGCCTCCCAGGTGGTCTCGAAGAGGGCGCACAGCGCGGTGAGCGTGCCCTGGCCGGTCAGCAGGACGGCACCCGCGGCGGTGTCGTCGCTGCTCACCGGGATCATGGCGGTCAGGCGGTCCATGATGATCATCCGGGTCGGCAGGGACGGGGCCGTGCGGATACGACCGCCCAGTCCGGCCAGCCAGGTGGCGTGCTCGACGGTCGGTCGGTGGGCGCGGACGCTGTCGAGGTAGATCGTGCGCATGCGAACCCCGCGGTCGAGCAGGTCCTGGTTGAGCGGCCGCGAAGCGGCCATGTTCTCCGCGGTCTGCGGGCCGCCCGGGGCGAACGTCAAGAACTCCTCGCGCACTTCGCGGGTGAGCACCGTCAGCCGGTCGCGTATGTGGTCCAGGCCCACCAGTTGCTCGACCCCGGGATGGCTGGTGGCCGGACGGAGCTCGGCGTACTCGGAGATGAGCTGGGCCGCGGCGGCGCGCGAGGCTTCGAGGCGTTGCTGCTGCGCCGCCAGCTGTGCCTGTTGCCGGCCCATCAGTATCTCCATGCCGACGTCCGGTGAGACGGCCCGGAGGCGGCCCACGTCCCCGGCGGCGGGGCGCACCAGCGCCAGCTCGCTCAGCGTGTCGAGGGCGTCGCCCACCTCCTCCCCTGAGAGCCCCACGCTGCGGGCGAGGGCCGCGACCCCGGCGGCCGGTTCTCTGAGCATGGCGCGGTAGACCTTCTCCGCGACGGAGTCGAGTCCGAGAACTGTCAGCATCCGCTTCCCCCCTGGTTTCCTGCACACAGCATCCCCTGTCCGACGGGGATCTTCGCAGAGGGGCGGGCGATCGTCACAGAGTCAGGACGGAACCGGCCACGGCCCCAACGGTCCAGTGCACAAGGGGACTTGTGCACGGCTTCGGTTGAGACTCTGGAGCGCATGTACCTGGTCCACGCGCACCTCGAACTGCCCTCCGACGAGGCACTGCCGCAGGACGTGAGGGCGTTGGTGCGGTCGGCGATCATCCCTGGCGACGGCGTCGAGCACGTTGCCGTGCACCCGACGTCCGCCGGCGAACTCACGCTCGGCTTCTACGTGCTGGCCGCCGGTCTCGACGAGGCGGAGGAACGGGCCCTGCGCGTCTGCCGCCGGCTGCTGCGCGACGTGGCGGAGCTGGCCGCGGCGCGGCTGACCGGCGTGGGGGTGCCACTGGTGCCGCTGGCCTTCGTGCCCCAGGCGGTGGACTGAACCGGCCCGGGTGGACGCATCGGTCCAAGGCCCTTTCCGTCCATCCCTGAACCCTTCTCACGGGCCTGAGCTGCGACGAACCTATTGCTCACCGGCCGGGCCGAGCGTCACCGCGGGACGCGAGGAACCGGGCCCGGCACCGCAACCCACCTCCGGAAGGAACGGAAACAGGCATGCTTCGCAACCGAATCGCCAAGGTCGCCGCGGTCTCCTCCCTCGTCGTCACCGCGGCTCTGGCCGCCCCGCTGGTCGCACCAGGCTCCGCGGCGGACGCGGTTCCGTCCTCCTCCGTCCTCGTTGCAGACGCCGGCTGGCAGGTCATCCCGGCCGACGCGGGCTGGCAGGTCACCCCGCAGGACGCCGGCTGGCAGTAGGCCGTCCGCCGCCGGCACCGCCGACCGACACCGCCTGACCCGCCACCACCACCTCGGGGGACTCCAGAAGTGAAGACCATCCGCACGACCATCCGCGACACCACCCGCAGGAACAGCCGGCGCATCGCGGGCCTGCTGACGGCCGGAGCCCTCGGCACCGCACTCCTCACCGTGACCGCGCCGAGCGCCGAAGCGGCCACCACCTGCTCGGGCGGGGTCAGCATCTACGGCGTGCTCGCCGACGGCCGAGTGACGTACAGCCAGATCAACCCGGCCACCGGTGACCTCGCCAAGGTCCTCGTCGGGCCCGACCTCGGCTTCGAGCCGAAGGCCATGGCGACCCTCAACTTCAACACGATCCTGGTGACGTCGACCTCCGGCGCGCTGTACCGCGTCGACATCAAGACCAACAACACCAGCCTCGCACTGCTGAACGCACCGGTGAGGATCGCCGACAGCGGCTGGACCCACGACAAGCTCACCTACGACGGTCACGGCCACCTCTACGGCACCACCGCCTCCGGCCTGCTGCTGCGCTACAACGTCACCGAGGACAAGCCCGCGGGCCCGCAGCACATCGGCGTGCGCACCGAGATCGACACCGGATTCGTCCTGAAGACGCTCACCGCCACCGGCGACGACCGCCTCGGCGCCACCACCACGGACGGACGGCTGCTCGACTACTCCGTCACGGGTGCGGGCTCGTGGAAGAGCAACACCCTCAAGTCCTCCGGCTGGTCCGGCTTCAACCAGCTCGTCTCGCCCGGCGCCGGCCTGTACTTCGGCCGCCTGTCCACCGGTGCGATGTACTGGTACAAGGACGCCGACCCGACCGACGGTTCCGGCTCCGACATCTCGTACCACCTCGACGACCCGGTCAACACCGGCGGCTGGACGCAGAGCCTGCTGTCCGCCCAGCCCGGCACCTATACCTGCACCACCAGCACGCAGACGGTCGACCGCAACGACATCGCCGAGGTCAAGGCCGCGGGCCGGCAGATGATGAACACCAAGGACGCCGCCTGGGCCACCTCCGCGCAGTGGGCCTGCCTGGAGACGCTCTGGGACCACGAGAGCGGCTGGCGCTGGAACGCGACGAACCCCTCCTCCGGTGCCTACGGCATCCCGCAGGCGCTGCCCGGGACCAAGATGGACGTCGCGGGCGACGACTGGAGGGACAACCCCCTGACCCAGATCAAGTGGGGTCTGAGCTACATCGACGGCCGCTACGGCTCCCCGTGCGGCGCGTGGAGCTTCTGGCAGGCGAACAACTGGTACTGACGCCACCGGACGTGCCATGGGCGGCGCCCCCTCGAACCGAGGGGGCGCCGCCCTTTCGGCGTGGGTCGGGTGACCGGGCCGTCAGCCCCTCCGACCGGCCGCGCTTCGGCACATGAGCCAGTAGACGAGCGCCGCAGGGGGCGAGACGCACAGCAGGACGATCAGCAGTCGGGAATCGACCATGGGGGTGTGTGCCGGGGGCTGTTCCGGCTCGCGGGGCAGGTCGTGCAAGAGGGCGTCGAGCTGCGCGCGGGTGCCCGCCTGACAGGCCGCGCCAACGCGTTCGTCGAGTTCGGGGAGGGTCAGCCGGCCGATCGCGTAGTGGTGTTGCAGTTGCGCCTGGGCCCGGTCGCGTTCGGCGTCCGAAGCGCGAAGGGCAGGGCCGGTGCTGTGTTCCTCGCTGTCGTGCATGGCGGCCTCTCAGTCGGGGGTGGCGGCATCCGGGGACGGGCGGTCCTGCAGGTCGACGACCGCGACGACGACACGCGTCCACACCCCGGGGGCGTCGCGGTCCCCGAAGCGGGCGGCGAGTCGCCCGATGTGGGCGCGGAGTTCCGCCAGGCCCTCGTCGGTCAGTCGCAGTGCGCCACGGTGCAGGTCGACCTCCCGGCGGGCACCGGCCTGCCGGGACCGGTGGGCGGCGTTGATGTCGGCCCGTGTGGCCTCCAGCATCGAGCCGAGGAACTCGGCCATCTCCTCCGGCCCCGCGGCGTCGCCGGGTGGTTCCGCGACCGCGGGGGTGTAGACCCGCTCGACCTTGCCGCGGGCCAGCGGGCGGTACTCGGCGATCTCGATGAGCCCGGCCCGTTCGAGCTGGTTGAGGTGGTAGTAGATCCGGTCGGCCGGAAGGCCGACGTGTACGGCGAGTTCGCGTGCGGACAGCGGTGTCTCCCACAGCGCCTCCAGGAGCCGGATGCGCAGCGGATCGGCGAGCGCCTTGTGTACACCGTGCCACCGCCGGCTCGATGGGCCGGAGTCCTGTGAGCTCATCGAGCCCCCCTCCTTCACTGCATCATTCTTCACTGGTTGGACAAATTTACAACCGCGCGTGGCGTACGACCGGTTGGCGCTGACGATGCCGATCGGGCAGGAAATCTTCTTCCAGGTCGAGGACGTGGCGAAGGCCCCGCCGATCCTCGGCGGGGCCTTCGCGAACGTATGGGGGTGGGGCGTCAGGCGATCTTCTTGTAGCGCAGGGCGACGTAGTTCGAGGCCGGGTGGCCGCCGATGTTGCCGCTGTAGACGTTGGCGGTGGAGTAGTTCATGTCCGTGGAGGTGCTGCCCTCGGCGTAGTAGTAGAAGGTGCCCTCGTCCTGGTTCTTCCAGCCCGCGAAGAGGACGGCGTGGTCGGAGAAGTCGTTCAGGGCGTCACCGGGCCTGAGGTCCGCCTTGCTGATCTGCGTGCTGACGTTGGGCAGGGTCTCGGTCGTCAGCGAGCTGGTGAGGTGCCAGGTCATGGAGACGAAGCCGGAGCAGTCGGTGCGGTACGTGTGGTCGCCGTCGACGTCCGTGGCGTAGGCGCTCTGGCTGTACTGGATGTTGCGGTTGTACCAGTCCTTGGCCCGGGCGATGACCTCGTTGCGGTAGATGGTGCCGCCCTGCACGGACTTCGGCGGGGCCGGCGCCACGTAGGCGCAGTTGTTGGCGTAGGCCGACAGCAGGCTCTCGGTCCAGCCGGACGCGTCCACCGGGTCGTCGGAGTGGTAGGCGATGTCGCTGCCGTCACCGTCGGTGGGGTCCACGTCGTGGTACCAGTACATGCCGCCGTTGGTCCGGCCGTAGTAGAGGCCCCCGCCGGGGGAGGAGAGCGAGTCCACGGCCGACCAGCCGCTCGACTTCAGGACGGAACTGTCCCAGTCGTTCACGCCGTTGATCTTGTAGCTGAGCAGCCGACCGTCCGCGGTCGAGGCGACGATCCGGTCGTCGCCCGCGGCGGCGAGCGTCTTGAGGACGAAGCCGGTGTCGATCACGACGTGCTGGCCTATGTGGGCCGACCCCGAGGGCTTGGCCTGCGACACCAGGTACTGGTGGAGCTGGCCTTCGACGGTCCCGTAGAGGTGACCGGCGCCGTCGTAGACCAGCTTGTCGAAGGTCCAGCCGCCGTCCCAGATCTTGACGACGCCCGCGAGCGTGAGGGATGTGTTGTTCGTCTGCACGTCGACCCGGTAGAGGTCGCCGGCGGTCGAGGTGACCAGGACCGTGTTGAAGTTGAGGGCCGCCATCGTCTTGGGCGTGAAGCCGAGGTTCGGGCCGATGAGCGTCTTGACGCGGTCGCCGGTGTTCGGCTCGATCTGCGTGTACGTCAGACGGCCGTCGGACAGCGTGCCGTACATCGACACGTCACCGGTGCACGACGCGGCGGCGGCCGCGGTTCCGGCGGTGGTGGCGACCAGGCCGAAGGACATCGCGCTGACGGCGACCACGGCGGCGGCGGTACGGCGGACGGCATGGCTCAGCTTCATGACTTCTCCTGCGGTGGGTGGTTCGGGCGGTGACGGCACACCCCTGGCCCGGACAGCTGCCCTGCAGGTGCAGCTGTGAGGGATGTCGGGGGTGTGACGCCCGGTGGCAGGAACCACTCTCGTCGCAGGTCACGCGGGTGGGAAGAGGAGCCGGATGGACGCAAGGGTCCTTGGCCTGTTGCGTCCTGACGGCCCTTTCGAGCCTCCGGGCGCCCGCCCGCACCGTGTGCTCGGCCGTGGTCGGGGTACGACGACACGACGCCGTGGCGCGGGAGTCGCGACACGGCGTCGTGCGGCTGTCGTGGTGTGGCCGCACCCGGGCGGGGAGACCCGGGTGCGGCCGGTGGGGCATCAGCAGGTGGCGTTCAGACCCGCCCAGTTCGCGCGGTCGTTGTAGCCGCCGTCGCCGGCGTCGCCGACCACGAGGTCGAGCACCCGGACGCCGGTCAGGTCGACGTCGGCGTCGCGGACGTCGTCGCGGTTCAGCACACCGCTGTCGAACAGCACCTTGCCGTCACCGATCACCTGGAAGGTCGAGGTGCCGCCTTCCGGGCCGACGTTGCGCACCGCGTCGTCGATGCCGACGGTCGTGGTGAGCCGGCTGCACTGGTCGCCGAGGTAGTAGCGGATGGTGGAGGGCGAGGCGACCCCGACGCCGGTCGGGTAGACCTTGCTGAGCATGCTGATCGGGGACCAGCCGCCGACGCTCAGGTCGACCGTGGGGCTCATCCAGCCGCTGGTGGCGCTGATCCACTGGTGGTGCGAGAGGGCGACGTCACCGTGCGGAGCCGCCGGTGCGACGACCAGCGCGGTGGATGTGTCCTGCCGCTGCCGTCCCTTACCGACCACCTCGTACGACGTCGCGGCGGTCAGCGTGGCGCTGCCCGGCGCCGCCGTCCCCGGCAGGGTGACCGTGAAGGCGAGGGTCGCGGAGTGGTTGGTGGCCAGCAGCAACGGCGCCTTGCCGACCGGACGGGCGGTCCACCCGGTGGGCACGGTCAGCTCGACACGCGGGGTCAGGACCGGCTGCGTGCCGTCGTTGCGGACGGTGACCTCGACCCGGGCCTGGTCGCCACCGGCGACCAGGGGAGCGCTTCCGGCCGGCACCGCGTCCGAACCGACCTGCGTGACCTGCGGCAGACCGGCGACGACGTGCGGAAGGCCGAGCTTGCCGGTGGCCCGGCCGACCCGGATCAGGGCCGCGCCGTGGGCCGGGACGGCGGCACTGATGGTGCCGGCGCTCTCGGTGACCTGGTTCGTCCAGGCGTTCTTCAGGGTGAACCGGTTGCCGGTGAGCCCGACCGACGACGCCTTCGTGGTGAGGGTCGCCGGGCTGTCGCCCCGGTTCAGCAGGACCACGGCGCGGTCACCGTTGGCCAGCCGCTTCACCCAGGTCTCCGTGGTGCCGGCGGGGCCGACACGCACGGCCTGGACGACGGCGGGGTCCTGGTTGATCGCGAGTACGTCGGGGTCGGAGAGAGTGCTGATCGAGGTCTTGCCCAGCTTGGTGACGTCGCTGCCGATGATCAGCGGGGCGGCCGCCACCGACCAGAGCGTCATCTGGGTACGGAACTCCTCGTCGGACATCCCGTGTTCGGGACCGAGGTAGTCAGGGTCGTTGAAGTGCCCGGGGCCCGCGGCCTCGGGGTGCCGCGCGTTCGCGTCGTAGTTGCGCAGCACGTCCTTGAACTTGATCTCGTCGACGAAGCCCACGTCGGTGTACGTCCGCCAGGACTGCGCGATCTTCGGCGCGTAGGACCAGGAGTACGTCGACTGCTGCTCCTCCGGGTAGTTGCCCCAGTCCGGGGAGGTCACCGGGTTGCAGAGGTTGAAGATCATGGGGCGCTTGGCGGCGTTGTTCCGCAGCGCCTGCGCGAACTCGGTGTAGACGGTCTTCGGGTCGAGGTCCGCCGCGATCCCGCAGAGGTAGTCCACCTTGACCGCGTCGAACTTCCACGCCGCGAACTGGTCGGCATCACGCTGGTAGTGACCCCCGCTGCCCAGCCCGCACTTGCCCGGGATGTACGGGCCGGCGTCGGTGTAGATGCCGGCCTTCAGGCCCTTGGAGTGGATGTAGTCGACGAGCGGCTGCAGCCCGTCCGGGAACTGGGCGGGGTTGGGCGTCAGGTCGCCGGCCGCGCTGCGCGGGGTGGGCGCCGCCCAGTTGCCGTCGATCCACACGTACTCGTAGCCGGCGTCGCGCAGGCCACTGCTGACCAGGAAGTCGGCCGTCGACCTGATCTCGGCGTCGGTCGGGTCGCCACCGAACGCGTAGTAGGTGTTCCAGCCCATGTACGGAGTCGGGCTCAGCACCTCGGCAGCTGCCGGTGCCTTCACGCCGGCGGTGGCGGTCGCCGGGGCCGCCTGGGCGGGCGCCTGGACGGCCAGCAGGCCGGTCGCGAGGGCGAGGAGAGCGGTGAGACGTCTTTTCACATCGGATCCTTCGCTGTCCGATCGCGCAGGCACGCGGACCCGTCCCGGTCGTGGGTCCGGTGCTGCCCCCGGGGAGGGGCGGCGGCCGGTTCCAGGACGGGTCCGTGGCCAGATGCCTGCGATCTTGTTGGCAGGATCCTGGAGCGGTTGAGGGCCGGTGTCAATAATAATTCCTAAATTAAGAGTTACTCCTCGGGTTGAGCGGGCTGCCTCGATGCCGTCTGTCACGAACCGCGCGCTTTGGCCCCCGACATGACACATGAGCGGCTACGCGGGATCCGTCCCGCGTCCGAGCAGCCTCCACGGAGCAGGTACCGGCCCTGAGCGCCGGGTGAACAAAGGCCCCGCGAGGGCGGTCTGCGCCCGGCGTCCGATGGGCCACATGGCACCGCCGCCGGCCTGCGGTCCTACCCGCGGATGCTGCCGATGAACTCCGGTGCCGCGATGCTGCCGGCACGTCGCACGACGACGAGGATCTTCCGGCCGTGCTTCCGGTCGATCACCGCGTCGTCGGTCTTCGTCGCGGTCGCCCCGGGCGCGAGGCTGCCCGCGAGAGGCGCGGCCCCGTTGCGGAACGTGCCAGGTGTGGCGATGGCCGCCTGTTCCTTGCGCTCATGACGAGCGTGGAGACCTCGCCCAGGTCGGCCGCCGTGTCGCCGTCGTTGGTGAACCGCAGCTTCGCCCGGAACTGATGGCTCCTCGGGTCGGCCGGACCCTCTTCGTCCGTGAAGTCGGTGAAGATCCGCGCCTCGGTCACCGTGACCTTCAGGCCGTCCGCCCAGGTGTAGTGTCGGCACCCGCGGCTACGGTCGGGGCGTGACTGATCTCGAGGTCGTGGCGCGTGCGCGCGTCGACGGCGGATGCCCTGTCGAGCGCCTGGTGTGCCACCCGCGCCTGCCACTGGTGGCCGGCCTGGACGAGGAGCGTCCGGCGGTCCACGTATGGAGCTGCGAAGGGGGCCGATTGCGCGAAGTCGGCTCTGTCGTCGCCGAGTCCGAGCGCTACGGGGACACCCGAGGCTGGGAACGCATCAAGCGGACGCCCGCACTGGCCTGGCATCAGGACGAGCCGCGGCTCGTGGTGGCGGGCAGGGAGTGCGGCGTGGTGGAGTGGACGCCTGCCGGGCTTTCCCCGGTGAACGGCGTTCCCCCGGCGGCCGCCTACCGCAGGGTGGCATTCAGCCCGGACGGCGGCACTCTGTGGGCTTCGCCGTCGTCAAGCGGCGCGGACGACGCCTGGGAGAGCTCGGACGTCATCGACATGGCATCGGGGACCGTCGGCTCGGGCCCGCGATGGGACACCGGCGTGGAACACCACCCGGGCGGCTCACTCGTGTCCACGCTGGCCAGCGACCAAGGCGCGACGTACGTCCTGTTCGCACGGGTCCATTCCGAGGCCGGGTCCGGTGCCATGCGTCGGCTGCGGCGGGCCCTGATCCTGGACGTCGACGGTTACGGGGCACCGCTGTTCAGCGCGGACGGCCGGCATTTCGCGATCCGCGGCAACGCCTACGGGAACACGCTCGAGGTGTTCGCGTTCCCCTCGCTGCAACGCGTCCTCGCGACGACCCTCGGCGAGCCGCGCCCCGATCATCCCTGTCCGCAGGAATGGCTCGATCAGAAGCGCGCCTGGTCGCGGCAGAACATCGCGTTCGCAGCCCGGCCCGGCGTGCTCTGGGTCGGGACCCCCACCGGGGCCCTGGTCGAGGTCGACGTCGAGACCCTGAGCGCGGTCGAGCACGACGACGTGGCCGGATCACCGGTGTCCGCGCTCGCCGCCACGGCGGCGGGAGAACTCGTCCTGGCGCGGGCCGACGGCGAACTCGTCCTCCTGTCCGTGCGGTCCGGCCCCGGGAACACCCTTGCCGCACACGACACTGCTGCGTCGGCCGTCGCGGAGTTCCTCGAGGCCACCTGCGACGTTCCCGACGGCGGCGACCTGGACGAGCACCTCGTCCTCACCGACGGAGACCGGACCTGGAACGCGGACGACCTGGCCGCGGTGGACACCGCCTCGGCACAGGATCCCACATGGCTCCGGCTCCGAGCGGCCATCAACCAAGCGGACAGCGAGCAGGCAAGAGGCTCGTACGACGGTGCCGGCTGACCGACCCCGGTCCGTCGTGATCGCGGATGCGATAGAAATGTGCTCCTGCGTCGGGACGCAGACCACGCACTCAGCCTCATCGGCACGGATCGGCACCCTACTTCGCTCCACGGGAGTCAACATGAGCAAGCGCCCCGGCCGGCCTGTGCGACGGCGACGGCTGTTCGTGGTGGCCGGCATCACGGCCGCACTGTGCGCCGGCATCACCACGGCAGCCGTCGTGACGTCCGGAGCGCAGGCAGAGGACGGGAACAGGGCCATGTGCGCTCACACGTTGACCGCCGGGGCAGACCTCAGCGAACCGCCCGTCGAGGTCACGAAGGACTTCGACGTACAGGACGCCACGCGTACCTGCGCGGCCACCTGGCTGCAGATGTGGCAGGGCACGCCGCAGCCGGCCCGGTTCGCGGCGTGCTACCTGCCGAACGCGCAGACCGATCGCGGTGTGTCCTCCGGATCCGACGGGCGTGCGCGGTTCGGCGCGCCCGTCGTCTATCCGGCGGACGGCTTCCCGACGGACGAGGCGGCCTGCGCGTCCATCGGCTCGAAACCTGTCGTGGGTGACTGAGGACGACCGGGACTGCCACGTGCCGGCGCGGTCCGGAGTTCCCTGCGGCTCCGCGGACGGCGCCGCGGGGACGTCACGGAAATGGGTGGCGGGCGGCTGTCGATCCGGGCAGGTCGTGTTCGACGTGATGGTGTGCGGCGCTCCGCCGTACGACGACGCGACAGGACCCGATGGGGAAGCACGTGCAACAACTGCTGAGAGTGATGAACTTCAACGTCTCGAGTGACGGCATCGGAGCCGGCGAGGAGCAGAGCCTGGACAGGCCGTTCGGCTGTGACCGTCCCGAGCGGCTGTTCGGCTGGGCCGGCGCGACGGCGAGCTGGCCGATGCGCACCGATCCCGGCGGGAGCCGGGGTCTGGACGACTACTTCACACGGGACTTCGCCCGCAATATCGGGGCCGAGATCATGGGCCGCAACAAGTTCGGGCCGCAACGGGGGGCCTGGCAGGACCACGAGTGGCGTGGCTGGTGGGGAGCGGAGCCGCCGTTCCGCACGCCGGTGTTCGTCATGACCCACCACACGCGTCCTTCGTTCACGCTCTCCGACACCACGTTCCACTTCGTCGACGGCGATCCGGCCACGGTTCTGGAACGGGCGCGCGAAGCGGCGCAGGGCAAGGACGTCCGGCTCGGCGGCGGGGTCACCACCGTCCGGCAGTTCCTGGACGCCGGCCTCGTCGACACCCTGCACGTGGCGGTCGCGCCCGTGGAGCTCGGGTCCGGGCTGCGGCTGTGGGAGTCGCCCGACGAACTGCTGGACCGCTTCCACCTGGAGGTCGTGCCCAGCGCGAGCGGCGTGCGGCACCACCTGTTCTGGCGCAGGTGACACGACGGGGGGCGTCCGCCCCGGCGGACGTCCCTCGCGCGGCCGAGCCGGTCCATCGGCGCAGCGCCGACGCCCAGCCGGCGCCAAAACCGGATGGCCGGCGCAAGCGTTCCGACGGAAAGCGCTGACCGTGACCGCGGGCGTCATCACCCCGCGGGCCCCGGGTTGCTGACGGCGGCGCGGCCGGTCCCCTCACAGAGAGAGGGCCGGCCGTGCCGGTACGGAAGCGGAGAGGGCGAGGCGGCGCGACGGTGCGGGACGCCTCCGCGCAGGTCGAGGGCGGCCGCGGCGGCCGTGATGGTCTTCCCGGAGCCGGTCGCGGACACCAGCGTGGCCCGTGCCCCCTCGGCGGGCACGGCCGACCGTTCCGGGAAGCCCACCCACGCGCGGATGCGCGCGGTCGCGTCCACCTGGTGTTCCCGGAGCTGCGTTCCTGGCATGAGCGAACCTCTCCTGCGGTTCCTGCGGTTCCTCGGTTCCTGCGGTCCCGCGGCCGCCGGATGGGCTGAGCGGGCACCAGCCGGCGGACAAATCGTCCCGCACGATGGGTGACGCCCTGGGGCGAGCCGATGCATCCGGGCAGGCCCAGCGTCGGAACCCGGTGCCCCGAGCGGCGCCGGCGGTGGCGGGTCCAGGGCGGTCACCCGATCGGCGGCCGCGATGCAACAGAAGTTGCCCTCCCACCTGGCGAAGAGCCGTCGTCCGATGACCATGGACGAAGGATTCAAGCCGGGCGCGGCCAAGGCAGTGAACTTGGAGCCGCCCCCATGCGGCCCCAGATGTCCTATGCGATCAATGGTTAGGCGAAGGCTGCACGGCCTTCGCTTTCCATGTTCCCTCAGGGCTCCGTACTGAGGGCGAAGGGAGTACGCAGTGATACGTCTGGGCAGGGTTCCGGCAGCCGCTCTCGCGGTGGCGATCAGCGTGATGGCGGCCCCGCAGGCCTCGGCCGCGTCGGTCGGCGACCAGGACACCGCTTTCGTGAAGGCCGCCCACCAGGGCAACCTCGCGGAGATCGCAGCCGGGCAGGACGCACAGGCACACGCGACGACAGCTTGTGTGAAGGAGGTCGGCGAAGTACTCGTCCGAGACCACACCAAGCTCGACGCGGACCTGAAGGCCCTCGCCGGGAAACTCGGCATCGCACTGCCCGCCGGCCCCAGCGCCATGCAGAAGCAGGAGCTGGCCTCCGTACAGGCGAAGGCGGGCTCGTCGGCGTACGACGCCGCGTGGCTGAAGATGGGGGAGGCCGGCCACGTCAAGACACTCGCGCTGATCGACCAGGAAGTGAAATCCGGTGCCAACGCCGAGGTCGTGGCCGCAGCTCAGGCGGCCCGGCCGGTCGTGGCGATGCACCTGAAGATGGTGGAGGGCGGCACCTGCCACGCGGGCATGGAGGCGGGCACCATCCACGCCGGCAACGGCGGGCAGGTTGCCGCGGCCCGCGACGCCTCCCTCGGCACCCCTGCGCTCGTCGGTCTCGCCGGCGGTGCGCTGCTGGCCGGCCTCAGCGCCGGATGGCTCGTACGGCTGCGGCGCCGGAGCGCCACCAACCGTTGACACCATCCCCTGCGCCCCGCGCTGCCACTGCACTGGCCGCCCTGGGGACTGCTGCGGGTGCGGCGGCCATGATGACGGGCTGGGCCCTGCTCGGGGGACCCGCTCCTGCCGGTGACGTGGGCAGCCTGCCGCAATCGCCGAAAGCTGCCGCAACCGACGGCTTCACCCCCTCGCCTCCGGTCGCGATCCGCGGACCTGCGGGCTTCGACGCCACCGTGGTGCCCGTGGCGGCGGCGTTGAACGGCGTGCTGAAACTTCCCAAGTCCGGGCGTGTCGGCGGCTGGTGGGCCCTGGGCGCGGCGACGGGTTCTGCCGGGGGCACGACACTGATCGCCGGGCACGTGGACACCCGGCGGGAAGGAATCGGTGCCTTCGCGGCTCTCCTCACGCTCGAACCGGGAGCCGGCATCGACGTGACCACCGCCGGCGGCCACGTCTATCACTACGTCGTCGTGGCCCGGCGCACCTATGCGCAGGGAGGTCTGCCCGCCGCGCTCTTCACGCGCGACGGCCCGCCCCGCCTGGCGCTGGTCACCTGCACCGGGGCCTACAACCGGGCCAAGGGCGGGTACGACAGCACGCTCGTCGTGTACGCCACCCCGGATACGCACCACTCGCGTGCCTGACCGGGCCCTACGAGGATCCGGCGCCCTCGTCCGGGGTGTCACGCGGAGGGTCCCCCGCGATGATGCGGGCCAGCGCTTCGCGCGCCTCGCGGATGCGGGGATGGCTGGGATGAAGGTACTGCTCGCACTCGTTCACCGCCTTCCGGGCGACCGTCTCGGCTTCGTCACTGCGACCCAGACCGTGCAGGGCCCCGGCGAGGGCCATGGCCGCCTGCCCGCTGCCGGCGCGCGACGCGGGCGGCGTCGGCTGTCGGGACTCGGTGAGGGCCTCTTCGTGCCGGCCCTGCCCGTTGAGGCTGCGGATCAGGAGAGACCTCAAGGAGGCGGCTCTGTTCCCCGTCGCGCGGGGCAGATTGCCGCGCGCGACCGCTTCCGCCTCCGCGTACCGGCCCTGTCCGCACAAGGCTTCTGCCAGACACGCCAGAGCGGACAGCTCGATGTCCGCCACCTGGGTGTGATGCGCCAGATGGGTCACCTCACTGAGGACGCCGGCAGCCTCGGACTCCGCCTCTGCGTGCTGCTCTTCGCCGAGGAGGAGTACCGCGTGATTGACCCGCACGACCAACAGGACGGTGCGATAAGTGCCGCTGGTCTGCTGCAGCTCCGCTTGCAGCGCCAGTATCTCGGGCAGCACGTGCTCCCGGCGCCCATGCTGCACCGCGGCCGTGAGGGCGATCGTCCTTGCCAGCCACACCGGCTCGGGCCTTCGGGCCCAGATGCGCCGGCGCCGTTCGACGACAGCCCGTGCTCGGGCCTCGACCTCTTCGTACTCGCCGGCCGCGAACCGTTCCATGAGACCCCGCAAGGCTGTCGCCTGCGCACGGGGGATTTCGCTGTTCCTCGGTATCAACTCCACGCGCCGAGAACTTACGGGTTCGCTCGGCCCGTGGGGCCCAGGGCCCCGCGCGTACTGATGGCGGAAGCATCCTGTGAACGCCGAAGGCCCGGCACGTCGAGTGACGCCGCCGGGCCTTCGCGGGTGGGTCAGCCGGCGGGGGTGGTCTCCGCCGGAGCCGTGGCGGGCGCGGGGGCCTCCGCCGGGGCGGCGGGGGCGACGGCCTGCTCGACGGGAGCGGCAGGGGCGGCGGCCTCGACCGGGGCCGCGGGGGCCTGCGCGGGAACCGGCGGCACTGCGGGAGCCGCGGGCGCCGCCACGGGCGCGGGGGCCACCGGAGCCACCGGCGCCGCCACGGGCGCGGCGGGCGTCACGGCGGCGGCCGCAGCCGCAGCGGCGGCCGCGGCGGCCACGGCCTCCTCCGCGGCCTTCGCCTCGGCGGCTTCCTCGGCCTCGATCTCCGCGGTGTGCTTGGCGACGAACGCCTCGCCCAGGACCTCGCGGGCCTCCTTGAGGTGGTCGAGTTCCACCTCGCCGTTCTCGGCGACGTGGCCCTCCAGGGCCTCGAACATCCTCTCCACCGGCTCGTGCGAGCCACCCAGGCGCTGCTCGGCGTAGACCGCGACACCCAGCTTCAGGAAGAGCTCGGCCGTGCGACGGTTGACGGTGAAGTCGTGGATGGCGTCGCCGCCCGCGTCAAAGCCCTTCTCGATGACTTCGAATGCCTTCTTGATGAGACTCACGCTGTGCTCCCCTGCACGTGCCTGTCGCACGACTGCCTGACGGTGACCTGATCTGACGTGAACTGAACTGCTCTGTATCGCAACTGATCGAGCGAGCCGGTCCGCGCCGAACCCTATGGCAGATTCCGGCCCGCTGTGCAGCCGACCCGCCCCAAACCGGCCCGGCCGGAGGGCGCTTGACGGGACGACGGGCGGCACACCCGCGCAACGGGTGTCACAACACCGTTGACCGCCACGGACGTTCCGCCCGTTCCGGACGCGGGCGTCAAGGGGGAACCGTTTCATCGGGCGCCGTGTCCTCCTTCACATGTGGTCCGTGCGGCGGATCCACGTGTGAAGGGAGAGGGCGATGGGCGAGGTACGTGAGGGGGCACGGATAGGGACCTGGGCGGTTGTCGGGGTGGTCTTCCTGGCGGTGCTGTATGTGATCGGGGCATTCGCCTTCGGCAAGGCGGCGTGGATCACCGCCCCGTTCCGCGGTGAGGTGGAGGAGCGCGAGAACACCGTCGCCTCCGGCGAGTTCCGGCAGACGACGTACGAGGAGTTCTTCGACCTGTGCACGGCCGCGCAGAACGCCGAGGGGACGATCCAGGCGCTGCAGGAGGAACGCAAGACGGCTTCGGAGGTCCGTACCGCGCAGATCGACCAGTCGATCACCGCGCTGAAAGCCACGCGGATCGAGTCGGTCAACACCTACAACTCCAAGGCCGCCCAGGAGCACCGCGCGCCGTTCCACGACAAGGACCTGCCGTACCGGCTTGACGTCACCGCCGAGCACACGACGTGCGCCAACTGATCCCCGCCACGTTCCGGAGAAGAGGACAGCCCCGCATGAAGAAGTTCGCACGCATGTCCCTGGCGGCCGTTGTCGCGCTCGTCCTGGGCCTCGTTCTGGCGTCCTGCACCGAGTCCAGCCAGGACAAGGAGAACAAGGCCAAGCAGGACAACTACGACCGCCTCGTGGCCCAGCAGCCGGCGGGCCGCATGGAGTACTCGCCGACGCGTGAGGCGATCAACCAGTGGATCACGACGTGGGGGAAGCGCGGCAAGCTCTCCTACGTCTACATCCAGAACGCCAACGGCGAGTACGGCTACTTCGTCATGAAGGGGCTGCCGGTGCCGCGCTGCAAGATGCTCACCCCGACGGAGAGGGTGGAGTCCTCCTCCGAAGGGCTCGCGGTCCTGGCGCAGCCCGGCATGGACGGCACGTACACGACCGGCTCCACCTGCAACGCCTACTACGGGTTCGACGCCACGACCAACGCGTACATGGAGTTCACGGTCGGTACGAACCAGTCGTTCTTCCTCTTCGACAAGCCCATGACGATGCCGGAGTACGCCAGCGCGAAGCAGTTGGGCCCGACCTCGGTCAAGGACGTCGCGCAACAGCGGTGAACGCATGGACCGGGGGACGGGCGCCGTTCTCGGCCCGTCCCCCCGTCCCTCGCCGGCCGGCTCGACCGGGGCGTTCGCGGCTATGCGGTGTAGCAGTGGGGCTGCCCGTTGGAGTTGAGCGCGCAGATGACCCGGTCGTAGTCGTGGAAGCGTGTCCACATGAAGGCCGTGGGGGACTGCGCCCAACTGCCGTCCTGGTAGATGTAGTTCGATTCGACCATGACGCCGTCCGCGTCGTAGAGCCAGCCGAACTCACTGTCGCTGGACTTGCCCGACGGCAGCCACCGGGTGTTGCAGTTCCAGGTGGCCCGGACGACATTGGCGCTGCCGTCGTTACCGCCGCTGGGGTTCCACAGGTTGCACCTGCTGGCGCCCTCACTCAGGAAACGGGCGGTCTTGACGGTGTAGTTCGACGGCAGCCTGTTCTCCACCGTTCCGAACGCACCGGCGTGGGCGGTGGAGACCGGGCCCGCCAGGGTGAGGGCGTTCGCCCCCAGCATGAGGAGGGCGACGGCCGCGATGCGGAGCTTGTTCTTGATCAAATTCTCCCCCTGTGGTGTCGTTTCGACGCGCCGATTCTTCTGACAGGAACCTGCCACGTCAATGCCGGGGCGCCCCCTCGCGGGAAGTACGGGGCCGAGCGCACCACGATCCACGGTGCCTTCCCCGTTCCCCCGCGAGGGCCCGCACCCGCGCGCTTCCCCTCGGATAGGCGGCGCGCGGCGCGGTCCGGGGGCTCAGTTGGAGCGGCGGACGCGAGCGGCCTCGCGGGCCGCGGCCATCTGGCGGGCCTCGGCCTGCTTGCGCGACTCGCGCCCGGGACGGGTGCCCAAGCCGCGGAACGGGGCACCACCGCGGGCCGGCGCGCCGGCGGCCGGCGCTCCGTCGACAGGGACGCCCGAGGGGGCCTGGGCCCCGGTGATCCGGCTCAGCGCCGCCTCGCCCGAACGCACCTGGGTGATCGTGGGCCGGATGCCCGCGTCCGACATGAGCTTGGCCACGTCGCTGCGCTGGCCGGTGGTCACGAGGGTCACCACCGTGCCGGACCGGCCGGCCCGCGCGGTCCGTCCGCCACGGTGGAGGTAGTCCTTGGAGTCGCCGGGGGGATCGACGTTGACCACGAGGTCCAGGTCGTCGACGTGGATTCCGCGGGCGGCGACGTCGGTCGCCACCAGGGTCGTCACCGCTCCGGTCCTGAACCGGGCGAGCGCCCGGGTGCGCTGCGGCTGCGACTTGCCACTGTGTAGGCCCGCCGCCGGAACTCCCGAGGCCTCCAAGTGCCGGGTGAACCGGTCGACCGCGTGCTTGGTGTCCAGGAACATGATCACCCGGCCCTCGCGGGCGGCGATCTCGGTGGCGGTGGCGTACTTGTCGGCGGCGTGGACGTACAGCACGTGGTGCTCCATGGCGTCCACGGTCGCCGCCGAGGGGTCGACCGAATGGACCACCGGATCGCTCAGATAACGGCGGACGAGGAGGTCGATGTTGTCGTCGAGGGTGGCCGAGAACAGCATCCGCTGGCCGCCCGCGCGCACCTGGTCCAGCAGCTCGGTGACCTGCGGCAGGAACCCCAGGTCGGCCATCTGGTCCGCCTCGTCCAGGACCGCGATCCGCACGTGGTCCAGGTGGCAGTCACGGCGCGCGACGAGGTCGCTCAGGCGCCCCGGCGTGGCGACGACGACCTCCGCCCCCGCCCGGACCGCCGCGACCTGCCGGCCGATCGAGAGGCCGCCGACCACGGTGGCGAGCCTCAGGTCCAGCGCCCCGGCGTAGGGGGCGAGCGCCTCCGTGACCTGCTGCGCCAGTTCACGGGTGGGCACCAGGACCAGCGCCCGGGGCCGCTTGGGTTCGGCACGTCGTCCCGCGGCGGTACGCGCGAGCAGCGGCAGGCCGAAGGCCAGGGTCTTGCCCGAGCCGGTGCGTCCCCGGCCGAGCACGTCCCGGCCGGCCAGGGCGTCCGGCAGCGTGGCGGACTGGATGGGGAACGGTTCGTGGACACCGAGGTCGGTGAGGGTCTTCAGCAGGGCCGGCGGGAGGGGGAGCTGCGAGAACGCCGTCACGGGCGGAAGGGCCGGGGTCACCGTCTCGGGTGCCGCGAAATCGCCCCGCGGGGCGACGGGGCGCCCCTTGCCGCCGGAGCTGCCGGGAACCCGCGCGCGGGTACGGCCGGCCGGACCGGAGCGGTCGTCGTTGCGGGGCGAACGGTCCATGGGCGAACCTTCCTCGACGGGGCACGCATCGAGGGAGTCCCCGGCGGACGGTGCGGCCGGGAAGTCACCGGAACGAGCCGAAGACAAGACGGAGACCGGCAGCGGGCCCTCCCGTCCGTACGGCGCGGGGCCCGGCTGCGTCGTGCGTGCCGACGCCGGGTACGGACGTCCGCGGGATCGCACTTCCCGGCGAGTTTACCCGCCCGCTCCCCTTCCCCCGGCGAGTCCGCGGCCGCGCACGCGGCGGAAGGCCCGGCGCAAGGCGTAGCCGACGGACGCGGCGACCGCGTCGAGGCTGTGGCCGGTGTCACGCCGGCGCCGGGCGGCGAGGTCTCTCCGCCGGCGGGTGAGGTACGCGCCCGGCGATTCGGCGGTCGCGGCGGTGAAGCGCCGGTCGAGCGTGGCACGCGAGCGGTGTCACGGCTGACCCCGTGAGGGCGATGCGCGGGGCCGTTCAAGGCCCGGCGGGAAGTCGCCCCTCCGCGGGGTCACGGCGCGACGAAGCCGTCCCCCACCCGTTGCCGTACTGGCTAGTGGCGGGTGGCGAGTCGCTCCAGCAGGGCGGCGCTCTGGGCCAGCAATGCCCGCTCCTCGTCCGTGAGTTCGGCCTCGATGGCCTGTGCGAGCCACCCGGCCCTGCGGCCCCGCTCCGCTTCGAGCGCGGTCCGGCCGGCGTCCGACAACTCGACCAGCGACTTGCGGCCGTCCGTGGGGTGCGCCCGTCGCGTGATCAGGTCCTGCTCCATGAGCAGACCCACCGCCCGGGCCATCGACTGGGGGCGTACGCGCTGATCGACGGCGAGGTCGCTGGTGGTCATGGCGCCGTTGCGGTCGAGTGCTCCGAGTACGGCGACCTGGCCGAGCGGGATGCGGTCCTCGTTCTTGACGCGTCGGGTGAGCTTGCCCATCGCGGTGCGCAGGTCGGCGGCGATGGCGGCGGCTTCCGGGGTGGGCATAGGGCACTTTACCCCGTTGCTCAGCAAGGCTGAGCATCGCACCTGCGCAGCAATGCTGTACAGCCAAACTGCACAGCATTGCTGTATGGTTCTGGTCGTCGGGCTCAGCGCCAGCGTTGTCGCAGCCGGGGCCCCGGCACACGACAACGGGAAGGACCACCCATGACCGCCACGGCAGTCGGAACCGTCAACGCCGTCATCGAAACCGTCACCGCCCGCCGGATCATCGACAGCCGTGGCAACCCCACGGTCGAGGTCGACGTCGTCCTGGCGGACGGCTCCCTGGGGCGCGCGGCTGTCCCCTCGGGCGCCTCCACCGGCGCCCGGGAGGCCGTGGAACTGCGCGACGACGACCCCTCGCGCTGGCACGGCAAGGGGGTCGACCGCGCGGTGGCCCACGTCAACGGGGAGATCGCGGCCGCCGTGCGCGGCCGGGACGCCGGGGACCAGGCGGCACTCGACGCGGCGCTGGTCGCCCTCGACGGCACCGCCACGAAGTCCCGGCTCGGCGCCAACGCGATCCTCGGCGTCTCCCTCGCCGCCGCCAAGGCCGCCGCCGCGGCCCGCCGCGAACCCCTCTACCGCTACCTCGGTGGCGCCGGCGCCCGCCTCCTGCCGCTGCCGATGATGAACATCGTCAACGGGGGCGCCCACGCCGACAACCCGCTGGACTTCCAGGAGTTCATGATCGCGCCGGTGGGCGCCGACACCTTCGCCGAAGCCGTCCGCATGGGCAGCGAGGTCTTCCACACCCTGCGCCGCGATCTGCTGGCCGCCGGCCATTCCACGGGCGTCGGCGACGAGGGCGGCTTCGCCCCCGAGCTGCGGACCGCCGAGGAGGCGCTCGACTTCGTGACGGCCGCCATCGAGCGCACCGGCTACCGCCCCGGCGAGGACATCGCCCTGGTCATGGACCCGGCGTCGTCGGAGTTCTTCCGCGACGGCGTGTACGACTACGTGGGCGAGGGGGTGCGCCGCACCCCCGCCGAGCACGCCGACTACCTGGCCCGACTCATCGACGGCTACCCGGTCGTGTCCATCGAGGACCCGATGGCGGAGAACGACCTGGACGGCTGGCGCGAGCTGACCGCCCGCGTCGGCGACCGCTGTCAGCTCACCGGCGACGACGTGTTCTGCACCAATGCGACGCTGCTGCGGGAGGGCATTCGGTCCGGCGTCGGCAACTCGGTCCTGATCAAGGTCAACCAGATCGGGACCCTGACCGAGGCGCTGGCCGCGGTGGACATGGCCCACCGGGCGGGCTGGACGGCCGTCATGTCGCACCGCTCGGGCGAGACGGAGGACACCACCATCGCGGACCTGGCGGTGGCGACCGGCTGCGGTCAGATCAAGACCGGCTCGCTCTCCCGCTCGGACCGTACGGCGAAGTACAACCAACTGATCCGGATCGAGGAGGAGTTGGGCGACATGGCGCGCTTCGCGGGCCGTTCCGCCCTGTCGGCGGGCGTGAACGGCGGGCAGGAGTAGCGGCCACCCCCGGCCCCCCGATCACGGTCGGGGGGCCGGCACGGCGGTGAACGAGGCGGCCGGTGCGTCATGAGTGGTCGCGGGCGGGTTCCGGCTCGTCTCGCGACGTCTGCTCATGCCGGGGGAGCAGGAGCGGGGTGGCCAGGATCAGCAGTCCCGCGACCGTGAGAGCGGTACGCGGGCCGGTGGCGGCGGCGAGCAGTCCGGCGAGCGCGGTCAGGACGGCGATGGAAGCCTGCTGGCCGATCGACCAGGCCGACAGGGTGCGGGCGACGAGGTGCCGGGGGGTGTGTTCGAGCCGGTAGGTGGCGAGCACCGGGCTGTACAGGCTCATGTTGATGATGATCGCCAGCTCGACCGCCATCACGGTGACGAGGCCGAGGACACCGGGACGGACGAAGGCCAGGTCGATCAGCCAGACGGCGCGCAGGGTTCCGACGGTCCGGAAGACCCGGTTCCTGCCGAAGCGGGACACGACACGGGGGGCCAGCCGCGACCCGATGAGTCCGCCGAGGCAGGGGACGGCGAAGGCGAGGCCGTACTGCCAGGGCGCGAACGCGAGCTCGCGCAGCAGGAGGACCGCCAGCAGCGGCTCGGTGGCCATGATCAGACCGGCGACGAGCATCTGGTTCAGGTAGAGCGCCCGCAGACCGGGATGGCCCATGATGTGCCGCCAGCCCTCGAGCGCGGCGCCGGCCCGCAACGGGCTCTTCCCGGCTGTGCGCGGCGCTTCTTCCTCCCCGCGGATCACGGTGAGGAAAAGCGCGGAGAGCAGGTAGCTGAGCGCGTCGGCCACCACGGTGGTGACCGGCCCGAACAGGCCGATCGCGGCCCCGCCCAGCGGCGGCCCCACCGCGATGGAGCTCCAGTTCGTCGACTCGAACCGGGCGTTGGCGACGAGCAGGTCGTCCGGCCGGACGAGGGCCTTGAGGTAGGCGCCGCCGGCCGCGTTGAACGCGATCTTGGCTGCGGCGACCACGACCGAGACCAGGAGCAGGTGGACGAAGCCGAGCCGGCCGAGAGCGTAGGCGAGCGGGATCGTCGCCATGGCCGCGAACCGGGCCAGGTCCATCATGATCATCACTGGCCGCTTGCGCTGGAACTCCACCCACGGCGCGAGCGGCACCGCGATCAGCGCACCGACCGCAGGCCCCACCGCGGACAGCGCGGACACCTCCGCGGGCCCCGCGTGCACCACCAGCACCGCGAGCAGCGGCAGCGCGCCGAACCCCAGCCCGGACCCGTAGGCGCTCACGGCGTACGCCGCCCACAGCCAGCCGAACTGCCGGCCCAGCGCTCTTCCGCCCACCATGATCCGCGTGCTCTCCTCGAGGTCCACCCGCACAAACCGGTGTTGACCCGGAGAGCCAAGCGGCCAGGACAACAGCAGGTCAAACAACCGGACCGCCGGCCGTCCACAACCATCGGTTGTTCACTAAGGTGGGGCGGCGTGGACTTCGAAGCAGTGCGGACCTTCGTCGCCGTCGCGGACGCGGGCCAGTTCCAGAAAGCCGCCGTCGACCTGTCGATCACCCAGCAGGCCGTCTCCAAACGCATCGCCATGCTGGAGCGCACCCTCGGGGTGCGGTTGTTCACCCGTGCCGCACGCGGCGCAGAGCTCACCATCGACGGGCAGGCGTTCATGCCCCACGCCCACGAGTTCCTGCGTGTCGCCGAGCGAGCCCGCGCGTCCGTGCGCCCCGGCCGCCGTCCGCTGCGCGTGGACGTCATCGCCTCGCGCAGCGCGCAGTCGGGCCTGATGCGCGGCTTCCACCGCGCGCACGCCGGGATCGAGCTCGATGTGATGATGCTGTTCGACATCGAGACGGCCGTCGCCGCCCTTCGCTCCGGTGCGATCGACGCGTCCTTCCGCGCCGTCGCCGCGCCCGGCCGGCCCCTCCCCGAGGACATCGAGTCCGTCCGGGTGCTCGACGAGCCGCTCCAGCTCCTGACCGGCCCCGCCCACGCGCTCGCGGACGCCCGGTCGGTGACCGTCGCGCAGCTCGTCGGGCACCGGATCTGGATGCCCGGCATCGCCCCCGGGACCGAGTGGGGCGCCTACTACGACGACCTCGTCGCCGAGTTCGGCCTCACGATCGAGGCGACCGGCCCCAACTTCGGCTCGGACGCGCTCCTCGACACCATCTCCGACACCCCTGCCCTGGCCACCTTCATGGGTGAGCACAGCCGCCTCATCTGGCCCGCCGACCACGGCCTGCGCCGCATCCAGGTGACCGACCCGACGCCCGTGTACCCGCACTCGCTCCTGTGGCACCGGGACAACCCCCACCCCGCACTGGCCGCCCTTCGCACCCACTTGGCCGCCACGACCGCAGGCGAGGACGCCGCCGGTACCTGGGTTCCGAGCTGGGTGATTCCGCGCTGACGTTCGACGGGGCAGTCCGCCGCTGCCCCGGGCGGCCGGAGGGCCCCTAACCGTGCAGGAGTTCGAGGTTCGCTGACGCGTTCACACCCGCCTTCCCGGTGATGTCGTCAGCTCGCGCCGTTGCCTGCCATGACCTGCGGTGATGCTGTCGCAGGCCGCCTGTGCCGATGGCTCCGCGGCGTGTAGCCATACCTGGACGAGTCGCGCATATGATCGCAATCCGCTCATACTGACACGTAAATCCGAAGCCGGGTCGTGGTGGCCCGGCGGATCCGAGGCACGGTCATTCGTATGAACTCCAAGACCAAGTACACGCTCGCGATCGCTGCTGCCGGGTGGACGTTTCTCGCGTCCCAGTGGTCCGGCAAGGGCTGCGACTTCGTCCCGCAGTCCTACGCTCTGGTGATCTCCCATGGCATGCCGGCGAACGGTGAGGGCTGCAAGGCCCAGTCGGACGGACCGCAGTACACCGACCAGTACTCGAAGTGAGGCACAGGGGGAGGCTCGCCGTCGGAGTCCCCCCGACGCCCGGTCGCCGTCGCCCGCATGGGCGCGCGACACCCGGTGGAGTCCGCCGGGGGTAAGGGCGGGGTTCAGCGGCGGGCGTCCCGCAATCGCTCGTGCTGCTTGCGCGCGACGCCCTCGGGCACGGGCGTCGGCTCGCCGGGGCCTTGCGCGAGCAGATACACGGACAGGGTCCCGCCCGTGCGGACCACCGACTCCACGTTGCCCTTCCCCCTACCGCGCGCTCAGGTTGGTGATGAGGTAGGCAACCGCCTCGTCGCCCGCCTTCACCGGGGCGAGTTCCTTCACGCTGAACCCGTGGTCCCAGCCGGCGGCGGACATGGCCTGGAAACGCGCGCATCCGGGCAGCGCGCCCTTGAGGTCCGCGACCCACGCCAGTGCCTCGGCCGGGGTGTGGCTGCTCAGCGCCAGACTCCCCGACGTCTCACCCGCGCCGTCGCGCACACCGTCCAGCACCTCCCACACCAGCGCCTTCCGTGCATGGCGAGGACGCACGCTCATCAGGTCCGCCAGCGGCTGGCACTCCCGCGGCGACGCCGTCACGACGTCGTCCTGGTCGAACAGAGGCAGACCCGGCCCGACGTCGGCGGTGAGTCCCGGAACGTCCGAGTCCCGCAGCAGCGCCTTCGACAGCTCTTCCTCGGTCAACGGCTTGAGGTCGGCGGACGTCGCCACGGCCGCCTGGTCGTCGCAGCCCGCACATATCGCCACAGCCGCCGTCAGGGCCACCGGGACAAGATGACGCACCAGACGTCGCATGACGAGTTCCCCCACACCAACACAACGGGCCCGGCCGTCGCACCCCGGTCAAGGCGATCACGGTCCAACGGCGACCGCGGGCGAGGCCTCGGGCCCGGCGGGTCGTCATGCCCCGTGACGGCCGGGGTCGAGCGCGAACCGGACGGACCGGATGCGACCGTCGGCCGCGAACTCGCCCAAGGCCATGACTCGGCTGACGGGTGCTCAGCGCCTCGTCTCGTACCTGGTCAGGATCACGCCGTGCGGAAGCGTCCGCGTCTCCAGCAGGTTCAGGTTCACCCAGCTGTCCAGCACGGTGAAGAACGGCGTGCCGCCGCCCACCAGGACCGGCGCGGTGAGCAGCACGTACTCGTCGATCAGCCCGGCCCGCATGGCCGCGCCGGCGAGCGTCGCGCCGCCGATGGCCATCGGGCCGCCGTCCTCGGCCTTGAGCCGGGCGATCTCGGCGACCGCGTCGCCGGTGACCAGGCGGGAGTTCCAGTCGACCTTGTCGATCGTCGAGGAGAACACCACCTTCGACATGTCCCGCCAGCGGTGCGCGAACTCGATCTGCGCCGGGGTGGCGTCGGGCTGCTGGTCGGCGGTCGGCCAGTGGGAGCTCATCGTCTGCCACAACTTGCGCCCGTACAGCGACAGGTCGGTCGCCGGCAACTGGTCGGACCAGAACTGGAACAGCTCGTCGCTCGGCACGCTCCAGCCGATGTCGTCGCCGGGCGCGGCGATGAAGCCGTCCAGGCTCAGGTTCATGCCGTAGATCAGTTTCCGCATGGCGTCGGCCTTCCGTGAGTCGGTCTCACGCGTAAGGACCGGCGCGGCGTGGGAAACTCATCGGTGCGCACGGTCAACGGCGCACCCGGTAGCACAGGTGAAGCACCCGGTCGCCCTGGATCACCACGTCGGGATCCTCCAACAGGTGCTGCGCGTGGACCGACCCGAAGTAGCGCTTGCCGGACCCGAACACCACGGGTACGACGTCCATGCGAACCTCGTCGACCAGGCCCGCGGCAAGCACCTGGCCGCCGACGTCGCCGGCGGCGACCTCGACCACGCGGTCACCCGCGAGCCCTTGCGCCGTGGCCACGGCTGCCTCGACGCCGTCGACGAAGTGGAACGGAGCCTCGGGGTGCCAGCCCTCGGGCCTGCCCCGGTGGGACACGACGACGACGTGGTCGATCCCGCCCGGGGGCTTCCCGTCCCAGCCGTCCGTCATGTCGAAGACGTGGCGGCCGACGACCGTCACCCCGATCCGGTCCCAGTACGGCCGGGTGTGGTCGTAGGACGCCTGCGACACCTTCAGTTCGCCGCTCTCGTCCAACGGGACGTCACCGCCGGACAGCCAGTCGAACAGGGGTCCGGGCTGGTCGTTCTCGTCCGCGACGAAGCCGTCCACCGAAACCGAGCCGTACATGACCACCTTGCCCACGGGGCTCTCCTCTGCTTCGGGGAGCCCCCAAATTAGCGTGTCGTGGGCCGCGTGCTTTCGACGTCGAACACGGGCGGCTCCTGGCGACGCACGCTCACGCGTCGGCTCCCAGCGAGCCGGCGAGGAGCGGGCCGACCATGTCTGGCGCTTCCGCCTGGGGGAAGTGGCCGACCGCGGGAGCTTCGTCCAGGACGGTGAGCGTCGCGTGAGGCACGACCTCGCGGATCCGGGGAATCACATGTGCGCCGCTGACGGGGTCGGCCGGTCCCAGATGAAGTGCTGCTCGCCCTCGTAGGTGCGCAGTGTCCCGGTCCAGCGGGCGCTGTTCTCCCTGCGTTCCTCCATGTAGTGCAGCAGCGAGGGCAGGACCCTGAGGCCTTCACGTGAGCGTGCTCCGAGCCACATGTCGTGCAGCAGACCGGCCGGAAGGGGCCGTTCGCCGATGAGGCGGTCGATGGCGGCCGTGAACTTCTCCTCGTCCACGTGGCGTGCCACCTCCGCACTGCCCGGCCTGGAGAGGATCTGCTGCTCGGGGATCGGATGATGCAGGTCGGGCCAGATATTTCCGTTGCACCACGTCATGGACGTCACCCTGGCCGGATTCCGGGCCAGTAGTTCCTGCCCGACGGACACCCCGTAGTCGTGGGCGACCAGCGCAGTCGCCCCACAGCCGGTGAACCGCCAGACGGCTTCGATGAGGTCGGCCTGCTCAAGAACCGAGTACTCATGGGGATACGGCTTGTCGCTCTCACCGAACCCGAGGAAATCCGCCGTCGTCACACGGCACCCGGCGGCCACGAGGTAGGGGATGACGGCGGCCCAGTCGTGCGAGGACGTGGGGAACCCGTGCAGCAGCGTCACGGGACGACCGGCAGCGGGACCGTCCTGTCGCACGAACACCGCATGCGGGAATCCGGGCAGGGACTGGCGACCGCCCCCTGCGATCCACTCCTCGCTGGACTGGAAGGTGTCGGTCATGCTCATTCCTGCACGTAACCTGCGGAAAGTGGTTTCCGGAGCCCCGTGAGAGGGGACGGAATCCAGGCCGTCTGAAAACGGCGCCCTTTCGTCGATCATGGTGTGCGGCTCGCCGCGGCGCATCTCGAAGCGTCCCACGCGCCGCGAGCCGAGATCCGCCGCGCCCGGAGTCCGTGTCCATGGAGCTCCGCTAGGCGCTCGGGCTCTTTCCGTAGTAGGCGCTCACGGTTCTGACCAGCTTCCGCTGGATCGCCCTGAGAACTCTGATGGTGGCCTCGTCACTGAAGCCCGTGGTCGTGGGCCACTCGACGCCTGAGCCGGCGAGGTCGCTGACGAAGACGATCTCCACGGCCAGAAGAGTCCGCGCCCAATCGACCGGCCTGAGCGGAACGTCGTTGCCCAGGGCGTCGCGGAGGACGAAGCACTGATCGAGCAGATCCTGAGCGTCCGCGAACCCCATACCGACGGCGAGTTGGTCGCTGCACCGCGCCGGCCCGCCCCATTCCAGGAGGGCTCGTCGCAGCAGCCGGATCTCACCTGAGGCCAAGAGTTCGCTCGGCCTCACCGCCTGCTCCGACATCCGCCCAGCCCGTTCCCGTACTCGTCCTCACCGCAGGACGATCACGCTACCTTTCCCCAGCCACCTCGGGCAGATGATGCTTGATGTACGAAGGGTGGGGTCCGCGGCCCTCCGGCATCGCGGACCCCAGCCGGCTCGAGGTAGGGGAGAGGTCTCAGGTCACCATCGGTACCAGCGGCGGCGTCCGCCGCCTTCGGCGGCCCGGAAGACGAACCCGAGGAGCCACACCACCAGCACGATGATGGCGATCCACCACAGAGCCTTGAGGGCGAACCCGGCGCCGAACAGGATCAGCGCCAGCAGCAGGACCAGAAGCAAGGGAACCATCGTGTATACCTCCTGACCACGCGTCTGCCCCGGGGATTCCACGACATGCGGGACCGGCGTGACCGGATCGCTCGGCGTTCAGGAGTCGTCGTCGGCGCTCCGGTCGGGGCGAGCGGGGGAGCGGCGGGCCTCCTTCAGTTCGGCTTCGTAGAGATGGTCCCGGCCCCCGGCGAGGTCGTCGACCAGGCTGCGTTCCAGGTCCGCGAAGGGCCGGTAGTACGTCCGGTCGTACGCCTCGACGATCTGGAACGTCCAATGCCCGGGGATGACGTCGCGTCCCACGATCTCCCGTTCGACGGTGTCGGCGTGTGACGCGTGACCGGCCTCCCGGAGCAGACGTACGGTGCGGTCCAGTTCTAGGTCGGCGGTTCCCGTCAGCTGGTGGAAGGCGTACAGGTGGCCGCGGGCGCGCTCGGTGGTCTCCAGCGCCTTGGACAAGGAGCCCAGAGCCTCGACCGTCCGATCGCTCACCCCCGGGGGACGCCGATGACCGGCGTCCGGCGGCTGCTGAGGTTCTTCGCTCACCTTGTGGTCATGCCACCCCGAGCTTCCGGCGTACCCTCTGTTACCCCATGTGGGCGGGCCGTCGGGGGATGGTCGGTGACACCACCCTGCCGTCAATCAGGGCCGGGGTGACAGCGCGGGCACGGCGTGACTTCAGGCATACGGAGCGCGATGTCCAGCTCGTGCCGGCTGATCCAGCCGCCCGCTGCGTCCGGGCAGTCGCCACGGTGGACCACAGCACGTAGGGTCCCGCCCCTGGGCACGTGTTGCAGGCGGAAGCCGGTGCCGCTGTCAGCGGAGGGCTCCGGCTGCGGTGACGCGGGGGCGACGCCCTTGGCCGCCTCCTCCGTACTCTCGCGGATCTTGGCGTCGACAGCGTCGAGCTGCAGCTGCAGGTAGAGGCGGATCACCTGTAGCCGATCCAGATCCGGAGGCAGGTCGCCCACATGATCGACTTTACGGCGAGTGGGAGTGCCGGGCCAGCGGGCGGGAACGACCGAGGGCCGCAGGACAGCGCCGACAGGACACGGGCGGCCCCTCCGCGGCTCGGGCCGCGAACGCAGGCGCGACCGGGCCCGGGCCCGGGCCCGGGACGGGACCGCATCCGCGTAGACCGCGACCGGCCTTCGCGGGTTTTCCCGGTGCCCTGTCGGCGGAGACGCCTACTGTGTCGGCAATGGAGACGATCTACCAGACATGGGCCGAGACCGTCGCTCTGTTCGAGCGTCGCGGCTTCCCGCGGGAGACCTACGGCAATCTGGTCGAGGAGGAGTACATCCTGCACCCGGGGCCCGCAGCACTGCCCGGTTCGCTCTGGCTGGACGATCACCAGTACCGGCATCGGAATCCCTGGATCAACGCGGGTGGACGACCCGAGTACGAGGGAGTGGACGGCGCGGTCACCGGATACGTGATCGACGGCGACCTTCACGTGGACGGCAACGTCCTCAACCTGGACTACGGCAGCCCGTCGCTGATCGTCCTCGGCGATCTGAAGGCCGCAAACCTCGTGCTCACCGGCACCTCACACCTACTGGTTCACGGCGACATCGAGGTGGAGACCTTCGTCGGCAACTCCACCGAACAACACGTCGAGGTCCTCGGTGACCTCCGTGCCGGGCTGGCGATCATGTGGGACGAGTTCCTGCCCGAGGTCGGCGGACGCCTGCGCGGGCGGGCCCTGGTGCCCGACTACGTCGACCTCGACGGCTGTGGCCTCGCGGTCGAGGATCCGGCGCCACTCGCGGGCCTGTCCGGCCTGCTGGTGCCGGAAGTCCTCCTTGGTGACGGCGACGCCCCCGGTGAGGATCTGCACCTCGCGGACGGGGGTCTGCTCTACGACCGCATGATCGACCGGATGGTGCGGGGACTCCCCGTACTCCGCGGTGGCCGCACGGTCCCTGCGTTGCAGGAGCTGCCGCAGAGGGGTGAGGGGTCGTCCGGCAGACGGCCCGCAAGTTCAGTTGCCACTCCGACGGCAGCCTTACGCAAGGGCAACCGCCGACCCCGCAGCCCTCGGCTCGGGAAGGGCGAACTCACGACCGCATGCGATCGGCACGCGGACGACGGACGGCCCCGCGACGTGTGTCGCGGGGCCGGTCGACCGGGTCAGGACAGGGCGTCCACGGTGGAGCGGACCTTCGTGGCGATCTCGGCCGGGAGCGGCGCGTAGCCGGCCTCGGACAGGATCGCCTGGCCCTCCTCGGAGGCGGTGTAGCCCAGGAAGGACTTGACCAGCGGGAGGGTCTCGGCCTTGTTGCCCTTGTCGCAGGCGATCTCGTAGGTCACCAGGACGATCGGGTAGGCGTTGTCGGCCTTGGTGGTGTACGCGGCGGACATGTCCAGGGACAGGTCGGCGCCGGTGCCGACGACCTTGGCCTGCGCGATGCCGGCGGAGGCGTTGTCGGCGGTGGCCTCGACGGGGGCGGAGGCGCCGGTGTCGATCTTCACCGTCTTGATGCTGTTGGCGGTCGCGTAGGAGAGCTCGAAGTAGCCGATCGAACCGTTGACCTGCTTGACCTGGGCCGCGACACCGGCGGACTTGGCGGCGGACTGGCCGCCCTTGCCCGCCCACGCCTTGGCGTGCTCGTACGGCCACGCGTCCTTGGCGGCACCGTTGAAGTACTTGGTGAGGTTGTCCGTGGTGCCGGACTCGTCCTGACGGTGGAAGGTCTGGATCTTGCTGCTGGGGAGCTTGGCGTCCGGGTTCAGCTTCTTGATGGCCGCGTCGTCCCAGTTGGTGATCTTCGAGTCGAAGATCTTGGCCAGCGTCGGGGCGTCCAGGACCAGGTTGTCCACGCCGGAGACGTTGTAGCCGATGGCGATCGGGCCGCCGACCATCGGGATGCTGATGCCGGTGCCGGTGGCGCAGATCTTCTTGGAGGCCTCGACCTCTTCGGGCTTCAGCGGCGAGTCGGAGCCGGCGAAGCCGTCCGTGCCGTTGTTGAAGTCGATGATGCCCTCGCCCGAGGACGACGCCTTGTAGTTGATCTGGGCGCCGGAGCAGGCCTGCTGGTAGTTCTGGACCCAGGCGTCCATGGCGTTCTGCTGCGCCGAGGAGCCGGAAGCGAGGAGCTGGCCGCCCTTGTCCGCGCACTTGATGCTGCTGGACGACGTGGAGGGCGCCTTGCTGCTGTCGCCGCCGGCGTTGGTGTTGTCGTCCGAACCGCACGCAGTGAGCATGAGGGCACCGGAGACCGCGATCGCGCCGACGGCCAGGGCGCGGAGCCCGCTCTTACGCTGAAGCTGAAGCTTCACCTTTGGTGATTCCTTCCTGAAGCCCGCCGGTGGACGGCGAAGCAGAGGTATGGATTTCTGCATCCATCCGGCGGCTCCTCGCTCACCGGTACGGCCGAAATTAGGCAGATCAGGTGAAGTGGTCGAAGGCCGATGGTAAATGCGGGGTGAACCTCGCATATCAGTGCGGTGCTGTAGCCCATACCGAGTGGCGTACGTCTCAGCGTGGCGGGGTCACATGCCCGTTGCCCGAGGCGGTCGGCGGCAGCCGGACCCTCCGGTCGACCTCGCGGTTGGGGGCGAAGGAGCCCTCTGTCGTCCGCCCACTGGGTTACGCGTTGGACTGACGGTTCGCACGGTGATGCCGTCCGTGCGCGCCGACGCGAGGGCACATGCTCTGCGTACCCCTGCCGCAGGCGGGACTTCAGGGCCTGCACGGGGGGTAAGGCTCTCACGCGACCGGGCGTCCGTAGGTGGTCAGCGATGCGAAGAGTGCCCCCGGCCGGCACAACAGTGTCCACCAAGCCGGCCGAAGGCACTCTTCAGGTGAGCGAGCAACTGGAATCTTACCCGCGACTGTTGGTGTCGGGTAACAGAAGGGTCTCGGCCCGCCGACGGGCGGGTTAACAGCTCGTCGGACGGGGCTGGACACGGCGCTGTCGTTGGCGCCCACACCGAGGAGTGCAAGGACCGGGCCGCCGACCGGCCCGCGGAGACGGCGTGGATCGCTGCCGGCTCATGAGAGTCAATCGCCGCCGCGTCGTTGCTCGTTGCTGTCCTGCCGCAGCTGCTCGGCGTGCCGGGTGAGGGCCTCGACGCGTGCGGCGACCTCCGGGTGGCCCGGCTGCAGATGGTTGCGGGTGGCTTCGAGGGGGGCCATCAGGAGCGCCGCGTCGTCGTGGGCGAGGGCTTCGTCGATGTCGGCGATGGCTGAGCGGGCGCCGGGAGGGAGGTCGGTGAGCCCCGTGACATGGGCGGCCAGGCGGCGCAGGTCGGCGGCGTTGTCGCGTGCCCAGGCGGTGACGGTGCGGTCGGCGGCACGGCGGTCGCGAGTTGCCTTCACGCGCTCCTCGCCGGTGCTGCCCGCTGCTCCCGGTTGGAGCCGAAGGTAGCGACGTTCGGCAGCTTGACGACTGGCGACCCCCAGAGGGCCGGCGAGGTCGGCCCAGCTGGTACCGGCGGCTCGGGCGCGTTCGATCAGGCCCCTCTCCCAGCCGGCGAGCTGCTCGCGCACCTCCCTCAGGAGTACCAGGGAGGCGAGCGCGTCTTCCGCGTCGTCGGAAACAGGTGCCGCGCTCGTGACTGCGGCACGGGCCTCGCGCAAGGCCTGCTCGATTGCCCCGAGAGCAGTGGCCGCAGCCAGAAGCGGTACGGGCCCGTCATCGGCACTCATCTGCGCGGCCGGCTCGGCGGCATCCATGGCGGCCAATCCTCTCCGTCATCCGATTGACGACTCAAGATTTGTCATCGCTTCGACGACATGCTACAAGGGAACCAGGTGAAGCGCATTGGCAGTCACTGCCCGAACCCTTGGAGGTGTTTCACGATGTTGATGCGCACCGACCCGTTCCGTGAGCTGGACCGGCTGACCCAGCAGCTGCTGGGGACGTCCGGCACCTGGTCGAGGCCCCAGGCGATGCCCATGGACGCCTACCGAGAGGGCGAGCACTACGTGATCGCCCTCGACATGCCCGGCGTGACGCCGGACGCGATCGACATCGACGTCGAGCGCAACATGCTCACGGTCAGGGCCGAACGCCGGCCCGTGGCCAAGGCCGACGATGTGCAGATGGAGCTGTCCGAGCGACCCCTGGGTGTCTTCTCACGGCAGCTCGTGCTCGCTGACACGCTGGACACCGAACACATCGAGGCCGACTACGACGCAGGTGTCCTCACCCTGCGCATCCCGATCGCCGAGCGGGCCAAGCCCCGCAAGATCGAGATCACGTCCACCGGCGACCGCAGGCAGATCAGCGGCTGAGCCCCGAGCCGGGCGACACACCCGGCGTGCCGGCGGCGGAGGACGGACACCGTTCCCCTCCCTCCTCGGTTCCGTCCTCCGCATCACCCAAGGGGGAACTGTGGCTATGCGACCTGAGGCGTTCCTGGCGCGTGTACAGGAACGCGGCGAATACCCCACACCGCAGGAGGCGGACCGGGCAGCCCGTGTGGTGCTCGGACTGCTCGGCGCACACGTGGTCGGCCAGGAACGCGTCGAACTGGCCGCCCGGCTGCCCGAGACCTACGCACTCATCCTGCTCAACCCACTCCAGGCCGTCGAGCCGCTGGACGCGGAGCGGTTCGTGCGAGCCACCGCCGCCTGGATCGAAGGCGCGACCGAAGCGACGGCGCGCTGGGACGTCGGCGCGGTCCTCAGCGTGGCGGCAGACGCGGCCGGACCGGACATCTTGCAACGGCTGCTCCTGCAGCTGCCGCCCGGCTACGACCTGCTGTTCGGCAACCTCGCGCCGGCCTGACCTTCGCGACCGAGGGGCGGGGAGCACCCCGCCCGCAGCACAACACAGAGAGAAAGGCACGACGATGTCCCCGCAGCGCCAAGTGGACGACTCCCACACCACGGCGACGACATTCGACGCGATGGTCGAGCACGTTCGCTACGAAGGCGCCTATCCGAACCGGGACCGGGCCGAACAGGCCGTTCGTGAGGTGCTGGCCGGCCTCGGCCGCCAGCTCGTCGGCGAAGAACGCGTCGCCCTCGCCGCCCGGCTTCCCGTCGAGGCCGCTCTCGAGTTCACCGCCCAGATTCCCTGCCGGCAACCGCTCACCGGTTTCGCCTTCGTCAGCGACCTGGCCGTCCGCACCGGCGGAACACCGGCCACCGCCCGCTGGGACGCCGGGACCGTCTTCGCGGTACTCGGGCGCTTGGCCGGGGAGGACCTGATCAGCAGGGTGCTCACACAACTGCCCAGCGGGTACGCCTTGCTCTTCGGCCGGGCCGAACTGGCGCCGACCGGCTAGAGGCGGCCATCCGTGCGAGCACCGGGCGGATCCGGCCCGCCAGGTGGTGCAGGCGCCGGGCGGAAGTTCCGTGCCGTCAGGCATCCGCAACGGGCATGGTGAGCAGCACGGAGAAAGAGATCGCCGAGCAGCCGGTCACGGCACCGATGTCCGTGCGGGTCGGCCGTTACAGGGAGCGGGGCCAGCGGCCTTCAGGCAAGAGGGGCCCACGCCCCGCTCCCTTGCGGCGAACCGGGAGTACACCTGTCGGTGCCTGTCGTCCGGCTGCTCACGCACCACCGGGTTGTTCGCCCGTGCCGCAGGGTGGGGTGTCGCGGCATGCGGATGCGTCTGGCCTCGTTCGCCGACGGCGCGAACGGTCGTCGTCCTCGATGGCGAGGTGAAATCAGCGCCCCTGCTGCGCTCGAGGCACCCGGTGCTTGCGGGTTTGCTCGACCGATCGGCCCACACGCGAAGTAGGGCGTCAGCGACTGCGCGGCATGTCTTGATTCGCTGTGGCTACAGGACTCGGACCAGGACGAGCGCGATGTCGTCGGTGCCGGGACCCGTCTGCATCGCGTGATGCAGGAGTACGTCGGCCAGGTCGTCGGCGTCCTCGTCTCCCGCTTCGCTGAAGTGTTCCGCCAGGCGCGCGGTGGCGTGCTCGATGTCGGTGCCGGGGGCTTCGACGAGTCCGTCGGTGTAGAGAGCCATGACGGTGCCGGGCGGCAGGGGGCTGTCGGTGCTGGGGTAGCGGGCGTCGGGTGTGATGCCCAGCGGGATGCCGACGGGCACGGACAGGCTTTCCGTGTGGCCGTCGGGGTGGCGGACCAGGGGTGGGGGATGGCCGGCGGTGGCCAGCCTTGCCTGGTGGCGGACCATGTCGAGGTGGCCGTACAGGCAGCTGGTGAAGAGGCCGGGGTTGAGGTCGGTTACCAGACGGTTGGTCCGGGCGAGAACGGCGCCGGGTGCGGTGTGGGCGGTGGCGTGGGCGTGAACGGCCGTACGGACTTGGCCCATGAGAGCGGCAGCTTGCACGTTGTGGCCCTGGACGTCGCCGATGGTGACGGCTGCGCAGTGCTGGCCGCAGCGGATGAGGTCGTAGAAGTCTCCGCCGATGTCCGTTCCGTGGCCGGCGGGCAGGTAGCGGGCGGCGACCTGAAGGCCGGGGATGTCGGGCAGGGCCTGCGGGAGCAGGCCGCTTTGCAGAGTGCGGGCGAGGTTGAGGTTGGCGTCGTACAGCCGGGCGCGGTCCAAGACCTGGGCGATCAGTCCCGCCAGTGAGGTGAGGACGGCGCGCTCGGCAGTGGAGAAGGCGCGGGGGCGGTCGTAGGACAGGGTGAGCAGGCCGATGGGGCGGCCGGAGGCGATCAAGGGGAGGAATGCCCAGGCGTCTCGCTGCTCGTAACGCGGAGCGTGAGGGTAGGCGTTCCGGAAGTCGGCGAAGCTGGAGTAGAAGCCGGGGGAGCCACTGGTCAGGGCTCGGACGGGAGGAGTCGGGTCGCTGAGGGGCCGGCCGTCGAAGCGGGCCATGAACTCGGAACTGTAGCCGCGGTGGCCGGCGATGTGCAGTCGCCCTTCTTCCGCCAGCATCAGCGCCAGGCCCTGAGCCCCGAAGGCCGGTACGAGCTGGTCGGCTACGCGGTCGACCACGTCCTTGACCCCTACCGCTTCACTGAGGGTCGCCGCCATGTGCATCAAGTGGTAGAGCGTGCTGACGCCTGGGGGCTCTGCCGACCCCCGCGGTGCCTGCGCCGCGGGGTCCGTGCCGGCGCCGTGGAGCTCCCGCGGGACAGCGCTGATGTGGACGCTGACTCCGGAAGCGCTGGGGTACAGCTGGAAGGACAGCCACGTCTCCGGTGGGCGCAAGGCGGTGAACGAAGTCGGCCGGCGGCTGATGACCGCGGCGCGGTAGCGGTCCTCGAAAGCGGGCTGGTCCAGCCACAGCAGCACTTCCCAGGGCCTTGCACCCACCAGCCGGGCGGCGCCGACATCCAGGAGTTCTGCTGCTGCCGCGTTGAGGTAGGTCACGCGGCCGTCGAGATCGAGGGAGCAGCAGCCTATGGGCAGCCGTTCCGTGAAGTCGTGCGCCGCAAGGGCCGCGGTCCGGTCGGGGATCTGTGGCCGGGGCGGCGCCAGCGTCCGCGGTTCGCGTTCCGGCAGCACCGGAGCGCCGGCGTCGGCGGCTTCCTGCAGCAGCAACCCGGCACGATGGCAGAAGGCGTCGATCACGTCCCGCTCGCTGACGCTCAGTGTGGGCGGATGCCACACCGGCCACAGAAGTACCAGTCCGCCGCATACGGCTCCGCCGTGGGCAAGGGGGGCGGCCGCGAGCATGAAGTCGTACGGCACGACGAACCCCAGCCGGGGAAAGCGGCGAGCCATCTCCTCCTGGCTGGCCACCCATACCAGGCACCGCCGGCGTGCCGCCTCCGCCAGTGGCATCGGGTCCTCAAGCGTCAGCCGTGCCCAAGGCGCCGCCATCTTCTGCGGCACGCCCGACAGAACGGCAAGTTGCAGCACCCGCTCCCGCGGCGGCATCAGGTACACCATGCCCACCGACGCTCCGCTGTCGCGCATCGCATGCCCGAACAGGCGCTCGAGCTCCCTCAAGCCCCGAGTGCCTTCGGAACGCGGCGACGGCTGCACCGCTCGTCACTCCCTTCGCGCGCACCGTTTCGGCGGCCGATTCGGCGACTCGACGTCATCACACGACTGTGACGGGCCGGCCGGCCGCCGGGACGATCGCCTCCTGGCCGCGGTGGCAGTGCACGACGCGCTCGGAAAGGCCGCGCTTGCCTGCTTCCGACAGGAACCCGGCCAGCGGCGACTTCATCACCGTGTAGTCGTCGTAGTGGATCGGCATGACCAGGCGTGGACGGATGCGTGCGGCGAGTTCGGCTCCCTGGGCACCGTCCATCGTCGCCAGGAAGCCGCCCGGCAGGGTCGTCCCGCCGAGGTGCAGCAGGGCCAGGTCCACGTCGGGGTAGCGCCGCCCTATCTCCTCCAAGGAGTCGACCATCAAGGTGTCTCCCGAGATGTAGAGGCGCAGGTCCGGCGGCCCCGACTTCGGGCCGAACTCGAGCAGGCTGCCCATCACCGGGGGAAGCAGCCGCCCCAGCGCACCGCGTCCGTGCCTGCCGGGCAGGGCGGTGACCCGTACCTGGGTCTCGCGGGTGGTCACGGTGTGGTCCTGCCACGTGCGCAGGCCCAGGGCCCGGGGGAAACCGTGCAGCACGCGCAGGCGCCTCGAGGCGTGCGGTGTGGTGAGGACCGGCAGCGACCTGCGCAGACGCCGTCGGGCCACCCGGTCCCAGTGGTCACCATGGAGATGGGAGAGCACCACGGCGTCGATGTCGGCCGGAAGGTGGTTCGGGTCCACGGCGGGTTCCGTGAGGCGGCGCGTGAACAGCCCGTAGCCGAGGTAGGCGTACTGCCCGCGGTGCAGGAAATTTGGGTCGGTGAGGACCGTCAGCCCCTGGTACGTGAGCAGGACGGTCGCGTTGCCGATGAAGTGCACGTGGAGTGATGTGTCGGAGGGCAGCGTCATGGTGCCTCCTTTGCGCGAGGCGGTGCCGCGCGACGCGATGTGCCTCGATCGCCGTGCGCGCTTGTGTTTCGGCTTCGGCTGTGACCGGTCGGCGTAGCCGCTGAGGGCGTCCGTGCTTTGGTGGGCCACCAGATCGGCGTGCGGCCCCTACGGCCGGCGTGCTCCATGGTCTCTCCGCTCGTGCCGAACCACAGGTCCCCGAGCTGTGGGAACGGGGAACGGGCCCCCGCGACGTCGCGTGGGGCCCTTCCCGGACATCGCAGCCGCGGTCTCAGGGTGTCGGTCGGGAGGCTGCCGGGCCGATGTCGCCCTTCTTCGCCAGTTCGCCCAGGAAGTCGTGGCAGCGTGCGGCCCGTTCGGAGTCCTCGCGCATCACGCCCTGGAAGAAGTCGGCGATCTCGGTCTCCCCGGCGTTCATCGCGTCCCGGACGTACTGACCGTAGTCGTGTCCCGACTTCAGTGAGTGGTACTGGACCGAGACCAGGTCGTAGGCGACGTCCTTGAATCCTGTCTCACCTGTCGCCATGGTTTTCCTCCGTTTCGTGAGGACACCCCACGCCTGCCCGTGCGAAAACGGCACAAACAGTCCACTCCCTCCCGCTCCGTCGGTCGGTCTGCCAGGGTGGAGCGGCACGCCTCGGCACGCTCCTTCAGTGACGGCTGCGGGACGCTTCGACCGCGTCCTTGACCCGGTCCAGGAGTGCGGCGAACGGGCCCACCGTCCATTGCGCCGTAGTCGATCCGGCGACCTTCGGATGCGGATGTGTGGGCGCCATCGAGAGGACCGACTGCAGGTGGTAGCCCATGGTCCTCAACTGGTCCCGGTCACAACCCGCAAGCACGGCGGGGAACTCCAGCTGCTCCTCGCGTTCGGCATGCGTGATGACGGCTCGTTCGAAGTAGCCGAACTTCGTGTCGAACTCGTCGCTGTCGACATCCATCCTCTCGAGCTCGGCCAGAGTCTCACTGGCGAACTTCTCCTCGAGATTGCGTGCCTCGGCCTCGGCCTCACCGGCGGTGCGTTTGGCGACCGGCCGCAGGATCATCTCCTCCGCGGTCTCGTGGACGGCGAGTGTGGCCCGCAGCTCGTCGAACCAGTGCTGCCTCTCATGGCCCCGCGTCTTCTTGACGTTCGAGAACAGATCCCTGATGTGAGCGTGCTGCTGCAACAGGATGCGTACGACATCGCCTCCCGGCAGCTCGTCGGCTTGTTCGCGTTCGGTCTTCGCGTCACCCATGGTTTCCACCCGCTTACCCGACGTCGGTCCATCGTTCGAACCCACCCGATGGAGCACCTGACCGTGACGGGCCGCCCCAAACGAAACGCCCCGCCCGGAGCGCCCTCGGCTGCGATCAAGCTGGAGAGCGGGCGCCCTGCGACCATCGCCCGCGCCCCCGCCCTCGCCACCGTCAGTCAGCGGACTGATGTCTGTCGGCCGGCATCGTGACCAGCTGCGACCTGCGGGAGGTCCTTCAGGATGCGCCGGTGCTCGCGGACTCGAACGTGATCGTCTGTCGGCCCCGGTCAAGCGCTTCGCCGCTCGACCGGGGCGGATCACCCCAGCCGACGAAGAAGGGCCCCGCGTCGCCGACGGGGCCCTCGGGCCGTGTCCGCAGAGGTGGCCACAGACAACGGTGCGAGTGTATTTTCCGGTCGCGCGGTGTCCAGCCCGACGCGCCGAAGGAGGCGTCGGAAGGCCACTCCCGGCCCCGCCGTATGTCCCGGCAACGCTTGTCGACGGCGGAAGGACAAGCACCGACGCGCGCTCCAGACGTGCGTCCTGCATGTGTCGTGTCGATGCGCCTCGACACATCTGCTGGTCGTCCGGGCGAGAAGTCCACACGGTCCGTGGGCTGCGTGGCGGAACTCGCCCCATTCCTGGAGTGGGCGCACCATGGAAGTGCGGCCTCGTCGCCGTCCCTGAAGCGGGTCGAGGCCGCTGTACGTCCGCCCGACTGGTCGTGTGAATCACCCACGAGGCCCGGGCCCCAGCCGGGCGGGCCCAAGCTTCGCGTCCAGCCACTCCTTCGCTGGTTCCGGCGGTGCGCCGGGGGGTAGGTGACCTCACGAGCCGCCGCACTCCACAGCAGTGGTTCCGGCGGCTTCCGAGGAACTACCGGCCCTCGCGATCAGCCTTGTATGCCGGAGCCCTCCTCGGGCTCCGTCCGCCGAGGAGATCGTCATGGATGAACAGAGTCGTATGCACCGGCCCGGAGAAGAGGTCCCGGTCATCGGCATCTACGAGTGCACCTGCGGTCAAGGGCACCGCTTCACCAGCAGCGACGTGCTGGGCCACACCTTCCCGCCCGTCCCGCGAGATTGCTCCGGAATCGGCTGGAACCTCTTGGCACCCGCTCACGCGGAGCGGAGTCCGTAGGACCACCCAGACGCCCGCCTGGCCGTGCGGGGCGAAGCTGCGGCCGGGCGGGACCGCCACACCCAGGGAATGACCGTGCAGATCGACAGCATCACCGTCCGCCGCGTCGTCGCCGCCGGCCCGTCCTCGCGATCCTCGGGGCCGGCACGACCGCCGCCGCGCCGCCACAGACCGCCCCCGCCTCGCGGCAGTCCGTCATCGACCACGATGCTGCTGGGGCTACGGGAACTGAGGTTACGGCTGGGGCTACCCTGCCCAGGGCGGCTGCGGCCACGGTGGCTACTACGGTTGCGGCTACGGATACGACAACAACGACGTGATCGTCGTCATCCGGTAACCGTCCGTGAGACACCGTTGGCCAAGAAGCGCTCGCCCGGCGATTCTTCCGTGGTACGGGACCCGTCGGGCGGGCCCATGTACGCGGCTACGTCGACCTGCCTTCAGGAGATCACCGAACGCTTCCCCGGCTGCTGACTGCTGCTGGGCGAAGGCTGCGGCAGGGGGCGTACGGACGCGGTCATGCCCCGACTCGGCCGCCGCTGTTGTACCAGTGGTGCTTGCTTCAGCGCGCGCGGCAGGAGTTTCACGAGCAGACTGAAAAGGAGGCCCCGCCCGACGTACTCCCCCCCTGCGTCCCGCGGGGCCGCCCACATGGGAGGGGGCGCCGCGCACCCGTGAGTCCCCCGGGACGGCTCTCCGGCCGTCGCGGGCAAGGTGGGGAGGGCCGCGCCACGACGTGTTTCCGTACGCGCGCCCCTCCATCGACCCGGGGCGGTTCAGTGAGGGACCCCGTCCGCCCGGCTGTGCGGCCCGCTGTCCGTCGTCAGATCCCGCAGTTGGGTGCGGACCAGTACGGCGACGGGTCGAGGGCCACGTGGGCGTGGTCGTTGTGGTCGGGGTAGCCCGGACCGAGGATTTCCGAGAAGCCGTGCACTCGCGCCTGCTGGGCGAGCGTGCAGAGGCTCGGTGAGCCGGTCAGGTCGGCGGCGTCGCCGTACAGGTGGCGGCTGGTGGAGGCGCCGCCCACTGCACTGTTGCAGGCGTAGGAGCGGAAGCCGCTCGAGATGGTGATCGGCACGTCACCGAGGGCGTGCCGCATCGCTTCCAGCTTCCACATGGTCTTCAGAGCGTTCGCCTTGGCGGTGGCGGCCGAGACGGCACCGCCGGACCAGTCGGAGTTGCACTTGTTCAGCTCGGAGTAGGCGAAGTGGATCGGTGTGCAATCCGCGTCCTGCAGCGCGTAGATCTTGCTGAAGGTCTGCGAGCCCGCCACGCCGTCGGCCGGCAGGCCATATGCGGACTGGAACTTTTTGACCGCGGCGGTGGTCCGCGCGCCGTAGGCGCCGTCGTACGACAGCCGTTCGCCCGAGGCCACCCAGCCGGCGACGCGGATCTGCAGCTGCGTCACATCGGCGCCTGAGGAGCCCTGGGAAAGGGTGCGGCTCCAGGTGTAGCACTCGTCGGCATGAGCGGTGCCCGAGGTGGCGCCCATTCCGACAAGGACGCCCGCCATGAGCATGACAATCCCGACGAGCATTCGTGCTGTACGTCGGATCATTCCGACCTCCCGGCCCGTTGGATCGAATGGGGGGTGGCGCCGCCGTTGGAACAGCGGGCGCACCCAGGGTGGCGCCCGTCCGCTACGCGCGTCAACCACGCTGGGGTGACGAAAGGTTGTCCCCGTGAAGCCAGGCGGGGCCTGGTTGGCGCGCGGGACTGGCCGTGCTTGTGTGCCGCCGCCTCGGTGAGGCGCCGGGTGCAGTGGCTCTGGAGGGGCGATCAGGGGTGTGAGCTGGGGTTGTTGGTGATGCGCCGAGGCGGGATCCTGTTGTGGCAGTGGCGGGGCGATACGGGTATCCACGGACGGTCCTCGTAGTCGGCCGAGCCGGGCGCTTGAACATCTGCGGGTTCGGTGGCGGGGCCTGCCGGCGGCCTGCGGCGATCGGTTTAGAGTGCATCCGGTAGTCGGCTATCTGATCTTTGGAGGGTTCGCTCGTCATGTCGGCTGAGGTCCACGAGTTCCAGGTGGAAGCCCGTCAGTTGTTGCAGCTGATGATCCATTCGATCTACTCGAACAAGGATGTGTTCCTCCGGGAGCTGATCTCCAATGCCTCCGACGCGCTGGACAAGCTGCGCCTGGAAGCGCTGCGCAACGACGCGCTCGGGGCGGACGTGTCCGATCTGCACATCGCTCTGGAGGCGGACACCCAGGCGCGCACGCTGACGGTGCGGGACAACGGCGTCGGCATGTCGCGCGAGGAGGTCGTCGCACTCATCGGCACGATCGCCAGCTCCGGGACGGCGAGGCTCCTGCAGGAGCTGAAGGACACCAAGGACGCGGACGTGGCGGCCGGCCTGATCGGCCAGTTCGGCGTCGGGTTCTACTCCGCGTTCATGGTCGCCGACGAGGTCACCGTGGTGACCCGGCGGGCCGGTGAGAGCCACGGCACCCGCTGGACCTCGCGCGGTGAGGGCACGTACTCGGTCGAGGGCGTCGACCAGGCGCCCCAGGGCACGGCGGTGACGCTTCACCTCAAGCCTGTCGACGTCGAGAACCAGCTGCACGACTACACCGACGGCCGGCAGCTCCGGGAGATCGTCAAGCGGTACTCGGACTTCATCACCTGGCCCATCCGCATGCCCGCGCGCGCCACGACGCCGGCGGCCGGCAGCGACACGGACACCGCCGACGAGGGCGAGGGCACCGGGCAGGCTCCGGCGGCCCTGGAGACGGTGAACTCGATGAAGGCGCTGTGGGCGCGGTCGCGGGAGGAGGTGACGGACGAGGAGTACCACGAGCTGTACAAGCACCTGGCTCACGACTGGCTCGACCCGCTGGAGACCATCCGGCTGCAGGCGGAAGGAACCTTCGAGTACCAGGCCCTGCTGTTCATCCCCTCCCACGCCCCGCACGACCTGTTCACCCGCGACCACCGGCGCGGCCTGCAGCTGTACGTCAAGCGCGTCCACATCATGGACGACTGCGAAGAGCTCCTGCCCCCTTACCTGCGCTTCGTCAAGGGCGTCGTCGACTCCCAGGACCTCTCGCTGAACGTCTCCCGCGAGATCCTGCAGCAGGACCGCCAGATCCAGATGATCCACCGGCGCCTGACCAAGAAGGTCCTCACCACCATCAAGGACCTCATGACCAGTGCTCCCGACCGCTACGCCACCGTCTGGCGGGAGTTCGGCCCCGCCCTGAAGGAAGGCCTGCTGGACGACGGCGGCAACCGCGACACCCTGCTGGGCCTGTCGTCCTTCGCCTCCACGCACGACGCGGACGGGCTGACGACGCTGGCGCAGTATGTGGAGCGGATGAAGGACGGGCAGGAGGAGATCTACTACCTGACCGGCGACTCCCGGGAGGCCATCGAGAATTCCCCGCACATGGAGGCCTTCCGCGCGAAGGGGATCGAGGTGCTGCTCCTGACCGACCCCGTCGACGAGGTCTGGGTCACCACCGTGCCGGAGTTCGACGGCAAGCAGCTGCGGTCGGTGGCCAAGGGCACGGTCGACCTGGAGGACGGCGATCAGGACGCCGAGACCGGCGGCGAGCGCGAGAGCCGGCAGAAGGAGTACACGAACCTGCTGGCGTGGATGACCGAGGTGCTCGCCGCCGACGTGAAGGAGGTCCGGCTGTCCGCCCGCCTGACGGTCTCGCCGGCCTGTCTCGTCTCCGACACCCACGACATCACGCCGGCCCTGGAGAACTTGTACCGGGCCATGGGTCAGGACGTCCCGCACACCAAGCGCATCCTGGAACTCAACCCCGGTCACGCGCTCGTCGGCAGCCTCAACAAGGCCCACGCCGAACGCGGCGACGACGCCGGTACCGGCCTCGCGGGAATCGCCGAGCTCCTTTACGGCATGGCTCTGATCGCCGAGGGCGGGGCGCTGAAGGACCCGGCACGTTTCGCCAAGCTGATGGCGGACCACCTCGCCGTCTGAGCAGGCCGCACCTGGTCGGTGGGCCGTGACCCGCGCGCGACGACGCGTCGCGGCCCACCGACCACGGCACACGGTGCGCTCCCACCCCGGTACGTTGGCAACACACCCTTGGCATGCGGGCGGCTCCCTCGGCGCAAATCCCCTTCGCAGGCGCCGCCGAGGCCCGCTGAGCCCCGTACGGTCGTCCTCGGACGCGCCCCGCTCTCGCCTGGCAGGACGGGGCGGAGGGGCTGGCGCGCCGGACGTATTTGTGCAACGGTTTAACCAACCAGCCTGGTCTGGCGAGGGACCCCGCGCTACCAAGTGGTCACGCTTCGTGGCCGGCGGGAGGTGCGGGTGGTCTTACTCGACTGCGGGCGACGCGATGTCGCCCGGTTTACGGCCGCTTCCGATCCGGCAGCTGACCGTGAGGGGCTATGAACCCGAACGGTGATGTCCCGTGCAGAAGATAGGCATACGTGTCAGCGAAGCGCCCGGCCTCACGACGATCGAGCTGACGGGCGAACTGGATCTTGAGACGTGCCCCCCGGTCGCCGAGGTCACCGACGCTTTCCAGTTGCGCGGCAGGACCCTTTGCATCGACCTCTCAGAGGTCACCTTCATGGGATCAACCTTCCTCAACCTGCTGCTCCGCCTCCGTCAGCGAGCGGAAGTGGAGGAAGGCACCCTGGAACTCACCGGTCTGCAGCACCAGGCCGAACGCGTTCTCGCGCTTACCGGCGCCCGCCCACTCTTCCGGATCCGGCCTTGCGTGCCGCCGGTACCTTCCATCAGGCTCGTCGGCTCCGACGGCTGAGCCGAGCGCCTGCACCCCGTCATACGGGGCGGCGGCCCAGCGCGGTCATCCGTACCTCGGTGCGCCGTCGCAGGGTCAAGCGGATCCGCAACAACCCTCATGTCACTCTCGCGCCCCGCGGCATGAACGGCACGGTCCCCGCCGGCGCAGCCGTCACCGTGGGCACGGCCCGGCCCCTGGACGTGACGGGGACCGCCTGCGTACGCGACCTGATGCGGGAACGGTTCCTCATGTACCGCGCGGTGCTGATCGACCGCATCCTACGGCGCGAACGTTCCCTGGTGGCCATCGCCGTCTCGGCGTGGACCCCTCCGCAGTGCCGCCCGCCGTGCATCAATGGTGGCGGCGTTCGCCGGGGAGGGGCCGTGGGCGCGGTGTCAGCGTGCGAATTTCGCGACGGCTGCCGGGGTGACGGGGGTGAAGAAGTTGACGAGGTTGCCATCGGGGTCGCGGAACAGCAGTGACCGGTTGCCCCACGGCATGGTGGTGGGCCCGGCGACGAAGTCGATGACGAAGCCGGTCAGGTTCTGGTGGACGCGGTCCACGTCGTCGACGAGGAACTCGGTGATCACGCTGTGGTTGTCCGCCGGTCGGGCCGAGCCCGGGGCGAAGAGCGGGACGGTTCGGGTGCCGGCGATGGCGAGGGTGGCACCCGAGGTCGTGAGCTCGGCGAAGTCGTCGGTGGCCCAGGTCGCCCGCACCCCGGTGGCCCGCTCGTAGAACGCGACGAGGCGAGCGACGTCGCCGGTGATGATGCGGATCGAGACGAAGTCCATGGGAATCTCCTTGGCTGTGCTGGGCGTGCACGTCGCAGGCTAGGAGAAATAGAGGACAGAATCGGTCCCGTATTCGCGTTAGGCTGTGGACATGTCCCGCCCCACCGTCCGCGTGCTGACCCTCCTGGAGCTGCTGCAGTCGGGCGGCACCCGAACCGTGGCGGAGCTCGCCGACCGGCTCGGCGTCGAAGGGCGCACGGTGCGGCGGTACGTGGACCAGTTGCTCGACCTGGACGTGCCCGTGGAATCGGTGCGCGGCCGCTACGGCGGGTACCGGCTCGCCCCCGGGTACCGGATGCCTCCACTCATGCTCAGCGACGACGAAGCGCTGGCCGTGCTGCTCGGCCTGGTCGCCGGCCGCCGGGCAGGGCTGACGACGACGGAGCGCACGGCCGGCGAGACGGCGTCGGCCAAGATCCGCCGGGTGCTGCCCCAGCACATCGCCCACCGGCTCGACACGCTCCTCGAAGCCCTCGCGTTCACGGATCAGCCCGGCGAGTTCGACACCCCGGACGCCGAGGTCCTGCTCACCCTCGCCGACGCGGTGCGCCACCTCCGGCCGGTCTCGATCCGTTACACCGACCGCGACGGCCGGCGCAGCGAACGCACCCTGCACGCCTACGGGATCGTCGCCCATGCGGGCCGGTGGTACGTCACGGGCAAGGACGCCCTGATCGACGAGGACCGAACCCTCCGCCTCGACCGCATCGCGGACGCGCGGGCCCTGCCCGGTTCATTCGAAGCACCGGAGGGCCCGGATCCGGCACAGCGCGTGCTGTCGGCGTTCGCCACCGCCGAGTACCGGCACCAGGTGACCCTGCGGATCCACGGCACGGTCGCGCAGATCCGCGCCCGCCTTCCCGCGAGTGTCGCGAGCCTGGAGGAGTACTCACCCGTGGCAGGCGAGGACCAGGCGGGCGAGCGCTGGCTGCGCGTCGAGCTGCGGGCGGAGCGGCTCGACTGGCTGCCCCCGGTACTCGCCTCACTCGACCGGCCGTTCGTCATCGAACGACCCGCCGAGCTGCGCGACCTCGTCACCGCGCTCGCCGATCGCCTCACGGCCTACGCCCGTCAGGTCTGACAGCGGCGAACCCATGTGTCCGCCGACTTCGCCGGCTACGCGATCTCCAGGATCACGGCAGGAAGCACGGCCTCCAGGACATCTGAGGTATTTTCGCCGGCCATGTCACGAGGCCCCACAGCCCCCTCCTCCCGTCATGCCAGTGCCTCGCCGTACGCACTCAATCGACGCGGTCTGCAACCCCGCACCGTGTGAGTACCGGGTTCCGAGGCACCGGGATCGCCGCGGGTGGCCTGTAGGGGCCGGGTCGCAGCGCCGACCGTGGCCGAAGGCGGCAATCGTTGCCGACGGCCCGTCAGGTATGGACGGTGCACGCATCGCGTGAAGTCGGCGGGCGCGAACGGTCGGTGACCGTGTGTCCGGCCGCCGACATCGATCAGCATGTTGACGACCACCGTTCGGTTACTAACTTACGGACGTCGCCCCAAGTTGGTTAAGGATTTTCGACTCCCGGGGGTCGGATCTCTCCGCCGGCTTGGCGGGCGACCACGGCTCCGCCGCCTGACCGTCCGCCGTCCACGCGACGCGGCCAGGACGGAGACGTGCCGAGCAGCGAAACCAACTCCTCACCCACGAGGTACCCATGCGGATTCCTGTACTCGCACTCACCGCGGCGTCGGCCATGGTGGCCGCCCTCGTCCTGCCGGCCGGAGCCACGGCCGCCACGGCCACGACCTCGGGCACCGCCGGAACCGACGGCGGCGGCCGCCGCTTCGACCAGCCGTACACCGGGTTCGCGCCCGCGGGCACTGTCCTGCGGCCGTCATCCCCGCGAGCCGCCGGGCTCGCCCCGGAGCCGATCGCCGCCTTCGAGGAACAGGTCGCCGCGTGGACGGACCCGGCGAGCGGCGCCGGCTACCTCTTCCCCGGTGCGACCAGTCTGATGGTCCACGAGGGCAGGGTCGTCGAGCGCAGCGCCACCGGCTACGCCACGCGGTACTCCGCCCCGCAGACCGAGTTGCCCAGGGACCAGTGGACGCCCGCGCGGACCGACACCATCTACGACCTGGCCTCGCTGTCGAAGCTGTTCACCTCCCTGGTGGCCGTGCAGCAACTGGAGGCGGGAAGGATCGGGCTCGACAGCCCGGTCGCCGACTACCTGCCCGAGTTCGCGGTGAACGGCAAGGGCGCCATCACCGTCCGGCAGTTGCTCACCCACACCTCCGGGCTCGCGCCCGACCCCGAGCCCGCGCTGTGGCAGGGCTACCCCGACATCCCGTCACGGGTGAAGGCCATCCTGGACACCACGCCGGTGAACCCGGCGGGGACCACCTACACCTACTCCGACCTCAACATGCTCACCCTGCAGTTGGTGCTGGAGAAGGTGACCGGGCGCAGCCTGGACACCCTCGTCCGCGAGGACGTCACCGCGCCCCTGCACATGACGGACACCGGATACAACCCGCCGGCCTCGAAGCTGCCGCGGATCGCCGCGACCGAGTACGAGGCCACCCCGGCACGGGGCCTGGTGCACGGTCAGGTGCACGACGAGAACGCCTGGGCCATGGGCGGCGTCGCCGGGCACGCGGGCGTCTTCTCCACCGTCGACGACCTCGCCGTACTGGCCCAGGCCATCCTCAACGGCGGGACCTACCGCGGCCACCGGATCCTGAGCCGGCACGGTGTCTCGCTCCTGGAGGAGAACTTCAACCAGGCCTTCCCCGGCGACTCCCACGGCCTCGGCTTTGAGCTGGACCAGATCTGGTACATGAGCGGTCTGTCCGGCCCGCGCACGCTGGGCCACACCGGCTTCACGGGCACGTCCCTGGTCATCGACCCCGAGTCGCGGTCGTTCGCCATCCTGCTGACCAACCGGGTCCACGCCACGCGCACCACCCCCTCCACCAACCCCGCCCGGCGGGGCATCGCCGGGGCCCTCGCCCAGGCGATGCCGGTCAAGGCACCGGGCGGCGGCCGCTCGTGGTTCTCGGGACAGGGCGGCGGTGCCACCAGCACGCTGACCACCGGTCCGCTGGACGCCTCCGGGACGGTCGACGTCGACTTCAGGTCCTTCGTCAACACCGAGTCGACGGATCGTCTCCGCCTCGAGTCCAGCTCGGACGGCGGTGCCACCTGGCAGCCCGTGGCGCTCCACGTCACCGGTACCGGCGCGCCCGCCGACGGCGTCACCTCGTTGTCCGGACAGGCCGTACGCGCCTGGTGGCGGGTGCACGCCGAGGTCCCGAACGCGGCGTCCGGTCTCGAGCTGCGCTGGCGCTACACCACCGACTCGGTCTACGAGGGGCGTGGGGTCAACCTCAGCGGGCTGCGGATCACCGACGGCAGGCACGTCCTGGTCAACGGCGACAAGCAGGACGCCCCACTGACCTCGGCCGGCTGGCGGGAACTCCCGGCGGGCGGCGGGCACTGATCCCCGCGCCGGGGCGCCGGCTCCACGTTGACCTGCGGCAAGGCCCTCAGTAGGTTTCCCGCGTGGTGACCGAGAACACGGCCGACGACCTGCAGGACAGCGCCCTCCTGGTGCGCATCCGCTCGCTCCTGCCCGGCCTCGCCCGGGCGGAGCAGCGGGTCGCCCGGGCGGTGCTGGACGGCCCCGCCCGGACGGCCCGCCGCAGCATCTCCGAGGTGGCCGCGGCGGCGGGCACCAGCGAGACCACGGTGATCCGGTTCTGCAAGTCGATCGGCCTGGACGGCTACCCCGCACTGCGGATCGCGATGGCCGCCGAGGCCGCCCGCGCCGGGACGCGCGCCGAGAGCCACCTGGGCGACGACATCACCCCTGCCGACGACCTGGCCGGCATCGTCGGCAAGGTCGCCTTCGCCGACGCCCGCGCGGTGGAGGAGACCGGCGCGCAGCTGGACGTGGCGGTCCTCGGCGACGTGGTCGACGCGATGGCGGCCGCGGGACGCATCGACGTGTACGGAGTGGGCGCGAGCGCCTTCGTGGCCGCTGACTTCCAGCAGAAGCTCCACCGGATCGGACGCGTCGGCTTCGCCTGGAGCGACACGCAGATCATGCTGACGTCGGCGGCGGTGCTGCACCCCGGGGACATCGCCTTCGGCCTCTCCCACACCGGCGCCACCGCCGACACGGTCGAGGCGCTGCGCGTGGCCCGGCGGCACGGTGCCACCACGGTGTCCCTGACCAACTTTCCCCGCTCGCCCATCACCGAGGTTTCCGACTTCGTGCTGACCACCGCCGCGCGCGAGACCACGTTCCGCTCGGGCGCGATGGCCAGCCGCATCGCACAGCTGACCGTCATCGACTGCCTGTTCATCGGCATCGCCCAGCGGCATCCGGAGCAGTCGGGGAAGGCCCTGGCGGCGACGTACGAGGCCGTCAGCGGGCAGCGTCTCGGCGCCCGCCCGCCAGGAGGCAGGCGGCCGGGCTGAACCCGCGGCCACGATGAAAGGGACCGCGGCTCCGGTGCGCAGCGAACGCGCCTCTCGAGGCGGCAACCATCGGGACCCGCCGGCGACACGGGGCCTTCTCTTGCGTGAAGCGGCCCCGCCCGTCCAGAGCCGAGGGGATCAAGGCGGGGCCGCGTTCGTGGGCGGCGCCGCCCGAGAGGGCTGAACCCTCCGCTTCGGGCGCGCCACATCTCCAGGATGCGCGCTCAGGGCCCCGCGTCGCACGCCGGCCTATGCGCCCGCTCCGGACCGGCTACATCGGCTACGACTGGTCACGATCCACACGCAGCTCTACTCCGCGACTCCGCGACCGAAGAGCACGGTGCCGGCTTCTACGAGGTGCACGCCCGCATCAGCCAGCCGCGCGTGCGGCTTGAGGATGCCGCAATGCCGCATTCGGAGATCGCGCGTGGCTGGAGCGACCGCCCCCTTGCATGACCGCAGCTACCCCTTGTGGTCCTGGTTCGTGGGCCGGGCCCGTCCGACTTCCCGCACCGCCCCCTCCTGCGCGCGGATGTGGAGTACGTCGCCGATGAACAGGTCGTAGACCAGCACCCCGATCACGCCCCCGATGAGTGGGCCCACGATCGGTATCCAGAAGTAGCCGCTGAAGGCACCCGGTGAGCTGCCGGGTAGCGCCAGCTCTCCCCAGCCGGCGATCCAGGTGAACAGGCGCGGGCCGAAGTCCCGTGCCGGGTTGATCGCGTAGCCGGCGTTGGCACCGTACGACATGCCGATGGCGGCCACGACGAAGCCGATCACCAGGGGCCCGAGATTCGCTTTGACGGCGGTGTTGCGCAGGTCGATGACGGCGACGATCAGCATGCCCAGGAAGGCGGTGCCCACGATCTGATCGATGAGCGGCCCCCAGACACCACCGTGGAAGTAGGGCGCGGGGAACGTGGCGAAGATCGAGAGCGAGGCGACCGTGTGCCCGTTGGTCTTGGGTCCCTTGCTGGCGGCGTCGAACGCCGAGATCGCGTCGTGGTAGACGAGGTAGACCAGGGCAGCTCCGGCAAACGCGCCCGCCACCTGCGATATCCAGTACGGCAACACCTTGTACCACGCGAACTTGCGGCGGACGGCGAACGCGAGGGTCACCGCGGGGTTGATGTGCGCCCCGCTCACGCCCCCCGCGACGTAGATGCCGAGCACCACCGCCAGCCCCCACCCCCAGGTGATCAGCAACCAGTCGCCGGCGGCGAGGAAGATGGTCGTCGGAGTCTGCGCGCGTCCGGACCCGGGCAGCGCGGCGACGGCCGTGGCGACGACACCGCAGCCGAAGGCGATCAGAACGAAGGTCCCCAGGAATTCTGCGAGGCATTCCCCCCACAGCCCGCCGCGGCTCTTCAGCCGGGAACCCTTGATGAGAGGGGAAATATCCGTGGCCATGGTGCTGGCCCCCTTAGGTTTTCCTCCTTCTCCTCCTCTTTCCGTGGTGGCCCGACTCATGCACCCCCCGCAAGCCACGTCTGGGCGCCCGGACCGCCCGGACCGTCACCCATGGCCGGACGTCGTGCCTGTCAGCTCGACGGTACGGCCGTCCGGACGCTCCACGCTCTGCACGATCTCGACTGCGGGACCTCCACCTCCTCCCTCTCGCGCACCCTCCGGTGCCTGCTCTGGAGCCGTCGGTGCGTGCACCTGCTGGAAGCCCGTGCCGTGCTCCTCGCCGGCCGAGGGGAGCAGCCCGGGGCGGTCCACCGCGCCGGGTGCTGCTGCGCGCCAGTGATCGGCCCCGAATGACTCCGATCGCGTCAGGGTTCCCTCAGAGAAACGTCACCTTCACCAGGACCGCGGCGTGCCGCCCGTCCCGGTCCGGCTCGTGTGCCACACCACGGCGCCACGCCACTGACTGCTGCCTCACCCCTGTACGTCGACACCACCGCTCACGACCACCCTCAGGGCCGCCGCGTCGTGGCGAGGCTGCGTCGCAAGCCGCCTGCCCGCCGCAGAATGCGAGTTTGAACATGATGTATGGTTTCTTGCTCGGCCAAGTCGTGGGAGACCCCACCGGCCGGGCAAGGAACCAGCTTCTTTTGACGCCGCCTTCGCCCGGGAACTCGCCCGGATCTGGTGGTACGGCGCCTACCGTCGCCCCACCCAGGGCGAACAGGGCATGCGGCCCAACTGACTCTCGGGCGGTAGCTGCGTTTGTGCTGGTGGGCGTGACCCGTCTTGTCGTCTCCAGGACGGTCGTGAGTGCGGTCGGAGCTGCGAAGAACCACGCCGGATCCTCTGAGTGAGCGCGACGCCGTAGCGGGACCCCCGGACGCAAGGGCGCGCGCTCGTCCGGCTTTGCCCTCCCGGGGTTTTCTTTGCCGACGCCGGCCCATGTGTCGCATGAGCCCGGGTAGGCGGACCGAACTCTGCTTGCTTGGTTGAGTGAAGGGACGCTGACATGACGGTCGCACAGGTCGCAGACAGGCTGGTTGCCGGGCCGGGGCCGCAGTCCGTGGTGGAAGGTACTTCGACGGCGGAGCTCCGGCAGGTCTCCACGGCGTTGTTCGCCCGGCTGGCGGTGCTGGAGGAGGGCACAGAGGAGTACCAGTACGTCCGCAACACGCTGATCGAGATGAACACCTCGCTGGTGCGGTTCGCGGCGCGGAGGTTCTCCCAGCGTTCTGAGCAGATGGAGGACATCCTGCAGGTCGGCACGATCGGGCTGATCAAGGCGATCGACCGGTTCGATCCGGACTACGGGGCGGAGTTCGTCACCTTTGCGGTGCCCACCATCGTGGGGGAGATGAAGCGGTTCTTCCGTGACACGAGTTGGTCGGTGCATGTGCCGCGCCGACTGCAGGAGTGGCGCATCGACGTGGCGAAGGCCTCGGACGCGCTGGCTGCCGAACTCGGCCGCGACCCGACCGTCACGGAGCTGGCCGAGCACCTGGACCTCGGGGAGCATGATGTGCGGGAGGCGCTGGTGGCCGCCAACGCATACTCCGCTGCCTCGCTGGACGCGCCGCCCCCGCAGGAGAGTGCCGGTTCCGGCACGGCCTGGACCGACCGTTTCGGCTACGAGGAATCCCGTTACGGCAAGGTCGAGGACTTGCATGCTCTGAAGCCCCTGCTGAGCGAGCTGCCCGAACGCGACCGCAGGATCATCGACATGCGCTTCGGACAGGAGATGACACAAGCCCAGATCGGCCGGGAGCTGGGCGTGTCCCAGATGCACGTCTCACGGCTGCTGTCGCGCATCCTGACACGTCTGCGGGCCCAGCTCGTGCCGCAGGACTGATGCCACCGCAAGCAAGCGCGCTGACCTCCTGTGGGGGCCGCACGCAGTTGTCGGGTCTGGGCGACGGTGAGGACACTGCGCCGCACCCTTGCCACGCGTCCCGACCGGGCCGCGGCCCACCAGCAGTGCTGGGCGAGTGTTTGCGGCCCGCCGCCCTCGGCGGCTACTTGGTGGCTGAGGGAATCTTCAAGGGGTCCCGTGGGGCCTCCTCCTTGGCCTTTTGCATCCGTGCGCCCAGTTCGGTCAGTCGGTTGCGGCCCATGGCTTTGCGGACCTCGGGGAACCAGTCCTGCTCTTCCTCCTCCACGTGGTGGCGGACGTTCTCCATCAGCACGGTCATCTTGGCCGTGAAGCGTTCGTCGTGGGGGTCGAGGTCCTTCAGTTCCGACAGCATCCACACCACGACGTGGTGCTCCTCCACGCTTTCCAGGACGTGGTCGCTGGTGTCGGGGGCGGCTTCCCGGGCGGCGGGGTAGAAGATCTGCTCTTCGATCCACGCGTGGCTCGTGAGCTCCTCGATCACCTCATCGGCGATTGCGCGCTTTTCGGCGTAGGCGTCCTCGGCGAGTTTTTCGAAGCGTTTGAACAGTTTCTCGACCGTCTTGTGGTCTTCCCGGAGCAGCACAATGCCATCCACGGCGCCTCCTCGATGTCGCGGTGCTCATGGGCACCGGCGGGTGCCTGCCTTCTCCGGATTACCCGCCCCGAAGCCTTCATGTACGCCAGGGCCGCGACAGCACCCGAACAGGCGCGCCCCACGCGCATGTGACCCGCGGGCGGGGAAGCCGTCCCGCTCATAGGGGTCGGACAGTCGCTCGGTCCAGGAGTCGCGGTCGGCCTCGGCCGCCGGCACCTCTTGGACGACGGCGTCCAACTGCTCGAATGGCAACGCCCGCACAGGAGCGGTGGTGATCCCTGGCAACCGGGAGAGGACGTCCTCGTCCACGTGGCGGCAGATGGCGAAGACGTAGGTCGCTGCCGTGGCGGGCGGCACTGCGGGGCGTGGACGTCGTCCCCGCCACCCTCGGCAGCGCCCTCGAACAGGTCGGCGGCCTGGGCTGCGTCATGACACCGGTCGCTCCTCGGCTCGTCGGGCCCGTTCACTCGGCCGGCCCTTCTGGAGGTCTTCGTCTTCTTCGGGGGCGGCCGAACCGTCACGGGGCGCTGGGTGCGGCCCAGTCAAGTGCCGGTTCGATGCACAACGACTCGTTCGCTCGCGTCCGCTGCACAGCCTTGAGAAGCTCGCCCGCCAGTCTCGTGTGACAGGTCAGAATGCGGCGATGACCGTTGCTTGCGCTGCGAACGTGGATTGATCGCCAGGGGGTGCGCTCCTGCGGCTGGGTCAGGAAAATTCCGCGGTCGGGTCGAAGGAGTAGCAGGCGCCGGGCCCTGTGAGCTCGATCTGAACTCCGGGCATTCCGGCTGCGGCGTTCTTGACCAGTTGCGTGAAGACTTCTGCCTCGTCGCAGGGCACCAGGTAGGCGGTGCTGGTAACGGTCGTTCCGGGTTCGGCGGTGAGTCGTGTGCTGCGTCGCGGGTACTGGTGTGAGGCTGTGGCCACTGCTGTCAGAGCCTCGTGGAGCCGGCCGGCCACCTTCAGCGCATCGTGCTGGTTGTCCCCGGCCTCGGCGAACTGAGCGTGCACCGGCAGGAAGGTACCGTTGAGGCCAGTGCCTTGGTGGGACATCGGCGTGGACGCGTGCTCGGGGGGCATCGCGTAAACGGTCACTTCCCATTCCTGGAGGCCGGCCAGTGAGGTCAGCGCGTCGGTGTAGTGCTGATGGTGCTCGGCGACCTTCGCCGCGAGCCGTTCTTGGTTCTGGTGGACGGTGGCGAACTTCAGTGGCAGCACGCTGGTGTGCCGCGCCAAGGCATCCACGGTGCTGCGGTGGATGCGAGCGGTCGCTTCAAGCCAGGAAAGGTCTTCCAGACGTCGCCGGAGCGCTTTGGGGTTGTATTCGGTTCGCGGCACCTTGCTCACGGCGACCGCCAGGTCCGTGGTGTGGACGATGCGCACGCGGCGACCGGCTATGCCGCGAAGATGCTGCAGGGCCTTGTCCTGCCCGGGGAAGGGCAGCAGCACGGCGTAGCTGTACAAGACGGTACTCAACGACCCGGGCTCCCCTCGAGTGATGCCGCGTCTGGGCCCCCTCCAGCTCCCTGTCATGGCGCGTGCGCTGAGCCGGGTAAGGGTGGCGGTACGCCGGTGAGGTCCCGCGTCGGTGCCGAACGCGTCGCCGGCGAGCCGCCTATGGTGGCGTCTACCCGGTATGGGTGCGGGCAGTGCGAAGGGTGGGGGTTCGCGGGCCTTGGGGCGGCACGACCCCCGCCCTTGCGCGGGGTGGGGGAGAGGTCAGGTCACCTTCGGTACCAGCGGCGGCGTCCGCTGCCTTCGGCGCTGTGGAACAGGAAGCCGAGGAGCCACACCACCAGCACGATGATGGCGATACGTCACCGCGCCTTGAGAGCCAACCCGGCTCCGAACAGGGATCCCGGATCTGCGCCACGAGCGTGCCGCCGAGCCCGGAGAGGCCCACCACGATGGTGAAAGGCTGTGGCGATACCGGACCGCCACTCACGGGGCGTTTTCTCCGGCTTGGTCGACGCTGGTCAGTGAGATGGGTCCGAGGGCGGCGAAGCTGGTGTTGTCGTAGCCTGCGACGTCGGGGACCTTGAGGCCGGCTTCGGAGACGGCTTGGAGGACGCCCATGGCAACGATGTCCGCGCCCGGCGAAGATTGCGGTGGGGCGCGGGGTGTGGGCGAGTAGTTGCCGGGCGCCGAGGTTGCCGCCCTGCTGGGGGTAGGTGGTGGAGACGATGTCGAGCTCGTTCTCGAGGCCGCGGGCCCGCATGGCACGCCGGTAGCCGTCGGCGCGGATGGCGTTTGGCATCTCCGCGATGCGGCGGGGGTCGGTCTCGTCATGTTCGATGTGCGCGATACGTCGGTGTCCGAGGTCGACGATGAGGGCGGCGCCGGCCAGGTCGTCGTCGGAGACGGTGTCGTAGGCGGCGGACTGGCCGTGGCGGCCGACGACCACGGTCGGCACCGTGCTCGAGGTGGGTATGCGTTGAGACGCGTGCGACGAGGATCATGCCGTCCATTCCGTGGTCGATCATGGCTTCGGTGACTTTCGCTTCCGCCTCCTCTCCTTGCGTCCCGGGGCCATGAGGACCTGGTAGTCGGAGTCCCACAGGGCGTCGGTGATCCCGTCGAGGATCTCGGGAAGAAGGGGTTGCGGATGTGGGGCAGCATCACCCCACCTTGTACGTCTGGCCGCGCATGCCCCGGGCCGCGGCGTAGGGGCGGTATCCGAGTTCGTCGGCGGGCCGCGTGCCGGGCATCCGCAGCCGCGCGGCGATGCGGGCCGCCTCGCGGAACTGAGCCGGTGTCACTGGTGCGGCGGATGGGGAAGGACGCTGAGCCTGTTTGCGGCCTGTGCGCTATCGGGTGGGGACGAGAGCGATGGGGGCGTCGGCAAAGTGGAGTGTTGCGTGGGCGATGTGCCCGATATAGCGGCTGCCGGGCTTGCTGCGGCGGCCGACCACCAGGAGCTCGGCCGAAGCGGCCAGGGTCACCAGCATTTCCGAGGCCGGCCGGCCCCAGCTCGATGTGCTCGATGACCTTCACCTCGGGATGACGCAGACGCCACGGCTCCAGAAGGGTGCGCAGGTCATGCCGGTGGACTTCCTCCAGCCCGCCGTATTCGTCCGAGCGGCGCACCAGTCCGGGCTCGTAGGTCAACAGGGTGGGCAGGTTCCAGGCGCGCGCGGCCCTCAGCGGGACGCCGCGTGCGGCGGCAGCCCCGAAGGCGAAGTTCAGAATCGCCTCGGCTTCTTCCCTGTGCCGGGGGACGCCGGCTACGACCTCACCGTTTTGGGGGCGGCGGCTGACGGTGTCGCCGCGGATCATCACAACCGGGCAGACGGCCCGGCTCAGAACGCGCAGTCCGACCGATCCGAGAAGGAAACCGGTCACCGGCCCCGGCCGGCGGGAGCCGAGCACGATCATCCGGGCGTTGGCGCCGCGTTCGGAGAGCAGGTCTGCCTCCGGCTGCACAGCCAGGTCGGCGCTCAACTCGAGGTCGCCGTAGTGCTCGCGAACCCAGGCCAGCACGTTGTTGAGCAGTTGCTCGGCCGCTCGGTGTTCTCGGTCGATGTCGCCGAGGAGCAGCCGGGGAGTCCCGGACACCGGAACATAACCGTGCAGCAGGACCAGCGGTGCCCCGTGCCGTCGTGCCTCAGCGGCCGCCCAGTCGGCCGCGAGCAGACTGTCGGACGTACTGTCGATTCCGACGACGACGGGTTGCGGCACGACAACTCCTCGCACACTGGGCGGCGGCCAGGTCGACTTCGCTGCCCCCTCCAGGCAGGGCGCGTCAGGGGCCGGCAGCAGGGAAGCAGCCGGTACTCGATGGCTTTGCGGCCGAGGGTTCCAGGATGCGTCCACTACGCAGCCGAGGCACTCTGGGCGCGTGAAGAGGCGCACAGATGCCTCTCTGGAAAGCGGCGGTGGTGGGTTTACGCTGCTGGCAACGTTTCCGTGTCTCGTACCGCAACGGCCCATCTGCTGCGGTTCCCTTAGACGCGGAGTTCGCGCCGCGACCTCGGCGCCGGCGACCTCCGCACCGTCAAGCTGCTCAGCTCTTTCTGTCTTCTCCTCGAGCTTCGTGTCGTTGTGACCGGTCTCGGGACTCGGAGGCTCATCCGCCGTGGCTTCTTGCTGTCCCCTTCGGTCATGGATGCACGCCGTGTCAGCGGCGCGGGCGCCGGTTTCTACTTGTTCGGCGCGGCCGGTACCTGCGTCTCCGGCGGAACCATCGAGCCCGCGGTCTCCGGTGCCTCCCGCCCGGCCATGCCCGTCGCCGGGGGCGTCGGTGCCTCGGCTTGATCATGGACTGCCTGGGTCTGCTTCGCCTCAGGCCGCTGCTGTGTCAGCCACGCTGCGGCTGCCCCGGCTACTGCCACCGGCCAGTCGACGACTCCGGTGATGCCCAGGAGACCGGCTCCGGTGTAGGCGGCCACCCGTCGTGTGCGCGGCGAGACCACGCCTACAGTGTCCAGCACGCTGTCGAAGGCCCCCTTGATCGCGCCGGCTCCGGGCAGTCGCTGCGCCGTGGAGCTCATGGTGTCCAGGGGATGCGTCACCATCTCCTTCACGGCAGAGGATTTATTACATCCGCTTTCGCCCATCTTTCTCACCTCGTATGTGTACTGCCCCGAAAAGCGGAGCTGAACAAGCTGAGCGGTGGAACAAGGAGGTTCCGTCGCCCTGGCGCCTTGGGCGTCATGGCGGGATGACACGCGGTGCGATCGTTGCCGTTGAGGCGCCGGAGGGCCTCGAGGGAGCAGCCGCGGGGCTCGATGCGGAATGTCCACGTGGCGATGAAAGCCAGTGCGCTGGGCCCGGCTCATGGAGGTGCCGAGCAGTGCGAAGCCCCCGAAACCATGGGCAGAAGGCGTCGCCCGCACCGAGCAGCGACTCGGCGGCCGCCAGTATGCACAGCGCCACGGCCATCACAGCGAAGCCTGCGGGTTGTCAGCTCACCGTCAGGACCAACCGACCGCTGGCCGGCCGTGTGCCACTGCGGCGGGCGGTTTGGTAGCCAGGTGCTGCACGATGCGAGTGATCGTGACGGTCACGCTCAACGCCTGCGACTCGCGGGTTGTCAGGACTGCTCGGAGGCTTTCTGTCGTCCGGTCGTGCACGGTGCGGGCGACGTCGAGTGCTCGATGCCCTTGGGCCATGACGCAGCGCAGCTCCACGTGCCAGCCGGCGTCTCCTGGCTGGCGGGCAACACGGATGCCGGACAGCAGTGCGTCGCAACTGTCGGTTGCAAGGCTGGTAACTGGGCGTGAGGCGGCGTGAGCGAGACGGCTGGCGAGGGTGGGCTGGAGGGTGAGTATCCCGCTGACGCCGAGGGCGGCCTCTGCGGCGGTGCGGCGGATGTCGGCGGGAGCGCAGGCGGTCATGGGATGCCTGCCTGCCTGCCGTCGGTGACAGCAGCGGGCGGCGCGCCAACCGCTTCCTGTATCTCGATCACGGTGACGTCCACGGCAGTCAGCTCCAGTCCCAAGGCGCGGTTGGCGGCGCTTTCTATCGCGCAGCGCACAAGTTCGGCTGTTTCCGGCAGAGGCCGGAGCAGACTTGCCGCCATGGTGACGCTCACGCGTATGCCCGCCGGGCCGTCGGAACGGCTCAGGCGGCAGCTTGCGGTGGTGACGCCGGGTATCGAGTCGGCCGCGCGCCGCAGGACGGCGGCCGCGGTGTTCTCCGCGATCTGAAGGGCACGTGCCGGATCGTTCAGCGGGAGCATGGGACCAAGACGTACCTCGTTCCGGACGATGTCCATGACTCGGGAAACCAGGTCATGCGTGCTCGGGGGCTCCGTTCCCCGAAGGGCCTTCGTCGCTGCGTTCAGAGCGGCCAGGCCTTCGACTGCCTCCCGGCAGTAGGGGCAGGCGGCGAGGTGGAGGTCGCCGTTCGGGGCGGTGTCCCGAGCCTGTTCCCAGGCGTAGCTCAGGGTGCGCCCGCACGTGAGTACTTCGTCGCCGGTGTACCGGCGGACCGCGTCGAGGCTGCAGCCGGGCTCGGGAGGCGGGGGCGTGTGGCCGTCTAGCGCCATGGGCCCATCGCCTCCTTCAGGGTTCGCCGTGCCCGGTACAGCCTTCCGCGGACCGTCTGCTCGGTGGCGCCGGTCACGGTGGCGATCTGTGCGTAAGGCAGTCCGTGCAGTTCACGCAGAATCCAGCAGACCCGCTGCTGCGGTTCCAGGGCGCCGAGCGCGATCACGAGGGCGCCGGACAAGGCGTCCTGTTCGGCAGCCCGCGCGGGAGAGCTGCCTATGCCCGCAGCCGCGGGTTCGGCCACCGAGTTCAACGGTACCGGCGCCGGCCGGTGGCGCAGAAGGTTCAGGCAGCGGTTGACGGTGATGCGGTAGATCCATGTGCTGAACGACGAGGCGTGACGGAATTCCGGCAGCCGCCTCCAGGCGCTGATGAACGCGTCCTGAACGGCGTCCTCGGCGTCCTGGACGTTGCCCAATGTGTGGAAGGCCAGGGCCAGCAAGGGGCCGCTGTGGCGTCGGACCAGGATGGAAAAGGCTTCCTCGTCGCCTTCGCTGGCACGTGTCGCCAGCAGATCGTCCGGCGCCGACGGCAGGCCGTCGGCGGGGTCCGGGAAACCAGGTCCAAGGTCCGGGCTTGCTTCTCGGTGCGGGGAAGCGCTGGTGCTGTGCATGATGGCCACGCCTCCTCCCTGCGGTCTTACATGTGCCCCATATGTGCACTCTGATGCACATTCGCGAAGAGGCGTGACGATGTCCCCTGCGGGTGTGTCCAACTTGTGACGGGCACCGTGCGGGTGTCCGCAGCAACCGATCGAGGCGACTGCCATGACGGACACCACTGACCGTCCCTCCACTGGACAGGACGGCTCCGACAGGACCGGGACCCTGCTGAAGGGACCGACGGGCGCCGACACCAGCCCTGAAACGCGGGGTCAGACCACCATCGCGGACGGTGTCGTCGCCAAGATCGCGGGAATGGCCGCCCGCGAGGTACCTGGCATTCACAACCTCGGCGCGGGCATGGCCCGTGCCATCGGCGCGATGCGCGAACGCGTCCCCGGGGGAGGAACCGGCGTCAGCCGTGGCGTGAAGGTCGAGGTGGGCGAAAGCCAGGCCGCCTTGGATCTCGACGTCGTCGTCGAGTACGGCTACCCCATCGTCGAGGTGGCGGCAGAGGTCCGCGTCAACGTCATCTCTGCCGTGGAACGTATGACCGGGCTGGAAGTCGTCGAGGTGAACCTCGTCGTCGATGACGTGAACCTGCCTGATGAGGAAGACGAGACCGAGCCGGCCGAAGGCCGCGTCCGATGACCATCGGCGGCAAGGGCAGTGTTCCCTCCGGCACGGGCGGAGTGCGTCACCCGCGCCGCCATGGACCCTCCCGTGAGACAGGTGAATGAGCGATGAATGCAGCAATAGTCGGTCTGGCAGCCGGGATCGCCTTGGGATTCGCCGGCTACTTCGGAGGATTCTGGGCCTTTCTCCTCGTCGCGGTCCTGGGAGCGGTGGGCCTGGTAGCCGGACTTGTGCTCCAAGGCGACGTGGAGTTGTTCCACAAGCGGCAGCAGGACGTCTCCGCTCGGCGGCAACGGTGATATCGATGCCGGGCACCGCATCACCGGAGCACGCCCGCCGCGACGCGAACGGAACCCGGCGCCCCCTGGCCCCCGCCGAGCGCGGCGTGACGGTCATACCGGACCGCGTCGTGGCGCGCATCGCCGCGCGGGCCGCTGGAACGGCTCTCCAACGGCTCAACCACCCGCTCGAGCACCTGGCGGCAACCGACGCCCGCGCGACCAGGCATGGCGGAGCGGCTTCGCTGGCGCTGTCAGTGGACCTTCCCTACCCCACGGACATCGCCGCTACGTGTCAACAGCTTCAACGCGAGATCAGCGAACGTGTGGCCCGGCTGACCGGACTGGACATCAGCGCCGTCACGCTGACCATCAGGCGCTTGACGACCACCGGCAGGCCGCTCCGCGTCAAGTGATCCCTCCAGTCACAACCATCAGCCCTGCCACCGCATCGCCACGAAGGACGGCAGCCATGACGTCCAAGACTGAGGAAGCCTCCCAAGCGCGCCGACCCGAAGTACGCGCTTCCCAGCCCCCGCCCCAGCCCCACGGCGACCACGAGGGCAAAACCCACCGCCTCTGGTCGGACCGCCGCGTTGCCGCCGCTGCGGTCGCCCTGGTCACACTCTGCGTCAGCGGAGCGCTGCTCTACGACATCATCGTGGTACGCGCCGGACGCAGGGCCGGGGCGTGGCGCACTCGCCTCGCCGAGGAGATGGCCACCCGCCCACTCGACGACCTGTGGATGGTGGTTGGCAGTGCCGTCGCCGTCATTCTCGGCCTGTGGCTGCTCATCCTCGCCCTTACCCCCGGCCGACGCCGACTGCTACCGCTCAAGGCGCCTGCCGACTGCCCCGACACGAAAGTCTGGCTCAATCGCCGTGGCGCCGAACTGCTACTGCGCGACGCAGCGATACGGGTACCTGGTGTCGGCCGTGCCCGAGCCACCGTCGGACGCCGTCGCATCACCGTCCACGCGGACGTCCACTTCCGGGACCCCGAGACCGTCCGCGACGACCTCACCAGCGCTCTGCACGACCAGTGCCGCCAGCTCGCGCTTGCCCGCGCCCCACGACTGACCGTCCGAGCCCGACACCACTCCCGCTGACCGGAGCACGCCATGAACGGCCGATCCACCCTCAACCGCATCCTGCTGGCCGTCACAGGCCTGGTGCTAGTGGTTGGCGGACTGCTGATCCTGACCGCCGGATTCGATTTCTACCGCCGGCTCAACCTCGACCCGCCCGCCGACTGGCCGCTCACCACACCGCACGATGTCCTGCTGAGCAACAGCGACCGCATCCGCTGGAGCGGCCAAGGCTGGTGGTGGTGGCCCGCTGTCATCGCCGCACTGACCTTGGCGACCGTCCTCGCACTGCTCTGGCTGGTCACCCAGGCGCGTCGCCACCGCACCCGCACGGTGCACTTGGGTGGAACGCCCCCACCCGACGATGTCGAACTGCGGGCCGGCGCCCTCAGTGACGCGGTGGCCGCCGAAGTACGCACGGTGCCCGGCATCGCGGAAGCGAGCGCACACATCACCGGACGACCCGCCCACCCCTGCCTCCACATGGCCCTCAAGCTGAGCGCCGACGCCAAGCCCGCCCCCGTACTGCGCGCTCTGTGTCACGGCCCTCTTGCGCACGCCCGCGACTGCACCGGCCTGACTCACCTGCCTACCCGCGCGCGCATGGACGTCGATCGCCACAAGGCACGCCGCGTCACCTAGACCCAAGCGCTGTCGAAACTGTGCGGATGAACTGACGGTTGACGCACCCAAGATCGCTATCGCCGTCGCAGTTCCGTCGGATATTTGTAGGGTCGAACGAGTAATGGGCGGTGGCGTTCCCAGCGACCTACCCGGCCGACTGCAAAGTCGGGCTGCAGCCGCAGCAAGGGACCCTCGGCCGGCGAAGGCCGCTCTGCCGCGTCCACGCCCGGCTTGACGACGGCGAGATGCAGAGACGGGCATCCTGTACGGCTGACGGCCGGACGTCCCCGGCACCTCCTGTAGATGCGGGCCGCGGGTACGAAGCCGATCCTGGATAGAGGGGGACGCCCTATAGGGCGCACTTTGCAACAAAGACAGGTCGCAACGGGCCAGGTACACGCTGGGGCGCCGAAACGATCGACGAGTCTCTCGGCACCCTCGCAAGCATTCGCTCTCACACCCGACCCGGCAGCCAGAACCGCAGACCGCAGGCACGTCCAGCCCGAAGCACGGGCCGCCAGCAGGTGAAGGAGAGAATCTATGACGAGCAACGACCAACTCACGGCGAGGGACATCATGTCGAGCGGAGTCCAGTGCGTTGGCGCGCACCAGTCGCTCAAGGAGGCGGCTGTGATGATGCGCGATCTGAACGTCGGATGTCTGCCCATTTGCGGGGACGACAACAGGCTCACTGGACTGATCACCGATCGCGACATCGTAGTCCAGTGCGACGCAGAAGGCATCGACCCCGCCACGGTACAAGCAGGGACACTTGCCGGTGACCTGCAGTGGATCGACGCCAGCGCCGGTGCCGATGAGGCACTGCAGTTGATGGAACAGCATCAGATCAAGCGCCTGCCAGTGATCGACACTGAGCAGGGCCATCAACTGGTCGGCATGATCAGCGAAGCCGACCTCGCACGTAACCTCACGGACACCCAGATAGCCGAATTTGTGACCCGGGTGTACGTCCACTCCTGAAGCGGGCGGCCGCTGACTCCGCACTGGACCTTCGAAGTCCCCGAGTGGATCGCCCTGGGGGGAGGGGCACGCCAGCGTCAAGGCTGGCTGCCGTGCGGGTCACGCCGGCGTGTGAGTCAGCGCTCGGACCCCGGCTGTGCCCAGCCTCGTGGGTGTGTGGATACGAGCCTCGAAGCCACCTGCTCAAGGTGCGACTTGGACCGAGCCGGGACATCCTGGGGGAGTCGAATGATTCTCCTACCGCCTTCGATGAGCGGTGACCGCAGTGCCCGAGCAGCCACGGAGGAAGGCCCCCTCCAGTGAAGCGGGCGCACCGGCCGGAGGAAAGAGGCAGGCCCCCGTCGCTTCGCCGCGGCGGGGGCTTCTGCGATGCCCGAGGAACTTGGGAGGGCAAGCCGCACCACATGTCCTGCATAGGCACCCTTGGGAACGTGCAGGGCCAACGATCGACCCCGTTGCGTAATCGATGGTAGCGCTGAGTGCCGACTACTGGAGAAGGCCGTGGTAGACGGTCCAAAAGAAGCTCGCAAACCGGCACGTACAGATTCACATGCCGTTGGGCGAAGGATAGGCGGGCGGGTTGTCCTCGGGCATCCCTGGCCCGGTGCTCGTAGAGTCGAACATATGCCGGACCTTACGCTCGAGCAGATCGAGGGGATCGCCCGCAAAGCCCACGCTCAGCAGAAGGACAAGTCGGGACGGCCCTATGTGGAACATGTGCAGGCGGTGGTCGCCGGAGTCAGGGAGCGGGGCGGCTCGGAAGAGCAAATCGCCGCCGCCTGGCTGCACGACACGATCGAAGATGAGAAGCTCTCGTGGGGATGGCTTGCCTCTGCGGAGCTTCCTCAGCATGTGAAGGACTTGGTCGATGCCATGACCAAGCGACCGGGGGAAAGCGACGAAGCCTACACGCAGCGGATCCTCGCAGTGTCGGGTGCTCGCCTCATCAAGGAAGCCGACCTCGCGCACAACGCTGATCCAGACCGGCTCGCCCTGATCGACGAACCCACCCGGCGCCAGCTCAGTGACAAGTACGCGAGGCTGAGGCGGCTGCTAGGCCTTACCGCGGGTGATGTCTGATTGGTTTTGTCCGCCCGATCCACGTGACTAGCGAAGAAGGCCGTAGCCCGCTTGAGGACCGCTACGTCCTCTCGCAGCCGGCGGTTCTCCCGCCGCAGCGCGGCCAGTTCCTCTCGTTCGCTGCTGGTCAGGCCGTCTCGCCGGCCCGTGTCGACGACCTTGGCTTCCTTGACCCAGTCACGCATCGTGGTGTCCCCGAAGGCATCCGACACGGCATCCCTGAGAAGATCGCCCGCCAGCGCGAAGGCTCATGCGGCGGACGGCCACCCGGATCCGACGGTACAAGAAGGGCGACACCTGTGGTCGAGTGGCATCCGCCACGCCAAGCACAGAGGCTGTGCCGCGAACTGCCGTCGTGGCCGGCCCTACGCCGCACCGATGCACATGAGTTCGGAAGGTTCGGCTGCCCGTACCCAAGTTCAGCCGGGCGCTCGCACGGCAGACTCGCGTGCCGCGAGCCCCCTGTCTGTCTCGTGAACAGGGCCGGCGGCCGCCTAGCCATTGGCTGCGGTCTCCGTCAGTGATGCAGGTGCCAGTCCGGGGTGGCGGGCAGGTGGGGAGCAAGCGATAGGGCGCGTTGCCACATTCCCTGGATTTGCTGGGCGGGGCGCTGTTGTTCGTTGTGTACGGCGTTGAGGACCAGGAGTCCTCCCGTCAGGGCCGGGACCGCCCATTGCATCAGAGCGAGATGCCGCTGTGCCTTGTCGACTTCGATGGGGTGCTTGGCCGCCTTCTCCGCATCTTCGGGACGGTCGGAGCAGGCAAGTTCCAGTTTCTTGCCCAGGACGCGGCTGTAGACCGTGGCCGCCAGTGCCGCTCCGGTCAGGACGGTCTTGGCCAGGGTCGAAGCGGCTACCCCCTGCTGTGCCACGACCCGGGCAGCGTTGACTGCTAGCAAGCCACTGCTGCCGACGAGGTGGGTGCCGATCGCCGTGGCGTTCACCGGGCTCCAGTTGGACCAGCCGGAAGAGGCGATCCGGGTGGTCGACTCCCACGTACTGCCCTCCGAGCGAGCCGCGCCGTTCAGCCCGACCGCGCCCATCAGGGAACCACCGAACCAAGCGGCAAGGCCCAGGTCATGCAGGCTGCGCAGCACGGTATTGCGTTCGGGCATCGCTCGACTCCTCGGTGAAGGTGCAGGGCTCGGAAGGCCAGCTGGTGTATCCCACCGTTCCCGCTGGAGATCTCTTCTGCCATTCCAGGTAGTACGAACGGGCCACGCAAGCGAGCTATCCATGCGCCTGGCGTGCTCATGGGACCCAGACCTTGGCCGACCGGCCGAGCAACGGTGCTCATAGGCACCCGTCTGGCAGGCTCCGCCTGACGCCGGACCTGGTCACAGGGCAGGACCACCGGTCAGACACTCACGGAACGGGCGACCACGGTGCTGCTGGGCCGGCGCGAGATGCCGCAGTGAGCCGCTCGGGGAAGGATGGTTGGGGTGAGGCTGATCAGCGAACGTGGCGGGCAGGCTCGGATCCGGTGGCAGCCCTACGCCGGTGCTGCGGCGGTGGTCGCGGCGGCTGCCGCCCTAGGGAGTGCGGCAACGGACTCCCGGAGCACGTGGTACCGACAGCTGTCCAAGCCGCGGTGGCAGCCCCCGCCGTGGGTGTTCGGTGCCTCGTGGACACCTTTGTACGCAAGCCTCGCCTGGTCGGTGGGTCGAGCTTGGAGCCAGGCCGACGACGGGGAACGCAGCAAATTGGCGACCGCACTTGCGGTGAACCTTTGTCTGAACGCAGCTTGGAGTTGGCTGTTCTTCGCTGCCCGCAGCCCACGTGCCGGATTGGCTGGGACTGCACTCCTCAATGTCAGCAACCTGCACCTCATTCGTCGCGCGTCCAGCAGCGATCCTTGTGCGGCCACCGGGCTCTTGCCCTACGCGGCATGGTGCTGGTTTGCCACAGCACTCAACGCCGAGATCGTTCACCTCAACCCGCGCCTTTGAAAGTGCCGACGCGTCTGCGGTTACACGAGAAGCAGGGGAGGGTTACCGTGGCTGCGGTTCTGGCCGGGAGGAGCGATCACGCCCTCTCCTCCTGGTCCTCTTCGTAGCCTTCCTCCTCTGGGTATTCCTCGTCCTCCTCGTCGTACTCGCCTTCCTTTGCGTCGCCCCCCTCCTCTTCGGTGTACTCGTCCTCCTCTTCGTACTCGTCGGGCTCCTCCGAGTCTTCCTCTTCGGCGGCCTGCTCCTCTTCCTCTATGGCGTCCTCGTGGCTGCGGACCACTTCGCCGTCGCGGATTTCGCCGCGCCATCCGTCCGGTTCCTCGTCGGTGAGAGTCACGTAACGCTGGAAGTGCTTGAAGTCGAGTCGCAGCCGACGCCCTTGGGCGCGCCAGAGGTTGCCGGTCTTTTCGAAGAAGCCGGAGGGGTAGTACTCGACCAAGAGCACGATGCGGGTGAGGCTGGGTGCCAGTTCGTGAAAGCTGACACATCCGCGTGTGGTGCCCTTGGCGCCCTCTGAGGTCCAGATGATGCGTTCGTCCGGCACCTGCTCCTGCGTGGTTGCCTTCCACCCGCGGGTCGACGGGCCCACTTTGACTTTCCAGTCGCTGTCCGTGTCTTCGCCACGTGACGCACTGCGAACGCCCTTGGTGAAGCTGCTGAACTTCTCGTACTGGGTCCAGTGGTCATAGGCGAAGCGCAGCGGCACACCGACATCCAGCACTTCGACGATGTTCATGACCTTGGGGGTGCCGGACTTGCGGCCCTTCCCGCGTCCGCCGCCGAATACCCCCTTGACCTTGCCGACGACGCTGTCCTTGACACTTTTCGTCTTCTCACCGATCAACGCTTTGGCCGGCGTGTCGCCTTGGAGGATCCGCAGCCCTGCCTTGGGAAGCACGCCGCCGTTCTCCGCCACGCCCGTAAGTCCGCTGGTGACGTCGCTCACTTTGCCGCCGGCCTTGTCGGCCAGGTGCTCTGCCTGCGCGCCCAGAAAGCCCTTGAACGCGCCGCGCAGCTGGTCAAGTCCTGAGCCCTGTTTGGTTCCGGTGTCAGGCGCTGTGTTGGTCATGGTTCTTACCTCTGCCGCCGGGGAGATGCCCGATGTGCCGTCGTCTTCTTGGCTGCGGTCTTCTTCGCGGCGGTCCGCTTCGGCGGAGCCGCGGACTTCCTGGCCGCTGATGTCTTCTTCGCCGGTACTGTCTTCTTCGCCGCCGTCTTCCTGGCGGGAGCCGCCTTCTTAGCAGGTGCCTTGCGAGCAGTGGCCTTCTCGGGACGACGTTCACGTCCGCGTCCGCGCCGGGCCCCCGCATCTTGGTCCTCGTCCGGTTTCCGGGCCGCACCTCGGCGACGGGACGCTGGCTTTTCAGGCTCTTCCTCTTCTTGTTCCTGTTCGTCCTCCGGCTCCTCTTCCTCTATCTGCTCCTCTTCAGGTTCTCCTTCCTCGTCCTCTTCGTGCTCGTCTTCAGGTTCCTCCCCCTCTTCGTCTCGTTCTTCCTCCTCCGGCTCCTCCTCTTCCTCATACTCGTCCTCCGGCTCTTCGTCTTCGTCCTGTGGCTCCTCCTTGCCCTTGCCTATGCGCTCCGTGCGCTGATGCAGGGAGTCGGCCAGATCGGCGAGTTTGCGGTCTGCCACCGCGCTCAGCGCCTTGCGCCCTGCATCGAGGGCCTGCCCGCGAAGCTGCTCGTTGAGGTCGGCGAACTGAGGAAGCTCGCGCAACCTCTTGAACCCCTCGGCCAGCAGCTGTTGTGGTTCCAGTCCGAACCGACGGCCGGCCAGGTAGGTCGCCATCGCGAAGGCGACCCGTCCCTTCTTCGTCCGGCCCAGGACATACCCGCCGAGGACCGCGGTTCCTAGAGCGATCTTAGGTACATCAGCCATCAGAACTCCCTTCTGGAAGGGCTCCCGAGCACACGCCCGGATGTGCCCCCCGTCCCGAATGGTGGCGTTCGCTCGTATGGCGAAGCGGCCGGCTGCGGTAGCGTGCAGTTGCCGCGCTGATAGTTCCCCTCCTTCAAGTCTGGGTGGTGGTGTCAGCAGGCGCATTCGGGAGGGCGGAACGACGAGTGGCCGCCGCAGCCCTCGGCGCCGCAAGGGACAGTAGGGCCTCCCCGAGGGCGGACAGTTGACCTCCCCACTGGGAAACAATGGATGTCCCTGGTGGGCGATTGATCTCCGCTGTTGTGGGGTCAGCCGGCGGACGACGTTCCGGCTGGTGGTGGTTGTCCATCGAACGGTGTAACTCGGGTGGGTTATCGGCAGCCGGCGGTGAGTCGGCCGTCGAAGGCGATGTCGAAGGCTTGGAGTGCGGGTTTCCAGCGCATGGTCCAGCGCCGTTCTTTGTACAGTCCCGTCGAAGCCCTGCGACCTGTCCTGGGTGCGTAGGTGGGTGTATCGGTTGACCCTTGCCGACCCGCCGCGGCCTGCGCCCAGCGCGCGTCGGCCTCTTAACCGATCATGCTTGTTTCAGTGAGACCTACATGGTTGTCTGTCCGCGACCCAAGGACCGAGGTGAGCCCATCCGGCCAGCCGCGTGGACCACTCGCATGGCCGGACGGGCAGACGCGTGGCCCTGCCCTGGGGGCAGCTTTGGCAAGCGGTGGACAGGGCCACACCTCCAGCATGCGCCTGCGGCCGGAGCATGGCGAGGCCCCGCCACAGGGCCGCAGCGGGGGCCAGCGCATGCCAGGGGCGTCGGGGGGTGGACGGCCCCCTCATGCACTGCGGCCAGGCTCACTCCGACGGGGCGCCATCACCCAGCCGGCGGTCCAAATTGAGTGGTGCGCACACATCACAAGCGCCGCCTACGTGTCCCAACCAGTGCGGCGGCTACCAGTCAGCGGTGCAGCCGGGTGACGTTGTGGCGCGTCGCTCCCCGGTGACGCCTGCGCGTACATACGCTCGTGCTGCTGTCAGCTCGCAGCACCGGGCCCCGCTTGCGACACGGGGCCCTCCTCTTGTGTTCCAAGCGGCCCCGTCGACTGTGTGCGGCAGGATCGACGGGGCCGCGTCCGTGGGCCCGCCCAGCCGAAATCGGCCCTGGACGGCCAGGCAGGCGCTTGAGCGGCCCCCCGGTCAGAGCTAAGAAAGATTCAGGCGGGCCGCGTCTCCAGGATGCGCGCCACCTCATGACGACGCGTGGCGCATGCTGGATGCGCGGCCTCGCCACCGTCCTTCCCTGACTTGTGGTGGGGCCGCCCGTCACTCGAATGCGCCCCCAGCTTGAAGATCAGGCGACTAAGCGCGATGCTGCCCTGTGCGCCCGAGAGCTTCGACCTGCTCCGTATGCCTTCGGGCCTGAGGCAGCCCCGCCGGATCCGCCGGCGAGGGCTCTTCAGCATACGGCCGATGCGCACGCTGCGATGGGCTTGATCCTCTTTGACGGACACCTGAGATCAGGGGTTTGCGCCCCGGAAGGAAGATGTCTGTCATGGAGAGCATGGGGAAGAAGAAGCCGCGTCCTCGCCGCTCGTTCACGCCGGAGTTCAAGGCCGAGATCGTCGAGCTGTGCCGTCGCGGTGACCGCTCGGTCGGTCAGGTCGCCAAGGACTTCGACCTGACCGAGACCGCGGTGCGGGACTGGGTCAAGCAGGCCGAGGTCGATTCCGGCGAGCGGGACGGCCTGACCAGCGACGAACGAGAAGAGCTGGCCCGCCTGCGGCGGGAGAACCGCCGCCTGCGCGAGGACGTGGAGATCCTCAAGCGTGCCACGGCTTTCTTCGCGAAGGAGACCCGGTGACGGTGGACCCGTTCATCGAGGCGGAGAAGCAGGGCGGCCACAGCGTCAAGCGCGCCTGTGAGCTGCTGCAGGTCTCCCGTGCCGCCTTCTACGCCCGCCGCACCGACGCTCCGGGGCCCCGCGCGGTCCGCGACGCCGAGCTGACCGAGAAGATCACCGAGGTCCACGCAGTCTCACGCGGCAGCTACGGCGCCCCGCGCATCCACGCCGCCCTCCAGCGCGAGGGCGAGCGGTGCGGCCGGCGTCGCGTTGCCCGCCTCATGCGTCAACGCGGCCTTCAGGGGCAACACCGACGACGCGCCAGCGCACCACCATCCCCGACCCGCGCGCGGCCGTGCGGCCCGACCTCGTCCTGCGCGACTTCCAGCCCAACCCTGCCAAACTCGATGTGCGCTGGTGCGGCGACGTCACCTACATCCCGACCGAAGAGGGCTGGCTCTACCTGGCCACCGTGATCGACATCGCCTCCCGGCGCGTGGTGGGCTGGGCCACCGCCGACCACCTGCGCACCGAACTGGTCGCCGAGGCCCTGCGAGCAGCCTGCCGCAGCCGCCGACCCGGGGGCCCGGTGATCTTTCACTCGGACCGCGGATGCCAGTACACCAGCCGCGATTTCGCCACTCTCGCAAGCGAGTTGGGCATCAACCTGTCGGTCGGCCGCACCGGCCAGTGCTGGGACAACGCCCTCGCCGAGTCGTTCTTCGCAACCATCAAGCGCGAGTTGATCGACGACCGGTCCTGGCCCAGCCGGGCGGCAGCCCACTCCGCAATCTTCGAGTGGATCGAGGGCTGGTACAACATACGTAGGCTCCACAGCAGCCTCGGCTACCGCAGCCCCGCCGAGTTCGAGGCCGCCCTGGCAGCTTGATCAACACACCGAACGTGTCCGTCAAAGCGGAGCAAGCTCACGATCGTTCACCGCACCGTCGGGCCGGCACCCCCCAGTCGAACAGCTCGTCGTCCAGGTGGAACAAATCGGGGTTCAGGCGAGTGCGCCGCATGAACCCCATCAGGTCACCGAGGTCGTACGCGATGCCGAGGTGTGGCGGTCCGGGCGCACACGGGGCCCGACGGCTATGCGCAATGTCGCAGTAGGTAGACCAACCGCTGGCGGATTCGTTCTGCGGGTGCTGCGCCGGTACCCGCATCGCATCGCGTTCAGCTGGGACGGCGGATCGCTGACGTATGCGGGCGTCCTCGATCTGATCGGCAGGATGCAGGCCGTGTTCGCTGCTTACGGTCTACGGCCCGGACAGTGCGCGGCGCTACTGTTCGGCAACCGGGCTGAAAATTGGTGCGCAGCCGTTGCCGCACAAGCCTTCGGGCTCACCATCATCACCTGGCTGCACCCCCTGTCATCCCTGGAAGATCATGTCCACCAGTTGAACGACGCCGCCGCGGACAGTGCTGGTCGCGAGCTGCCGGATCGGCCGCGGTACTTGGAAGTCGGTCCCATCAGCCATGTTGCGGGCTCGAATATTGTGCCGACCTTCTCTCGCGGCGGCACGGTGCACCTTCTCGAGGGCTTCTCCCCGGAGGCTGTTCTCGCGGCGATCGAGCGGGAACGGGTCAATGTCGCCCTACTGGCTCCACAATGATCTACTCGCTCCTCGATGACGCCGCTCTGCGCACCGCCGACCTGTCCTCCTTGGAACTGCTTTTGTACGGCGCCTCCGCCATCACCCCTGACCGCCTCATTGAAGGGCTCAATCGCATGGGTGGTGTCTTCCCCCAGTTCTACGGCCAAACGGAGTGCTACCCCATCTCGCTGCTTCGCCGCGCCGATCACAACACGCGCAGACCGGAACTGCTGACCTCTGTAGGAAGACCCGTTTCGGCGTGCGATGTGGCCATCGTGGATGATGAGTCGGGGAGATCTGTGTCCGCAGCCCGCTCGTCATGCACGGATATCACCGTCGGCCAGGCCTTACGGAAGAAGCTCTGGCCGGCGGATGGCTCCACACCGGGGACATCGGCAGGCTCGACGATCGCGGATACCTCTTCATCGTCGACCGCAAGAAGACATGATCATCACGAACGGCTCGAACGTCTTCTCGCGCGGTGCAGAGGATGTCCTCTCCGAGCACCCGGCCGTTTCCCACGCGGCGGTGTTCGGTACGCCCGACTCGGTTACGGGCGAGGCGGTCAATGCGGCCGTAGTTCTGCACCGCGGGGCGACCGCTGACGCCGAGACCCTGACGCAGTACGTCCCGGAGCGGAAGGGCGACCGGCAAGCTCCCCAGCACGTCTACTTCGTATCAAAGATCCCCACGACGAGCCTCGGCAAAGCCGACAAGCGTGCGCTCCGGGAGTCGCTCACGACCGGACGGCCGGCTGAACAGCGATGAGCGGCGCAGGCGCCGGGTGACGGGGGTCCTCCGGCGCTCGGGCCCGCCGGGGGTGGGACTGATGACTAGGGTCGTCCAGCGGTCAGAACGGCACGCACCGCCGGACCGGCGGTGTCTGCACCGTGCCCGCCGCCCTCGACCATGGCCGCGGCTGCGACATCAACGGCATACGCAGTGAACCAGCTGTCCGCGACGGTTCCGACCTCTGCGGTCCCGGTTTTGGCACCTCCGTCGAGGTTCGCCATGACCTGTGCGGCCGTCCCGCGCACAGTGGTGGTCCGCATCAGGTCTTTCAACTGCGCGTCCAAGAGGGGAGACAGGGCGCGGGCGGCGGGCTGCTGGGTCACAGCTCGACGCGCGGCTGCTGCAACCTGATGCGCCTGAGGGCCTGGCCGGCCGGATCGGCCAGAGTGGTCATGAAGGCGTGCTGCCGGACAGATGGGTGGCCTCGCCGTACCCGCACGTCTAGTGTGGAATGACGAGAGCGCGACTCCGAGTAGGTGCATCAATGGGCATCGGAACAGGAAAGAGCAGCTCGAGGGTGGAGCCGGCGCCGTCGAATTATCCGCAATCTCAACCACCCGCCGGCTTTCATTCGAAGTACGCGGAAGTAAATGACTTCCGTATGCACTACGTGCAGGGCGGTAATGGCTCGCCCGTGGTGATGATCCACGGATTCCCGCAGACCTGGGCCGAGTGGCGGCAGCAGATGGGCCCGCTCTCCCGGATTCACACCGTGATCGCCGTCGACCTGCGTGGCACCGGCGAGTCACAGGTCACGAAGAGTGGTTACCAGGCCGTGCAACTGGCTCAGGACGTGCACGAACTGCTGAAGCAGCTGGGGATCAACGACGGCATCCAGGTGGTCAGCCACGATGTCGGCGTGTGGGTCGCCTACGCGTACGCGGCGCAGTGGCCGTCGGAGGTGCGTCGCATGGCGGTGATGGAAGCCCCCATCGCGGATGGCGGTGCCTACAGCTTCCCCGCCCTGAGCCCTGACCCGAAGCGGCCCTCACCGTGGCACTGGGGCATGTTCCAGATGCCTCTCGCCGAGCATCTCATCGCCGGTCACGAGCGTGTCTTCGTCGAGGAGATGATCACCGCGTACCTGGTGGGCAACGAGTCACCGTTCACGCCGTCGGACTTCGACTACTACGCCCACTTCCTCAAGGAGCCCGGTCGCACGGAGGCCTGGATGAGCGTATACCGTGAGTTCCGTGCGAACATTCAGCAGAACAAGGAATTCCTGGCCCGCGGCAAACTGAAGATGCCCGTCCTCGCCGTCGGCGCGCAGGATTCCTTCGGTGGAATAGTCGTCGACCAATGGCGTGATTACGCCGAGAACGTGGACGGACGAGTCCTGAAGAATTCGGGACACTTCGTGACGGAGGAGAAGGCACAGGAAGTGACAGCCATGCTGCAATCCTTCCTGCAGGTGTAGCTTTCTCGAGCCGGAAGACGTCGTGCGATCACGCGCGCCGGATGACCAGCACGGCCACGTCGTCGAGGTGGTCCACGGCGACGACGGCGTCGAGGATGACGTCCGCCATCGCCTCGGCGTCGAGCCGGTCGTGGAGGGCGCGGCCCGCCAGCGTTCCCGCTCGTTCCAGTCCGGCTTCCAGTGTCAGGCCCGGCCCTTCGACCACACCGTCGGTGACCATGACCAGCGCGGTGCCCTCTTCCAGGGTGAAAGTCTCCTCCGGGTAGTCGACATCGGGCAGGACTCCGAGGACCGGCCCACCGGGTAGCGTGCGGATGCAGTGGCTGCCGTCGTCGCGTGCGTGGAGCAGCGGGACGTGGCCCGCGCTGGTACCGATGACCTGACCGTCGCGCGGATCGATATGGAGCATGGTGCAGCTGGCGAAGCGTTGTGCGTCCATTGTGTTCAGCAACGTGTTGGTGCGTGTCAGCACTGTTCCTGGCGCGGGTTCGTGGGCGGCGATCGCGCGCATGGACGAGCGCACCTGACCCATGAAGACCGCTGCGTCGACGTCGTGCCCCTGGGCGTCGCCGATCTCCAGGGCGACCGCGCCGTCGGGCAGGAAGAACGCGTCGTACCAGTCTCCGCCGATGTCCAGCCCGTCCCTGCTGGGCTGGTAGCGGACGGCTACCTCCAGGCCCGGCAGACGCTCGGGCAGCGTGGGGAGCATGCTCTGCTGGACCGCGGTGGACAGCTCGACGTGCGCCTGCTGCAACCTGATGCGCCTGAGGGCCTGGCCGGCCAGATCGGCCAGAGTGGTCATGAAGGCGCGCTTCTCCAGGGATGGAGGGCGTTCACAGTCGTGCGTCACTGCCCAGGCCCCGAGTGGCCGGTCGCCCGGCGGGCTGAGAGGAGTGATCGACATGGCGACATCGGGTCCGGAGGGTGCCTGGACGACACTGGTGTCACTCAGCCAACACCGTGCGAACTCCTCCTGGTTGGCGATGAATTGCGGCTGACCCGTACGGATGGCACAGGGCAACGGCCGGTCCTCGTCCAGCGACATCCCGAACAAGGTCCGCGGGCCGGCCCAGCGCTGAGGTCATCGCGGAGTTGAGAGAACGGATGACACCGTCCAGGGCCAGAAGTGCCGACGGCGTGGCCCTCTGCAGGAGTTCGTCCGAGGCGTCCATCTGCCGCTCCCTGACCGTCATCGAGCGATATGACCCCGATAGACGTAACAATCCTATCTGTCATGGGGCGGGTCGCGCGTCCACAGTCCGCGCACCCACGATTCTCCCTTGCGGGTCACAGTGTGTGCGTTCAGGATGGCGAGCGACTCTCGCTGGACTGTTTCGTCCACTTCGTCTGAACGTGCCGCGCCCGAAGCCGGGGCCGGGGCCGGCGGGTGTTCACGCCGAATCTGCGGGTGGCCGAAACCTCTTGACGGCAGCCGACGTGCATATTCTCAGGCACGGAATCGTCAGTGGTGGTGAGCAACAACGAGAAGGAGCGTCGGCACGAGATATCCGTTGCCGGTGAGGCGACCGGCCGTATGGGTCATCGGGTGATTGGCGTTTCGGCACGTATCGATCTACACGGTCATCTGCGACGCTTTCCGGGGGCGCGGTCTTTTCAGCGTCCCCATCAAGAGCATTCTGGACTTTCTGTGCATCAACGGAAACAGCATTTCAAATTACCGTCCGATCGTCGACGGGTTCATCCGCAAGAATCCGAATACATCGACCTGGTCGACGCGAAATATTCAGGTACCTGGCTCTCGCCCTCATGGAGCTGACCAACCGGCCGCCTGCCCGCCTGTCCGCCCGCGTGGTGAGGCATCGAGCCGCGGAGCCGGCTCAGTCCACGACGAAGGAGCGTACGTAGGTCAGCGCCATCTGCATGGAGAGGCGCATCGGCTCGACGTTCTGCGCGGTCTGCGCGAGCAGGTAGCCGCCCTGCAAGGCGGCCATGACGGCAGTGGCGAGCTGCTCCGGGTCGGCGTCCTCGCGCAGCGAGCCGTTCTCCTGCATGCGCTTCAACCCTGCCGAGATGAGCTGCTGCCACTCGGCGAACGTGTCGGCGAGCTTGCTCCTCGACGTCGGGTCCTGTGCCGCCCGCGCGCTGACCAGCGAACCCAGCGCGCACCCGTAGGCGCCGTTCTGCAGGGAGTTGAGCTGGATGAGCTTGTCGCTCCATCGTTCGAGCGCGCGAAGGGAATTCATCCGCTCCAGCATTTGGCGATCACGGTTCAGGACCTGATCGGTCCGCAGCGCGATGACACTGTGGACAAGCTGGTCCTTGTCCGCGAAGTGGCGATAGAGCTGGGATTTACTCGTCCCGCTTGTCGCTCGCACGTCGTCGAGGGAGACCGCGTCGACGCCCCTCACGTAGAACAGGTCGGCAGCGGCCTGAACAATGCGGTCGCGGGTGACAGCCCCACGCAAGGTCAGGCGCCGCTCTTGCCTGGGAGCATCATCTACGGACATGTAGCCGATATTACTACGCGCGATCACCGCGGCTGTCGGAGTGTCGCAGAGCGGTGCCGCCCCGCGCCTGGGCGGATGAGTCGACTGCCCCCTGCCCGCGCGGGCGTCGAGCGCATGAGGCGTGGCCTTCGCGGGTGCGCGTGACTCGCCTGTCACGTGAACCACCGCCACGACTTCTGGGGTGGCGGCCCGCGCCGCATCGGGTTCCCGTGAGCACGGTGAGGACCTTAACGATGGCGACATCCGTAGGGGACCACCATATGGACTACATGGTCCCTTCATATGTGCTATTACGGAAGGAGACGCTTGCTCCACGTCTGATGCAGCAAATAACCGGCGATCAACGGTGGCACTCCGACACCGACAAGTGCGCGTCGAGAAGCCCGGCCGCGACATCAGTCGGAACACCGAACGGCTCTGTTTCCGCAATCGGCGCTTCCACTGTGCGTGACGCGGTGGCGCTGCATGGCCGCCCGATACGCACTGTCATTCCCGCCGGCGCCACCTGGAAAGGGAGTATCACGATGCGTGCAGCACTCATGTACGGCGCCGGCGACGTCCGCGTCGAGGACGTGCCCGACTCCGTCATCAAGCACCCGACCGACGCCCTGGTGCGGATCACCGCATCCTGCGTCTGCGGCACGGATCTGTGGCCGTACGCCTCGCTGAAGCCCGAGGACGGTCCAGCACGGATGGGCCACGAGTTCATCGGCATCGTCGAGGACACCGGCGCGGAGGTGACCACCGTCGAGCGTGGCGACCTGGTCGTCTCACCCTGGAGTACCTCCGACAACACCTGCGAGTTCTGCCGTCAAGGTCTGTCCAGCTCCTGCATCCACCCACAGGCGAACTTCTGGGACGGCGAGGCGGAGGAGGGCGCCCAGGCCGAGGCCATCCGCGTCCCTCTGGCCGACGGCACCCTCGTCAAGCTCCCCGTCGCCGCGGACTCGGCGCTCATTCCCTCCCTGCTGACGCTCTCCGACGTCTTCTGCACCGGCCACCACGCTGCCGTGTCGGGCGGAGTCGATGAGCGAACCCGTGTCACCGTGATCGGCGACGGCGCCGTCGGTCTGTTGGCGGTCCTGTCCGCCAAGCGGCTGGGCGCCGAGCAGATCGTCCTCATGGGCCGCCATCAGGCGCGCACCGACCTCGGCCGTGAGTTCGGTGCGACCGATGTCGTCTCCGCCCGCGGGGCAGAAGGTGTCGAAACGGTCCGTGAGCTCACCGGCGGGTACGGCCCGCACGTGGTCCTGGAGGCCGTCGGCACCAGGCCCGCCTACGACCAAGCCCTTGGCATCATCCGACCGGGCGGGGTCATCAGCCGCGTGGGCGCCCCTCAGTACGAGGAAGCCCCCATCGGCATCGCCAGCCTCTTCCGCCACAACATCCGCCTTGCCGGCGGCCCCTCACCGGCGCGCGCCTACATCGAAGACCTTCTGCCCGACGTCCTCGGCGGCGCCATTGAACCCGGGAAGGTCTTCGACGCCACCACCGACCTCGACGGCGTCCCGACCGGCTACCAGGACATGGCCGACCGCAGGAGCCTGAAGGTGCTCATCAGGCCCTGACCCGGACTACGGGGGTGGGGTGTGGCCCGTCCGCCACCCCACCTCCTGGAAGGACGGTCCGTCATCACCCGCGTCCCGGAGGCCCATCTGCAGACGCCGGAGTGGCCGGCCCTCTCCTGGGATGACGAACGCAGAGAACAGTAGGGGACCATCTCGTCCAGTCGATGGCTTGAGTATGCTGTTGGAGTGCAAGATGGCAACCATATTATGGACTATTAAGTTCACTTTTGAAAGCTCTCAGCGCCCGCATGCGGAGCGTTCGACGACGAGATGCAGGGAGGTAACCCGATGAAGGCGATCGTTGTGACCGATCAGGCCGCGGGGACGGCCGGGATGAGGCTGGCGGAGCGCCCCACACCCGAGGCGGCGGGGAACGATGTGCTGGTCGAGGTTCACGCGTCCGGATTCACCCCGGGGGAGCTGACGTGGCCCTCGAACTGGACGGACCGGCTCGGCCGCGACCGCACACCGTCGATCCCCGGCCATGAGCTCGCCGGAGTGGTCAGTGCCCTGGGTTACGGAACGAGAGGACTGTCCGTGGGGCAGCGAGTCTTCGGCCTCACGGACTGGACCCGCGACGGCACACTGGCGGAGTACGCGGTCGTCGAAGCACGCAACCTCGCGCCGCTGCCCGGCGATGTCGACTTCACGGTCGGCGCGAGTCTGCCGATCTCGGGCCTGACGGCGTGGCAGGGGCTGTTCGAGCACGGTCGGGTCCAGCCGGGGCAGAGCGTCCTCGTGCACGGCGCGGCCGGTGGCGTCGGATCGATCGTGACGCAGCTCGCCCGCGAGGCGGGTGCTTACGTCATCGGCACAGGTCGTGCCGCCGATCGTCCGGCGGCGCTCGACCTCGGTGCGACGGAGTTCGTCGACCTGGACGGCGACACGCTGGAAGACGTCGGAGGAGTGGATCTGGTGTTCGACGTCATCGGCGGCGACATCGGGAAGCGGTCCGCGAGCCTGGTCCGCGCCGGAGGAACGCTGGTGACCATCGCCGGCCCGCCCCATGCGCGACCTGCGGATGGTCTGGCCATCGACTTCGTCGTCGAGGCTGATCGCGTCCAACTGCGCGAGCTGGTCCAGCGGGTGCGGGACGGGCGGCTGCGCACGGTCATCGGCCACGTGGCGACGCTCGATGACGCCGTCGCGGCCTTCAATCCGACGGAGCGGGTCAAGGGAAAGACCGTCATCCGCGTCCGCTGAAGGCTCACCAGCCCTCAAAGAGGACGATCTGGTCCACTGGTGAGCGAGAGGAGTGCCCCGTCGACCAGGCGGGGCCGGCACAAGGTGACAGGAACGGCGATGCCCAAGGTGCTGTGGACCGACGCGAGCGGCTCGATCAGAGTCCTCAAGGACGGCGACAACAGGTTCTACGAGGTTCAAGAGGACGGCGACTACGCGGGGCTGCTCGCCTACGAGCGCAAGGGCACCCAGTACAGCCTGACGCACACGTACGTCCAGGAGGGTTACCGTGGCCGCGGCCTGGGAACCGCGTTGATCCGTGAGGCACTGTGCGACCTGGTGAAGGAGCACGCGGCAGTCACCAACCGCTGCCCCGTCGTGGATCGCTTCATCGCGAAGCACCCCCAGTTCTGCGAGCTGCTCGACCGCGGGCGGCAGGCCGTCGACGACGTCCACGAGTGAGGCGCCCGAGCCTATGGCCGAAGATGACAACGCTCTGCCGAAGAGGCGCCTCACGGCGCGCGGAGCGGTAACACGTGATCGCTTGATCCAGGCCGCCGCAGACCTCTTCTACGTCAAGGGTGTCAACTCGGTGACCTTGGACGACGTGCGAGCGGTGAGCGGGACCAGCAAGTCCCAGTTCTACCGTCATTTCGCAGACAAGGACGAGCTTGTGCACAGTGTGATCGAGTTGCGTGCCCAACAGATTCTCGAACGCGACCGACAGTACTTGGAACGGATGAACTCCTTCCCTGCCCTGGAACGCTGGAGCGATTCGATCATCCGCTTCAATTCCCTCCAGGACGGGGCCTACGGATGCGCTCTGGGCGCACTTGTCGGATCCCGCGCGGCTCAAGATCCCGCGGCCCGAGACCTGCTCGCCGAGAAGTTCGGCGAATGGCAGGAGTTGATCGCCGCCGGCCTGCGCCGTATGCAGGAGAACGGTTCGCTCAAGGAGGAAGCCGATCCCGCGAAGCTCGCACTGTCCGTGATGGCGGCGCTGCAAGGAAGTTACTTGCTCGCCCAGATGGCACGCGACGTCGAACCCATGCGGATCGCCATGGACATGGCGTTGGCTCACGTGAAGACGTACACCGTGGGCTGATGCGAGCCCGTCGACTCGCCGGCCCCGTTCGGTCGTGGTCCCAGCACGGCAAAGGCGCCGGGGCAGCCACGCAGGGGGTATGCCGACCGCGGTCGTCTCGCTATTCACAAATCCATCTTAAGAGGACTTGACAGTCCCGTTCCTGCTTGCGAGGCTTGATGGGAGTTCGGCCGTAATGGGTGGCTTTCGCCCGGAGCGGGAGCTGCCCGGCTGATTCCCGGCGTCCGGGCCCCCGTGTGGCGGCAGTCGAATGCCGGCTACCCACTTGTTCAGATCGCGACGGCTGTTGCATTCCACGGCGAACGCGAAGCGTTCCCACGTGCGGTGCTCCCTCTGATGGCCTCGTTCGCCGACAGCGCGTACACGGCATTAGAGCAGCAGCCCACCTGCAGCGAACGCCGCAACACGCAGAGAAGGAACAAGAAAGTGAATTACACCGACATCAAGCAGTCCAGTGAGGATCTGGCGATCCTCGAGCAGCTCAACGACGACTACGTCCACTCCGACCAGTTCAACGACGTCCAGCGCTTCAGTGAGCTGCTCGCCGAGGACTTCGTTGTGCAGACCCCGGGTGTCACGCGCAACCGTGCCGAGTTCCTCGACTACATCGCCGAGCCGCGGCCCTTCAAGGACCTCGCCGTCCACGACGTCAAGATCCGCATCCTCAGCGACGTCGCCCTGATCCACGGCCGCGCCACGTACACCATGCTCACCGACGGAGCGGCTCAGGAAGCCCTCTACACCGACACGTACCAGAAGCGTGAGGGCGGCTGGGTCTGCGTCTCCGCCTGTGCGATCGCCCCGGGCACCTGAGCCGACTACGCGGTCGAGGCTGTCGCGAGGCAACCTGCCGCACCGGCTCCGCCGGCAGGGTCACGCCGGCGTCGCGCTGCGGTTCGACAGCTGCCGGCGATGCCGTCAGATCGCTCCGCCGTTGATGAAGAGGGTCTGGCCGTTGATCCAGCGGCCGGGCCCGGCGAGGAAGGCGACCGCCCCGGAGACGTCGTCCGGCTCACCGAGACGCCCGAGCGGCGGCTCGGCGGAGATCCGGTCGACCACCTCCTGGCTCTTGCCCTCGAAGAACAGCGGCGTGGCGATGGGGCCGGGGGCCACGACGTTGACGGTGATGTCTTGCCCCCGCAGCTCGCGCGCGAGGATCAGGGCCATGGCCTGGACCGCGCCCTTGGTCGCTGCGTACGCGGTGTAGCCGGGCCGGCTGAACCTGGTGATGGAGCTGGAGAAGTTGATGATCGCGCCGCCGGAGCGTAGCCGTTTCGCGGCCTGCTGGTTCACCACGTAGGTACCGCGGAGGTTGACGCGCAGCAGCCGGTCGAGCTGGTCGAGGTCGAAGTCGACCATCGGGCCGACCGGCATGATCCCTGCCGCGTGGACCAGGACGTCGACGCCGCCGAACTCGGTCTCCACCTCGTCGAACATGGCCGCGACCGCGACCTCGTCCGCGACGTCCGCGCGCTTCGCCACGACCGTCCCGCCACTGGCGGCGATCTCCTCGACGGTCTCGTTCGCCTGCGCCTCGTTCCCGGCGTAGTTCACCACGACCTGGTAGCCGAGACGGGCGAGGTAGCCCGCCGTCTCCCGGCCCATGCCACGCGTACCACCGGTGACGACGACCACGCGGCCCGCGCCTTGTCCTGTCTCACTCATGACGTGCTTGCCTCTCGTTCCTGTGCGGGGCCGCCGGCGGCCCCGCACGGTCAACGGTCGGTAACGCGGGCCGCCGGGGGGAAGCCCGTTCCTCATGGCCACTGCGCCGCCCTGGTGGGAGCACCGCTGTGCACGCTGCCGAAACCCCGTCCACCGTCCCCTCATCCTGGTGGCAGACGTACGGCGGCGCATGTCCACCGACGGTGCGCCGAGCCACTCAGCGGCCCGTGCTTGGGACGACGGTGAGATGGAAGCGGGCCGGATCCACTTCTCACGTGTCGCCGACAGGTCGATACTCTGCCCAACGTCCGGTGAGGTCGACGCAGTAGGAGCGTCCAGGGAACCAGTGGAGGCCGAGATGCCGTTCAACGGGCTGCCGCAAGGATCCGTACCCAGGCTGCAGCGCCCCGGGCCCTTGCGGGAGCAGGTGTACCAGGCGCTGCTGGAGCTGGTCAGCTCACGGTCGCTGCATCCGGGCCAGCACTTGGTGGAGAGCGAGCTCGCGGCCCGTCTCGGGGTCTCCCGGCAGCCCGTGCACGAGGTGCTGCAACGGCTGAACACCGAAGGGTGGGTGGACCTTCGCCCCGCGCAGGGTGCCTTCGTCCACGAGCCGACCGGCGCGGAGACCGACCAGCTCTTCGTCGTCCGTGCCCTGCTGGAGACCGAAGGGGCACGCTTGGCCGCGGTCGGCTCGTCCGCCGACGGGCTCGAGCGGCTCGACGACCTGTGTACGACGGGCGAGGCGGCTGTCGCCGCCGACGACGTGGAGGGGGTGGTCGCCGCGAATGCCACGTTCCACGCCTGTGTCATGGAACTGGCAGGGAACGCGGTCCTCGCGGAACTGGCGGCACGCGTCGAGAACAAGGTGCGCCGCTACTACACGCCCGTCGTCCATCAGGCCTGGGCGGAGCACCGGGAACTGATCGCGGCCATCGCCGCCCGCGACGACACCCGCGCCCAGCAGGTCATGCGTGCCCACACCGAGGACGCCAGGATCCGCTTCCCCCCGCGGCCGGTCCGCTGACGAAGAGGGTCCCTGCCCCTCCAGCGCCAAGGCCGGCAGCTTCGCCGAGGAGATGAATGCCAGACGCTCCACGGCGTCCGCGCCGTACACCCGGTACCCCGCAGCGGTCCGTCACGGTCCGGTGACACGCTGTCTCGGATTGGGGTCCACCGCCCGGGCGGGCTCTCAGCCGGTGGCCCTGTCGAAGGTGCGCGTGACAGCGCGGACGAGCCGGTCCGCGTATTCTCGTTCGGCGTTCTTGTACTGCGGGTGTTCGGTGACGAAGTGTCTCCACTCCACGTACCCGACGGCCTCGGTGACGTCTTCGAGGCGGATGGTGTCGCGGTGGTACGGCCATTCGCCGGACAGCCGGAACACTTCGTGGAGGAGTTCGTAGGGCAGCGGGTGGCGTTCGGCCAGGAGTACGGCGTCGTAGAGGTCTTTGCCTTGGGCGTGCATGTCGTTGATCAGCCACATCAGTTTCCAGGCCAGCGAGAGTTCCGGTGTGGCCGCCTGCACGACGGCCCCGCCGGGCAGTTCGGTCGGCTCGGGTGGCTGGGGCAGGTGCTCGTTGAAGACGAAGTCGAGCTGGACGTGGCCGCCGGGCAGCCCGGGTGAGCCCCACGGCAGCACCATGCGGCGGCCCGGTACCCGCTCGTAGGTCCACATGTCCTCGACGACCGTGCCCCGTGCCGAGATCCCGACCTCACGGCCGCGTGCGTCGGCCAGCGACTGCGCCGCCGCGGCGATGCCGAGCAGCATCCGGTCCGTGCGGCCGTCGTCGATGCGCCGGGTGTCTGGGACGACGACGAAGTCCAGGTCGCCGGGCTCGCGGGCGGCGTCCGGGAACCAGAGCGACATCAGCACGCTGCCCCGCAGCACCAGGGCGTCCACCCACGGCGATGAAGTGATCGCGTCGAGCACGAGGTGCAGGGCCTCACGCCGGGCCGCCCGCCAGGCCTGGCCCCGCGTCGGATCCGTGAACCGCGGGTCGGTCGCGCGGTAGGCGTTTTGGTGGTGCTTCAGCGACGGGTCGAAGACGGGACGCTGCACCACGTCGTCTCCCGGCACCCAGGCGAGCGTCTTCGGCAGGTCCTCGGCTATGCGGGTGGCCTCGTCCAAGGGTTCGCGGGGCAACTCGGTGCTCTGCCAGCCGAATCCGTCCCATGCCGTCCCGCTCATGTCCGTGCCCTCACAGGCTCCTCGATCCAACCGTCGTCCACGGACAGGTCGCTGTCGTGGAGGACGAACTCCCGCTCCACGCTCAGCACGACGAAGGCGTCCAGTTCCGTCAGCAACCGCTCCAGCGCCTGCCCGGCCGCCTCGGCACCCACCGAGCGGCAGCGCTGCGTCACGAACCGCTCGTGCCGCGCGCCGTCCCGCACCCGCAGGGCGTTCCACGACAGATGGGCGCCGTGCGGCACCACCTGCGCCGCGAGCGCCGCCAGGTCGGTGTCGGCGTCGAGCAGCAGCTTCACATGGTGCTCGAAGTACCGTTCGTCGTCCTCGGCGAGCCGCGCCGGTACCTCCGCGGCCCACGGCGTCGACTCGGTCTTCACCCGGACCGGTTCGAAGCCGTCCGCTCGCAGCGCTGCCACGACGTCGCGTATGCGCGCCGTCTGCTCGACGTACGACGAGGAACCGGACAGCGTGAGCATGGGCTGCTCGCGCATCCGGCCGCGCGCCAGCACGATGTGCGTCAGTTTCAGGCCACCCGAAGCCGCCCACCGGCGCAGCCGTACCCACTCGTCGGGGTTGGCGCAGCGGACCGTCACATGCGATTCGTACAGGGAAGCGGACACCCACGGATCCTGCCAGACCGTGGCCGTGCGCGGCATCCGCGTTTCCCGGGGCGGTCAGCCGACGGCGCCCGGCGGATGCGGTGGGGCGGACCTGGGACCCCGGGTTCCGGCCGGACACGACTGGAGCCGGTCACCGCCGACGAGTGCCGGCCTGCTTCGGCGGCCGCATCCGCGTCGGGGGATCCAGGTGGGGCTTTTCCCAGTACGGTCGTTCACACGAACCGGCCGCGACGTGTACCCAAGAGGTTCAGATGCTCTACCAGAGCCCTGCTGACTTTTGCGCCGCATACGCCAGAGCGCACGACCGCGACAGAACCGATGAATCCGGCGCCGTGTCCACACTGGAAGAGGTGACCGTCGTCAGCGAAACGCCGGACACGGCGCGGATCGAGGCGCTCTGGTTCGCCTATGGCCACGCTCCGGACTCCGGGTACTACGACGTTTTTGAGCGCACCGCCTTCGTCCTGGTCAAGCGGGACGGCGGGTGGCGCCTGCAGTCCGAAGAAGTTCTCGGATACGAGTGACCATTGATGGGGTGTTTCCGCCAAAGTGGGTGCAGCCGCAGGGACGTCCAGAGTCCGTACGCCCGACCGAGTGGCGTGGAGCGTCGTTGCCGTGGCCGGGCGTCGACGGGCGAATGTTCGTCAGGCCGAGGCTCCGCTGTCGATGACCAGGTCGCTGCCCACGACCGAGCCGGCGGCGGGGGAGGCGAGGTAGAGCACCGCGGCCGCCACTTCATCGGCTTCCGCGAGCCGGCCGAGGGGGTTCTCCGTCTTCATCCGTTCCGCGCGGCCGGCCTCGGTCTCGCCGGGGCGCAGGGACATGGGCGCGTCGGAGGCGCCCGGGCTGACCGCGTTGATGCGGATGTTCTGGTGGATGTGGTCGAGGGCGGCGGCGCGGGTGAGCGCGGAGACCGCTGCCTTCGAGGCGATGTAGGCGGCGGCGTTCGGGATCCTCCGGTGTGCGCCCAGGTTGGCGGAGATGTTGACGATGGCGCCGCCTCCGTTGTCCTTCATGTGGGCCATCTCGTGCTTCATGGCCAGCCACACGCCGGTGACGTTGGTGCGCAGGACGGCTTCCCAGTCGTCTTCCTCGATGTCGCCGGCGGGTACGGCGCCGCGGAAGGTGCCGGCGTTGTTGACCGCGACGTCCAGACTGCCGAAGCGGGCGACGGTCTCGCGTACGAGGTCCCGGAGCTGCGTCGAGTCGGTGACGTCGGTGGTGATGGCGGCGGCGGTGCCGCCTGCGGCCTCGACGAGGCCGACCGTCTCGTCGAGGGAGGCCGCGGTGCGGCCCGCGGCGACCACGGACGCGCCTTCGGCGGCGAAGGCGATCGCGATCGCCCGGCCGAGGCCGGAGCCCGCGCCGGTGACGAGGACGGTCTTGCCGGTGAAGCGGCTCATTTCGGTGACTCCTTGGGATGTGAGGACACAGGGTCGTGGGTGAGGGGTGGGTGGCTCGTTCGAACGGCTACATGGTGCGGTGGTGGTGCAGGAGGGCCACGACGGCCAGCAGGGCGCCGGTCGCGGCCAGGGACAGTGCGTCGGTGCGGAGGGTGAGCAGGACGGCGAACAGGACGGTGGGGCCCAGTTCCATCGCGGTGTTCAGGACGCCGCCCGCGAGTCCGCTCTGCTGGTGAGGGACACCGTCGGTGGCGAGCACGGCGGATCCGGCGAAAGAGGCGGCAGCCCCGAGCGGCAGCAGGATGAGGCCGGGCAGCAGTCCGTATGCGTACGGAGCGTGCACCTCGAACCCGGTGAGGGCGAGGAGGACGAGCCCGGCCGCGGCTGTGCCGAGACCGGCGGCCGCGACGGTTCGGGGCCCGTACCGGTTGATCAGCGGACGTGCCGCGCGTCCCGAGGCGATCAGCGCCACGGCGAACGGCACGAAGGCGGCGGAGGTCTGCAGCTGCGACCATCCTCGGTCCTGCTGCAGGTGCAAGGAGAGGACCACGAACGTCATGCCGGTGCCGCACGCACTGAGCGCGGTGGCCGTCAGAGCCAGCGCCCGCCGGCGGTCGAGGAGGAAGCCAGGGGGCAGCAGCGGGTTCCGGGCCCGGTGCTCGACGTACCAGAACGCGGTCACCAGCGCGGTCCCGCCCAGCAGCGGCCCCAGGACACCCGCCGACAGCCAGGGCCGGGCGTCGGTGACGACGAATCCGTAGCTGGCGAGGGTGATCCCGGCGGTGGCGAGCAGCGCGCCCGGCAGGTCGAGCGCCGTGCCGAGGTTCGGTGTGTTGCCCGGCAGCAGCTTGGGGACGAGGGCGAGCGCCGCGACCGCCACCACGAGGGGCACGCCCAGGGCCCAGCGCCACGAGAGCTGGGACGCGATGACGCCGGAGAGCAGGTTGCCCGCCGTCGCCCCGAGCACGGACAGCCCGCCCCAGGTCGCCATGGCCCTGCCGTAGGCGGTGGGTGCGGGGAAGATGGTGCGCAGCACGGCCATGGCGGCCGGCGCGACGATCGCGGCGCCCGCGCCCTGGGCGAAGCGGGCGACGAGCAGGACCCCGACGTTCTGGGCGAGCGGGGCGACGGCGGAGGCCGCGGTGAAGAGGACGAGTCCCGCGGTGAGAGCACGCCGCCCGCCGTAGCGGCCGGCGAGGTTTCCGCCGAAGAGGACCAGTCCCGCGAAGGACAACCCGTAGGCGGCGCTCAGCAGGATCAGGTCGGCGTGACCGAGGCCGAACTCGCGGCCGATCTCGGGCAGGGGCACGGCGATGGCGGAGAGCGTGTATATCAGCGTGGTCTGCGCGCCGGCCAGGAGCACGAAGGCTCGTCGGTTCCACGAGGCGGGGGCGCGGGAGGTGCTGGGGGCGCTCATGGATCTTCCCTGAATATTTGACCGATCGGTTCAATTTGCGGGCGTGCGTCGAACGAGTCGGGCGACACGTTCGGCGACGGACCGTCCTGACGCACTCGACCCGGGTCGACCTAGTCCAACAGCGTCAACGCCTGTTCGGCCGCGCTCTGCACCCGCGTGTGATCGTTCGACGCCTTGCCGACGACCCGCATGCCCTGCATCAGGACGAGCAGCATCCGGGCCAGTGCGCGCGGATCACGGTCCTCCGGGAGCTCGCCCTGGGCCCGGGCCCGTACGAGGGCGGAGTACAGCGTGGTCTCCACGTGCTCCCAGCTGATCTCCACCCGGCGGGCGGCCGCGGGATCGCGCGGGGCCAGTTCTGCGGCAGTGTTGGTCACGAAGCAGCCGGTCAGCCGTACTTCCGGTGAGGTGGCTTCCGCGGCGAATCGGCGCACCACGGCGCGCACCGCCGGCAACGCCGGCCCCGGCTGGGACAGCTCCTCGATGACCGGCGGGTCGCGCATCTCGACGTACCGGTCCAACGCCTTCAGGTACAGCTCGTGCTTGCTGCCGAAGGTCGCGTAGATGCTCGCGCGGCCGATGCCGAGATGCTCGACCAGGTCGGCCATCGACGTCGCTTCGTAGCCGCGACTCCAGAACAGCTCAAGAGCCGACTGCAGCACGGCGTCCGGATCGAATTCCTTGGTCCTTCCCACACTCCGAAAGTAGACCTGTCTGGAACGATCGGTCAAATAGCTGGGGTGGTGACTGGATCTGGCGGGACCGCCGTGAGCGCTCGACCTCAGGATCGGGGACGGTGGGCCAGGCACTTGGCTCCACCTCCGCTGCGGGAGTTTTCCGGCGCGCCGTGCGGCCGCGCCCCGAACCCCTTCGCCCAACCCAAGGGGCGGGCGAAGGGGATTCTTGCTCGTGCATGGGTGCCTGACCTGCTCGGCGCACGGCCTCGGTGACGGAGCCGCTTCACGCGGTGGCGGTTCACACCGCCGGTGCCGCCGTCTCTTCGAGCGCCCCGTCGGCCAGCCGCAACCAACGGTTGATCCCGATCTCGGCGAGGAATCGCTCGTCGTGGCTGACCACCATGAAGGCGCCCTGGTACGAGTTGAGCGCGCTCTCCAGTTGCCCCGCGCTGACCAGGTCGAGGTTGTTGGTGGGCTCGTCGAGCAGCAGCAGATGCGGGGCCGGCTCCGCGCACAGGACGCAGGCCAGGGTGGCGCGCAGCCGTTCGCCGCCGGAAAGCACACCCACCGGCAGATGGGCCCTGGGGCCTCGGAAGAGGAACCGGGCGAGCAGGTTCATCCGCTCCGCCTCGGGCCGCTCCGGCGCGAACGCGGCGAAGTTCTCCGCCACGGTGCGGTCCAGGTCCAGCAGGTCCAGACGCTGTGACAGGTAGGCGATCCTGCCGTCATTGCGCTTGATCTCCCCGTCGAGCAGGGTGAGATCACCGGTGACCAGCCGCATCAGCGTGGTCTTGCCCGCGCCGTTCGGACCGGTCAGCGCGATGCGTTCGGGACCGCGGACACTGAGGTCGACGCCGCCCGCCGCGAACACGTCCCTGTCACCGAGGCGGGCCTGCATGCCTGTGCCCAGGAACAGGTTGCGGCCGGCGGGCACCTGGGTGCCGGGCAGTTCCAGCGTGAGGCGCTGCTCCTCGCGCAGCGCCCGTCCGGCCTCGTCGAGGCGTGCCTTGGCCTCGCTGACGCGGGAAGCGTGCATCGTGCCGGACTTGCCCGCGGCCTCCTGCGCGCCGCGCTTCATGTTGCCCGCGAAGATCTTGGGCAGACCGGCGTTCTTCAGGTTCTTGGCGGCGTTGCTCGCCCGGCGCTCGGCACGTTCTCGTGCCTGCTGCAGCTCCCGCTTCTCCCGCTTCAGCTCCTGCTCGGCGTTGCGGACGTTCTTCTCGGCGACCTCCTGCTCGGCGCGGACGGCCTCCTCGTACTCGCTGAAGTTACCGCCGTACAGGCGTAGTTCGTCGCTGCCGAGTGCGGCGATCCGTTCCATGCGGTCGAGCAGCGCACGGTCGTGGCTGACCAGGAGCAGGCAGCCGTTGAAGTCCGACAGCACGTCATAGAGCTTGTGCCGGGCCTGGAGGTCGAGGTTGTTGGTCGGCTCGTCGAGCAGGAGGACGTCGGGACGCTTGAGCAACTGGGCGGCGAGGCCGAGGGAGACGACCTGCCCGCCGCTGAGCGTGCTCAGGGTGCGGTCCAGAGTCAGGTCGGCCAGGCCGAGACGGTCGAGTTGGGCGCGGGTGCGCTCCTCGATGTCCCAGTCGTCGCCGATGGTGGCGAAGTGCTTCTCGTCGACGTCCCCGGATTCCACGGCGTCCAGGGCGCGGATCACTGCGGCGACGCCGAGCACCTCGGCGACGGTGAGGTCGCCGGTCAGGGGCAGGGTCTGGGGGAGGTAGCCGAGCGTGCCGTTCACCGACACCGAGCCGGCGACGGGCTTCAGCTCGCCGGAGATCAGCTTGAGCAGGGTGCTCTTGCCGGAGCCGTTGGGTGCGACCAGGCCGGTCCGGCCGGGGGTCACGGAGAAGGACAGGTCGTTGAAGACCGGGGTGTCGTCGGGCCAGGCGAAAGAGACGTTCGAGCAAACGACGGCAGCGTCGGACATGGGAGAAACCTCGGAGTGCTGAGGGCAGAGGGTAGACCTCTGCCCTGGGCAGACATGGAAGAAGAGGGGACGACGAAAAGGGCCACATCGGCAGCGCTCCCGAGCGCAGGCCGGCGGCCGTCAGATCCGGATCTCACCCGGAGATGTCGTCTTCACCCACCACGTCTATGACTCCTCTGGATACGTTCCTCGGTCACCGATCAGCTTAACAACACGCTCGCGCCTTCTGTCCACCGTCGCCCTCCCCGTGATCGCGACCGGCGCTCATGTCGCTGTTATCGCTCGCGGCTTGCCGTGCGGTGCGCTTGTTGCCGAAGCGACAGTTGGTGCGTGCGTGATAAATCGATGCTGCTAGGGTGGGCGACATGATCGAGGTCGACAGACTCTAGCCACCGAACTGCCGGTGGCTTTCAGCCGGATGGGCCATGGCCCGCATCGGTGACCAGCCGTCTGTCTCGCGTAGGGCACGAATCCATCCTGTGGGGTGCTGATCGCTCTACGTGCCCTCATCGGCACGTTCGTACCGTACCGACCTCGGTCCTCCGCGTTCCTTCCCGCCTCGCCGTGCCTTCGCCTGCCACCGCGCGCTTCTGCCTGTGGCCGCCTGGCCGTGGTGTCGCGAGCAGGCCCGCTCGGTGCGTCGTACCGCACCCCTCGACGCGTCTCCCCACGGTCCGTGGTCGGTTGTCCCGTCAGCGCCGCCGGCGTCCACAACCCTTCACGAAAGGCCCTCAGGCCATGCAGCACCGCACTTCACGTTCCCGGGCCCGTCACCGTCGTGCCCACTGGAAAGCCGCCTTGCCGGTACTCGCACCCTGCACGAATCCCGAGTGCGCCAAGCCCACCCCACCGCATCAGGCTTGCCGGCACTGCGGCTTCTACCGCGGGCGAGAGGTCTGTCGCCCGACGGACTGATCGCCCATGACGTGATCGGATCCTGGGTGGACGCCGTGCCCTCGACGGCGTCCACCCCACCGCCTGACCTGGTCACCGCATCGGTCGGGGTTTTCGCGGTGGTGGCGTTCCTTTCACCGGTGGTGATCCGCGGCGGGAAACGAATGACGAGAAGGCTGGAAAGAACGGCTACGGATACATGACCAGACATCCTTATGCCATCCGCGGTTCGGTGCTTCTTCCGGAGGACGAACTTGTGTGGAGGTTCTCTCATTCCTCAGGCCCCGGGGGAGCGCACGTCAACTGCAGCGACACGAAGGTGGAACTGCGCTTCGACCTCGCCAGGACTGAGGCGCTCCCACCGGAGTGGAAGGCGCTGGCCCTGGAGCGACTCGCGGGCAGGCTCATCAACGGGGTGATATCGGTGCGCTCGCAGGAGCAACGTTCTCAATGGCGCAACCGGGAGACTGCGGCCAAGCGGCTCGCGGCCCTGCTCACGGTGGCGACGGCCCCGCCACCGCCACCGCGCCGGACGGTGAAGGTACCGGCGGAGGTCAATGAGCGCCGACTGCTGCAGAAGAAGCGACGCGGCGCGACGAAGCGCGGCCGCACAGGAAGCGACTGGATCTGACGCGCCCTCCGGAAGCTGCTGTGGCTCGACCTGCCGCCATTCGCACCGCGGTCCCCGCCAGGGCGGTACCAGCCTGTTCAGGAGCCTTCGGCGTCCAGCCGCTCCGCGGACTGGAGCAGGTACGCGGGCAATTTCGAACTGGCTGCCAGTACCTCGATGCCAATGAGGCGACCCTGTTCGTCGAAGTCGAGGTTGATCATGCCGTCGACGTCCAGCGGATCGCAGGGATACATGCGCGCGGACTTCACGCGGGCCCGCGGTTCGGTGAGGTACACGTACGCTGCGTTCACGGTCTTGTCGTAGGTCACTCTGACATCTGCCACGCGAGGAACTCCCTTGCTGTCGCTTACTGGCGGCGCTGTCCTGGACGAGGGCTCCAGGCCGCACCCTGCGCAGGCTGACGGGGCGGAAGCGTAGGGCCAGGACGGCCGGGACGGCCCTGATGATGTCGGTGATGTGGGTGGCGCTGCAACGGAGTTCGCTAAGGAGCCGCCAACTCTCCGGGGCGGCGTCGGCCCGCTCGCCGACGGCGCGGACCTTGGCACGGGAGGAGGTCACCGCCTGCTTGCCGGTTTGGCGCGCGCTCCATCGGCCCAGATAGGGCACCCGGATCGTCCCCGGTGCTGCCTGGTACCACTGTTGCTCTTCCGTGCAGGGGCAGTCACGCTAAACGGGACAGGTGAAGAGGCGGTACTGCGAAACCTCGACGAAGCCGAATCGCCGGTACAGCGGTTCGCCGGCCGGGCTCGCGGCAAGTGCTGCCAGCCGCATCCCACGATCCTGTCCCACGCGGAGCGCCGCCGCGGTCAACGCCGTGCCGATGCCGAGTCGGCGGTGCGTCTCGGCCACATGGACGATGAAGATCCCGGCCACGTCGTGGGCCGTGATCACCACGGTCGTCCCGACGACACGGTCCTCGAGGACCGCCGCCAGGCGGACGATGTCCGCGTTGTCCCGACGTTGTGACTCGATCCGAACGATGTCGGACTCGAGGCCCGGGGCGACACCCATCGAGGCGCTGTAGGTGCGGACCAGCTCCCGCAAGCGGTCGTCACCGGTCACCACTTCGATCCGCAGGGCGGGCGACGGTTCCACCGGCTCCACCACCTGGTCGAGCGGTCTGACCATCACCGGGATCGTCGTGAGCTCCTCCGCGCCGTGCTCGGCGAGGGCTGCCGACGTGCCCGTAGGGCTGTCCGGGCCGACCCACCACCACCAGGCCACTCCGGCGAGGTGTTCTCGCGCGGTGGCAGTGATCTGCTCGACCCTGTCCAAGGAGCGCACCCTCACCACTCCGTTGAACTGCGGTTGCGCCAGCCCACTGCGGAACCAGTCGGTGTCACTGTCACTGGGTTCCGCCACGCCCCATCCGGTCAAGTACTGGCGGAAGTTCGCGGTCACGTCGGCCATGCTCCCGGGATGCCAAAGGCCATGCGGTTCGCGCTTGCCCGGCATCGGGCCTGCCACGGACGGTTCGCCGACTCCGCTTGGTACGTTCGTCATGGATGTTACCTCTGCTTGTCGGGCCGGTTTCACAGGCACGCTTTTCCCACCGTGTGATCCAGCCGTCGGGTCGTTGTCTCCGCGCCCGGCCGTTGCCTGCGGCCGTCGACGGCGCAGGATCTGCGGTGTCAGGACAGCACGATGCGGAAGTCCGAGACGGTGCGGTATCCGACGCGTCGGTACACGCTGTTGCTCGTCGGATTGGCGAGGTCGGTGAAGAGGAGCACGTGCTCCGCACCGGCGTCACGCGCCGCTTGGGAGACGGCTGCGGTGACAGCGGCGCCGTAGCCCCGGCCGCGTTGTTCCGGCAACGTGTAGACGGGGGTGAGGCGAGCCGCGCCGGCCACCACCGACGTCATGGCGGCCATGGCCACCGGTTCGTCCTCCACCATCCACAACCGCCAGCCGCCCCGGCTCAGCCGCTCGTCGATGAATGCGTCGAGATCGGCCCCGAGCGAGCCGGCTTCGGTGACGAAGCGAGTACACCAGTCGTGGAGGAGCACCCGGTCGTCGTCGGTGGCCGTCCGCGGTGCCCCCGGTGGTGCGAGGGCAGGGCGTACAAGCCCGTCAAGGCGGTAGAGGCGCAGGTGAGGCCCGCTCTTCGGCTGGGAGCCGGTGGTCGTCTGCCACGCTTCGGAGAAGGCACGGGCCGAGGAGTCGTCGGCCACGAGCTGTGTGAACGGCTGGGTTCCGGTGGACAGGACATCGGCCAGCTGTGCCGCCGCGTCCTGGGACAGACGGCTCGCTGCCAGCAGGTGCGGTGGCATCCACACGAACGCGGCCGTCGTCGCCGTCCCGTCCGCTTCGCGCCACCAGCCCAGCACCGTGGGCGGGGTCTTGCCCTCGGACCGCAGTCGCTCGATCGTGTCGAGACCGGACAGCAGCATGGTGTGCCAGTCGGGCCGGGCGGCGAGAAACGCCCCCGCCTTGGAACGAAACACTTCAGGTTCGTCCGTGATGAACCAGGTCACGAGAATCTGTCTCCTGCTCGCCCGGGGCGCGGTAGAAATGCACAACGCATCAGGGTGTTCCAGGATGTGGGACCGGGATTCCGCCCAATGGCGTCGAGGATCACTCTAGTTCACGGTGCGCAGCACAGTGATCGTCATCTTGCTCATCCGTGCAAGGATTCGCCTGCCGAATTGCCTGTCCGTGCAACATATTCCGCGCTGTTCAACCACGCTCATGTGTGGCAGTCCGCCGGTTCTTCCAGCGGCCGGCTCGGCTTTGTGGGCGGGTGTTGGGCGTACCCGTGGTTCGACCGGCAGCGGGTCGAGGTGCTGCGCGCCGAGTGGCGGGGGGCGAAGGCCGGGCGGGAGCGGTTCGTGATCGCCCGTGAGAGCCGGACGGGTCCTGGCGGAGCCAGGCGACCGCAGGCCGGTGCCGGCGAAGGTCGAAGGAGTGCGGTCGAAAGCCAGGCGCCTGGCAGCGCGGGGGCGGCTGACCGAGCAGACTCCGGGATTGTTCGGCGTCCCTAAGAAGATCCGCTGCCTGGCGTCACCCCATGCCCTCGCGCAGTACCTCTGGTGCCGGACGGAAGGGCTGACGGGCCCATGGGGTGTGACGCCGGTCGCCGAGTACTAACCGAGTACGGAGAGGAGCTGGAGGCTGGTGTGGCTGTTTGTGCCGGGTACCGCGGTGTAGACGAGGAGTCGTTGGGACTGGTCGGGGTCGACAAGCGTCTGGCAGTGCAGCTCGAGCAGCCCGACCTGCGGGTGGTGGAACCGTTTGGGCGCGCAGGCAGGGCCGAGTACCGGGTGTTCGCGCCACAGCGCCGCGAACTCGGGGCTGACCCGGAGAAGTTCCTCCACGAGTTCGCCGGTGCGGGAGTCGGCTCCGTCGCGGGTGTACGTGCCGTACAGGTCCGCTGCCATGAGCCGGCTCTGCTCCGGGGCGTCGCTGTCGGGCACGAGGCGGGAGGCCGGGTCGGTGAACCAGCGGTAGTGCGCGCTGCGGGCCCACCCGGTGTGGGCGGTCTGGTCGCCGAGCAACGCCACGGCCGGGCGGGTCTGCCGCAGCGTCTCGCCCAGGTGGTTCATCACCTGGGCGGGTGTGTCCTCCAGGCGGTCCAGGATGCGCATCATGCCGGGGTTGATGTGGTCGCCGCGCCGCACCCGGTGGGGCAGGGCGTGCCCGGCGAGCCGGAAGAGGTGGTCGCGTTCCTCCAGCGACAGGCGCAGGCCGCGGGCGATCGCGGCGAGCATCTGCTCCGAGGGGTGAGGGCCCTTGGGCTGCTCCAGCCGGCTGTAGTAGTCGACCGACATGTCGCACAGGGCCGCCACCTCTTCGCGGCGCAGTCCGTCGGTACGTCTGCGCCGTCCGCGCGGGAGCCCGATGTCCTCCGGCTGCAGTGCCTGTCGGCGTGCCCGGAGGAAGGCCGCCAGCCCGGCTCGGTCCGCCATCCGTTCCGTCCTCTCGTGTCTGTGTTCCGGGGTTCCGGCCGCCCGGGACCGGCCCGGCGGCGCGGGTCACCCCCGTTGGGCAGGGTAACTCCGCGCCGCCAGCTGCCGGACTGCTTGTAGCCGCCGAACGGGGCCTGGAAGTTGTGCGGCCCTCCGTTGACGTCGACCTGGCCGACCCGCAGGCGCCGGGCGATGGCCATGGCGTGCTCCTCGTCACCGGTGACGGCGGCGTTGAGGCCGTAGATCGTGCCGTTTGCGATCTCGACGGCGTGGTCGTCGTCGGTGTACGGGATCACCACGAGGACGGGGCCGAAGATCTCCTCCTGCGCGATGACCGAGTCCGGGTCGACGTCGCAGAAGATCGTTGGCCTGACGTACGCGCCGGCCTCGAATCCGTCCGGGCGGCCTGCGCCACCGACGACGAGGGTGGCGCCGTCGGCGATGCCGCGCCGGATGTAGCCGTCCACGCGCTGCCGCTGGGTCTCGGAGACGAGGGGGCCGATGCGTGTGGCCTCGTCGGCCGGGTCGCCGACGGCGTAGGCCGAGGCGGCGACGCGCAGCTTCTCGACGACCGTCTCCTGGAGGTGGTCGGGCACCAGCAACCGCGTGTAGGCGCCGCACGCCTGGCCGCCGTTCGCCCACGCGTAACCCAGGCCGCGGTTGACGGCGAAGTCGAGGTCGGCGTCGGGAAGGACGATGTGGGCTGCCTTGCCGCCGAGTTCCAGGGCGACCCGCTTGACGGTCCCGGACGCCGCCGCCGAGACGCGCCTGCCGGCGGCCGTGGAGCCGGTGAACGACACCATGTCGATCTTCGGATGGCGGGAGAGGACCTCGCCGACCACCGGGCCGGTGCCCTGCACGACGTTCAGCACACCGTCCGGGAGCCCGGCCTCGGAAGCGATCTCCGCGAACATCCGGGCGCTGAGCGGGGAGAGCTCCGAGGGCTTCAGCACCACCGTGTTGCCGGCCAGCAGGGCCGGGACGACCTTCGTCACGACCTGCTGGAGAGGGAAGTTCCAGGGTGTGATGGCGCCCACGACGCCGATGGGCTCCCGAACGACCAGCGAGTTCTCCACCGTCTCGGTCCACTGGAACCGTTCGGCCGCGACGATCGCGGCCTCGGTCGCGGCCAACGGGAAGCCGGCCTGAGCCTGGCGCGAGAAGGAGATCGGGGCGCCCATCTCCACGGTGATCGTCGCCGCGATCTCCTCGGCGTGCTTCGCCATGCCCTCGGCCACCCGTCGCAGTACGGCGATGCGGTCCTCCGGTGAGGTCGCCGACCAGGCGGGGAACGCGGCCAGCGCCGCCCCCACGGCCTGGTCGACGTCCTCAGGCGTGCCCTGGGCCACGGAGGCGACCACGGAGTCGTCCGCGGGGTTCACGACGTCGAGCAGCGGCCCGGAGCCGGGGACCGCGCGGCCCGCGATCCAGTGCGTCGGGGCGGGGAAGGGAACATCGGGGTTTTCGTTCATGCCGCCAGGAAACAGCGGCCGCGGCACGGCAACCATGCCCGGCGATACCCATGATCCGCGTCACTCCACCGGCACGGGGGAGCCTGCCCGGGCTGTCCCCACCTGCGGGTGGCCCGGGCAATGCGGCATCACAAAGTGAGCCAGCGCCTGCCTCCCTGCGGGCAAGTGCACGCTCAGTCAGCCTTCTTACGCACACCAATGTGCCTTTTGCAGAGCCTCTGTCTCTGACGCAAGATTGGGTCACAGACAAGTTGTAAGAGAGGAGAGGCATGCAAATCGAGATGTGGTCGGACATCATCTGCCCTATCTGTGGGATGACTCAGCTGCGCCTACGCAACGCAGTGGCAGAATTCGAGCACGCGGATGAGGTCGAGGTCATCCACCGATCCTTCCAAGTGCACCCCGGGATTGCGCCAGAGGGCATCACCCAGACCCAACTGAGCCTTAACGCGGGCATGACCAGAAAGCAGATGAACTCGATTCTGCGTCCCGTAGAGATCGCGGCGGACGAGGAGGGGTTCGGCGGCTACCATGCTATTGACCGCACTCTGGGTCCGACCGATCTAACCCATGAGTTGCTTGCCTACGCTACTGACCAGGGCAGGCACCACGAGGCATGGACTGCGATGTTCAACGCTCACTTCAGGGCCAACAGACAGCTCTGGACACTTGAGCAACTCGTCGAGTTCGCCCGCGAGATTGGCCTGGATGCGGATGATGCTCGTGAAGTGCTGGGCTCGCGCCGCTACAAGCATCAGGTCGAGCAGGAGCAAGCGCGAGGTCAGCGCATGGGAGCCCACGGAACCCCGTTTGTCGTGATCGACGAGAAGTACGCTATCGGTGGCGGCGTTGACAAGGCGACCTTCGTCCGCGCCATGCGGCAGGTCTGGGACGAGAACCATCCAGCTCTGAGCATGCCTTTCGGAGAAGGCGATCAGTGCGGACCCGGTGGAGCCTGCGCCGTCTAGGCGAGTCATTTATGACTTGAGTCAATGGATGTCAGGTCTATAAACCTTTGTGCAGGTTTTTCTGTCCAAGGCGAAACGGAGCAGTTCGATGTCTACGAGCAGCCAGGACTACATCGATGTTTTGAACATTGTTCATAAGCATTTCCAGTACTCAGACATCAAGGACTTCGCATCAGCGCGCTCTCTATGGGCAGATGAGCTGACTGTCGACCTGGGTGGCATTGCGCCGGACATCGAAGGAACGGTCAGAGCAGACGCACTGGCCGAGAGTTGGGAGCGGCTGATCGGGTCGATGGAGCTCACGCAACACATGCTGACCAGTCACACGGTGACGGTCCTGGACGACGACGCCGACGTGGCGTTCTATCTCCAGGCCCTCCACTACCACCCCGCTCTCGGAAAAAGAGAGGACGTCAACACATGGACTCTTTACGGGCGAGGGGAATTTCACCTTCAGCGCACGGCGGGAATATGGAAGATAACGTCGACACGCCTCGCCAGCGTCCACAACACCGGAAACGCCAATATGCTGGCAGACATCAGAAGCGGCAGAACACAGAAGTAGGGGCTCGGCGGAACTCGAGGTAGTAGGCGATCTCGTCGGGGCGGGCCAAGCTGCGACGGGCCAGTACCCACCGGTCGTGCCGGGCGGAGTGTTCCTTGCGGGGTGGGCGCCGGGTCGGGGTGGCGAAGGTGCCGCCGGCGCCGAGGTGGCCAGGTCTGCCAGGGCGGGGATGCCGAGGCGGACGCAGGTGGCAATGATGCGATGGGTGCGGGCCGCGGTGAGGTCGTGAGTGCGGCCGGGTAGAGCGCGGGAGATCTATACGGTCTCCCCTCGCCGGTCGGTGATGATCTGCAGGTGCACGCCGTGGCGGCGGTGCTTGTCGGAGTAGTCGGCGCGTTGGTCGCCGACCCGGTCGCGCTCGGCGAGGGTGCCGTCCACGAGTACGTACTCCGTGTCCGCCTCGCGCAGGGTGGGGGTCAGGCAGGCCCGGCGAGCGGAGGGTCAGGAGGTCGATGATCGCGTGCACGTAGGAGTGGGCGGTGCCCACGCTGATCCGGAAGCCGGCCGCGATCTGCGCGAGGGTGTCGTGCTTGCGTAGATACTCCAGCGCGACCAGGGCCCGCTGCGAGGGACGGAGTTTGCAGCGGCGGTCAGCCTCCTGGGTGATGATCAGCATCGGCACCCACTCAACCACCCGATCGGTGGCCCCGCTGAAAAGGCTCACTGACCGCATGGCCAGCCCGCCCGACCCTGGAGGAGGACTCGATGCCCGTGCTGCGCGTGGTCGAGGAACCGCGTCATGGCCTGCCTGCCGGCTGGACTCCCGCACGGCGGCAGCCCTCTCCGGCTACCGGAAGCTCACCGGTGCGACGACCTCTCAGGCATCCGCGTTCTCGGCGGCGGCGTCCCTCACGCTCAGCGCCAGGTCGTTGTTGACGGTGAAGAACGGCTTGATGCGGGTGCTGCCGCGCTCGGCGTGGTCGAGCAGGACCGGCGGGAACGCGTCGGTCTTCTTGCGTTCGACGATGTCGCCCGTGATCCGCCCGATCGGCACGCTCCGGTCGGCCAGCTTCAGCTGCAGGTCCCACACGTCGTGTTCGGCGCTGCGCCGTTCCATGGTCTCGCCGTACGGCAGGACGAACTCGAAGCGGACGTCGTCCAGCGGGTGCACCGGTACCTCGAAGCTGTGGTCGGTGTTCTCCCGGGAGACGGCGCGGACGGTGGCGGCGGCGGTGTCCGCGAGCCCCGCGTCGCCCAGCAGCCGGACCGTGACGGTGGCCTGGTTCTCACCGATGGCGACCGACTCCACCTCGCCGTGTGCCGGGCGCAGCCAGCTCCGCACCGCGAGGAAGCCGTCACTGGTGGTGTAGGGGATCCACGAGGAGACGCCGTCGGTGCCGACCACCGGCGCGAGCGGGATCAGCCGGGCCTGTTCGACGAGGTCGGCGGTGATGCGGTGGCGCTCCTTGGTGCCGCGGACGCGTACGTAGCAGTCCCACCGGCCCTCGGGCAGTTGGTGGGCGGCACGCTGGACGAGTGTGGTCGCGTGCTGCTCGCCCGTGGCGGCGAGCTCCAGCGGTACCCGGATCTGCCGGCGCTCGGGGTCGCGGCGCAGGCGTGCGACGAAGTCCAGCGGCTTGGTGCGGGGGATGGTGTCGAGGTCGAGCCGGACCACGAATCCGCCGTCCGCCGTCGCGGCCGCGTGGCCGCGGGGGACGGGGGGCCGCTCGACGTCGGCCGGCTGCGGCTTGTCCTTCCTGCCCCCGGACGGGACGAGGGATCGAAGCGAGCTGCGCAGCCGGGTGGCGAGCGAGCCCCGGCCGCGGCGCTCGCGCTGGAGACGCTCGAAGAGTTCCTCGTAGCGTCCGGCGATCACGGCCGGGGCGTAGGTCGCGGCCTTCGCCTGCGCGGCGCTGCCCATCCGCCCGCGCAGGTCGGAGTCGGTGATGAGGCGAAGCAGGGCCCGGGAGTACGCGTCGGGGCCGCCGTCCAGCGGCACCAGCAGCCCGTCCTGGCCATCGGTGATGATCTCTCCCGGGCCGTGCGGGCAGTCCGTCGCGACCACCGGGACCCCGCAGTGCATGGCCTCGACGATGGTCATGCCGAAGGACTCGCTGTCGGAGGAGACGGCCGCGATCGCGCCCTTGGCCCACTCGGTCTCGATGGGGGAGACCGGGCCCATCAGGAAGATGCGGTTGTAGAGGCCGAGTGCGTCGATCTGCTCACGCAGCGCGGCCCGCATCGGGCCGCGCCCGTATATTCGCAGCGTCCACTCCGGGCGCTCGGCTGTCACCTTCGCGAAGGCGTCGATCAGCCGGTCGTAGCGCTTGACCCGCACCAGCCGACCCGCCGCGATGATCATCTTGCTGTCCAGGGCGGACGCCTCGACAGCGGGTGCCGGCACTCCGTTGGGGACGCACAGGACGCGGTCGGCCAGCTCCGGGAGGGCGGTGCGGTAGTCGGCGGCGTCGGCTTCGGAGACGGTCACGAAGGCGTCGAGGCCGGATATCGCGGCGTTCTGGTCGTTGCGCAGCTGATCGCTGTGGGAGTGGAGGGTCAGGTGCTCCTGTCCCACCTTGAGGTAGTGGCCCTGCCCGTAGCGGGACAGGTACCCGTTGAGGATCGGGCGGGTGGCCACCACCACGTCGGCGTCGGTCCGCGCCAGGTACTCGGCTATTCGCCGGTCGTGCAGCCCGGTGTAGCGGAGCCGCCCGAAGTCCACCCCCGACTCCGGGAACATGCTGTTCGGCTGGTGGGTGAGCTCGTGCTCGCCCTCGTACGTCGGACTGTCCAGCCGCATGTCGATGAGCGACTCGAGCCTGACCCGCGGGTCGAGGGCGAGCGGCGGTTCGTCCAGGACGCGGTGGACGCTCACGACCTCCACCTCGTGCCGGTCGGCGAGGCCGGCCGAGAGGTTCGCGGTCGAGCGGATGGTGCCGCCGATGCCGTACGCGTTGTTGATCAGAAACGAGATCTTCATCCGTCCACCCTTGTCGCTGCCCCGCACCAAACGGTCCGTGAACGCCGGGCCACGAGTCCATGGCCATTCGGGAGCTGTCAAAGAGTAGAGCATCGCTCCACGAAGAGGCCCACATTGGCATTTCCGAACGACTTCGGAACGTGGATCCGGGCGCAGCGGCCTCACCTGGGCGGCGTCACGTGGCGGGCGGCGTTCCCGAGGGTCGTGACGAGGGTCTTCGCGGCCCCGTCGCAGCTACTTCGGGTAGCGAACCGGATACCCCAGGTCGCGGTGAAGGTGGTCCCCTGATTCCGCGCGGACGGCCTTGGCCGGCAGGGCGAGGTCATCACGGGTCCCGGACTGCGCCGGCCGGTGACCCCGCCGGCCGGGCCGGCGGGGTCGCGGCCGCCCGAGGGCCGGCCGCGGCCCTGCCGGCGGTCTGCTCGTGGGCGGTCGTGCTCCGCCGTCAGCGGGCGCTCGTCGTCTCGATGTCGACGATGTGGTCGTACCGCTCGACCAGCACATAGAGCTTGATCTTCTGCGTCGTCTCCCCGCTGCCGAAGGTCAGGGTGACGATGACCTCACGGCTGTGTCCCACGGCGCCGTTGTCGGTCACCTTCCACTGCGCCGGGACGTTCTGGGCGCGCAGGACGCCGTCCGCCCCGTTCTCCTCCTCCCAGGCCTCCAGCCGCAGGGCGAAGTCCGCCGTCAGGTAGTGCTTGCGCAGGGCCGTGGCCAGCGCGGCGTCCGGGTCCGCGTAGTCGCCCTTGGCGTCGATGTACGCGCCGTAGAAGTCGGCGACCCGGGTCACCACGTGGCCGGGCGTGCCGCTGACCGACTGCACCGCGGCGGTGGACGCCTTCGCGGAGGCGTGGACGGCGGCCTGTGCCGACGCGGTCGGCTTGCCACTGATCCCGCTCGGGGTCTGGGCGGTGGCCTGGATGGTGGCGCCGAGCCCGAGTGCGGTGGCGAGGACGCCGGCGGTCAGGGCGGTGCGGGTCCTGCTGTTCATGTCGGTTCTCCTTTGACGAGTGATCGAGCGGTGTGACGGTGCTGGGGTCGTCGGTGCCGGCCACGTGCCCGCCCGTGTCGGCCGGGCCCTGCTGCGCCGCGCAGGACGTCACGTCCTTGGTGCAGCCGTGCTTTCGGGCATGGGTGTCCCCCGTGAGTGCGGTGATTGCGGTGAGTGGATGAGCCGCAGCCGCCGCCCGGCCGTCCGGCCCTGGCGGGGTGCGATACGAAGAGCATCGGCGGTCACCAGAGTGCGGGGCAATGACCCGCGCCCGTCTGGCGACGGTGGAACCATCCCGGCCCATCTGACGTGCAGGGATATGGGTGCCTGGGATGCAGGACCAGCGGTCGGACGACGGGGGAGCGGTGTCGATGCGCGACGACGGCGAGGAGTTCGCGGCGCTGTTGCGCCGGCTGAAGGACCGCACGGACCGCAGCTACGCCTCTCTGGCCCGCCGCATCAACATGAACACCTCCACGTTGCACCGGTACTGCGCGGGCGAAGCGCTACCGCAGGACTTCGCACCCGTGGAGCGGCTCGCGGCCTTCTGCGGGGCGGGACCGCAGGAGCGGCTCGAGTTGCACCGATTGTGGTTGTCGGCGACGGCCGCTCGGCAGGACGGGCGTACCGCCGGGTCAGCGCAGGCGGCGGCACCGGCTCCGGAGGGGGACGGGGGCGGGGACGGGACGTACGTCGAGGAGGGCAGCCCCGCGGAGCAGTCGGGGGACGGCCCGGCCCCGGACGAGCCCGCTCCCCGTCCTTGGCACCGCCGACGGGTTCTGGCGTACCTCGCCGCCGCCTGCGTGCTGGTCGCCGCCGTGAGCACCACCTCCGCCCTGTCGGGCAGGCACTCCTCCGAGGCGGACACCTCCCGCAGCGCGGGCTCGCGGACGACCGCCCCCGGCGCACCCCACCGCTCGGCGACGCCGGCCACCGCATTCCCCTCCCCTTCTGGGAGCGCCGCGTCGCCTGGCCGCCGTGGCAAGGACCCCGCCCCGTCCGCCACCGGCAGCGGTCCCGCCGCGGCCGGGCGGCAGACCACCGGCCTGCCCCTCGCCTGGAGCGCCGACTCCCTGGTCTGGGACAAGGGCTGCGGCCACGACTACGTCATCGCCAAGCCGTCCGCCCAGGTACCCGCGCCGCCGGTGGAGCAGGACGCCCGGGCGTGGGCGGCGACGCAGGGCGCGGTGGACGGGCGGCAGACGAGGGTGCAGATCTCGGTACAGGGGCGCTCGGACACGGCGGTGGTCCTCGAGGCGCTCCACGTCCGCATCGTCAGCCGTGGCGGCCCGGCCGCCGGGAATGCGTACGCCATGGGCCAGGGCTGCGGGAGCGACCTCACCCCCCGCCGTTTCGCCGTGGACCTCGACGTCGACCGCCCGGTCACGCGCCCGAAGGACGGCGCCGACGCCGATCACGTCATCCCTGCCGCGCACTTCCCGTACCGCGTCTCCGCCGGGGACCCGGAGGTGCTGCTGGTCGACGCTACGACACTGACCCACGACGCCCGCTGGTACCTGGAACTCGACTGGTCCTCCCAGGGCCGCACCGGCACGATCCGCATCGACGACCACGGCCGCCCGTTCCGCACCACCGGCATCACGGCCGTGCCGCACTACTGGTACGGCACCAACGACGCGGGGGAGCGTGCCTGGGTCGCCTACAGCGCGTAGTGTCGCGACCGCCAAGAAGGCAGGCCCCCTTCGAGGCCGCTCAGGTCGTCACGGGTCGCCCAGGGTGTGTCGTGGTGGAGAGCACGTCGCAGCCCATCCGTCGGACCGCGTCCAGGAGGGTCGAGCGGACCTGGTCCTCGTCCGCGTGCGGGAAGGCGACCCGGATCCGGTGCCCGCGGGCCGTCTCGTAGGTGAGCCTCCAGCCGTGGGCTGTGGCGGCGAAATGGTCCTTCCGCCGATCTCCTCTGGCGTACCCGCCTCGATCGGCGGTCGGAGCGAGCGCCTCGCGCAAGATCTGCAAGCGCTCGGGGTACGGCAGTTCGCCGTCGGTCAGCTTAATGGAGACGTGCTGGAGATCGCGGAACGGCTCGAACCACGGTGCGGTGCCGTACGTGTTGTCGGAGAAGACCGTGGTCGTGAGCCGACCGCTCAGCCAGCGCACGAGGAACTCGACCGCACCCACCCCGTGGGCGTCGTAATGCCACCCGCGTGGGTTCCATACGACGACGGTCCAGTCGTCCGGTTGTCCTTCGGTCACCCAGCAGAGGCGGTCGCCGTTGTCGGTTCCGGCCCATTCGAGCAGCCCGCCGGGCTCCGGGTAGTAACGGTAAGGGCTCTCGTCCGGGTGCTGATCACGGAAGGCGCGCTCACCGTCGAGGAGCCGTCGGGCGGACCGGACCAGCAGGTCACGGGTGCCGAACGGGGTCAGCGGAGTGATGAAGTCGACGAACTGACCCAGCCCGTAGTGCTCGATGAGCGCCTTGAAATCGGAGGGGAGCGCCAAACCGAGGGCGGCTTCGACCTGATGCCAGTCCCCGGTTGCGTCGACGGGGGCCGGGGGTGGCGGGACCAGGCGCACCAGGTCGTCGATCGGCGTCATGGCCGAGAGGCTATCGAGCGCCGGGAAGGTCGGCTGCCAACGCGTGCCGAGCGGGCAGCAGCCCGTCCCTCGGTGGGAACCACTACCCATCAGCGGCTAGCGAGGGCTAGCATCGCTGCATGGCCAAGACACAGCTGAACGTCCGCCTGGACGAGGACACGGTGGAGGCGGCCCGCCAGGCGGCGGGCAACCGGCACATGTCCCTGCAGGAGTACATCGAGCACCTGGTCCGGTCCGACACCGATCCCATTCGGAACACGTTCCTCGCGTCCGCGACGAACGTGATCGAGGAGTTCGGGGACCTCATCGAGGAGCACGTGCGTGAACCTCGCGGTTGACCTCAGCTGGATCCTGAGCGTCGCGGCTCAGGCGGGGGAGGACGATCCGGCCCCGGACGACTTCGGGGTGCCCCTGTCGGCGGTGGAGCGGCACAAGGCCCAGCTGTTCGAGCGGGACGTCTACGACGGGCCGGTGGCGCGCGCGGCCGCGCTGGCGCACTCGCTCGGGCGGCTGCGATGGCTGGAGCGGTCCAACATGACGGTCGCCGTGGCGGTGACCGTGGCGTATCTGCAGGCCGCCGGCCGCCAGGTGAAACCGACCTGGGACGAGGTGCGGGCCCTGGTCGACGAGCTGCGCGACGAGGCGTGCACGGTACAGAGCATCGCGGCGGTGCTGCGCGCCTGGCCGGCCTGACGTAGCCCTGCAGAGGACCCCGGCCCCAGAGAAGGCCGGGGTCCTCTGCCTTTTGTCGTGATACGAAGCGACGGTCACGCGGGAGCCCGCGGGCCCGCGGCCGGGGCGCCGTCGGGAACCGGCAGCTCGTGAGGCGCGTCCGCCAGATGACGGGTCGGCGGGCCCCTCGGTTTCCGGAGAAGGAGAGACATGGTCGTTCTGGTGCTGCTCGGCGTGCTGGCGCTCGTCGTCGGTGGGTGCGTATGCGTGGTGTGGGCGGAACGCGGCGGGCCCCGCTGGGCCCGCGTCGTCGCGACCGTGACGCTTGCCGCGGGCGAGTTGCTCCGCCGGTCGGACAGGAGCCGGCGCCGGAGCATGAGCCAGGCTGGCGGCGACGACTAGGAGTCCCCGGACGCGATGGAACCCCGGGACCGCGGTCGTACCACCGCCGGCCCGGACGCGTGGAATGACAAGCCTGCTCGGCCCTCTATGTCCCTGGCGGGAAGTGACCCACTGAGGGCCATCGTCGGTGGCGGATGTCAGAATCCGTGGCGTGGCGGACGCCGATTACTTCTCTGCCGCCGATGATGAGTCCGCCGTTGCCGTGATCGAGGCCGGCGGCCCGTCGCGTGCCGGGCTGGACGTGATCTTCCTCAAGGACATCGATCCGGTCGATGCCATCGCCCAGGTCGAGGCGGTGATGACCGGCTGCGGTCACCAAGAGGCGAGCCGGCGCCCGAGAGTGGGACAGTTGCTGTCCTCTGAGGACCTCGACAATCCGTTCGTCCTGACCGTGTCGGACACGCTGTGCGATGCCCTGGTCTCCGCCTCCGGGGATGACGTCGTGGCCGCGGCCGAGGCTTGGTCCGGGGCCGGTGGGGTCGTCGGACTCGACGCGCCCATGGCAGCGGTGGTCCTGGAGGCCCTGGTCGGCCTGGCCCGGCGGGCTCGCGCCGCGGACCTGCGCCTCTACTGCTGGTGGACGCTGTGACAGCCCCCGGCGGACGTCTCCGGGGAGCGTGAGGACCTGTGCGTGGTGGACCAGGTGGTCGACTTGCCTCCCCCCGTCGACCGGATCGGCGTCACCTTGACAGACTCACGGGCATGACCTCGACTGATCATGAAGTGCACCGGTTGTGGGACCGCATCGATGCCTGGTTCCAGGACCATCTCCACAAGACCCCCGCAAGACCGGCTGCGGACTTGGGCCGACTGCGCGCGGCCGAGGCGGAGCTCGCGGTGACACTTCCCGTTGACGTGTTCGCGTGGTGGACCCTGGACCGAGTCCGTGCGGACTACTGGATTCCCGGGGCGTTCGCACCGATGTGCTGGGACGAAGCTCTGAAGACGAGAGAGATCTTGTTGCTGGTCGCGGAACAGGAAGGGGGCCCATCGGACGTGAACGACGAGCCGGAAGAGCGTTTCCTGCCGTCGTTCCTGCCGATCGCGATGAGCCCCGGCGGTGACAATCTCATCGTCGACCTGCGGCCTGGCGATTCGTACGGCGCAGTGTTCCTGTGGGACCACGAGACCTGGGTCCTTGGAACGGAGCTGTGGAGTTCGGTGGCCGACATGCTCCGGGACGTCGCCGTTGCTCTCGAGTCGGGGACGCCGGCCCTGCTCCGGCACGCTTCACTCGGCGGGACCGTAGAAGCCTGCGTCGCCGCCGTGGACGACGCAGGCGATCTGGACTGGAATGCGGCAGAACGCCAGTAGCACACGCCCCTGCCGAGGAACGTCCGTCATCATTCCCGAGGCTATGGCGCGCCTGGCGCGGTGAGGACGTGGTGGCGAGGTCGCCGGGCCCCTGGCCGGCCGTTCGACGCGCTGTGCGGTCGGACGGGGCGCATCGTGGAAACCGCGGGTCCGTGGTCCGGGGCCGTGGTTTCGGGATCCGGGGTCCGGCGATCGATGACCTCTGCGTTGGAGGTTGATCATGGCGAGCAGCTATGAACGCGGCCGAGTGGGACTGCTTCTCATCGACCTCGTCAACGAGAACTTCGCGAGGGACGGCAAGGCCTATGCCATCTACGCGCCGGAATACGAGAGGCTGGGCACGATCGACGCCCTGGCCAGACTCATCGACGGGGTGCGACGGCACAAGGACGTGCCCGTCTTCTACTCGACGACGGCGTTCACCGGCGAGGACTACTCGACGTGGAAGCACGTCTGCGGGGTGCACCGGGCGATGTTCGACCGCCGGATGTTCGAAGCCGGGACCTGGAACACCGACTTCTACGAGGATCTGGCGCCCCGGCCGGGAGACGTGGTCCTCGCCCCGCACAAGGGCCTCGACGTCCTCCTTCACACCGACCTCGAGTTCCTGTTGCGCAAGCGCGGCGTCGAGTACCTGGCGATCGCCGGCGTCTCCGGGATCATGGCCGTGGAGTCGACGGCTCGCACCGCGATGGAGCGCGCCTTCCACGTCACGACGTTCACCGACGCGATCGCCGCTCCCGGTGGCCTGGTCACGTACCAGGCGATGATGCGCGGCCTGAACATGATCTCGCACAGTGTGGTCGGCGTCGACGAGTTCGTGTCCGCGCTCGACGCCCTGGGCCACTGAGCCTCCCACCATCCGTGCGATGAGGAGGGCAGCCGGGATGCAGCGGGCCCGTACGGCCTTCGCGGATGTCCGGGACCGGTTCGCGGCATCCGACCCCGGACTGATCCGGCTGGTGTCCGCGCTGAGTACGGTCTGCGCGGTGCTGCTGACGCTCGGTGTCCTCGCGGCCCTGCACGCCCCCGTTCCCGTCCTGGTGACGGGTGCCCTGACCGCGATCGTCAGCACGGTGGCGGTCACCGAGTCCCGGCCGCACGACCAGGCGCTGACCCTGGCGGCCGGAGTGCCCGTCACGCTGGCGACCATGGCGGTCGGCAGTGCGCTGACGCCGTACCGGATCGCGGCCGACGTGGTGTTCGTGCTGTTGATCTTCTGCGCCATCTACATCCGGCGGCTGGGCCGGCGCGCGACCACGTTGGGCATCTTCGCCTTCCAGCTCTTCTTCGTGACCCAGTTCGCCGAAACCCGCGTGGAGCAGCTGCCGCAGCTGTCCCTGGCCGTTCTGGTGGCGTTCGGCAGCTGCGCCCTGGTCCGGTTCGTCGTCCTGCGCACGCCGCTGGAGCGTACGTGGGAACGGCTGCTGCGGTCTTTCCGGCTGCGTCTGGTGCTGGTGCTCGACGCGCTGATCGAGGTGGCCGAGGCAGGACCGCCGGCTCCACGGGCCGAGCGGACGGTCGACGATCTGCGCCGGTACGTGGCCCGCCTGCACACGGCCGCGTTGATGATCCAGACCCGGCTCGGAACCGGAACGCCCGACGAGCCCACCGCCGGCGCGATCCAGCGACGCGTCGCGGAAGCCGAGACGGCCGTGGAACGGCTGGCTGTCCTCGTGCTGCGGGTCCTGTGGCCCGGTGCCGGCGTCGACAGCCTCACCCCCCATCTGACGAAGCTCCGGCGTTCGGGACCCCTCAAGGACCCCCGCGACGCGATGACGCTTCCCGTACTGGTCTCGGAGCTGCGCGCACTGCGCACGGTGATCGGCCCGGACCGGCTCCGGCCGGCGGGTGCCGACCCTGAGACGCGCGACCGGCTGCTCGGCTACCGCGACGACGAGGACCTGCCCGAGGCGTCCCCGGCGATGCTGGACGTCTTCCGCTCCGCCGGGGACTTCGCCGGCGCCCTCTTCGGCCTGCGCCAGGCACTGGACGGGAACACCCCCACATCGCAGGGCACCGTCGAGGCCGCATCGCGGGAGGAACCGACGGCTGAGCGCTCCGGCCCGCCGGAGGACAGTGCACCCCTGCGGGACGGCCCCCGTATCCGGCCCACCACGAGGACGGCGCTGCAGGTGGCGACCGGGTCGGCACTGGCCGTCGTCGGTGGTGAACTGTTGTCGCCGCAACGCTGGTACTGGGCGGTGTTCACGTGCTGGGTGGTCTTCATCAGCACCACCTCCACCGGCGAGGTCCTGGTCAGGGGCTACCGGCGGCTGGTCGGCACGGTGGTGGGCGTCGTCGCCGGTCTCGCGCTCGCCGCCCTGATCGGCGACGACCCTGTGCTTGCCTTCACCTTCGCGATCCTCAGCGTTTTCGGCATGTACTACACGACCGCGGTGTCCTACATGCTGATGTCCTTCTTCGTCACCACCATGATCGGCATGTTGTACTCGCTGCTCCACGCCCTCACCCCGGGTGTGCTGATCGTGCGGATCGAGGAGACCGCACTCGGGATCGCCTGCGGGCTGGCCGCCGCTCTGCTCGTCCTTCCGGTGCGGACCGGGGAACGCACGGACCAGTTGCTGCGGGACGCGCTGGAGCGCCTGCGCGCGCTGCTCTCCCAGTCGCTGGCGCGGCTGAGCGGCGAGCCGGGCCGCGACCTCCTCGGTCAGGCCCGTGCGCTGGATTCGGCCGTGGACGGGCTGCGCCTGTCGGTGCAGCCGCTGATCACCCCGCTCAGCCCGTTGCGTTCCCGGCGGCGCGACGCGCTTCGCGTGCTGGGGCTGCTGGAGACGGTGGCCCTTCACACGCGCAGCCTGGCCGTCACGGTGGAAGCGATGCCGGCGGGCGTGCGCATCGGCACCGATCCGGACCTCGTGCACGAGGTCGGTCGGATCGACCGCAACGTGGCGGCCCTGATCGGCCAGGTCGGAGGCGAGGACGACACCCCCCTCGAGCGCGGTCGGGGCGTTCCCACCGAGCTCGCGGTGGGTCCCGGCGGGGCGCGTGCCGTGGACGTCCACATGACGCGCCGTGTGCTCCGGCACCTGCGACACGTGGACGAGGGCATCCAGAACCTCGGTCGGACCCTTGACCTGCCCGTCCGCGAGACCGCCTGACGCGGGCGCTGCGGTGGCCGTCCGGTAGGGCCGGCCGCAGCGCGCTGCTGCCGGTACTCAACGTCCACACGAGAAGGGACTGTATAGTCCAACTTGCCGTGCGTCCCATTGGGAGATGGCGGTATTCCGGACTATAAGGTCCAATGTTTCTTGTTCGCATACTCGACGTGACGACAGTTGGAGAGGTGCAGCGATGAGCAGCGAAGAGCACGTGCCGGCGACTGAGCAGCTGATCGACAACATCGAACTGGGCCGCTTCGAGCTCTGCCGTGACGGCGGGCTGGCCGGCTGGCTCTACTACACCCGCCTGAAGCCCAACCGGTACGCGCTCCGGCACACCGAGGTCGAGGCGGGTCATCAGCACCAGGGCGTGGGGGGCGCGCTGGTGCGGCGGGTGTTCGACGAGGTTCGCGCCCGCGGAGGCACGATCACCGCGATCTGCCCGTTCGTGGTCGACTACCTCTCGCGGACGACCGCCCATGCCGATCTGGTCGACGCCCGCCACCCGGGCTACTCCGATCGTGCCACTGCCGAGGCGGCGCTGACAGCGGCCGGCGGTTGAGACGATCAGGCCAGGCGAAACGGCGCGCGGCCGGCCAACACCGATGAGCGCACACTGGTAAGGAGCGGGTCGCGCCCGACGCCAACCTCTGGCCGTATGCGCGAGCCGGCTGACCGCACCGACGTGACGTCACGGCGCGCGACGGATGTGCTTTCGGGCGGACCCGAGGGCGGATCAGGCCCAGTCAAAGGGATCGACGAGGGGAAAGACCGATGAAGGCAGTGGTTGGGGAGACCGTCGTGGCCGAGGCCGAGAGTGAGGCGGTCATCCGCATCGAGGGAAACGTCTACTTCCCTCCGGACTCGATCGCGGCCGGCGCGCTCCGGGAGAGCCCGACCCCCTACACCTGTCCCTGGAAGGGGCGGGCGCAGTATCACGACGTCGTGGCCGGTGAGACCGAGGTTCGGGACGGGGCCTGGTCCTACCCGGACATCAAGGAGTCGGCGGTGAGCCGTGTCGGTCGCGACTTCAGCGGTTACGTCGCCTTCGACGCACGCCAGGTCCGGATCGAGGTCTGACGCGGTCACCGATCGCACCTGACAGGACAGATGAAGGTCGCAACGCATGAGGGCCGCCGGCCCGGCGGACGCCAGGCCCACCGCCACCGGACGGCCGGCGGCGCGGTCCTCCCATGCGATGTCCACAACAGAAAGTGTGACAATGACGTTCGATTTCGAGGCCGAGGCGTCCGCCCGTGAAGAGAACAACGCCGCGCTCATCGCTGCGTTCGACGAGGCAAGCCCGGGCGAGGCGGAGTCCCGCTGGGTGCTCGACGTCCTCAACGACGCGGAGCACGGCCGTTGGGTCGCCGCGCTCGGCGATGTGGGGATCGCCGAACTCTCGTACCGGTTCGTGGGCGGCCGCGTCGTGCTGTTGACGACCTGGGTCGACCCCGCCTACCGCAAGAACCGGGTGGCCACGGAGCTCATCTCTCGTGTGCTGGACGAGATCCGCGAGAGCGGGAAGAAGATCACCGTCATCTGCCCGGTGGTGGGTGAGTTCATCGACCGCAACCGCGAGTACGCCGACCTGATCGACGAGGTCCATCCTGGCGTCGGCGCGTACCCCGGGCACCAGCCCGTGAAAGACCGTCACGAACGCGAGATCACCGCGATCGAGCACGACTTGGCGTAGTTCTCCGGCATCCCGGACACGGGTCACTCGGCACGAGACCGGGCGTGAGGGGGCGCCGGACTCACCAAGGGATCAGTCCGAGTGCCGGGAAAGGATCCCCACGAGTGCCGACAGTGCCTGAGGCCACGCGGCGTCGGTGGGCACCCCGTATCCCACGACGAGGGCATCGGCCAGGGCGTTCGGGGACCGCTCGTGGCGGTATCGCGACAGACCGGTCACCGCGACGCCCTGCCGGGCAGCCTCCTGAAGGACCCGCTGCTCGGCTCCGGGTGGCAGACCCAGCACGGTGTGCAGGCCGGCCGCCGCTCCCATGACGCGCACCGTTGGGGCATGCTGGGCCAGGGCCGTCACGAGGGTCTCCCGTCGATCGCGGTAGCGCCGGCGGACAGCGCGTACGTGACGGTCGTAGGCGCCGGAGGTGAGGAATTCCGCCATCGTCAGCTGGCTGAGTACCTCGCACGAGTCGATCTGCCCCTTGGCCGCCACGGCTTCCTCGGCGAGTGCGGGAGGCATCGCCATCCACCCCAGCCGCAGGCCGGGAGCCAGGGTCTTGCCGGCGGCACCCAGGTAGACCACGCAGTCGGGGTCGAGTCCCTGGAGCGCGCCGACGGACTGGCGGTCGAACCGGAACTCACCGTCGTCGTCGTTCTCCAGGACCAGCCCGCCGGTCCGTTCGGCCCAGTCCACGACGGCTGTCCGGCGATCGCCGCGCAGCGCCGTGCCGACAGGGAACGGGTGTGCCGGGGTGAGCAGGACCGCGTCCGTGCCCGCCGGCGGTACCGGCTTCGTCCCGTCGGCATCGAAGGGAAGCGGCCGGGTCTCCAGCCCGGCCGCCGTGAGCAGGTCCCAGTACCGGGGCAGGCCGTAGGACTCGACGCCGACGTCCGACGCCCCACGCCCGGTCATCACTCGGCTCAGGATCCGCAGGCCGTGAGAGACGCCGGCGCAGATCAGTATGTGCTCCGGACTCACGAACACCCCGCGGGTCCGTGCGAGATGCTCGGCGAGTGCGGCCCGTAGTTCCGGCCGGCCGCGGGGGTCGCCGTAGCCGAGCGCGTCGTCGGGGGCCGCGGCCAAGGCGCGGCGTGCGGCCTTCAGCCACGCCGCGCGGGGAAAGGCGGCGAGGTCGGGGTTACCCGGGATCAGGTCGTGACGAGGTCTGTCGGACTGATCGACGGCCGGGCGCGCCACGATCGGCCGGGTGACCATCCTGTCGGCAACCACCGTGCCCGAGCCCCTGCGGGCGGTGAGCCATCCCTCCGCGACGAGGTCGGCATAGGCGTCGGCCACCGGGTTGCGGGCGAGTCCGAGGTCGCCCGCGAGCCGGCGGGAGGAGGGCAGCCGCGTTCCTGGTGCCAGGCGGCCGGTGCGGACAGCTTCGCGTACGCCTTCGACCACCGAACGGCGCACACCTCGTCCCGCTCGTATCGCACCAGGGGCGATACCCGAAGCAGCCCAGAACACCGACATGGGCGTGTGCAGTGCTTGCGAACCGCGGTGGTCGTCACGGGCCGGCATCACGAGCGGGCAGAGCCAGTGATCGGTGCGGTCGTGCCGACAAGCCCAACTGGCATGGTTTCGGGTTCCCTTCGGGGATGTGCGGGATGGGCTCTCCGTCGCCCCATGGCGCACCAGGCCTATCGGATGGCGGTTGCACCTGTCTTATGTGCGTCGATCCGTTGTGCCGTCTTACCGACATCACGCTGTCGCGGTTGTTCCTCGCGGCCCTCACGCCTGTGGATCAGCGTGGCAAGACGTCGAGCGGGACGGCGACGAGGAACAGGGGAGGCCGCGTTGGTAAGGCGGCGCCGCTGAGCGCCGCTAATCACACGCAGCGGGGCACTGTTGTGCCTCCTCCCTGACACGTGTCGCCTGCTGCGCCGTGTGACCGGGTGCGCCGGCCTGCCCCTGCTCGGGGTCGGCCCCTTGCGCGGAGTCCCAGCCCGGACAGGACACCCAGGAACCTCCTGGTGATCCAGAACGATGGAAAGGTACTGCTCGATGCACGACGTGGCACCGGTGACCCAGCTCGCCCGCCGGGGCAGGTCGCTCAGGCCCGCATTCCCCTCCGCGGTGGTCTCCCTGGTGGCCTCGTTCGCCGCGTCGGCCGCACCGATCCCCCTGTTCAACACCTACCGGGCCGAGGACGGGTTCACCAACGCCGGCGTCTCGCTGGCCGTGGTTTCGTACTCCTTCGGCACGATCGCCGCACTGCTGACCCTGGGCCGGCTGTCCAACCATCTGGGTCGACGGCCCACCGCGATCGCCAGCCTGGGCATGCTTCTGCTGGGTTGCCTGCTGCTGCTGAAGGTGCACGACATCGGAGCCCTGATGGCCGGTCGGCTGCTGATGGGCGTGGGCGCGGGCTTGGCCAGCAGCAGCCTCACCTCCTACATCGTCGACACCGCACCGGCCAGGCCGGAGTGGTTGGCCTCCGTCGCCTCCAGCCAGGGGCCCATGCTCGGCCTCACGCTCGGCGCCGTCACCTCCGGCGCCCTGGTCCAGTTCGGCCCCTGGCCCCGCGACCTCGTCTACCTGGTGTGTGCCGGTCTCCTCGTACTGTCCGCCGCACTCATCGGCATCAGCCCGGAGACCGCGAAGCCGACGCCGGGCGCTTGGCGATCACTGATACCCCGCGTCCGCGTACCCGCCCGGGTCAGGCACCTGCTCCCGGTCGCCGCCGCGCTGTACCTGGCCACGTGGGCGACCGGGGCGTTCTACCAGGCCTTCATGCCCGCACTGGTCGCAGACCGACTCCGGACCCACAGCCCGCTCGTCCTCGGGCTGGTGTTCGCCGCCTACATGGCCCCCAGCGTTCTCGGCGCCCCCATCGGCGGCCGGTTCACCTCCGCGGCGGCCCAGCGCATCGGCATGACGATCTTCCTGGCCGGATGGATCGGCATCATGACGGCGATCACCATCGGCGGTCTGGCGTTGTTCATCGCCGCGACCATCGTCGCAGGCGGCGGTCAGGGCATCGCGATCAGTGCCGCCACCCGCGGCCTGCTGCACGACAGCGCCCTGGCCGACCGGGCGCCGATCTTCAGCGCGATCTACCTCCTCTGCTATAGCGGCGCCGCCTTCCCCAGTCTCATCTCCGGCCAACTCTCGAACGCCTTCGCGCTACCGGACATCGCCCTCGGGTACGGCGCACTCGCTCTCGTCGCCACCGTGTTCACCGTCCTCGCTGCACGCAACCCGCGCACCGGCACGACCCCGAACACGGAACACATGGTGTGATCACCTGCGGGCCCACCGTCACTGCGGAGCGGCTGCCCCAGACGGGCGATGGCGGCCCAGTGGGGTGCGTTAACCGCGGGAGGACGACTTCGTCCAATTTCGTAAGCGCGCGGTCGCCGCACGCGACCATCACCTGCACGGAAGTCACATCTCCCGGCCAGGGCATGCGAGGACTATTTGGTCCTGAAAAGTGGTCGATCTGAGGTACGTTTGAGGAAGGCAGTTCCCCGCGGACAGCCACGCAAGCGTCACAAGGATCTCCAAGGCGGTAGGCACCATGCATGCAGGCGTCGAGTTCTCCGTGCTCGGCCCGGTCCGGCTCCACAAAGAGGGCGTCGAGGCCGCAGCCGGCCAGCCGAGGCAGTGCGCCGTGCTCGCTTCGCTGCTGCTCAGGGCGGGCAAGCCCGTGAGCCTTTCGAGGCTGGTGGAGGACGTGTGGGGCGACGACGCCCCACCGTCGGCCGTGGGCTCCGTGCGCACCTACGTCTACCGGCTCAGGCAGGCCCTGGGGGAGAAGAGCGACAGCTCCGTGAGCCGGGTCGACGGGGGCTACCTGCTGCGCATACCACCGGACGCCCTGGACCTGAACAGGTTCAAGGAGACGATGGCGAAGGCGAGGGAGGCCCGCCGCACCGGCGACCTGGAGGTCGCGGCGAGCCTGCTGGCGAAGGGCCTCGAGATGTGGAAGGGAGCGGCCCTCGCGGGGGTCCCGGGGCCGTTCGCGGACCAGCAACGCAGCGTCCTCGGCGAGCTGCGCCTCGCCTGTGCGGAGGAGCAGCTCGCGTGCGAGGTGGAGAGAGGGCGCTACACCGAGGCGGCCGCGGAACTGTCCGCCCTGCTGGCGGAGCACCCGCTTCGGGAGCGCGTGTGCGGCCTCCTCATGACCGCGCTCTACGGTGCCGGACGGCAGTCCGAGGCCTTGACGATCTACCACACGACCAGCCACCTGCTGCGTCAGCGCCTCGGCGTCAGCCCGTCGACGGAACTGCAGCAGGTCCACGAACGCATCCTCTCCGGGCGGTTCCAGCTCCCACGGAGCACCGAGCGCCCGAAGGACACGGCACGCACCCCTCGGCCTCACGTCCCGGCTCAGCTCCCGGCTGCCCTGCCGAGCCTCGTCGGTCGCGGCAGCGAGCAGGCACAGGTCGAACGCCTGGCCGCCGAGGCGGAGGCGTCGTCCTCCGTGGCCATCTGCACGGTCGGCGGGCTGGCCGGGGTGGGGAAGACGGCTTTCGCCATCACCGTCGCCCACCGGCTGGCCGACCGCTTCCCCGACGGCCAGCTCTTCGCGGACCTGCAGGGAGTCGGACCGGAGCCGGAGCCGAGGGACCCGGCGCACGTGCTCGAGGACTTCCTGCAGGCCTTGGGGGTCCGCCTCGAGGACATGCCCGAGACCGCGCAGGCACGGGGTCTGATGTTCCGCGGCCTGCTGGCCAAGCGGCGCGTGCTTGTCGTGCTCGACAACGCGTCGAGCACGGAGCAGCTGAAGCATCTCCTCCCCGGAAGCGCCGGCTCCATGGCCCTGGTCACCAGCCGCATGCAACTGCACGCGCTCGTCGCGGCCTACCAGGCACTTCCTCTCACACTCATGCCCCTGAGCGTGTCCGACGCACGCACCCTCCTCGCGCACCGGCTCGGCGCGGCGAGGACGGCAGCCGAACCGGAGGCCGTCGACCGCATCATCCGCTTGGCCGGGCAGCTCCCCCTGGCCCTGGCCAACGTCGCCGCCCGCGCGGCGTATCGTCCGCAGCTGCGTCTGGCGGGCCTGGCCGACGAGTACGAGGTGCCGGAACACAGCACTCTCGACGCCTTCGCGAGCGAGGAGGACCAGGCGCTCGACGTCCGCGAGTCCATCACGCGCTCGTACCGCCTCCTCGACACGGAGACAGCCGCGCTCTTTCGCGACCTGAGCGCCTGTCCGGACCCCATGTTCGCGGCATCGCAGGTCGCGGACCTGGCCGGACGGCCCGAGGGCCGCGTCCGGCAGGTCTTGTCGCGCCTCACCCGATCGCACCTCGTCTCGGAGATCGGCCCCGGTCGGTACAGCTGGAACCGGCTGGTGGCCGCATACGCGGTGGAGCAGGCGGGGCAATGGTTCCTGGACCAGGGCAATCCGGCCCGGTTGTAGCGCGAGCAGGGCCGGCGTCGGCCGGGGCCGACGACGTGCCTGCCGGGAGACCACGCCGGATAGACGCCGAGTCGACACCCGGCCGCTTGGATGGTCGTCACCCGCCGCGCCGTCGAGGCGCCGGCACCGAGATGCCGTGGGATCCGACGGCATGGAGGCCGTGATGACTTCACCAGATGATTTCCCGTCCTACGAAGACCTGGCCGAATCCAATCCCCTGCGCTCGCAGGAGGAGTACGACGAGGACGAGCTGGGAGAGGACGTGCTGGACCAGGGCTATTCACCCGCCGACGCGCCCCTCGCTGTCAACGACTGGGGCGTCACCGCGAGAGAGGGCGCCTCCCACGAGGACCTCGCCCATCGGCTCAGGCGCGAGCTGCCGGACGTCAGCGCACCGGAGGAGGGCGACGGACTGGGCGACACGATCGGCACGGACGGAGAGCTCATCGACGACCAGGTCGGCGACGAGCGGGCGGGACGCCTCGTCGGCTGGGACACGGACGTTCTCACCGCCGGATACGACGGCGACGACTACTGGGCGCGGGACGTGGGCATCGACAACGGCGCCGCCTCCGCCGAGGAGGCGGCCGTCCACGTGGTGCCCGACACCCAGGAAGGCTTCTGAGGGACCGCGGGCACCGCCCGGGCCGGGAAGCCTCGACGGAACGGCACCCCCGGCGGCGCATGGGTCGCTTGCCGGAATCCGCGGGGACCCCGTCCCGGAACTCCCGGGGATGAGGGGCCCGGCAAGAGAGAAAACAGCGACTTCGCGTAGACGGCCGGTAGATGGTCTCGTGCTGGGATTGTTCACACGAGATAACCTGGGGACTGAGAACCATGCGCTGTGCAGATGTTGGAAAAACGTGCCGCCCGGCCCTGAATGAACAGGCCGGAACCAGCGGAAGTGCCCCGGCAGCAGCACCCGCCGTGATCCGGGGGCAACTCGACCCGGAGTCCGCCGCCTGGGTCGATGCACTCGAGGGCGGCCGCGGGCCCCAGTACGAGCTGGCCTGCACGCGGCTGCACGAACTGCTGGTGCGGATTGCCCTGGACGAAGTGTTCCGCCGGGGCCCTCGTTACCGAATTACCGGGCCTGAGCTGAACGATCTCGCCCACCAGGCGGCAGCCGACGCGCTGATGAGGATTACGAAGAAGATTCGGCAATTCCGAGGCGATGCCAGGTTCACGACGTGGGCGTTCCGATTCGTCGTGCTCGAGGTTTCCAACGCGCTGGGCCGCCAGTTCTGGCGTGTCTCACATACCGGGTTCGACGTCGACGAATTGGCGCACGTGCCCGACCGCTCCGGTAGCGACCCTGTCAGCCACTGGCAGGCGCGGGAGCTGGTCGAAGCCGCGCGCCGGGCGGTCGAGACAGCGCTGACCGCCCGCCAGCGGCAGGTCTTCACCGCCGTCGTCAACGGGGTCCCCCTGGAGACGCTGGCCGGCGAGCTGGAGACGAATCGCAACGCGCTCTACAAGACGATGTTCGACGCCCGCAAGAAACTGCGGGCTCAACTGATAGCCGGCGGGCATCTGAACGCCGCGGGCTGACGCAGCGGCGACGGCGGCCCGCTGACCAGGGGGGCTCGGACGGGCGTGGCACACCCACCCGGTCACCGGAGCCCGGTCGCCACAACCCCCACACCTACGAGGAAGAGGCATGTCGATGAAAGCCATTGTGGTCACCGACCAGGCCGCCGGAACGTCCGGAATGACGCTGACGGAGCGGCCCGAGCCGCTCGCGGCCATCAACGACGTCATCGTCCGGATCCATGCGTCGGGCTTCGTCCCCACGGAGATGGAGTGGCCGTCCACCTGGGCCGATCGCGCCGGCCGTGACAAGACACCGTCGATCCCCGGGCACGAGCTGGCCGGAGTGGTCACCGCCCTCGGCTACGGAACGACGGGGCTCACGGTCGGACAGCGGGTGTTCGGCCTCGCCGACTGGCACCGCGACGGCACCCTTGCGGAGTACGTGGCGATCGAGGCGCGCAACCTCGCACCGCTGCCAGGCGACGTCGACTTCACGGTGGGCGCGTCCCTGCCGATCTCAGGGCTGACCGCTTGGCAGGGCCTGTTCCAGCACGGCCGCCTCCAGGCCGGCCAGACCGTCCTCGCCCATGGCGCGGCCGGCGCGGTCGGGACGATGGTGACCCAGCTCGCCCGTGAGGCCGGCGCCTACGTCGTCGGTACCGGACGTGCCGCCGACCGCGAGAAGGCGCTCGACTTCGGCGCGCACGAGTTCGTCGACCTCGTGAACGACTCGCTGAAGGACGTCGGCGGCGTCGACCTCGTCCTCGACGTCATCGGCGGCGACGTGCAGAAGCAGTCCGCCGCCCTGATCAAGGCCGGAGGAACACTGGTCTCCGTCGTCGGCCCGGTGGAAGCACGGCCAACCGACGGTCTGGCCGTCGACTTCGTCGTCGAAGCCGATCGCGCCGCGCTCGGTGAGATCGTGCAGCGAGTGCGGGACGGACGGCTGCGGACCAACATCGGTGACGTCGCGAGCCTCGACGATGCCGTCGGTGCCCTCAACCCGACCACGCGACGCCTCGGGAAGACCGTCATCCGCGTCGTCCCGTAGGCAGTGGACGGTCACCGTCCGACCCCGCAGGTCGTGGTCCCGGTCCACGCCACGGCGATCGGCCACCGACCGGCGCAAGGACCCGAACCGACACACGCCGGACACCCGGACCGGCAGAGGAGTTGATCACCTTGGATGGACAGGAAGTGCAGAAGATCGCCCGCGACTGCACCGCGGAACTCCCCGGCACCGACCAGGAGCTTCGTTTCGGCCCCGACTGGGAGCTGCACAAGGTGGGCGGCAAGGTCTTCATGCTCATGACCGACATGCCCGGCCGCCCCGTCGTGATCCTGAAGGCCGATCCGGACGACGCCACAGCCCTGCGCGAGCAGTACGCGGGCATCACCGCGGGCTACCACATGAACAAGAGGCACTGGATCACCGTCGAAGGCGGGGACGCCGTCGACGACAAGCTGGTGAAGGAACTCGTGACCGACTCCTACCGGCTGGTGGTCGGCGGGCTTCCCAAGTCCAGGCAACCCGTGGACCCACACACCTACAACCGGCAGGCCTGACCCTCGGCCTGCCATCCTGCGACGCAGCGTCACAGGAGTATTGGAGCCTCCCATGCGCGTTTTCGTCACCGGAGCCAGTGGCACCGTCGGCTCGGTCGTCGTTCCCGAACTCATCGCCGCAGGTCACGAGGTGCTCGGTCTCGTCCGCTCCGACGCCGCGGCCACGGCCGTCGCCGCCGTCGGCGGGACGCCGCTCCGCGGCGACCTCACCGATCTCGACAGCCTCCGCGCCGGCGCCACGCAGGCCGACGGCGTCATCAACCTGGCCTTCAGCAACGACTGGAGCAACATCGAGCCGGGCATCGAGGAGGAGGCACGCGCCGTCAAGACCCTCGCCGCCGTACTCGCGGGCAGTGGCAAGCCGTTCGTGCACGCCGGCCTCACGCCGATGCAGCCGGGCCACACCTCCACCGAGGACGACCCCGACACCACCCACGGTCCGGTCGGCGGCCGCGGCCGGACCTCCCAGGAGGTGCTGAGCCTGGCCGCCCAGGACATCCGGTCCTCCGTCGTGCGACTGCCGCGCTCCGTGCACCAGCGCGGGACGACGTACGGCTTCTGCTCGGTGCTCATCGCCGCCGCGCAGGAGACGGGCGTGTCCGCGTACGTCGGCGACGGCACCCAGCGATGGCCGGCGGTCAACCTGCTCGACGCCGCCCCGCTGTTCCGCAGCGCACTCGAGGACGCCGCGCCGGGCACGGTCCTGCACGCGGTGGCCGACGAGGGCGACACCATGAGGTCGCTGGCCGACGCCATCGGCGGCGTTCTGGAGGTGCCGGTCGAATCGGTGCCGGCGGAGCGCTTCGGCCTCATCGGACAGGTGTTCGCCCTCGACATGGCGTCGTCGAGTGCCTTGACCCGGGCAAGGTTCGACTGGAAGCCCACCCACCCGAGCCTGATCGACGACCTCGCTGCCGGCGACTACCCGGCACTGGGCTGAGGGCCGGGGCCCGGGTGGCCCGGACGCGGGGGAGTCGCAAGGCGCTGTCCGGGGTTGCAGCGTCTCCCATCTGAAGAGTGGACCAAAGAGACCATGTGAGCGGTTGATCGCAACGGAGGCATCCCTGGCTCCATGCGGCGCGAGCGTCGCTCGCCCCTACTGATCGATCAGTTCACGGTGCGGTCGAATTACGGCGATTAGCTGCACATTCTTGTTGCGGTGCGACGTCGACCCAGGTGTAGTCGGCGCGGTCTGCCCGACTCGTCGGGGGGGTTTGGCGCCGTAATTATTGGACTGTATAGTCCTTCTTAGGGCGGTGTCCCGGGTGAGGCGATCCGGAACGCGAGGCCGACAGCGTCATCCCTCACACGTCAGGTCGCCCGGCGCTCGGCGCAACCGGCCACGTCACGGCCGGTGCAGGAGAGGCCCCGCGACGGAGCGGGGGAAGCCCTCCGAGCCCGACGTGGACTCGACAACGACTACTCACACCCCGACCGGAGGTCGGTTCGCCGTGTCACGACTGAAAGCTCCCGCACCAGAGGACGTCCCTGCCGGCGCGCAGCGGATACTCGACAACGTCGGTGCGCAACTCGGCTTCGTCCCGAACATGTTCCAGGCCATCGCGTCGAACCCGACCGTTCTCGAGGGCGTCACGAACCTGCAAGGCACCTTGAGCCGGGTTCTGGACGCGAAGACCCGGCACAGCATCGCGCTTGCCGTGTCCCAGGCCAACGGCTGCGACTACTGCCTGGCGATTCACAGCCACGTCGCGACCGCGTTCGGCGGCATGTCAGGCGCCGACATCGAGCTCGGGCGCAGCGGCAGCTCGGTCGATCCCCGGCGCGCCGCAGCCGCTCGCTTCGCGCAGCGGGTGGTCGACAGCCGCGGGCGAGTCAGCGATGCCGAGCTCGAGGAGGTGCGAGGCGCCGGGTACACCGACTCCCAGATCCTGGCGATCGTCGCTGTGGCGGTGCAATTCCTGCTCACGAACTTCATCAACAACGTCAACCAGACCGACCTCGACATCCCCACCGTCGACTCGGTCGGCACGGCCGTGGCGCCGTGAACACCCGCACCCGGCGCGGACGACGCCCGACACGGCAGGCGGGGGCGCGATTCACCCCGCCCACCCGGTCGGCAGATCCCTCACCGACTCGACGATGATTCAGGAAGGCTCGACATGACGGGCTCCGAACTCTACGAGAACTTCATGGCGTTGCACACCCGCGACGGTGGTCTCGTCATGCCGAACGCCTGGGACGGCCTCTCGGCGCTGATGCTGGCCGACGCCGGCTTCGAGGCGATCGCCACATCGTCGGCGGCGCTCGCCTTCTCACTCGGCCGCCTCGACGGGCGTCACGAAGTCACCCGCGACGAGCACCTCGAGCACGCGCGGCTGCTCGGCCGACTCACGCGACTGCCCGTCAACGGAGACTTCGAGGACGGTTACGGCGACTCGCCCGAAGACGTCGCCGCCACCGTTGAGGCCGCCGTGGCGTCCGGACTGGCCGGTATCGGGATTGAGGACACCTCGGGCCGTCCCGAACAGCCCATCCGTGACTTCGACGAAGCGGTCAGTCGCGTACGCAGCGCCGTCGTCGCGGCCAAGAGGCGGATCGTCGTCACCGGCCGCACCGACAACTTCATCCAGGGCCGGCCCGACCTCGACGACACCATCCGTCGGTTGACCGCCTTCGCCGACGCCGGCGCCGATGTGCTCTACGCCCCGTACCCGCCCGACCTCGACGCACTCGTCGCGATCGTCACCGCGGTCGCGCCGACACCGGTCAACGTCCTCGTCTCACCGTCCGACGCGGTGCTGACCGTCGCCGAACTGCGGAAGGCCGGGGTGAAGCGCATCAGCCTGGGACCGGCGCTCTACGCCCACGCCATGGGAGCACTCGAACAGGCCACCAAGGCGCTGGTCGCGGGCGACCTCGCCTCGGCCACGACAGGCATGAGCTTCGACCGCATCCAGGAACTGCTCTCCGGCACCACGAACTAACCCACCCGCACAGTCACCGGCTCCTCGCCCACGCTCACAAGAAGAAGGAACGTCGCAATGGATCTCGACAAGCTCATGAACAAGCACCTCACCAGGTACTTCGACCCCAGCAGGACCATCCCGGAGGAGACCCTCCAGCAACTGCTGAGGTTCCTGCGTTCGACGCCGTCGTCGACGAATGTGCAGCCCAACCACTTCTACGTCCTCGCGACGCCCGAAGGAAAGGAGCGGCTGGCGGCCAACCTGGGAGAACGGTTCCAGGACAACGGCGAGAAGATCCTGAACGCCTCACACACCGTCATCCTCACCACCAGGGCTGATCTTCCCGAAAGCCACCTCGAGGCGGTGTTCGCCAAGGAGCGGGGCGACGGACGGTTCCCCGACCCGGCGAAGCAGGCGATGTGGGAGTCGATGACCCGCGACTTCCTCAACCTGCGCAACTACGGCTACAAGGACCTGAACCACTGGATGGAGAAGCAGACCTACCTGGCGATGGGTCTGACCATGATGGCGGCCGCCGAGCTCGGCGTCGAAGCCATGCCGCTCGAAGGGTTCGACCCGACCAGTGTCGACAAGGCCTTCAAGATCCGTGAGACCGGGCACACCACGACCGTGCTGATGGCGCTCGGCTACCCCGATCCGGCAAAGGTGTACACCAGCCCGGTCTCCCGGTTCGAGCACGACCAGCTGTTCACCTTCGTCTGATCAGCCCCGGCCACCGGACCTGCCGTGGCCGACGTGCGAAGACCCGCGGACACCTCGGTCGTTCATGCCGGCCTGCCCCGGACCACCGGGCCGCCGACCGGGGCCGCCGGTCATGACGACCCGCCCGTGACCGGGCGGGCCGTGACATGCCGCGCAGTGGTCGGCTCCATCCACACAGTCAATGCGAAAGGGAGGGCCCTCATGTCGGGAGCCACCGAAAGTTTCGATCTCGTCGTCCTCGGCGGCGGCAGCGCGGGCTACGCCGCCGCTCTTCGCGGTGCCCAGCTCGGCCTGCGCACGGCGATGGTCGAGAGACACAAGCTGGGCGGCACCTGCCTGCACAACGGGTGCATCCCCACCAAGGCCCTCCTGCACGCGGGCGAGATCGCCGACCAGGCCCGCGACGCAGAGTCGTTCGGGGTGAAGGTCTCTTACGCGGGCATCGACATGGCGGCCGTGCAGCGCTTCAAGGACGAGACGGTCGACGGCCTCTGCCGGGGCCTGACAGGACTGGTGAAGGCGCGCGACATCACCTACATCGAGGGCGAGGGCCGCCTGTCCTCGCCTACCTCCGTCGACGTCAACGGCCGGCGCATCGAGGGCCGCCACATCGTGCTGGCGACCGGGTCCGTACCGAAGTCCCTGCCGGGCCTGGAGATCGACGGCGACCGGATCATCTCCTCGGATCACGCCCTCGTCCTGGACCGGGTGCCGAAGTCGGCGATCATCCTGGGGGGCGGCGTCATCGGTGTCGAGTTCGCCTCCGCCTGGAAGTCCTTCGGAGCCGACGTCACGGTCGTCGAGGGGCTCGGACACCTCGTGCCGCTCGAGGACGAGAACTCCTCGGACCTCCTCGAGCGCGCGTTCCGCGAGCGCGGCATCAAGTTCAACCTGGGCACCTTCTTCTCGAAGGCCGAGTACACCGACGAGGGTGTCAAGGTCACCCTCGCCGACGGCAAGGAGTTCGAGGCGGAGATCCTGCTCGTGGCCGTCGGCCGCGGCCCGGTCTCGCGTGGCCTGGGCTACGAGGAGCAGGGCGTCGCCATGGAACGGGGTCATGTCCTGGTCGACGAGTACATGCGGACGAACGTCCCGACCATATCCGCCGTCGGCGACCTGGTCCCCACGCTCCAGCTCGCACACGTCGGCTTCGCCGAGGGCATCCTGGTGGCGGAGCGTCTGGCCGGCCTGAACGTCGTTCCGATCGACTACGACGGTGTGCCGCGGGTGACCTACTGCCACCCCGAGGTCGCTTCCGTGGGCCTCACCGAAGCCAGGGCCAAGGAGGTCTACGGCGCGGACAAGGTCGTCTCGACGAAGGTCCCGCTCGGCAGGAACGGCAAGAGCCGGATTCTGAGGACCGCGGGTGAGATCAAGCTCGTCCAGGTCGAGGACGGAGCCGTGGTCGGCGTCCACATGGTCGGCGACCGCATGGGCGAGCAGGTCGGCGAGGCACAGCTGATCTACAACTGGGAGGCGCTGCCGGCCGAGGTCGCCCACCTCATCCACGCCCACCCGACGCAGAACCAGGCGCTCGGCGAGGCCCACCTTGCCCTGGCCGGGAAGCCCCTCTTCACGCACGACTGAAGCCGGACGGGGCGTAACAGGTCCTGGGGCCCCGCCGGCCCGGCGGATGGCGTCGCCTTCGCAAGGCCACCGTCACAGGCAGGCAGACCATTCCCGGCTGCCGTGGACAACAGATACCGCGAGGTCAGTCATGCCGCAGCCATCACCCAGGCGTCCGCACATCGTGGTGCACAGCCCGGCACTGGACGGCTCCCGCCGGGTCACCAACGGGGACGTGATCGTGGGCATCGCCTCCCACCTGGATGACGTCATCGAGATCCTGCGACTCGCCGACCTCGACCGGATGGCGGTCGAGGAGAGTGACCTCATCGAGTGGCAGGGGGGTGGGCCGGACGAGTGGCCGGGACTTTCCGAAGCATAGTCACATATCGTGCCGCCGTGCGGGCGTCCGCCCAGGGTTCACCGCATCGGCACGCCCGCCCCGATGATGCCTGCGCGGTCGCCGGGGTGTGGTTACTCTCCCTCGTCGACCACCCGATCCGCCAGGAGTTCCGCTCGGGTGAGTTCGAGCAGGCGACCCACCCAGTTCCGGCCTTCCCGCGGACCGCGGTCGGTCCAGTGCGGCGACTCCGAGATGCCGGTGTAGCTGATCCGGGCGTCGCCCGTGGACAGCAGCACCTCGGCGAGTTCGGGGTGCTGGGTGAACTTCGCGCGCAACAGCGCGGCCATCATGGCGGTGCGGACGAGGGCCCACTCGGCCCGTAGTGGGATGCGGCCGCCGGTCTCGTGAGCCTCGCCGACCGTGGTCGCATCGCGGATGGCATCGTGGTCGGAGCGGTCGGCCGCAGCCAGGGCCCAGTAGCCGTGCAGCACCGTCGGATATCGCTGCCCTCGGTAGAGGAACGGCGCCGGGAACTCGTTGCGCAGGACGAACAGGTCCAGTCGTTCGGGCGGCTCGCTCGGTGGGTTGCCCCGTTCGTTCGACGTGATCGCGGGAGTCCCCGCCTCTTGCGCATCATCGGCATGCAGCACCCCGCGCAGCTCACGGCTTCGTTCCTCGCCCCGGTCGCCGGCCCGGAAGTACTCCAGCACCTCGCGGTGCATCTCCGCCGTGGCGATCGGGCCGTCGCCGCCGACGGGCTCGCCGAGATCAGTGACCAGCTGCCGCAAGGGGATGTCCTGCCGGTCCATGTCGCCCAGTACGTAGACCCGCCGATGCGCCGGAATGGTCAGATACGCCGCCCGGACACCCTTCCGGTTGTCCTCGGTGGGCTCCTGCTGGTAGCGCCTGATCGCCTCCCAGCACCGGTCCGAACTGGTCGGCCGCCCGCTCAGCGACTCGATCTCGTCCCGCACCTCGCCGACGAAGCCCTCGTCCGTCAGCGGTTCCGGATAGCGGGCGGACCACCGGGGACCCTCCCGGGTCGGCGCTGGGGCCGGACGCTCGGGGTCGCTCAGAGCGATCGATCCGGACGCCAGCCGCTCCCGGAGTCCCTGCACATCCATCTGGCCCCCGCAGCGGATCGCGCCGTCGGCGTAGACGAAGAGATCAGCCAGGTGGTAGCCCCCGTACGACGTGGTCCACACGTGGCACCACGCCCCGTCGACCCGTTCCCCGTCCACCAAGCGGTACGTCGGCCTCGTCCATGCCATCCCCGCAGCGTAGCCCGATCGATCTTCACCCGATCGGGCGGACCGCCGTGTGACGCGGATCACGTCAGGGGGGTCCGGACCGCGTGCCGCCCGCCCCTGCCGGACCAGAACGCGAGTCTGAACACCATGTATGGTTTTGGTCGTGATGCCTCGGCCGAAGCCGTGGGGGACCCCACCGGCCGGGCAAGGAACCAGCTCTTCGTGAAGGCAGGGCACAGCCATGACACTGACAACCACGTCGTTCGGCATGCGGGCCACCGCTGCTGAGGTACTTGAGGGAGTCGATCTCAGCGGGCGCCGGATGATCGTGACCGGAGGGGCGTCCGGTCTCGGTGTCGAGACGGTGCGCGCGCTGGCCGGCGCGGGAGCGGAGGTCACGATCGCCACGCGGAACCCCGCTGACGCGGAGCCGCTGGTCAAGGAGCTGCCGGGCACCCGGGCCGTGGCAGTCGACCTTGCCGACCTGGCTTCCGTCCGCGCCTTCTGCGACGACTGGAGCGGGCCGCTCGACGGCCTCATCGCCAACGCCGGCGTGATGATGCTCCCCACGCATCAGGTCAACGCACAGGGGTGGGAGATGCAGCTCGCCACCAACTACCTCGGCCACTTCGCCCTCGCGGTCGGTCTGCACAACGCCCTGCGGGCCGCCGAGAAGCCGCGCGTGGTCGTGCTCAGCTCCGGTGCCCAGCTGCGGGCCGGGTTCGACTTCGACGACCCCCAGTTCGAGCGACACCCCTACGACGCGTTCGTCGCCTACGCGCAGTCGAAGACCGCGGACGTGCTGCTCGCCGTCGGGATCAGCCGCCGGTGGGCGGAACACGGCATCACCGCCAACGCCTGCGCGCCGGGGTGGATCCACACCAACCTGACTCGCCACATGGACCAGGCGACCATGCAGGCCCTCGGTGCCATGGACGCGGACGGCAACCTGGTCACCCCCGACTACTTCAAGACCCCGGCCCAGGGAGCAGCCACCACGGTGCTGCTGGCCGCCTCCCCGCTCCTGGACGGTGTGACAGGGCGGTACTTCGAGGACAACCAGGAATCGCCCGTCGTCGACGGGGGCCCCGAGGTGATGGCGGGCGTCGCGAAGTGGTCGGTGGACCCGGCCGCCGCGGACCGGCTGTGGGACTACGCCCTGCCCGTGGTGCGCTGATCAGGAAACCTCCGGGCACAATGGGGGGCCGGCCTCGCGGCAGCACGAAGCCGCCGGCAGGCCCCCCATCGGCACGGGTCCGCTTCCACCTCGGGGAAGGTGGGGGCGAGCAGTTGTGGGGGGATCCCTGTCACCATCGCGGACCTCTTTCGCACGAGCCCGGTGGATGCGAGGCACGACACACACTGGAGGACGCCTGATGCGACCCATGACCCGCCGCCAGGCCGACAGTTACGCTGCGCGTTCGGCCGCGACCCGGGCGCAGGTGACGTCCACCCTGGAGCGCATGCTCGCTTCCGGCACGGCCTTCTCCGACATCAGCGTCCAGAGGCTCCTGGAAGAGGCGGGTGTGTCCCGCGCCACGTTCTACGCACACTTCCCGAGCAAGTCGGACGTCCTGGTGCGGCTTGCCGACGGTCTGCGGGAGTCACTGCTCGCGCTGGCACGGCAGTGGGACCCCGCCGCCGGCGAGGACGGGGCCGACCGTTTCGCCCGGTTCTTCGAGGAAGTCATCAGGATCCACCGCACCCATCAGGGCGTGCTCACCGCGGTCCGGGAGGCGGCGGCCTACGACTCCGCGGTGGGCGACTTCTACACGGCCAACCTCGAAGGGTTCGAGGAGACCACGCTGCGCACCGTACTGTCCGAGCAGGCCGCCGGCACGACGCCGGCCGACGTCGACGCTGGCGCCGCGAGCCGGATCATCGTCTGGGGCGGCTCCCAGGCGATCGCACACCACATCAGCGTCGACGACGGCAGCCGTGACGCCGCCTTCGCCCGGGAACTCGCCCGGATCTGGTGGTACGGCGCCTACCGCCGCCCCGCCCAAGGCGGACACGGCACGCGGCCCGACTGAAGTACAGAAGCGTCACATAGGGTGCCGGCGCGAGGGGCGCCGCGTCATTCGTCGCAAATCGATCCTGGAGATCCTCGTCCTCTTCTCCGCAGGCACCCCTCGGACCACACGACCAGGAGGAACCGGTGTCATACCCGCAACGGCTGACCCCCGAGGAGACACTCGCCGACGCGAAGGAGCTGTTGAGCCTCCCGCGTATCGTGGTGATCTGCGGCTCCACCCGCTTCATGGCCGAGATGACCGAGGCCGACCTGCGCGAGACCGCGGCCGGAAGGATCGTCGTCAAACCGGGCTGTGACGTGAAGTCGCCGCACGAACTGTGGTCCGATCCTGTCGAGGCCGAGGCGCTGAAGGTCCGACTCGACGATCTGCACCGGGCGAAGATCCGGCTCGCTGACGAGGTGCTCGTGGTCGGCGACTACATCGGAGACAGCACCCGGGCCGAAATCGCCTACGCCCGGTCGCTGGGCAAGCCCGTGCGGTTCACGCACCCCGAAGTCGACCCTGACGTCTGACCGACCGCTGCGCCGGATGGGCAGTGGGTAGGGCACTGGCCTGGCTGCCGGGCACCCCCGCTCGTCGGCCTCCCGCCGCGGGCAGTTCGTGTTCCCCGTGGGGTGGCCGACGGACTCGCCCCGGTCGTCAGAGATGGTTCTCGAAGTCGAGTTCGCTGGCCAGCAATGCCGCGCCGGCCACTCCGGCCCGCGGGCCGAGTTCGGACAGCACGATCTGCAGGTTCCCCGTGGCGAGTGGTAGCGAGCCCTTGTAGACGACGCTGCGGATCTCGGCGAGCAGCAGGTGGCCGAGCCCGGAGACGCCCCCGCCGATCACGATCATCGACGGGTTGATGAAGCTGACCAGCGTGGCGAGGACCTGTCCCACCCGGTGGCCGCCGTCCCGGATCAGGTTGACGCACGTGACGTCGCCGCCGGCCGCGCACTCCGCCACGTCCACCGCGGTGAGGAGGCCCTCCGCGGCGAGGCGTTCGGCCAGCGCAGGCGACTGCCCCGAACGGGCGGCGGCGGTGGCGTCCCGGGCGAGGGCCACACCGCCGAAGAAGGCCTCCAGACAGCCGGTCTTGCCGCACGCGCACGCCGGTCCCTCGGCCTCGACCTGGATGTGGCCGATGTCGCCCGCGGATCCCTCCGACCCGCGGTAGATGTGGCCGTGGACCTGGACGCCGCAGCCTATGCCGCTGCCGATCTTGACGAACAGCAGGTTGTCGACGGCCTTGGCGACGCCGGCGTACCCCTCGCCGAGGGCCATCACGTTCACGTCGTTGTCCACCACGACCGGGCAGCCGTGCGCGCGGGTGAGGGTGTTCCGGACGGGGAAGCGGTCCCAGCCCGGCATGATCGGCGGGGAGACCGAGATCCCCTCCTTGAAGCTGACCGGCCCGGGCAGCCCGATGCCTATGGAGTTGAACCGCGCGCAACCGGCCTGGTCCGCCATCTTGTTCAGGAGTTCGTTGACCCTGTCCAGGACCGCACGCGGGCCCTTGCGGATGTCGGCGGCCTCGGCGTAGGAGGCGATCGGGTTCAGCCCTCCGTCGGTGATCTCGATGTCGATCGAACTGGCCCCGAGGTCCACCGCCGCGAAGCGGATGTCGGGATCGAGTTGGACGAGGGTGGAAGGCCGGCCGCCGCGAGAGGTGGCCCGCCCTGCCTCGAGCACCTTTCCGGCGGCGATCAGGGCTTCGAGTTCCGCCAGTAGCCTCGGCCTCGCCACTTCCAGCTCGTCGGACAGCTGTGCGCGCGACAGCGGCCCGAGGTCGCGCAACAGGCTCAGCACGCGGTACTGGATGCTCACGGGCCCACTTCCTGGGTATCGGCCGAATGTATGACAAAACGTTAGAGGCGTCACTTAATAAGCGTCAATGGCTTTCACGCGAATCGCCGAAAGTTAAATCCGAAACGAAGAAAGCGCCGGTGTGCCGGGAAGACGCCCGATGGGAACCCCAGTTGGGACGGCCGGGCATGTGGACGAACTCCAGGGCGGGCGGCCGCCGTCCCGCGACGGCCACCGGAGAGCCCTGGAGCCACCGGCGGGGTGCTGCCCGGCGCCGTGACGGCCGGGCAGCACCCCCTCGCATCAGCCGGCCAGGCCTCCCTTCACGGCGAGGGCATCGCGGGCCAGCGCGGTCCGCGCGGTCGCGTCGGTCACCAGCTTGGTGTCCGCCGCCAGTTGCGCGACCTGGTCCAGGACGGCGGCCGCCTGGTTGGTGCGGCCCGCGTCGGCGTGCGCCCGGGCGTGGTCGAGCCGGACCGTCAGGCGCTGCCGGCCCTGCTCGGTGAGCCGGTTCTCCGCACGCAGCTGGGTGATCAGCGTGTCCAGTTCGTCGAAGGAGGTGGTGGTGGTGAAGTGCACGGTGCGGGTGGTGGTGTTGCCCGCCGCGTCACGACCGGTGACCACCAGGTCGTGGCCGCCCAGCGGCAACCGCCACAGCAGCAGGGGCTGCCCCGGGGTGACCGCCGTACCGTCCAGCGTCGCCGTCGCGGTCGGCCCACCGGAGACGGCGTCCGTGACCGAGACCACCGGCGTCGGGCGCTGGGAGTCCCCGTAGGCGGTGTCGGCCGTCACACCGGTGACCGTCACCGCGGGTCCGGTCTTGTCGATGCGAACGGCGACGGTGCCCACGGCGGAGATGTTGTTGGCGGTGTCCGTCGCCCGGTACCGGATGGAACTCATGCCCTCCGTGGAGAGGGTGACCGTGCTGTTCGCGCTCAGCCAGGTCGTTCCGCCGTTGAGCGAGTACTCCCGGCTCTTGATGGCCCCGTTGTCGGTGGCGTTGACGGTCAGCGACACGTTGCCGGTGTACCAGCCGTTGCTGCCGCCTGGCTGGGCCGGGTTGAGGGTGGCCGTCACCGTCGGCGGGGTCCTGTCGGCGATACCGGACCCCTGGAAGGTGAAGGAGTCCACGTCGACACCGCCCGAGGAGGTGACGAACAGCTGCCCTGTGCCGGTGGGAGCCGAACCCAGCGCCGTGTTGACCGTCTGCCAGCCGTCGCCCGCCGGGACCGTGATCGTGGCGAACGGGTCGGACCGCGGCGTGCCCCAGCGCAGCGACAGAGTGCCGGCACCGGTGGCGCGGGTCTGCACCCCGGTGATGCCGGAGAAGGACACCGGGTCGTAGCCGATCCAGTCTCCGGCGTCGAAGGCGGTCAGCTTGCGCTGTCCGGAGGCGGTGGTGTCATCGGTGATCGTGACGCCCTGGGCCGAGTCGTAGTGCTCGCCCTGCATGAGCGCGGGGTTGAGGACGACCTGGGCGTCGCTGGTGGCAGGGGGCACACTGCCGGCACCCCGGTCGGTGTAGGTGAGACCGAGGACGCCGAAGACGTTCTCCGTGTCACCGTGGCCGGCGTCGGCCGGGGTGGTGATCGCCCCCGAACAGCCGGTCCCGCTGGTCACCGGGTGGCCGTGCTGGTTGTGGCCGAGGCCGAGGGTCCAGGCGGCCTTGGTGCAGTCGACGTTGGTGCCGTCCTCCGGATCGTCGATCCGGGTGGCGTACGGCACCACGTCGCCCCAGGTGAAGAAGCCACCGTTGGGCGGGGAGGTGAACGTGACCGTCGGGGCGGTGTTGCCCACGGTGATCTGCTTGCTGGTCAGGCCGGTCTTGCCCTCGGGGTCGGTGACCTTGAGGCGGGCCTGGAGCTGCCCGTTGTCGGGGTACGTGCGGCTGGCCGTCGGGCCGGTGGTCTCGAACGTGCCGTTGCCGTCGAGGTCCCATTGGTAGGTGAGGGTGCTGCCCTCCGGGTCGCTGGAACCCGTGGCGCTGAAGGAGACGGTCAGCGGCGCCTGGCCCGAGGAGGGACTGGCGCTGATCACCGCGGTGGGGGCCTTGTTGCCCTCCGCGTAGTCGATCCGGTAGAGGCCCGCGTCGGGGTTCTGCCGGAAGAAGCCGTCGCCGTAGTCGAGGACGTAGAGCGCGCCGTCGGGGCCGAACTCCAGGTCCATCGGGTTGTCCCACTGCGGGATGCCGTTGGCGGAACGTTCGCTGTTGGGCAGGACGTTCTCCAGCTTGGTGACCGGTCCGTCCGGGCCGGCCAGGGTCAGCGCGGCGACGTAGTCCTGGGAGAACTCCCCGAAGAAGGCCTTGCCGTCCCAGTAGGCCGGGAACTTGCCCGGAGCGGGGTTGGACGCGTCGTAGTGGTAGACCGGGCCGCCCATCGGGGCCTGGCCGCCGGGGCCGCCGGGACCGCGGAAGGCGGTCAGTTCCGGCCAGGGCTGGTCGGTGTCGCGGTCGCCGTACCACAAGGTGGCCGCCCTCGCCGGGGGCAGCTCGGTGAGGCCGGTGTTCCAGCGGGAGTCGTTGACCGGCGCGGCGCAGTCGAAGGCGGGGCCGGGGGTGAGGGTGGCGAAGTCGAAGTCCCGGTAGGGACGGGTGTTGTCACCGGTGCAGAACGGCCAGCCGCTGTTCATGGCCGTGGTGGTGGTGTCCCACTCGACGTATCCCATCGGCCCGCGGTTGGCGTCGGCGTTGCCGGCGTCGGGGCCGTAGTCGCCCCACATCACGGCGCCCGTGGCCTTGTCCACCGTCATCCGGTACGGATTGCGCAGGCCCATCACGAAGATCTCGGGACGGGTCTTGGCCGTGCCGACGGGGAACAGGTTGCCCGACGGGATCGTGTAGGACCCGTCGTCCTGGACGTGGATGCGCAGGATCTTGCCGCGCAGGTCGTTGGTGTTGCCGGAGCCGCGGCGCTCGTCGAGGCCGGGGTTGTAGGTGGCCGCGTCGTTGATCGGCGTGTAGCCGTTCACATTGGGCCCGGACGCGGGGGTGTTGCCGCCGGTGGACAGGTAGAGGTTGCCCTGCGCGTCGAAGTCGACGTCGCCGGCGACGTGGCAGCACTGGCCGCGGTTGGTGGTGACGCGGATGATCTCCTGGGCGGTGGACAGGTCGAGCTGGTCACCGGTCCACTTGAAGCGGGTGAGGGTGTCGTAGCCCTCCCACTGCTTCCAGTAGGCGTCGGTCTGCCCGGCCGGCAGCCGCTCGGGGGCCGAACCGGTGGGAGTGCTCAGCGGCGGCGAGTAGTAGAGGTAGACCCAGTGGTTGGTGGCGAAGTCCGGGTCGAGGGTGACGGTCTGCAGACCCATCTCTGAGTTCTGGTAGACGTCGAGGTGGTTCACGACCTTGGTGATCCCGGTGCCGGGGTCCGTCATCCGCAGGTCGCCGTTGCGGGCGGTGTGCAGGACGCGCAGATCGGGCAGCACGGCGAGGTCGATCGGCTCGCCGGTGTTCTTGCTGAGCGTGACCTTCTCGTAGTTCGACCAGTCCACGGCGGGGTCGGCAGCCGCGGTCGCGAGCGCGTCGTCCGGGTGCGCCTGCGCGGCCGGTGCCAAGGCGAGACCGCTCAGCATGGGCAGCGATGCGAGGAGCACCCCGGCCATGAGGCCTCTCAGGGTACGGTACACAGTGATGCGTCTCCTTGGTCTGTGCCGGTCAGGAGGTGCGCGGCCGGGCCGGCCCGCCGGTTGCGCCGTGGGAGCGGCGCGTCACCGGCGGGCCGGGCCCGGTGGGGTGCCTGCGATCAGGCCAGCAGCTGATTCAGCGCGGTGAAGCTGCGCTGCGCGGCGCCGAACGAACCCGGCGGGTTGGGCTGGGTGTTGGGCGCGGTGTCCTGCTCCCAGATGCCGACGTGGCTGCCGCGGGCCCCGATGTCCCGGATGAACTGCTGGTACGGCAGGACGCCGGCGCCGAACTCGACGATGGAGTAGCCGTCCGCGCTCGAGTTGGCGGCGCCGTCCTTCATGTGGAACAGCGGGTACCGGTAGGGCTGGTTGCGCACGTAGGCCGCGGGGTCGAAGCCCGGCCAGCGGTGCTGGCCCACGTAGGCCCAGTACACGTCCATCTCCAAGTAGACGTAGCGCGGGTCGGTGTTGCGCAGGAAGACGTCGTACAGCCGGACCGACGGCTGGTCGGTGGCGAAGGCGAACTCGCCGGCGTGGTTGTGCTGGTACAGCTTCAGACCGCGGGCGGCGGCGGCCTGCCCCCAGGTGTTGAACTCCTCCGCGGCGGCGAGGTAGCCGGAGACCGTGTTGGAGTTCGACGGTGCGTTGGCGGTGCCGACGTGCGGCATGCCCAGGATCTGCGCCGCGTCGAGCTGGCCCTGGAGGTTGGAGCGGAAGTCCCCGATGCCGACGTGGCTGCCGATCGCCTTCAGGCCGTTGTCGTCGAGCAGCTGACGGATCTCCTGGAGAGTGATCTGCCGGCCGAGGATCGAGGTGTTCTGGGTGTATCCCGCGAACTCGATCTCCTTGTAGCCGATGCGTGCCATCTCCTCCAGGACGACCCGGAAGCCCAGCGAGGTGACCTTGTCGCGGACGCTGTAGAGCTGCAGGGAGATGCGGTCCTTCGGGATGGACAGGATGCTGGGCGCGGCGGCGGCGGACGACGCCGTCGCGGCGCCGACGACGGAGGCGGCGGCGAGCGCCACGGTGGCGCCGGCGGTGGCCCGCAGGAAGTCTCTGCGGTCGAAGGATTTGTCCAGGTGGCCCACGGTCACTCCTTGGGGGATGCGGCGAAGAAGAGTGGGGTGTGAGGTGTGCTGTGGTGACGCTGCCGAGCGCTGGTCGTCCGTGGACGGGCCGGGATCACAGCCCGCTGCCCGCGGCGGCCGCCTCGGTCTTCGCCTGCGCGGTACGCTCCGCCACCTTCGCGGCGAGGTCGGCGCCGCGGTCCTGCGGGGCCGCCTTGGCGGCCCGGGCGAGCGACGCCGAGGGGGCGGTGGTGGTCGCGGCGATGCCGCCGCGCACGCGGGCCAGCGGGCCCACCTGGAGTGCGGGGCTGTTGTCGGTGGCGGTGAGCTTGCCGCGGACGATGGTGTTGTCCAGGACCGCGTTCGCGTTGTTGCCGGTGACCGCGAGGTCGCCGCCGAGGTAGGTGGCCTGCGCACAGGAGCTGAGCGGGCCGTCGCCGCCGAGCTGCAGGTTGTCGGAGTTGTCCTTGTACACCGTGTCGCCCTCGACCTCGCTGGCGCACAGGACACCGCCGAGCGTGTTGGCGCTCACCGTGAGCGTCTTGCCGACCGTGGTGTCGTACACGTCGGTGTAGAGGTTCGCGTCACCGGCGACGGCGCCGGAGACGGTGGTGCCCGAGATGTACAGCTCGCCGGACGATGCTCTGATGTCTCCCTTGACCGTGGCGTCGACGCTGTAGAGGAAGCCGTCGACGGCTGAGATGCCGCCGCTCGCCGTGGTGTTCTGCACGTGCACGCCGAAGGCTCCCTGCTGGGTCACCGCGCCCTTGACGCTGCTGTCGGTGATGTCCAGGTAGGCGTTGTTCCCGACGGCGACGGTGCTGCTGAAGGTGACGCCCTTCGCGACGAGGTCGGCGCCGGCCTCGATCGTCACCGTGCCCTTGACCTTCGTACCGGTCAGCGTGCAGGACGCACCGGCCGGCACCACGAGGGCGCCGCTCACGGTGACGGCCCCGCCTTCTCCCACACAGGTGGTCGTGAGCGCCGCCTGCGCGGGCGCCGCAATCGTGACCAGCCCGCCCGAGGCCACCAGCGAGGCTGCGACGAGGTACGAACGGATCTTCATGGGGCTTCCCTTTCTGCTGCGGTTACGGCCACGGCGACATGCCGCGGCCGGGAACCCCCGCCAGGGCGGGGTGCTGCGGAGTGCGGGACATCTGTGACGAGGGAAGGCCGCCGCTCGCGGGCGGGTGGAGGTCGGCTGCTCGTCGGAGGTGAGGACGCGTCACGTATGGCCCCGGCGTGCGGGGCGGGTGGGTTGCAAGGCCGCACTGTCGTTACATCGGCGCAACATCGTGTCGATCGGCTGGAACGCTAAACCGGGGTCCCCAGTGGTGTCCAGAGCTTTGGACGCAGTCACCAAAATCTTTTTGGCGAACCGTCAAAAGATCGCCGTCATTCGCGAATTGAATCCAATGAAAGGTGGATAGCACCTTGACAGGGGTGACGCTCTGCACCACGCTCGTGACGCTTCGCCACGCGGCGAGCGGATCCACGACGCACCACCGTCATCCCTGACAGGAGCGCGCATGCCGACCGCAGTGTGGATGACGGGCGCCCGTGGCTGCGTCGCCACCACGGCGACTGCCGGCCTGTTCGGGTGTGCAAGCCGGACCGGCCGCACCCACCGGAGGCGCGACCGGGCCTCCCCTCCGCCGATGCGGGCCTTCCTGGCTGGTCCGACCTGGTCGTGGGCGGCTTCGGCGTAGCCGATCCGCGCCCGGCGGCCTCCGTAGGGGATGACCGGACCGTGCGAAGCCCCTGTCGTGCCGCCGCTTGCGGCCTTCAGTGCGGTCGGCGGACGATCCTGTTCGCGACCCGCGGACCCGTATGGCTCGTCGTGAGTCGGGTCGCTGGACGGGTGCCGGCGCAGCTGCCGGCGCGGCGTGGACGCATCGCGGCGGCATCGGCCGGACCCGCTGGGGTGAGAGCCCGCCGCCCCCTGAACAGCGTGCGGACCCGGGTCATGCAGACCCCGGTTACTCGCGCCGGCGGGTGTAGGCGCGCTCGCGTGTGCCTTGTGCCGTGCGTTGTCGTGTTGCCGGTCCGTCAATCCGTCCGGGCGTGGAGGGTCCGTGCCAGGGTGGGGATCATCACCGCCGCGGGGACGAGGTGGAGCCCGAGGAGGGCGGTGGCGGTGGCGGTGTCCGCCCCGGACAGCAGGGGTGGGGCCAGGGAGATCGCGGTCAGCGACGCTGTCGTCCACGCGAACCGCTTGGCGGGGCGGGCGCTCCAGCGAAGAAGAGCGGCGGCCAGCACGACGCCCACGGCGGAGAAGAAGCCGGTCACCACGGCGAACCCGGGCAGGGGGATTGCCTGGCCTCCGTCGGGGACCTCGAAGTCGACGCCGGCGGCCCGGGCGAGCGCAGCGGCGAGCGTGGTGGCCACCGTTGCCGCGAGTGTGGCGATGAGGCCGGTTCGGGCGAGCTTGCAGAGCCGACGGGTGCGGCTGGTCCGGCCGGGTGCCCGGCCTGTGACGGCCCCGGTGTCCTGGGCGTCGTTCAACTCGCTTCTCCCTCATCCGGTGAGTGGCCTACGGCGTGTGCTGACCGGCATGTGACGGTTGGGCTGCGCAGGGCGCGGGAGTCGGTACCACGGCGACACAAGCGTCACCGTGGCGGCGTCTGACCCGGTGCTACCGCGTGCCGTCCGCCGGCAGGCGGTCCGGCAGTGCGAGGTGGGGGAACCGGTCGGCGTGGAAGATGACGATCTCGGTGATCAGCCCGCCGGTGATGCGCAGGACGTCGAGGGTCAACGGCAGGAAGGCGCTCTCGCGCTCGTTCCAGAGGTAGAAGGCGACGGCGGGCTGCCGGTTGACCGACGTGGGCACGCCGCGCAGTCCCTGCATGCCCTCGAAGCCGTCCTCGATCCAGCCGGTCACCACCGCGTCGCGCCCCACGGACAGGCCCGGCGTGGGCGGCATCGAGCAGCGGACGTCGTCACGGAGCATGCCGGCGAGCCGGGCCACGTCCGTGGCGACACTGGCGTCGGTGAATCGGCGCACCAGCTCGCGCGTCCCGGAGTCCTCGATGCCGCCGCTCCAGTCCTGCCGCTCGGCGGGCAGGTGTTCCCGCATGCCGGCGCGGGCCCGCTGCAGCGCGCTGTTGACGGAGTGGACGGAGTCACCGAGGAGCTCCGCGACCTCTTTCGCCGGCCAGTCGAGCACGTCGCGCAGGATGAGTACGGCGCGCGGGCGTGGCGCGAGGTGCTGGACGGCGACGAGGTACGCCAGCTCGATCGTCTCCCTGGCGACGGCGACGGCCTCCGGCTCGTCGGCGCCGGCCGCGGGCAACTCGTCGAGCAGCCGGTCCGGGTAGGGCTGAAGCCACGGCACCTCGCCGCCGGTCGCGGGCTCCGGCCGGCGCTTGGCGAGCAGGTCCAGGCAGGCGTTGGTGGCGATCCGGTACAGCCAGGCGCGGAACGTCGACCGCCCCTCGAAGGTCGCCCGCCCCCGCCAGGCACGCAGGAACGTCTCCTGCACGGTGTCCTCGGCGTCCTCGAGCGACCCGAGCATCCGGTAGCAGTGCACGTGCAGCTCCCGCCGGTGCCGCTCCGCCAGCCCTGAGAACGCCGGCTCCGTGTCGGCCTCGCCGAGCAGACTGCTCCCGCCCGGCTCCTGAGGCCGTATGTCCGCACCCATCACGTGATCCTTCCGTCTCGTGGAGTCCCGCTGTAGGTGTGACGGGTACGGGCGCGACAACTCATCACCAGGGCCGCCCGGGAAGGGATGCCGTCCTCGACGAGCGGGCCGCTGCGGTCATCCTGTTCCAGAGGGATGCCCCGGTTACGGGGATGACTTCTTCGTTCCGAGGATGATGCCGATCAGTCCGCCGGTGGCTGTGCTGAGCCATGGAGCGAGGTAGGCGAGGGCGGGGACATCGACGTCCCAGGTTCGGACGGCCGTGATGATCAGGATGAGCAGAATCGCCTGCGCGATCAGATAGACCGTGATCTTGCGCTGTGTGGTCCAGGCTCGAATGCGCTTCACAAGCTTCTGCCTCATCGAGCCCCCCGCCGACCGTCGCAGCACAGTGGACGATCGTAAGGCGTGCAGAGGGCAGGCGGCCAAGAGCCGCTCCCCACGGGTCAGAAGCGACCTGGTTCGCCGGTGTCGATGAACCGTGCCAGGATCTCTGCGAGTTGTTCGAGGAAGTGCTGTAGGTCGTCTGCGACGTGGTCGAGTTCGGGCTCGTCCAGGGTCGCCGTCCGGGTACGCCAGATGGCGCCTTCGCGGTTGGTGACGTAGCTGCGGCCGCCGCCGTCGCTGCCGAACACGAGCCCGGGTTGGGGATTGTTGCCGACGGGGATGGTCCCGTACGCCGTCAGCATCTGGAGGGCCTCCGGGGCGGGGTGGATGAAGTAGCCGTTTACGACGTCGTCCCACACGACCTCGCCTACGGTGTTGTAGAAGGTGATCAGATCATCGGGCGCCTGTATCCCACGGGCCAGTGCGCGCGCTGCCTCGCGGTCGTCGTGGTCAGCCGGCCGCACCAGATTGAGGCCGGGAGGACAGCCGTGCCTGCGTTCGAAGCCTTCCGTCACCTGGGTGAGGGCATCTGAGACGGTGCTGGCCCATGACGAGACCCAGCGCGGCGACAGCGAACGCTCACTCATGGGGCGGATCATGCCACGCCTCGCGGACACCTCTGCCCACTTACTGATCGTGGACAAAGCAGTCAGCTACGACGACGCTTCGGGCGCGAACGCCACCTGCCGGGGCCGCCATTGGCTGCCGATCTCGGATCTGTTGCCCTCGTCGTGGTGACGTACTGCGCGTAGCGACGACGTGCGTCGGTCAGGCTATCCGCCCCGTTGGGGCCGCCCCGGACCTCGTCGGCGTCCGGGTCGTCCTGCCCGTCGTCCTCCCAGCTGCACTCGTCACAAATCTGGAAGTGTCCGCGGGCTTCCAGCGTCAGTAGCTTGCAGCAGGGACAGGCATACGGACCGCCGGGCGGGACTGCTCTGGGTGGTTCTTCGGGTGTTGTCACGCTCGAGTGTTGCATGATCCGCGAGGACACTCTGGGCTGGTCGCGTCCTGCGAACCTCATTCTGAAACCATCACTTGTATGCGAGTACGGAGAGGCCGGCGCCCCGCTCTGAGGTGAGGCCGACGCGTCCGCCACGCTGAGCGGGTAATGCTGCGGGTGCCGTCGGTGCCCCCGGCGGTCTCGATCTCGGGTGCGGGGCACGTTGAGGTGTTCTTCGCACTCGGCGTGCCGGCGGGCGGCAAGTTGAGCAACCGTCAAAGATCGTGGAGTGACTGAGATGCTGACGGGTTCTTGCGTTCCAGCAACGTGACCGTCACGCCGGGCGCGACCTGGCGCTCGCCGACAGGTACGAATCCGCGCCGACGATAGAGCGCGACCGCAGGCAGGTTGGCGGTTCCGGTGGAGACGACGGTCAGTTCCGCGGGCTCGATCGAGTCCAGAGCGTCGAGCAGTGCCGTTGCCACGCCGCGGCGATGCGCGACTGGATGGACCACGAGACGGGAGATGTCCAGAGCACCGTTCGGCAAGCGGGTCCAGGCGACCGCTCCGACAAGCCTCAACTCGTCGCGAACCCCGAGGAAGGACTCGTCACATGCCCGCAACTGCTCAAGGGTCTCGTGCAGGGGCGGTATGCCGTCGAAGCCGATGAGCCGGGCTTCGACCGCGTAGGAGGCCCGCTGAAGTTCCCACAGATGACGCAGGGTGTCGGGATCGGACAGGTCGAGCCGGACCGGTTCAGCAGAGGGCTGGTGGGATTCGGTGGCGGTGTGGCGTTGGCCGGTCATGCGGCGATCCTCTCAGAACGCTCGACCAGGACGCCGTTCTCGAACTCCGCGCCGGAGCGGACCAGGGCGACCAGGTGGGCTCCGGTGATCGCGCACGACGGTTTGCGGGCCTACTCGCCCGCGTGCTCAGCCGTGCAGCGTCCCAGGTCAGGGTCCGGCCCGCCCGTCGAGGTGCATCCGCGGCCGGATCGCTCATCTGAGGCCACCACCCGGGGCTCCCCGTCGCTCACCGCTCGCTCTGGTGCGCATCGTACGGTCGGGCCTTCCTGGCGTGCGACGCGAGTGGCGACGGGGGAGTCCGGTGAGGTCCCGTACGGCCAGTGCCGGGAGTTGGCGTGTCAGTCGTGTACGTCGGCCTCGTCATCGGCCGCGTAGGCGTTCACGATGAAGTCGATGACCAAGGTGCGCCGCTGGTCGTCTTCCTTGGATCCGTACAGCATCAACGTGCCGTGCTCTTCGCCGTCGATCGCGACGAGGCGCTTCTGCGGTGCGGCGGATGCCTCGTAGAGTTCCCGGATCTGCCGCTCGTGCCCTCCTTGCATGTCGTCGTGCGCGACCATGAACAGGGAGGGTTTCTTGATCTTCTTCACCGCCGCCACGGCGTCGCCGTCGCAACGTGCAGGTGAGGAGAGCAGAGTCAGGCCGACGATGGGAATGCCGCTTGCCACACCCTGCGTGGCCGCGGTGGTTCCGCCGCAGGAGGCTCCCGCCAGGAAGACGCGCTTCGTTCCGAGGGCCTTCAGCTTGTCGAAGGCGGCCTTCGCGTCCAGGGAGCTGGAAGCGGCGGACTTCTCGGAGGCCACATGGTTGCGGAACTCCGGAAGCATCACCCGGTAGCCGCGCCCGGCGAACTCCTCGGCGAGGTCGAGGAAGTTGCAGATCTGACCTCCGTACTGGTGCCCGAAGTAGACGGCGTCGGGCCCCTTTCCCAGGATCAGGGTGGAGAGATGCTTGCCGTCCTTCGTGGTCAGTGTGGTGACGTACTGGTGCAGGCGCTTGGGAACACAGTCGTTGACGAGATGCCCTGACCGCGTTCGTACGGTGAACTCGGGGGCCGATGCCGGGTACTGCACCGGCTTCTCGGTGACGGCGGGCTTCTCGGTGACGGCGGCCCGAGGTGCCTGCGGGTGCACGACGACGGACTCCGATGGGGAAGGGCTCCTGTCCGCCGCCGGCACTGGGGCAGTCGAGGCGCAACCGCCGATTGCCGCGGCAGCAGCAATCAGCGGCAGCGCTGCGATGCGATGACGGGCGCGGCGATTCCAGGGCAAGGAGTCCTCCTGAGGGTGCGATGTCGTTCTGCGGACGCGTTGTCCGCGGGCTCGGTGACCCGTTCATGCCTAGAGACGCCGGAGCCGCCATGAGGTTGGAGGATGTGACGGAGGACACGGCCTCCTTCATCAAGGGACACGGCGTCGCTCTCGCTCCGCCGGGCGCCGGTCAGGCCAGGGCGTGTTGTGAAAGTGATCTCTGCGGCGTCGCGATCCAGGGGTGCGTGCTGGGAGAATGTGGACTGTGGAGGGGCAGTACAGGCTGCAACGCCAGACAAGTCAGTGGGCACGGTTTGCCCAGGTCACGGTTCACGTAGCCGTGGCCGGCGAGCCGGACGTCAGGATGGGCGCCGATGTGTTCGGATGGCGCGACCGGTCCTATGGCACCGCGGTGTGCGCCGGCCGCGTCGGTGATGAACAGAGCCAGGCCGAAGCACGGGAGGGTGCTTGGTACGCGCTCATGCGACTTCCCGAATCGGCCCGTGAAGTGCTCGTTTCCGTCCTCGAGATCGTTACGGCGCCAGCAGACACAGGGCCGGGCGACGTGAAGTTCGCTGCGGCACACTCGGTCTGGCAAGCCGTCGGCCGCGAGCCGGATCAGCCCGCATGGATCGGTGCTGACGGGAATCCGGTCTTCCCGTAGCGCCGAGGGTCACAGCCACTCGTTGACAGCCGCCACCGGCACGGTTGCCTCGTAGCGGACGGAGAGCTTCTCGTACCTGGTGGCCACCGCGCGGTGGCGCTTGAGGCGGTTGATCCCGCACTCCATCGCGTGGCGCTCCTTGTAGTCGTCCTTGTCGAACTTCGGTGCTCGCCCTCCGCGTGAGCCGCGCTTCTTGCGGTTGGCGATCTGGTCGCGCTTCTCCGGGATCGCGGATCGGATGCCGCGTCGCCGCGGGTAAGCACGGTTCGCCCGGGAGCCGTAGGCCTTGTCCGCACGGACCTTGTCCGGCTTGGTGCGTGGCCGTCCCAGGCCGAGCCGGGGCACTCGGATGCGGCCCAGGACAGCCTGGAACTGCGGAGAGTCCCCGCGCTGCCCGGAGGTGACGACCAGGGGCATCGGCCTTTGTGCCTGCTCGACCGCGACATGGATTTTGGTGGTCAGTCCTCCGCGTGAACGCCCGAGGCCCTGGTCGTCCGCAGCGAGTGGGGGCCACCGGTTCAGGCCGAAGACGGCCGACGCGGTCGCGCTCGCCAAGCCTCACAGGGCCGCCGACCTCGCCCGCGCGATGCGCACCGCGGCGACGGTCGGACGGTTCGCCGAGGGTGACCTTCTCTGGGCTCTGGAGCACAAGGGCGAGCACTACCGGGAGGAACCGGTTCGCCGCGGCGAGGTCCAGGGCCTTCAACCCGGCACCTTTACCTGGTCAGGTTTCGGCTCAACCTGAGTCGTCCTGGTCGCCGACCAGGCCGCTGGCGAAGGGGAAAGCATCCAAGAACTCCCTCCGGCCCGGGTCCTGCTCGGCCTCGGCCAGGTCGGCGAGCACCTTCAGGAAGCGATCGCGCTGGTCCGGCGGCAGCTGCCCCAGCACCCAGCTCACGCTCTCCATCATCTTCACGGCGGAGTCGGGGTCGACTTCGTCGTCCTCGCAACTGTCGAGGAACCAGACGACGTCGACGACGAGTCCGGCAAGGACGGGCACCAGCGGGTCCGTGTCACTCATCGGGGCAACTTAGAAGTCATCTCAATTGGCCGGTTCGGTCGGCTGCGGCCGTGGGGATCGTTGAGCGGCTTGTGCCGGATGAGTTGTGGGCCTTGTTCCAGCGAGTGGTGCCGCCTGCGCCGACGAGGCCGCAAGGCGGTGGCCGGCGACGGCACGGGGACCGGGAAGTGCTGGCGGCCATCGTGTTCGTGGCGACGTCGGGGTGCACGTGGCAGCAGCTGCCCGCGCCATCGTTCGGACCGTCTGGAGCGACCGCCCATCGCAGGTTCACGGAATGGACCAAGGCTCGGGTGTGGGCGAAGCTGCACCGCCTGGTGCTCGACGAGCTAGGCGCACGCGGTGAGCTGGACTGGAGCCGGTGCGCGATCGACTCCGTGAACACGCGGGCCCTGAAAGGGGGGACCTGACAGGCCCGAATCCTGTCGACCGGGGCAAGAAAGGGTCGAAGATTCACTTGATCACCGAAGGCTCCGGTCTGCCCGTCTCCATCGGGATCTCGGGAGCGAACACCCACGACAGCCAGGCCCTGATACCCCTGATCCGCGGCATACCTCCGATCCGCTCCCGCCGCGGACCACGCCGACGCAAGCCCTCCAAGCTCTACGCGGACAAAGCCTATGACTCCGCTCACCTGCGACGATGGTTACGGCAACGAGGCATCGCCCACCGCATCGCCCGCAAGGGCATCGAGTCCTCCGCACGCCTGGGCCGGCATCGCTGGAAGATCGAACACACCATGGCCTGGCTCGCCGGATGCCGCCGTCTCCACCGCCGCTACGAACGCTCAGCCGACCACTTCCTGGCCTTCACCAGCATCGCCTGCACCCTCATCTGCTACCGCAGACTCACCAAATGAGACGACTTCTTATCCGATCCCCGTGACTGTGATGCCACCACCTTGCCGACGGGCACCTCGCGTCGGCCCCGACCGGGAAGGAGCACCCGCTTCATGAACGACAGTCCTGCCCACCCGGTCCGCGACGCCGCCACGGAGGCAAGCCCCGGCGAGGAGGCCTGGTCGATCACCGTCCCCACGCGGCCCGCGCTGCGGATCTTGGAATGGGTCTGCCGGCGCGAGGACCTCTGGGTGGTTCGCCTCTTTCGGGAGGGCCGCCGGTGCTCGAGGTGGTCCGGATCCGGCTGCTCGGGCGGGGCCCGTGGAACGAACTCGCGGTCGGTGACTTGTGGGTGGACGCGGGCGGGCTGGGCCCGAGGGTGGGGACCTTGTCTCGCCGGGAGTGGGCGGGGATCATGACCGGGTGCAACGACAGGAGGAACTCCACGATCTGCTCGTACGCGCCGGACTCACGGTCGTTGAGGACGTGCGCCCGGGCAGCTTGTTCCCGCCGGAGGCCTGCTGGCGGATCGCGCGAGGGATCGTGGTGCCGGACGCAGGGGCCCGCGAAGCACTCGATGCCGCGTGGTGGCGCCGTCTTCGCGACGCCGACGGTGAGTTCCTGGTGGCCGTCCTCAGGCACCGGATCGGCGGCAACGACTCCTGGTGGACGCGGGTCCGGCACGCCGGGAGCGGCGTGCCGGGCTTGACCGGTGACCCCGGGTTCGTGGCGCTCTCCCTCGACGGGCAGGTTCTGCTGGCGGAGGTTCCAGGCGAGGAAGGGCCTCGGGTGACCGCCCTTGACCGGCTGCCGGAGCGGCTGGAGGAGGCCGCCGTGGTCGCCGGGCTGGAGACGGAGGCCGAGCGCGCCGAGGTGTGGGCGGCGGTGCCCGGCCGGCCTGCGTGGCCGCTGCACTGGGCGGAGCGGATGGGGTCCAATCCGGCCGCGACGGACGACCTGCTGATCCGGCTGCTGGATGTGGAAGAGGGCTTCCTGCTCGGATGCGACCGGCCCGCCGTCCTCGACGCCGCCGTGGCGCACCCCGATCCGCGGGTGCGGTCAAGGCCCGCCGACACCTTCCGGCCCAAGCTCACCTCCGACCAGTGGGTACGCCTGATTCGCGCCGAGCCGTCGCCGAACCGGCGCGTGCTCTGGGCGGAGCACGCCTGCGTCTGGGGCGCCGAACTCCCCGAGGACCTGTACGACGACTTCCTCGCCGGCCCGTCCCGCGCGGGAGCCGCCGAACTCCCGGGGTTTCCCGCACGACACCTTCCCGGCCTGGTGACCGACGCCGATCCCCGGGTGCGGGCGGCGGCCTGTGCCCGGTGGAAGGACCTCGCTGTGCCGTTGCGGGAGCGGCTCCTGGCTGACACCGACTCCGTGGTGCGAACGGCCGCGCTGCTCGCCCACCACACGGGCGTACCCATGCCTCGTGAGGTCCTGGCCGACCTGCCCGACCCGCGACGCGCACTCGAACGGTGCCGCCTGGCGCCCGGACTGGAGGCGGAGCTGATCCGGGACGGGGACGCGGAGGTACGCCGGGCGCTGGCCGCCAACCCGGGCCTGAGCGCGCGCGGCGTCGCCCTGCTGGCAGAGGATCCGCAGGACGACATCCGCTCCGCGGTGGCAGTGCGCCCCGACCTCGCCGAGGAGCAACGTGCCGCGGTACGCCACGACTTCGGCCCGGCGTTGCTGTCGCACACCCTGCCCTGGGTGGCAGACCTGCACGGTGACGCCGACGCGATGCGCCGCCTCGCCGCGTCGTCCCACCCGCTGGTCCGGCGCAGCGTGGCCCGAGCCCGGCACCTCCCGCCGGACGTCCTGGCGCGCCTGGCGCAGGACGAGGACCGGGTGGTCCGCCTGTTCCTCGCCGAATCGTGCGAGGACGCGCCGGCCGACCTGCTGCTGGAGGTCTGGCGCTGGTGGGACGGCAGCTTCAGCCACCCCGGCCCGCCCCGCAGCCACCCCAACTTCCCCCGTACGGGCCTGCTGCGCCACATCACCGACCCCAGCGCGCGGATGCGCCGCCTGGCCCTGGACGATCCGGAGTCGACACCGGCCGACGTCGCACGCCTGGCCCGGGACCCCGAGGCCGAGGTGCGCCGCCGCGCGGCTGAGGACCCCCGGCTGTCACCGGCCGACGCGGTGCGGCTGCTGAACGACCCGGAAGGCTACGTCCGCGGCGCGGCGGTGCGCAGTCCGCGGCTGCCGGCCCGCGTCTTGGCCGGGCTGCTGCACGACCGCGACACGGCGAGCGAGGCGGTCACCAACCCGGCGATCCCGGTCCCCGTCCTGTACCGCATCCTTGCCATGGCCGCGGCAGCCCGGCGCTGAACACCGGCGCCCCGCACGCAGGCCATGCCGGTCCGATGCCCTTGCCATGGCCGTGCGCGGGTCTGCCGGCCGAGCGCTCGCGTATGACCTGTACGTGCGGGGTGTGGTGGTCCGGGCGCTGCGTCGGCGTGCCGTCAACGACCCGGCGTGCGCGAACGCGGAACCTTCTGGGCTGTGGCCCGGGGGCCCCATGGGGCGCTCGCGACGATCCCGGGGGAGGCCAGCCCCAGCGCGGCGTTGTCCTTGCCATCCCGCATGTGGTTGAGCGAGCGTTCGTACCAGCTGAGGAAGTCCGGTGCCGAGGAGACGTTCGGAGGCCAGAAGCCGTCCGCGTTGCCGGTGACCACACGGCCGGCAAGGGGACCGGTCACCGCGATGAGGCACAGATCGCTGCAGCCCATCTCGATGATGTGGAGGAACAGGTCACCGTGCATCGGGTCGGAGCGGTCCGCATGGGTGAATCCGCGAGGGCCGCCACCCGTAGGCTTAGGGTTCATCGTGAACAGCCTGCACCTCTCGAGCGGAAGAAGACCGTAGAAGGGGCCGGCACCACTGCCCCCGAGTTCGATGAGGAACGCCCGGTAGGCCGCCGGCAGCACAACGTGGTGCTCGGTCTCGAAGGCCTCGGCTTCTGAAGGGCTGATGCGCCGGCCGAGGCGGAACTGGTGCCGTTCCTCGAAGACAGAGTGACTACGGCGTGCCTGGTACGGCATCTTCGCCAGCTCGGAGCGTATGCGGCGTATGCGGGAGTCCATCGGAGGATCTCTTCTCTCGTCTCCGAGACCCTACCCATCGGGCCCGCCGAGCCACATCCGAGGGTGGGTAGAACGGCTGCCGGAGGGCACAGGAGCGCCTCCGGGTAGCGGGGTCTCGATGGTGCCTGCGGGGCCGGCCTCGTGCGTGGCAGGATGACGGCATGTTGATCAGAAAGGGCGATGCCGCGTAAGCGCCCGGGGGCCGTCCGCGCTGAGCGGTGGCGGCCTCGCAGACACGTTGTGGTTCGGCGGATTCGGGGCGTTTCCGCGAGGACTCGTGCAGCTGTCCGCCGTGTCGAGGATGAGCGGATGTGGCCTGGTGCAGTTGCTGATGCGCTCGCCCGTTTCGAGTGGGCGTTCAGGCAAACCGGCCGTTATCTGAAGGCGTCCCAGGTCTGGCAGCCCGGACTGGAGGTGGAGTATGCCCGCGATGACTTGGAAGAGGTCATGCTTCACCTCCCCTGCGGTGCCCGGCGCGACCTCGGTCGGCTGGTTGCCCGCATTGATGACGAGTTCGAGCGTCGCACCTTGCCGAATCCTGCTCCGATGAACGCGTTCACGGTGGGCGGTTGGTGGTGGTCGAGGATCCGTGAGCACTGAGGATGCTCATGAAGCCTCCTGCGCCCGGGTCGTCTCGTGGCCGACCCATGGACTGGTGTGGCCTGCCTGGTCGGCGGCGCCGACCAGGCAGGCCACAGGTGGCCGTGCTGCCGGAATGCGGTGACCCACCACATCCCGTGCGTCCGGTGGCTGCCCCTGGTGCTGGGCCGTGCTCATGAAGACGGGTGTCAGCGGTCCAGCGTGGTCCGGAACCAGGCGAGGGTGGCGTCGATGGCCTGTGGGTGGGGCGTCGCCGGCAGTGGGCCGAAGATGTCCGTGAACCTGGTGGCGTCGCTCACGAAGGGACGGTCGCGCTGGTACCAGGATTCTCCGAGGGCACGGACGGTCGGGTTCACCAGGCCAAGACCTCGTTGCATCGTGCGGCTGACGGCGGCGAACTTCTCGGGCAGGCCCGCTTGCGCGAAGACAAGCTCCAGGAACTGGCGGCCCGTCAGGGGGTCCGCCGTGGGGATGTGCCAGGCCAGGCCGTCGGCCCGCGCATCGTCGCCAAGGGTCACCAGGCCCTTGGCGAAGTCGGGCAGGTAGCTGAGCGAGTGGGGCTGGTCCAGGGAACCCACCCAGCGTGCGACCTTGCCCTGCAGGGCTGCGGCGAACACGTTCGTGCCCGTAATGCTGTTCTCGCCGCCAGGACCGTAGTAGTCGGAGGCCCGGCCCAGTGCGACGCGAAGTTCGCCCGCCTGATGAGCGGCCAGCAGCGAGTTCGCCATCTCGGCGCGGACGCGCCCTCTGGGGTTGCCGGCCGCGTACGGCATCTCCTCGGTCATGGGTGTGGTCACGGGTCCGTACATGTACAGGTTGTCCGCGAACACCAGCTTGGCGTCCGCAGCCGCCGCGCCTTTGCGGACCGTGTCGGTCAGTGCCGCGAACTCGTGACCCCACCGGTCGTAGGGTGGCGCGGCGCAGTGGTACACGACGGAGGCGCCGGCGCACGCTGTCGCCGCTCCGTCGACCGAAGCGATGTCGCTGCGCCTGACCTCGACGCCGTCCGGCACGGCGAGCCGGCCGCTGCGGTTCACCGCACGGACACGGCGGCCTCTTGCGATGAGTTCCTTGACGACGGTGCCGCCTACGGCGCCACTGGCGCCGAGAACGACGTGCAGTTCGGATCCCGCGGACATGAAGCCCCTCCTGTTCTCGCCCTCCTGGCTCGGTTTCGCCAGGGAGACAGGATATTTAGTAACGGTGTTATGAAACATCGTTGCGTTACCCTTGTCAACATGGGCCGCCCACGCATCCGCGACTACGACGAGCTTCGCCGACACCTGTTGGACGCGGCGGGCCACCTGCTTGCAGAAGAGGGTCCGCAAGCCCTGAGTACCAGGCGGGTCGCGCAGGAGGTGGGCGTTTCGACGACTGCCGTCTACAACCTCTTCGGCGACAAGGCGGGCCTGCTGCAGGCGATGTTCCTGGAGGGGTTCGCCAGGCTGGCCGAAGCGTTTGCCGGGGTGCCCTCCGACGGCGATCCGGAAGCCGAGCTCATGGCACTCGGGTACGCCTACCGGGCCGCCGCCAAGGCCAATCCGCACCTGTACGAACTCATGTTCAGTCGGCCCGTGGCGGACTTCCGGCCCGACGAGGCCGCCCTGGCCCAAATTGAGGGCACCTTCGAAACCCTGACCCGTGCCGTAGCCCGGTGCATGGAGGCTGGCCGGTTCATCCCGGCCGACCCGTACGACATCGCCGTCCAGCTCAATGCCCTGGTCCACGGCCTGGCGAGCCTGGAATTGCGTGGGGCGCTGGGAACGGCTCAGCAGGCCGACCACCACTGGCGCATCGCCCTGGAGAACAACTTGCGTGGCTGCCGCCAACCCCCCACCACCGACGGACCGTGACGACCCTGACGTACCCATGGCCGCAGCCACGGCACCTGTCGCAGCGGCACATGCTCTCGCGCCCGGGAGGGCTCAGCTGCTGCCGGTTTTGGAGTTCGAGGCGCCCATGCGCCAGGCGCAGATGCAGCCGGTTGCCCCGGGGTCGGTTCCGTCCCGTGCGACCCGGCCCCATGTGGGATCCGCGCTCCGGCAGGATAGGTGCATGCATCTCGACGTCCTGCGAATCCGTGACGACTTCCCCGCGCTGAGGGAAAAGGTGGCCCACTTCGACGGGCCGGGTGGCTCACAGGTGCCCCGCCAGGTCGCCGAGGCGATGGCCGCGGTGATGTGCTCGGGCATCTCCAACCGGGGGGCGGTGACAGCCGCGGAGCGCCGTGCCGAGCAGGTCGTGAAGGAAGCGCGGCAGGCCATGGCGGACCTTCTCGGCTGCGAGCCGCGCGGCGTCGTCTTCACCCGGTCGGCGACGCAGGCGGCGTACGACGTCTCCCGTGCCCTGGCGCGGCAGTGGACGGCCGGTGACGAGGTGGTCGTCACCCGCCTGGACCATGACGCCAACATCCGGCCGTGGATCCAGGCCGCGGAGTCCGCCGGTGCCGTGGTGCGGTGGGTCGCGTTCGACCCCCGGAGCGGTGAGTTGAACGTCGACGCCGTGCGGGAACAGCTGTCCGGCCGGACCCGGCTGGTGGCCGTCACCGGGGCGTCGAACCTGCTGGGCACACGCCCCGACGTTACGGCGATCGCCGCGGCCGTCCACGAGGTCGGAGCCCTGCTGTACGTCGACGGGGTGCACCTGACGCCGCACGCGCCGGTCGACCTGGCCACCCTGGGCGCCGACTTCTTCTCGTGCTCGCCGTACAAGTTCTTCGGCCCCCACCACGGTGTCGTGGTCGCCGATCCCGGACTGTGGGAGGAGCTGCGACCGGACAAGCTGCTGCCTTCCAGCGATGCCGTGCCGGAACGTTTCGAGCTGGGCACCCTGCCGTACGAGATGCTCGCCGGCACCACCGCGGCCGTGGACTACATCGCCTCACTGGCGTCCTCCGCGGGCGACCGGCGCAGCCGGGTGCTGGAGTCGATGCGAGCGGTCGAGGCATACGAGCAGGAGCTGCTGGGGCGGCTGCTGGAGGGGCTGTCGGGCATCGGCGGGGTGCGGCTGTACGGCGCGCCGGCACGCCGTACGCCGACGGTGTTCTTCTCCGTGGAGGGGGTGCCCGGCCGGGAGGTCTACGAGCGGCTGGCGCGGCGCGGTGTGAACGCCCCCGCGGGCAACTTCTACGCGCTGGAGGCATCGCGGCTGCTGGGGCTCGGCGACACCGGCGCGGTGCGTGCGGGGCTCGCCGTGTACGTCGACGGCGAGGACGTGCAGCGGCTGATCGACGGTGTCGCGGAGTTGGCCGGCTGAACGGTGGGGTGCTGGCCCGGGGCAGCACAGTCCCCGTGGACCGGAGTACCCGGGTCCCGTACGCCTTGGGCAGGTGCGGGGCCACGGGGGCGCGTGGTACAGGTCGCCGGGTTAGACTCGCGCCCCGGACGCGCGAAGGAGCGGACACGTGAGCGCAGCACCCATACGGTTCGGCATCGTCGGCAGTGGATGGCGGGCCGAGTTCTTCACCCGGCTGGCGAAGGCGCTGCCCGAACGGCTGGCGGTGGCCGGCGTGGTGACGCGCTCGTCCGAACGAGCCGCCCAGGTGGAGGCGGAGTGGGGGGTGCCCGCGTTCCGGACGGTCGCCGAACTGTGCGGCAGCGGACCGGAGTTCGTGATCCCGTCGGTGCCGTGGGACGTCACGCCCCAGGTCGTACGGGAACTCGTCGAGCACGGGGTGCCGGTCCTCGCGGAGACACCGCCGGCGCCCGACGTGAACGGGCTTCGGAGTCTGTGGGATGCCGTGGGAGGCGCGACGCGCGCCGGAGGCGGCGCACTCGTCCAGGTCGCCGAGCAGTACACGCTGATGCCCGGCCACGCCGCCCGTATCGCCCTCGCGAAAGAAGGGGTGATCGGCGAGGTCACGTCCGTCCAGGTGTCCTCGACGCACATGTACCACGCGATGTCGCTGCTCCGGCACACTCTGGGCGTCGGTTTCGGGCCCGTGACGGTGACGGCCCGGGCCTTCACCGCCCCGCTCGCCGACCCGCTGTCCCCGGGCGGCTGGTCGGACGACCTCACGCCCAAGGACGCCGTCACCACGCTCGCCCTCCTGGACTTCGGCGGGGCCCGCACGGGCCTGTACGACTTCACGGACAACCAGTGGTGGAATCCGCTGCGCGCGCGCCGGATGGTGGTGCGCGGTTCGCTCGGCGAGATCGTGGACGACACGGTGGTGCGGATGGCCGATCCGCGTACGCCGGTGGAGTCCCCGCTGCTGCGGCGCCGCACCGGCACCGACCTCAACCTCGAAGGGGCGGAGGTGCACCACATCTCGTTCGACGGACGGGTGGTGTGGCGCAACGACTATCTGGGCGCGAGCCTGTCCGAGGACGACCTCGCCGTGGTGGACCTGCTGTGCCGGACGGGCGCATGGGTCCGGGACGCCGGCCCGGAACCGTATCCGCTGGCCGAGGCCTGCCAGGACCATCTGCTGGCACTGGCCGTCGAGGAGTCGGCGCTCACGGGGGCGCCGGTGACGACCGCGGTGGAGGCGTGGGCGGCCCGCTGATCCCGCCGGGCGCCCCGCTCCCTTCGCGCCCGCCCACGGCGCACTGACCGATGGCAACCAGCCTCGTTCACGAGGGCCCGGTGTCAGTGCGCTCGGGCATAGTGCCGGTCATGATCAACGATTTGGACAGCGTCGACTGGTCGTCGATGGGCACCGCCTACGGGTCGGCCGGTGATGTTCCGGTGTGGCTTCGGGAGATGACCTCGCCCGATCCCGAGGTCAGGGAGAAGGCGTTCGGCGCCTTCTACAGCGCGGCCCACCACCAGGGGGACGTGTATCCGTGTACGGTCGCGAGCCTGCCGTTCCTGTTCGACATGGCCGATGACCCCGCGACTCCCGACCGTGCCTCGGTCGTCGAGTTGTTGCTCAGCATCGGCCGAGAAGCCCTCGACCGCGGCGAAGGCATCCGCATCGCGCCGGACGGCACCGCGTCGACGGCCTGCGAGGACGCTGCGGCGATGATGCGTGAACGCGCGGGCGCCTTCGTCACCTACGCGTCCGATCCGGATCCGCGCGTGCGGCAGGCAGCGATCGAGGGCCTGGGTCTTTTCCTGGACGACGCCCACCGCGCGGTCGCGATCCTGCGGGACCGGTTGCGGGCGGAAAGCGGGATGGCCGAGCGGGTGCTGGTCGTCCGGACCATGGCACATCTTGCGCGGCGCCTGCCCGCCACACTGGACTCCGTCACGGCATGGCTCGACACCCTGGCCGACGACACGAGCGGGGCCCCCGACATCCGTCTTGCGGGCCTCGTTTACCGGGCCCGCCTCGCCCCGGCGGGCATCACCGACAGCACCATTTCCACGGTGATCGATCTGCTGCGCCGGCTCACCCCCGCACCGCGCACCGGGACTGATGACGCAAGATGCCGAACCGGTTCCGGGGCCTGCGCGTGTACTGCCGATACTGTGGCAGCCCAGGACGTCCCACCGCAGATAGCCGCCGCATTCGCCGACCTCGAACGGCACAACCGCACCCACGCGCCCACCACATCCCTGCTGAGCAGCTTCCACAGGATACTGGACGAGCGTCTGCCCGAGCGCATGGCCCTGCTCGGCGAACAGCTGCGCAACCCGGATCCCGCCACCCGCTACGACGCGATTCGCATGGCCGAGGAGCTGGTCGGCTCCTTCAGAGGAGACCACGCCGGCCTCGTCATGCTCATCGCAGAGTGTCTGCTGCCTGAGGACCCGTACACCGCCGCCGCAGCGGCGGAGAGCCTGGCAGGCATGTTGCCCGTCTCGGAGCCGGCCCGCGAAGCCCTCGCCGCATATGTCATCGCACAACGCACCGTTCACGGACCCGACGTATGGGCGACGCCCAATCCTTTGCTGCGCCGCGCCCACCAGGAAGCCGTCATGGCGCTCGCGCGAATGGGAGACGTGCGGGCCCTGCCGGACCTGTTGACGGCGCTGGACACCGACAGCGACGCCTGGCGTGTCATACAGGTAGCAGGCGATCTGCGTTCCGGGGCCGCCGAGCTGGTGCCTCGGCTGACCCGGCGCCTGACCGACACGGACTTCTCGGGTGAGTGGTCCGGCATGAGCACCGGCGCCCTGATGTCCGCCATGGCCGAACTGGGCGATTCGGCTGCCGTTCCGGCACTCACGGACGCTGTCACTGCCGCGGTCCGACACGAGCAGTGGCCTGTCGCCGTCTCCGCGGTGGAGGCGCTCGCGTCCTTCGGCCCTGAGGCCGCATCGGCGCTGGATGTGGTCCGCCCGCTGACCGACGCGCAGGACGTGGCATTGCGAACAGCGGCCACCGCCGCTGTGTGGGAGTTGGAAGGGGACGCGGCCGGCGTCCTGCCACACCTGGAAGCCCTGCTCGACAGTCACCGCTGCCACGAGGCGGCCGATGTCCTCGGCCGGATCGGTCCGCCCGCCCGGCCCGCGGTGCCGCGCCTGAGGGAGATGCTGCACAGCGGATACGAGTGGACCCGCATCCACGCCGCGGCGGCGCTGTGGGACATCGCAGGCGAGGCCGAGGCCGGCGTCGTCGTGCCGACGCTGCTGGCTGCTTGGGAGAAGAACGGCGCGACCTCGAACCACGTTCTGCGCTGTCTGAACCGGATGGGGCCGGCTACCGCACCAGCCCTGCCGCGCATCCGGGCGGAACTGGCACTGTCCCGCCGTTTGACAGGTGTCGCCAAAGACGAGGAACTGCAGCGCCTTTGCCGCGCCGTCGTCATGCGCCTCGCCTGACCCTCAGGCCTTACCGCCGGTGCCTGGTGGCCGGTGAGGGACCTCGCGCCCCAGTCCGGCAGCCGGTACTCATCCCTGCGGGTGCGGTCATCGATGAGGAACGCTCTTCCGTGGTAGTGAACTTGACGGTAGCTCAACACAACATGCATGGCGCATGATTGAGGCGGCTGTGTTGCCGAGAGGGAGGTGCCCCGTCGCCATGAACCGTAAGACCAGAATGTTCTTGGCCGGTCTGGCCACCGTGAGTGGCGCGGTCGTTGGCGCGGGCGTGTTGCACAACCGCAGGCCTGATCGCCGGGAGCACCTCCGTGTCACGGTCTTCGCCGAGCCCGGTTTTATGGGGCGCAACGAGACGCTGACCTGGACCGGCGGCGAGCGCGAGGTGGTCCCGCTCACCAAGGTACCGCTGCCGCGAATCGGCTCGATCAGGCTGGAGCGGCTGGTGTACCGATTCCAGCCCGAGGTGCGGATACCGAACCTGTACATCCTGTGGCACGCCCTGACCGAGCGCCCGGACCGCACCGACCCCGAGGGGGGCCTGGCCAGCTTCATCGCGATAAACCAGCTCGCCGGCATGTTCTCGGCGGGTCTGTGGGAGCCGGTTCCGGAGTCCAGGGCCCGGTCCAGACTGCGGCTCTGGGCCGGGCGTCCCGCACATTTGCTCCCCGCGAACGCGGAGAGGGGCGCTTCCGGTAAGGCGGCCCCGGGCAAGGTTGCGGGCTCCAGGGGGGCGGCCGTTCCCGGCACCGAGCCCTGGCACGACGTCCTGGCGAATACGCCCGACCTCGGCTCCTGGAGCACTCGCACCCGCTACCTCGAACTCGGCTACCACGACGCCCGCGGCCCCCGCAGCTGACTGGCCGCCATCCTCGTTCGCTGGTTCCGGTTTGTGCCGGCGCCGACGGGGGATGTCGGATTGCCATGCTGCGCGGCAATCGAGGGCAGCGGCCGGGGTGTTCGTCTCTTGGTTACCGGCGGCTTCCGCCCCGCCTGCTTGCGCGGCAAGAACGACGCCACCGGTGATACGAGCGCCGTCGTGTGGATCGTGGCCCCACGGGGCTGTGTCATGCCCCCGAGGGAGTTGTGCTGGCGCGGTTCACCCTCCACGCGAGAACAGCGGCCCCGATGGGTAGACCTGCCATGGAGCCCAGGCTGTCTCCGAAATCTTCGCCGCTTGTCGAGATCTGTGCCCCGAGCATGCTGCCGAGCACCGACAGGCCCACCACGATGGCGAAGACTGTGGCGATGCCCGAGCGCCAGCCACGGGGGCGCTTCCGGCACAGGTCAACTACCGGCTGGCTCGCTCCCACAACCACCACCATGGTGAGCGGCTTGAGAGCGTCGTGGAGCTGGCCGAAGAACCACGCAACGAGTAGCAAAAGTCCCAAGGGAACGAGATAGACGAGCTGAAGTGAAGCCGTCTCGGCAGCCACATCCCACGGGCGGCCGCCCACTGGATCGCCCGCCGTGATCTCGCTGTTGTTGCTGGTCATGACCGGAGCGTAGCTGGCGCCGCAGAGGGAGTACGACCCGCTGGCGGTGACCGGCAGCCCGGCTCATCGAAGGCGATCCGCTCGCATCTGTGGCGGCGCGGGATCCGGGCGGTGATCCCACAACCACCGACCAGGCCGCCCACCGCACATGGCAGGGCAGCCACGGCGGCAGACCACCAGCCCTCGACCGCAGGGCCTACGAACCCCACAACATCGTCAGACGCAGAATCAACAAGCTACAACTCACACCACTCGCCCACAGGATCGGCCGCCCCCCACGTGTGCGTGAAGTCGTGTACCAGCTCCCACGCGCGATCGATGTCCAGGACAAAGTGCCCCGTGAACAGTCCGAGGTCGTCCATGATCGGGACTTCGACCTCGGCACTCGAGGGCGCAGTGCCGTCTCCTACGAGCAGAGACATCCGCTCGGGGTCACTCATCAGGTGGACGACCGCGTGGTTGCCTCGGAAGGCCAATGTCAGCACCGGGAACTCCGTGTTCGGCGACCGAACCTCGAGGTAGCCCTGGCCACGGGAACGCAGGTTGTTGAAGCGATCCGACAGATCCTGCACCTCTGAACGTCTCTCTTCCGGATGGAACAGTCCAGATTCCGACGTTGTAGCCGCCCACATCACGCTCATCGTGCCCCCTCCCCACACGAGCCGTCGCCCGTGATCCAGGGCCACGCTCCCAGGTCCCACCACGACAGGACTATGGTGACCGGGCCGCATGATCGTGTTCGAGTTCTAAGGTACGGCCTATGTCTGATATGTCCACGCCTAAGGTGCGCCTCTGGGCGATCCTGCTCGGGCTCAATGCTGTGGTTGCTACGTCGACGATCGTGGTGTGCAGGCAGAGCGGGACACCGTGGACCGAAACCTTGGTCAGTGCGGGTGTGATTGCTCTTGCGGGCCTGATGGCCGGCCCATGGGCGATGCGGCGGGCCAGGAGAAGGGTCGAGGAAGCAATGCGGCAACATCGTTGATCCTGTTCCGTCGCCGCCGGGAAGGCGATGGCGGGGGGTGAGGTGAAGAGTCACGCCGTCGTCGCCGGGGCTTGAGGGTGGGGCCGGCCAACGCCGGAATCCCCACCGGATTGACCGCGCTCCTGCACGATCAGGGTGACACCGAGCGAGCTCGCACCTGCTGGCAGCAAGCAGCGGACCCTGGCGACTGAACGGCTACTCCCCAAGCACCCTCGACGGGGCCGGCAGACACTGATCCGCACCTTTTCACCCGGTGAAACGGAATTCGGCGCCCACCTGCACGAGAGCCGGGCCTGCGGGGCGCTCGAGGCCGTGGGCAGCTCAGCGTGCCCCGGCCCCCGTACGTGTCCGTTCCGAAAGATACGCTCCGGCCATGAGCATTGACTGGGGCGACGCCCCGGCCTGGGCGGCCATCCTCATCTCGGTCCTGGGAACCGCGTACGCCGTCTTGGACGCCAAGCGCCGCGACCGAAGGCAAGCGGCGGAGGCCGCCCAGCAGGCGGCGCTCAACGAAGAGTCCGCGCAGATCAGCCAGCGGGCCGCCGAGGCCGCGGAACGCCGTGCGGCCGCGGCCGAGCGCCGGGCGGACGCCATCGAGGAGATCGTGCGGCAGATGGCCGTGCGGCCCGGCGGCGGGTATGAGAGCCGGGACGGCCGCGGCCGCCCCGGAGGCCGACCGGGTGGCCGGCCTGGGGGTGGCGTCCCCGGCGGCATCGTGGTCCCACCGCGGCGCACCCGTTCTGAAGGCCAGGACGTCGCGTGGCAGGTCGAGCAGGTCGGGAAGTCGCTGTACCGGCTCCGTAACACCGGCACAGCCATCGCGACAGGCGTCCGTATGGACCGTGCGCGGATGAACCGGATCGTGCGAAACGTTCCGGAGGACGCCGTCGTGCACCCCGGCGAGGCCACCGAGTTCATCATGGCCGGCGTGGCCGGCAGCCGGATCCCGGCGCAGGTCTGGGTGACCTGGGAAGGCCAGGACGAACCGGTGGCCGTGCCGGTCCCGGCCACCTGACCTCGGAACGCGAGCAAGCGACCACGAGCGGGCGCACGACGGTGCGGGCGCCGGTGGCCGCTTGGCAGCGGCCACCGGCGCCCGGTGCGTCACGGCTTGGGCGGTGCGGTGTTGCAGTCGGGGACCCCGACGAGCCAGGCGGGTCCCTGGATGTAGATGTTGGTCATCCAGGCCTTGTAGTCGGGCAGGTAGGCCCAGACGTCGTTGGAGTAGCCCTCGGCATCGACGCGTTCGGCGTGCTTCTGGCACTGCACGCGGATGGTGGTCGGGCCGGGGAAGGCGTAGACGCGGCCGGCGCTGAGCGAGGGCGCCTGCTTGGTCCACACGCCGCTGCCCCAGGTGCGGTGGATGTTGCCGGTCACCGTACCGGTGTTGACGCGGACGGCGCCGTAGTAGTCGCCGCCCAGGCGGACATCGCTGACCATGAGGCGGGTGCCGGACTCCTTGGCCTCGACCATCTTGCCCGCTCCGAGGTAGATGGCGATGTGGTGCAGGTCGTCGGAGCGGCCCCAGGCCAGCAGGTCGCCGGGGAGCAGCGGGGCCAGGCCCTGGGCGGCGGTGAAGCGGTTCGCCGCCCGGTGGGTGTAGTACTGCGTGCTGGCGGTGCCGTTGAGGATGTCCGAGCCGGCGGCACGGGCGTAGGCGTGGCGGACGAGGCCGGAGCAGTCGAAGCCGAGCCGCTCGGGGTCGTGCGCGCTGTCGGGGTCGGTCGGGTCGATCTGGCCGTAGGTGGCGCCGGGTTGGGCGCCGTGGCCGCCGCCCCAGGTGTACCAGGTGCCGGCCGTCACCTCGGCGCATGCGGCGGCGATGGCGGCTTCGGCGGCCGCGGAGGCCCCCGGGGCGAGGGCGCCGCACGCGGCGGCTTCCCGCCCCGAAGCGTTCGGCGGGCCGGCGGCGGCGGTCGCGGCCGGCGCGGCGAGGAGAAGGGCGAGCAAGGCGATCAGTGTGTGGACGACTCTGGTCCGGTAGGCCATGCCGGGATCCCCGTTTTCTGGTGGTGTGCGGAACTGGTCGGACAGCAGCCTGTGGGCCGCGCCCCGGGCCCGTCGAGGTGCGGGCGTCGCCCCGTTGCGGTGGGCAACGGGAAACCTTCGGGAAACCCGCGCCCACCTGGAGAGGCGGCCGTCACCCCTGGCGGGGGCAGGCGGCCGTCCGCGGCAGTTCGGACGTGGGGACACCGGGCAGCAGGGCGGCGAGTTCGCGGGTGTCCAGGCCCGCGCGCAGTCGGCAGATCGCGGCCAGCCGGGCCTGCGGGTCGAGGTCCCACAGCCGGAGGGTGCCGTCGGTGCTGCTGCTGGCGAGGGTGCGGCCGTCGGGGGCGAAGACCACGCTCCACACCGAGTTGGTGTGCCCGGTCAGGGTCGCCCACGCCCTGCGACCGTCGACGTCCCACAGGCGCACGGTGCGGTCGTTGCCGCTGCTGGCGAGGGTGCGGCCGTCGGGGGAGAAGGCCACCCCGCGCACCGAGCCGACGTGGCCGGTCAGGGTCGCTTCGGTGCGGTGGCGGCGTACGTCCCACAGCCGGACGGTGCCGTCGTTGCCGCTGCTGGCCAGGGTGCGGCCGTCCGGCGCGAAGGTGACGCCGCGCACCGCGCCGGTGTGGCCGGTGAGGGTGGCCAGCCGGCGGTGGCTGGTGACGTTCCACAGCCGGACGGTCAGGTCGTCGCCCGCGCTGGCGAGGAGGCGTCCGTCGGGGCTGAAGGTGACGTCGTTGGCGTAGTCCTCGTGGCCGGTAAACACGGCCAGCGGGCGGCCGTCCGCGGTGTCCCAGAGCCGGACCGTGCGGTCGCTGCCGGCGGAGGCGAGGGTGCGGCCGTCGGGCGCGAAGGCGACGGCGAAGACCTGCCCGGTGTGGCCCGGCAGGGTGTCCAGCAGTCGGTGCCCGGCCACGTCCCACAGCCGGACGGTGCCGTCGGAGCCGGCGGAGGCGAGGGTGCGGCCGTCGGGCGCGAAGGCCACCGAGAAGACCGTCTCGGTGTGGCCGCGCAAGGTCGCCGCCAGCCGGCGCCGGCCCGCGTCCCACAGCCGCACGGTGTGGTCGGTGTCGGCGGTGGCCAGCAGGCTGCCGTCGGGGCTGTACTGGGCCTGCCACACCTCGGTGAACGGGCGGGCCGTGAGCGTCCGGCCGGCGAGGTTCCACAGCACCACGGACTGGTCGAAGCCGGCCGTGGCGAGCAGGGCGCCGTCGGAGGTGACGGCGACGCCGAGCGCGTAGTCGGTGTGGCCGGCGAGCACGCCCGTCTGGCGCCCGCTGTGCACGTCCCACAGTCGGGTCGTCCCGTCGCCGACCGCGCCGGCGACCGTGGCGCCGTCGGGCGTCCAGGCGACGGCGTTGATGTCGTCGCTGCTGCCGGACAGCGTCGCGGTGAGGCGGCCGGTGCGCACGTCCCACAGCCGCACCGTCCGGTCGATGCCGCCGGACACCACTGCGCGGCCGTCCGGGGAGAACGCCACGCCCAGCACCCCGTCGGTGTGGCCGCGCAGCACGTCGAGGGAGCGGGCGCGGCGCAGGTCCCACAGGCGTACGGTGCGGTCGGTGCCGGCGGAGGCGAGGGTGCGGCCGTCGGGGGCGTAGGACAGCGCGTGCACGGTCCCCCGGTGACCGGGCATCGAGGCGGTGACGCGGTGGGCGCCCGTGCTCCGGCGCACCTCAATCGTGCCGCCCGAGGTGGCGACGGCCACCTCGCGGCCGTGCGGGGCGAACGCCACCGCGCGGGCGGCCCGGGTGGCTGCGGGGAGGGTCGCCGTCATGCGGCGGCGGGTGACGTCCCAGAGCTGGACGGGTCCGCTCGTCGACGTCGCCGCGAGGGTGCGGCCGTCGGGGCTGAAGGCGAGGGACCGCACCGGCCCGCGCACCGGCAGCACGGCGACGGTGCGGTGTCCGGGGACGCTGCGCAGGATCACCGTGCCGTCCGTGCTCCCCGTCGCCAGCAGTTTGTCGCCCGGGGCGAAGGCCACCGTGTTGACGGGGCCGCGGTGTTCGTCGAGCCGGGCGGCGAACGGCTGGGACTGGGTGCTCAGCAGGGCGCCGCGCGCCTCGGGGGTGTCGTGGGTGCGGAAGGCCTGCTCCGCCAGCAGCATCGACGCCTCGGGGCGGCCGCCGGCGAGGGAGGCCGAGCGGACGGCGAGGGCCTGGGAGTGCGCGACGCGTTCCTGGCTGCGGGCACTCTCGCGCTGCTGGTAGGCGAGGCCTCCGGCGGTGACCGCGAGCCCGAGCAGGACGGCGAGGGTGGCCAGCAGATATTGCCGCAGCCGGGCCTGGCGTCCGAGCTGCCGGCGGTGGCTGTCCTCGGCGGCCTGGCTCGCCCGCAGGAACTCCGCCTCGCCCGGATTCAGGCGGCTCCATCCGTCCGATTCGTCGGCCCAGGTGCGTACGACGTCCAGCCGGGTCCCGCGGTACAGCGCGGAGGGGTCGTGGCCCTCGCTCTCCCATGCGCCGGCTGCGTGGGCGAGTTGCTGGGCTCGCGCCGGAGCTGCTCGGCGGTGACACCGAGGTCCTCGCCCAGGGCCTTGGAGGTGCGCTCCAGCAGTTCCTCGAGCGGCCGCGCGATCGGGGTGAGGCTCACCATCGGCCACTGGTCGGCCCCCGGCATCGGGAAGTCACCGCGCCGCAGCGCCGGGACGAGACCGGCGTGCAGCAGGGACGACTTCCCCGCGCCGGACGGCGCGACGAGCATCAGCGGCCCGCTGCCGAGCCGTTCGAAGATCCGCTCGATCAGCACGGCGGTCGCCCGCTCCCGGCCGAAGAACCACGCCGAGTCCTGCGGACCGAACGCCGACAGCCCCCGGTAGGGACACGCTCCCTGGGACTGCGCGCCGGTGCCGTCCGCCTCCTCGCGCGACCCCGGCGGCCGTTGCGGCGCGCGCTCGACGAGCTCGAGCAACTTCCCTTCGGCGCCGAGTACCTGGTCGCAGAGCCGGGCGACGTCGACGGTCGCCCGCTTCGCGCCGGTCTCGATCTTGCTCAGGTAGCCCTTGCTGTAGTGGGTCCTGCGGGCCAGGTCGGCGAGCGACAGGCCGCGTTCTTGCCGGAGTCGTCGTAATCGCTCGGGGAACGAGTGCGTGGTCGGCGCATCCGGTTTCCCCGCGTCGTGGTGGTCTGCTTCGGTCGCGTGGTGTGGGTTGACCACGTTGTCCCCCCGGGCGGTACGGCCGTGCAACGGCGCACGTCAAGGCTACTGGGGGGACGGCTGGGACATCCCGGCGTTCGTGCGCTGTGGCGCAAAGACGCACGTCCGGAGCCGGGTCGACGGCTCCGGACGTGCGTCGCTGCGGTGCCCGGGCGGGGCGTGTCCCCAGGTGAGGGCGGTGGCCCGCGGGCAGTCGGCCGGCCGGGCGGATCAGGTCAGGGTGGCCCCACAGCCGCCGTTGACCCACTGGTGCGACCGGATGTTGTTGTCCACGACGTTGCCGTCGGTGAAGTAGTTGTCCGACAGGTTGTCGGCGTACAGCTCGCCGGGGTACAGGCAGGTGTGGCCGAGCTGGTGGTCCTGCCAGTAGAAGAACTTCACGATGGACAGGTTGCCCGTGAAGCCCCGGTTCATCACTGAGGACGCCCGGTCGTTCGCGGCGCCCCAGTTGGAGCTGTCGCCGGAGGCGACCATGATCGGGCTGCCGTTGCAGTCGTAGCCGTCCCAGGCGTACATGTTGCCGTTGCGCGCCCCCCACTTGCTGTCGCACACGGCGCCGGCGGCGCTGCTCTCAGCGGCCTGCGAGGTGGCGGCCGGGACGGCCACGCCCAGGGCGGTGAGCCCGATGAGCGCTGCGGAGACGGTGAGCTTGCGCATGGTGGTTTCCCTCGTTTCTCGATGGTGCCCGGTGGTGGTGCGTCGGCGGGGCGGGGCGTCGGGTGCCCGTGGTGTGCCCGCGCCGGTGGACGGGGCGCTTCCGTGCGCGCGATGGTCAGTCGCGCTCCGGAACGATGCGCACCGCCCGGTCGTAGGCCTGCCGGCCGAGACGGCGGTAGGTGTCGATGTCCTTGACGTACCGGTCGGGCAGGCGGTCCAGGTAGTGCTTCTCCCGGGCCGTGGCCACGGCCCGCAGGGAGGTGCGCCGCGCGCAGTCGGCGTCCGCGACGGCGGTCCTGCGCTCGGCGGCGAAGGCCTCGTCGGCGCGTGCCGCGCCCAGCCGCACGGCCGCGGCCCGCACGCCGTCCTGGGCGGCCCGGGGGTCGGGGTAGGGTTCGCCCGCCTCGCGCATGCACGCGGACCACGCCCGGACGGTCGCGGTGAGCTGCGGGTCCTTCATCAGCTGCCCGGCGTAGAGGGCGTTGGCGCTCAGCGCGATCTTGCTGGTGCGGAACCACTCGGCGGGATCGCCGTAGAGCGTGCGCTCGGCCTCCTCGGTGCAGCCGCCGATGCGCTTGCGGATCTCGCCGCCGTTCGGCATGGGGGCGGTGAGCAAGCGGGCGCCGTCGCCGCCGTCCAGGGCCTCGTCGAACAGGGCTCGGCGCGTGGCGGGCAGTTCCTGGCGGTAGGTCCCGTTGACGTTGCGCTCGTGCAGCCTCGTGCTCTTCGCCTCGATGCGGCTGCCGTAGCCGTAGGTCCGCGCCCACGCCGGGTCGTCCTGGACGAAGCGCACGGGCCGGTTCTCCTGGAGCGTCAACTCGCGCTCCTCCTGGTAGGTGAAGCCCTGGCGCTCCATGCACCGGCTGGTCAGCCGCTGGAGGGCGTCGTTGACGCGGAGCTCCTGCCGCCAGGTCAGCGCCGGTGTGCGCACGCCGGTGTCCTGGCGCGTCTGTCCGCCGGCGTCGCCGGAGTCGTCACCGCCGTCGCCGCAGCCGGTCACCACGGCGGTGGCGAGTGCGGTCACCGCATACAACGACATGAGCGCACGTCTCATGGACCCCGATTCCCCCTGCCGCCTCATGGCCCTGGATCCCCGGTGCCGCCCGGTTCCCCGTGCGGTACCGGAGAGGGCGCCCCCTTCGGTTGCCGCCGGCCACGGTCGTGCCGTGTGCCGACGGGACACAGACTTGTGGCGCCGCCCGGCCGGCGTCGACGGGTTTCCCGTTGCCCACCGGCTGCCGGACGGGGAAACCGGGGGCGAGGTGGGGGAACGCGGCGGGGGAGTCAACGTCAGCCGAGCAGCTGGGGGGAGTGCCGACGTCCGCTCAGGTGCCTCCCGCTGCGGCCACCGGGCGGTGCCTCAAGCGCGCGGACCACGGTTCCCGCGCACTGCGCTCGTAGGGCCTCCGGTGCGGATCGAGGGCACTGCAAGAGGAACTGCACCTCTACGTGTCAAACGGGGGCGATCAAAGCCTGCAGGATTGCGTCCCGCCTGGTGGTGCAGCCAGGCGAGACGCCCGCGGACCAGGGCCACCAAGGGCGTCGGCTCCCGCACGGCCGTCCTGGTGATAGCCCTCGAGATCGTGGAGTCCGCCCAGTACCGGTGGCGCGCGGTGAGCACACCGCCCCACCTATTCCGGCCGGCGCGCGCTTCCAACCTCGACGACTTGTCGAACGTCCCGAAGCTCGCGTCGTCCGACAGCTGGAGCCTCGCTCCTTGCCGCCAGCTCCGCGTCAATGTCAGTGCCACCTGGGATAGTTCCGGGCATGCCCTATCCCACGACGTATTCGGCTGCGGCTGCAGATCAGCACGTTACCGACCTCGCCGGACGGCCATGCCCGCGCCTGACCGGTCCAATTGACCTCGCACGCCGGTTGGCCGAGCTGGACGAGCATTACATCCGCACCCAGTTCGTCGAACTCGACGAACTGGCCGCCTCTCGGGAGGAAGGTGCGGAAACCGCGCGGAAGCTGATAGCCGATGGTCGGCTACCCCAACCCGCCTATCGGCTGGACGACGGTACTGACATGGTCGCCGTCGACTTCTTCGCTCCGGTCGATGCCGCAGGCGGGGTCGAGGCGCTGCCGGAGTGGTTCCGCGACCGCTACCTGCAGGCCGCGCGCCATCTGGGCCTATCCGACGGCCCTGCCGAGGCAGACGAGCAGTGGACCACATACCTCTCCGGCGGCTACGGGGTTTGCCTGCTGCAGGCCACGCCGGAGTCGATCGCCGAAAAGGCTCTGTACATCACCACGATCGATCGTCTTCTCGTCAGCCCCCAGCCGGACGACGCGTCCTGGTCCGAGCAGCTTCGTTCCGCCGTGGACGCGCTGGCCGCCATCGAGCGGCCCGGCTCGCCCTTGGATCCTCCGCGCTGGGGCGGCCCGATGTCACCGCAGTGGTACGGCGCCTACCTGCGTGCGTACTTCCCGCAGGCCTTCACGGTTCGCACCGGAATGACAACCTGACCCAGTGCTGGCTCCGCGGCCTCCCAGACAGAGCGAACAGGGATGATCGACACGTCTTGACGATCACTCGCCTACGGACGTGTCCGGGCGGTGTGCGGATACGACGGGGCGCGAAGGACGGAGGCCGTCGTCGCTGCGACCGCAAGAAATGCCGTCGGAAGCCGGGAGGCTGCCCGGCGCACAGTGTTTGATCGCAGTTCGAATGTCGGTGGGCTGGCCCTTGAGGCGGTCGGCGAGTCCGCTACGAGTGCACGCCGCCGGCCGGCTTTTCACCGCTCGAGCCGCGGGCGTCGCCAGCGTCGTCACCGCAGCCGGTTCCCGCTGCGGTGCCGAGCGCGCTCACCGCGCACAACGACATGAGCGCACGTCTCATTTCCCGTTGCTCACCGGTTGCCGTTCCGGGAAACCGGGCGAGGTGGGGGAACGCGGCGGGGGAGCCGACGTCAGCCGAGCAGCCCGGGGGAGGGAATACCGACGTCCGCTCGGGCGTCTCCCGCCGCGGCCACCGAGCGGTGCCTCGAGGAACCGCGTGACTGGAGTGCGACGGTCGAGCGGTTGGCCGCCGACTTCGGAGTCCGTCCGATGAGGCTGTGGAAACGGATGCGCCGGGCGGGCGTCGACGACGGAACGTGGCCCGGGCGCTGTGGTCAACGGCTTCCGCGACTGGGCGGTGCGGCTGCCCCACTCGGCATCGACCGTACGTTCGGCGACCCAACGGCCGGGACGCGACAGCGATTGTGAAGGTGATGGGAAGAACCGACAAGAGCGTCTGGATCTCCCCAAGTCCCCCCTCTCCTGACGTCGCGGCTGCCATCATGTGCCGATGGACCGGCGGACCGCACGCTTCCGCCGGCGGGGGCATGGGGAGACATGGTGGCCGACGAGCCTTCAGCCGCGTTGGACGTCCGCGCGTTACTGACGTCGGAGCTGTCGGTCACCGACCGGACAACGGCCCGGCGCGTGCGGCACGCCCTGCTCTCACCTGAGCAGCCCGCCCTCACCTACCTGCAGGAACGCGTCGCCGCCGAGGACACCGACGTCCTGCGTACCCTCCGCGACGCGGATACGGCCGTCCACCGGCTGCTGGCCCCCAGAGCCGCGGCTGCGACCAGCGTCCGGGCCCTGGCGGGTCACGGCCCCTACCGCGCGGACGAACCGGCCGCCGCCCAGGCCCTGCGGGCCTCCGCCGCCATGGCACTCGCTCTGGTCGGCGACGCGGAGGAGGCGCCGGGTCAGTTACGGACCGGGATGCTGTGGCTGCGGCACTGCCAGGCGCACCTTCCGCTCGACGGGCTGGAGACGACGAGCCTGCTGGAGCGGGCGGCACCCGGACACGCGGCACGGATCAAACGGCTGACGGCGGGACTCGGCGAGGACGAGCGGGACCTCGCCCTGCCGGTCCTGCTGTGGCTGCTGACTCTGGACGGGGCGCTGCCCGAGCCGCAGAAGGCCACCGAGGCAGGCGTGCTGTTCGACGCCGGGCGGGGCGGAGCACGCGGAATCCTCACGGTCGCTGTGCTGCCCGAGGGGCCGCCCGCGCTGGTGCCCGACCCCCGGACGATGTCCGGCTTCCGTGCCGACGCGCGGTTCCAGCAGTCCCTCCGGGACGCCTGGACGGCGGCCGGGCACGAGGCGACCGGGACGGTGCTGTGGTCCCTCACCGGCGCGGACGGGGTCGTGGGGATGGTGGCCGACCGGTCGCTGGGCTGTGCTTTCGGCGTGCTCATCGGCGAGGCGGGTCGCCGCTCCGGCAACCGGTCCGGCCCACCTTCCTCCAGGAGCCTCAGGGAACGGCTCTCCTTGCCGGCGTTGCGTCGTCTCAACTCCCGTACGGCGCTGGTCGGTGGGCTCGACGGGACGCGGGCGGGCGGACTCGTCAGCGTGGGCGGCTACGCGAGCAAGTTGAAGGCGGCGGACAACGGACAGAACGTGATCGTCCCGAAGACCGACGAGGACGAGGCACGTCAGGCGTGGCACGGCGACAGGTCCGCGAACCTGCTGGTCGCCTCCACCGTCTCCGAGGCCGCCCGCCTGGCCCGGACGTGGGACGGGCCGGCCCTGGCCCGCTGGGCCAAGGTGACCGGGCCCGCCCTCCTGGTCGTCCTCGCGATGGTCACGGGCCTGGCGGTCTTCCTGGCCAAGGCGGGCGAGCAGGAGGCGGACAAGGCGCTCGCGGCGGATCTCGCCGCGGAGGCCCTGTCACTCCGGCAGACCGACCCCCGTCTCGCGGGCCTGCTCGGCCTCGCCGGAAGCCGTATCGCACCGGACACCCCGCGGGCCGTCCAGGCGATGCGCGACGTGCTCGACACCAACTCCGGCGTACGGCTGTCCTGGCAGGCCAGCCCCACCCGGGTGGACAGCGTCGCCGTGGACGACAAACGCGACCGCGTCTACACCACGGGCAACGACTCGGGCGTCAAGTCCTGGGACCTGCGCACGGGGAAGCTCCTGGGGAAGGCGCCCGGCGAGGTGGGCGGCCTGGTGCTCAACGACGTGAGCGGGTTGCTCGCCGCCCGCGGCTCCTCGGTCGTCTCCTTGTACGAGGTGCTGGACGACGAACCCGTCCTGCGGGGCACCTTGCCGGTGCCGACCTGTGCACGGGCGGAGAGCCGGACCGCGGCGATCGCCTTCACCGACCGGGGAGTGCGGCTCGTCGAAGTGCGGGACGACGGCACGATGGCCCAGTACGACACCACCACCCGTCAGCAGACCGACTGCCGGCGGCTCGGCTCGATGAGTGTCCCGGGGCTGCCCGGCGGCCTGCGCGTGGTGGTGGACGCCTCGGTGGCCACCAGCCCCAATCAGCGCGCCGACCGGGAGCCCGCCGAGGAGCGGGTGGTCCTGCTGCTGACGAACAACCGCGTGGTTTCCGTCGGCCTCGACAGTCACAAGGTGGCGGTGGAGATCGATCAGGAGGACGTCCAGGACACGCCGACGCACATCGGGGCGACCGACGAGCTGATCGTCCTCGCCAGCCCAAAGGGCGTTCAGGCATGGGACCGGGCCCGGCGCCGTCAGCTCACCTTCGCGGTGGGCAATCTGCCCACGGCCCCCCGCGCCATGGTCGAGCACAGCGGCAGCGTGGCGATCGCCGGCGACGCGGGCACCGCTCTCGTACCGGTCGGCGCCGGGGACGACGCCGCCGCGAGCCGGGGCCTCGACGAGCCCCGCGGAGGTGCGGCGACCGCCGTGGCCGTGGGGGCTGACTTCACGGTGGTCTCCGCGGGGCTCGGGGGTCGCGTCAACGTCCTTGACGAGCAGCCCGGACCGCTGGGCCGCAGCACGGCATCGCAGACCACCGCCGCCGCCTTCGGTACGGACGGACGGCTGCTCCTCTCCTCGTTCTCGGACCTCGTGCACGCCGCCGAGGGGCTGTACACGGTGCGTCCGGAAACCGGAGACAACCCCTCCCTCTCCGCCCGGACGGACTGGCCGCACGAGACCACCTACCGCTCCGCCACGTTCTTCGTCAACGACGTCGCGATGAGCGCGGAGTACGTTGCCGGCGCCGGACAGTTCAACGGGCGGGGCACGATCGCCGTGTGGCGGCGGAACGGCACCTGGCTGCGGGACCTGCGGCCTTCCGGCGTCGACGAGACGGACCGTCCCAGCGCCGAGCGGATCGTCACCGACGTCGCGTTCGTGCCCGAGGCCCACCTGTTGATCGCCCGGCACGTCACCGGCCCCGTGACCGTCTGGTCCACCCGGACCTGGAAGGAACTGGACACCGTTCCCCTCGCCGACGGCATCGACCTGCGGGTGCACGGGACCCGTGCGGTCGTCCTGGAACGGCCGGGCGAGGACGATGCCCGGCTCGTCGCCATCGACCTGACCACGCCGCGGGACGCCACCACCCGGACGGTGAGGACGCCCGGCGCGTACCGGCTGGACTGGAGCCAGGACGGCTCCCGCCTCGCCCTCCTCGTCGACGGCGACAGCGTCCGGTACCTGGACGCGGAGCTGCGGGCCACCGGGTCCCCACTGCGCGTGCCCGACGTCGGCACCGGGGCGAGGACGGTGGCCCTGTCACCCGACGGGAGCCGGACGGCCGTCGGCTTCGCCGACCAGGTCCTCGTCCACAACACCGCGACAGGACTGCTGTCGATGCCCGCCCTGCACCGGAACGGTGCCGGGGACATCATCCACCTGTACTGGTCGCCGGACGACCGCATGCTGGTCGGTGTCACCCGTTCGTTCCGTACCGACAACGCCGCCGGGCCGCTGAACCTCTGGAAGGTGGGCGGCATCGACTGGCAACGGAGCATCTGCCGATGGACCGGCGGAAAGGGGCTCTCCCGCGAGGAGTGGGCCAAGCACGTAGGCGACCGCCATCCGTACATCGATCTGTGCGCCGAGGAGAAGTGACCGACGCATGACTCCCTTATCCATGCCTTTCCGTGTCCGCACCCTGGCGGCCCTCCTCCTGTCGGCCGCCCTGGTGGCCACCGCCGCGTGCTCGGCGGACACCGACGACAAGGCCGCGGGTGCCCGGGGCACCGGCCCCTCCTCCTCGGCGGCGGATCGTCAACGGCCCGTTCTCGCCTACGTCCGGCCGAAGCAACAGGCGGTGATGGTGGCCGACGCCGCCGGCCGTACCTGGCAGGCGGACCGTACCGGAGCACTCGTACCGGACCGGCTCACCTGGTCACCGGACGGCCGCCGGCTGGTCTGGACGGACCCGGCGAAGGACGGTGACACCACCGGACGGCTGCACGTCCTCGACGTCACCACCGGCAAGAAGGTCTCCCACGGCTGCCCTTGCAGCGGGGCCGGTTTCCTCGGTGAGGACGCCGTGAGTCTCGCGAGCGACGGCAGCGCGCTGCTGGTGTTCCCGGCCACCGGCGATCCGCAGCGGATCGCACTGAGCCGGTCCAAGGGACCGTTCGCCAGTCTCGTCACCGGAGGGGCCGAGGACGTCACCCTGTTCACCCCTCTGCCCGAAGGTCCGGGGGTCTTCCGTGGCCAGGGCACACTCGACGCCGTCGACCGGCGGGGACGCGTCCGCCCGCTCCTGCCGCCGAAGCAGCCGTCCACCCTCACCCAGGCGTGGCGGGCACCCGACGGCAAGGGCGTGGCCTGGGGCAGCGCGGACAGCGGCGGGGCCTGCTGGACGGTCTCCACGCTCTTCGAGCACTCCGGCACGTCCGGCCGGCCGACGCGCCTGCTGCCGAGCGACACCGCGTTCCGTCAGGCGCTGATCGGGGACCAGCGCTCGATCGCCTCGGCCGCCTGGGCGGGCGCGGGACTGACCGTGACCTACGCGGGCATCGAGAGCTGCCAGGCCCGGTACCCCGGCCGGTCCGTCACCTACTACGTACGCGACGGGAAGTGGACCTACCTCGGATCCGGCCTGCTCGGACTGGCTCTCGGGGCGGACGGACGGGTCGCGCGGCTGCGCGGCGACGCCCACGTCGCCAACGGGATGAGCCTGCCCACCGGTGCCCTGAGCCTCACCTCCGGCGCCGGGGAACGCGTACTGGCGGACGGTGTCTCCACCTTCGTCTTCACCCCGGCGGAGAGCGCCGCCGCGGCCGCGCCCGCCGCCCGGCCGCAACCCCCCGGTGCGGCGGTGACGGAGGTCGACAACCACGGGAAGGCGCTGCCCGAGGCGATGGTCCGGCTGGCCCGCCGCATCGAGCGAGCCGCCGCCGACGGCGACACCGAGGCACTGGTACGGCTCTGCGCCGGCTGCGGCGAGGGAGTGCTGCAGTGGGTCCGGCGCAGCGAGGCGCCGTCGGAGATCCTCCGGGCGATCCGCGCCCACCCCGGCAAGAACGGGCCCCAGGGGCTGATGTATCCGGGTCTCACCATGTGTGTGGACGAGCCGGAGCAGGACATCACCTGCACCCCGGAGCAACTGCACGACATCGCCGTACTGGGCCTGAAACCGGACCGCTCCGACACCGACTACTACGGGTCGACGTACTCGGTGTGGGAGTCCGTGCCCGTGCCGCTGATCATGCGCATGGAGAACGGGGAGGCACGATGGACCGGACTGGCCGCCGGATGACCGGCCCTGGAGCCGCCGGATCCCAGGCGGGCACGGAACACGAGATCCCGCCGTGCCGGGCCGGCGACGCGTCGCCGGACGACGGAGCCGGCGCTGACCCGGGGGCCGCGGCACGGCTCGGTGCCGACGCGCGGGCCGCCGACGGCCCGATCATGACGGGGGACGTCCTCGACGGCAGGCGGGTCGTCGGCTTCGGCTGCGTGGCCCCCGCCGCGCCGACCTCCGCCGACGACCGGCTGCTCCTCGAAGGCGACGAGCACAGCGAGCCGCCGTCACGCAGCACCGACCCCGCCCGGCACCCGGCGCTGGAGCGCGTCGGCCACCTCCCTTACGCACGGCTGCAGCGGGACCGGATCCACTGCGTCGACGACCTCGCTCCCGGCCTGACCCGAGCCTTCGACGAGCTGATCCACGGCGTGCGCGGCCCCCGCTTCCTCGCGCCCCTCATCGACCGGTTCGCCGCGTCCGGGCACGGCTTCTGGCTGGCCGGGGGCGCCCCGCGCGACCTCCTGTCGGGTTTCCGCCCGGACGAGGTGGGCGACCTGGACGCCACGGGCACCGCCCCGGCCGGTGCCTTCTGCGACCTCGCCGAAGACGTCCTCGAACGGGACGGGTTCAGCGCCGAGTGCCCCCCGCGGTTCAGCCCCGACAGCCTGGTCTGCTCCGTCCTCACCCCGCAGCGCGACGTCCGCGTCCTGGACTACCGGGGCCTCGGCGTGCGCGGGCTGCCCTACCCCGCCACCGGTACGGACCTGGACCAGGACGGCCGGCAGCGCGACCTCACCGTCAACACCCTGCTGTACGACCCGCTGCACCGCGTCGTCGTCGATCCGCTCGGGCGGGCGCTCCGCGACCTCCCGCATGGAGGCGATGGACCCCGCCGACTCGTTCTCGCCGGTGCGCCGGAGGACCCCGAGACCTGCGCGGAACTGCTGCTGCGCGCGCTGAAGTTCCTGCTGCGCTGGCAGCGGCCTGGCGATGAACGCACGGCCCGACGGCAGGGCGGGCCCCTCCTGGACCGCGGCGCTGAGGAAGAACACGGCCTGGACGACAGCGCCGTGCGGGCCTGGGCCGTATCCCTCCCCGCGGACCTCGTGGCACGGCTGGACGAGCGCGGGGAGTTCGCCTGGGAGCGTCTGCGGGAGCAGGCCGGCACGTGTCTTCCCGGCGGGTCGGACAGCCTCCCCGCCGAGTCGGTCCGCGCCTACGGGCCGGTCGTCGCCGAGCTGCTCGCGCGGATCACCGGGCCCGGAGCATGATGGGCGCGGCCCAGGAGGAGGGCGTGATGGCCGTGCACCGTCCACTGAGCAGCTGGATCGCTCGCCTCGTACCGGGTGCGCCGGGCGCCCCCGCGTCCCTGGGACGGATCAACGACGGCAACGAGCGGGCCGACGCCCGGGAGATGAGCCGGTTCCGTACCGCCGCCTGGACGCGGACGAGCGTCACCGTCGGCCGGTACGGACCACCCGTCCCGGCCCTCGCCCTGCGGGCTCCGGACGGGTCCCTGGTGGTCGAACTCGACGACTTCGGCAGGCCGCTGTCCGTCACCGAGGACGGCGTGGGCCTGGTCGCGGCACTCGAGGAGTCCTGGACCGCCGTCCCGGCCGATCCCCGGACCGTGGAACGGCTGCGGGCGGAGAGCCTGGAGCTGCGCTACTTCCTGCTGCACCGCCTCGACCGGGAGACCGCGGCCCCCGCAGCCCTCTTCCACTGCCTGCCCTGGGGCCGGGTCGAGGCCGCCGCACACTCCGCCGCCGCGCTCCTTGATCCCGCGGGGACCCCGCGCTCGTCCGCGACCGGCGTCGTGGGGTCGCCGCAGGCGGGGGAGCTGCGCCACTGGTTCACGCCGGCCGCCACCTCGCTCGCCGGTCCGCTCTCGGTGCTCGAAGCCGGACTGCGCGGCGACCGGGACGACCTCTGGTTCGGGCGCGAGGCGGCTGCGCTGCTCACCGGGCTGCTCACGGCGGACCCGGCGCGCCTCCCGGCCTCCGCCAGGTCCGCGCTTGCCGCGCTGGCCGAACGGCTCGGCGCCGACCCGGTGCTCCGTCACGGCGCCCGGCTGGCCCGGACCCGGCTGACCAGCCCCACCCCCGGCCCTTCGACGGTCCTCGTGGATCTGTCCCTGACGGCGCGTCTCGACTCCGAGTTCGTCCTGCTCGCCTCCTCGGGGGAGGAGGACGAGGGGGTGGTCACCCTGCACGAACGACCGCTGGCCGCTGAGGTGGCGGTGACGCGCGACGGCATGGTGGACGTCGAGCTGGCGATCGAGGACGACGGGAGGGCGACCGCCCGATCCGCGGCGCAGGACGGGCCGCTCTGCTACCCGGTGCGGGTAAGCCCCGTCCGGGGAACCGCCGGGGCGGGCGCCCCCTCCCGGTACTGGATGGTGCTTGACCGGGTCGGCTCCGGCTGGAACGGTTTCCTCACCGTGCCCGTCCCGGACGGGCAGTTCGACATCGGCCTGGACGCGCCGCCCCTCGCCCTGCCCTTCCTCGACCGGGTCCCAGCCGCGGAACTCCGGGCTTCGCTGCACGCCAACGAGCTGATCGGGACCACCCGTTGGCACGAGATGATCGACGGACTGCACCGGCACCACCCCGCGCACGCGGCGCTCGCCGCGTACGACGCCGAACTCCCCACATAGGCCGTGGCGTACGGGCTTCGGGGGACCGGGCCAGGCGGCTACCGTGGACAGGTGGACACCGCTGACGCTCAACCAGATCCCCCCTCCGGTACGGACGTGACCGCCGGTGGCGACGCCCGCCGCCGCGCGTTCGAAGCGGAGTTCCGGCGCCTGGAGGAGAGCGCGATGTACAGCGCCCAGACGCAGTTCGAGGAGGCCAAGCGCTGGAGGGCGCTGCACTGGCTGCTGGGCATTCCGGCAACCCTGCTCGCTGCGGTCGCGGGAACCACCGCGCTGGTGGAGTCCACAGGCGGCACTCCCGCGGGCATCCTCGCGCTGGTCTCGGCAGGCCTGGGCGCGGTACTCACCACGGTCAACGCGCCACAGCGGGCGGGGCAGGCGGCAGCCTCCGCCAACGCTTTCCTGGAGATCCAGACGGCCGCACGGCAGCACCGCGAAATCGACCTGCCGGACTGGCCCCTCGGGGAGGCGCGTGAGGCACTCGCCGCACTGACCACCCGCCGCGACGCGCAGAACACCCAGGCAGAGGTACCCAGCCGCCGCGCCTACCGCAGGGCGCAGGCCAACCTGCGAGCGGGTTCCCAGACCTACGCGGTGGACGAAGGGTCCGGCTGATCCCGACATCACCGGACGCCCCGCACCGCAGGAGAACACAGCGAGAGAGAACGGCCCGTCAGGTCAGGCGCGAGGCGGATCCCAGACCACGGCTCCGCTCTGGGTGCCCTTGTACGGGGTGTCCCGGCCTCGGTGTCGTGGGCCGATGGCGTAAGGGCCTCACGCTCGGGTCCTGGGACTCCTTGAGGTCGCGTGCCGGATGATGGCCGTCAGGTGGAGGCTGCGGACGGCGAAAACGGCGCGGGAACGCGTCCTCAGCGCCGCTCCAGGCCGCGCAAGGCCGGGAGGACGTCGTCAACCGACTCGATCAGCCGGGCACGGCGGTCGGATCACCGGCACGAGCACCACCCCGGATGATACGTGCTCCACTGACCGGGCAGACCACGGCAACCGGCCGTTCGCATGGCGAAGACCACGGGGCGGGCACTTATCGTCAACGGCCTGGCGCCGGCGGTCAACGACAGTGCGACCGTCAAGCCCGAGACTCTGTACGCCAGCACGTCGGCTGGCGTCCGGCGCAGCCTCATTCCGATGGCGCTGGGCTCATCAGGCTCAGGTGAACGGGGAGGGTTTTCAGTCATGAGGCCGACAGCAGGGATATTCGTTCGGGCCGCACTGGCGGCAGTGCTCGGGGCGGGAGCACTGCTGGCCATGCCGGGTTCCGCTCAGGCGGGAACATGCAGCACGCAGGGCTGTGGGGGAGAGGTCAGCAACAACTCACGTATGAACGTCCGCATCGCGAACAACTGGTGCTGGGGAGTCTCCTCCGGGTGGTGGCATGAGGGCGAAGACAAGTTGCCTTGCGTCACGAAGCCCGGCACGTGGTCGGGATGGCCCGCCGACGTCGAACTTCCGCCGGGTGACTGGTCCAGCAACCACGCCTCCTACTACGACACCGATGCTGTCCGCTTCTACCGCGGCTGCGTCACGAAGTGGCACTACTGGGGACTGCCCGGCCAGACCACCGACCGCCGGGGCAAGAGCAGCATTTGGCTCAAGCTCTTCGACGTGGACCATGTCTACATCGACTCCATCACCTGCTGACACCAGGCCGTGACGCGGTTCGTTGAGCACGCCTGCCACAGGTCTGCCCTCGCTCCGCAACGTGTGCACCAGGGTCAGCCCTCGGGTGCCGTGCGCCGGCAGCCACGACGATCACCACTCATCATGGGTGGGTGGTCCTGGTGTGCCGGCGCGCGCGGTGCCGGTTCCGGGGAGGCGCCGGATCATTGTGCGTGGGTGCCCCGCTGTGGACGTTGCCCGTCCACCGTGCTGGTGCTGGGCCAGGTGGCGCAGGTCTCCGGGGGGCATGCCGTAGGTGGCCCGGAAGAGGCGGCTGAAGTGTGCCTTGTCCGTGAACCCCCAACGGGCGGCGATGACCTGAACCGTGTGCTGCCCGTACCGGGGGTTGACCAGGTCGCGGCGGCAGTTCTCCAGCCGACGACGACGTATCCACCCGGCGACGGCCATGTTCTGCGCCTGGAAGAGACGGTGCAGTTGTCGGGTGGAGATGTTGTGGGCGGCGGCGACCGTGGCCGGCGTCAGGCCGGGGTCGGCCAAGTGCTGCTCGATGAAGGCACGGATCCGCAGCATCAGGGCTCGGTGGTGTGTCTGAGGCGGCAACTGCGTCTCAGCGTCCAGGTGGTGGGCGCACACGGCTGCCAGCAGATCGACCGTGACGGCGGCCAGCCGAGAAGCGTCCGACGCCGTGTAGGTATGGGCATCGGCCGACAACTGTTGTAGAAACCCGGCCAGGAGTGCCCCTACACCGTCGCCTGCCGGTAGCCGCCCGGCGCTGAGGGAACGGACCTTCCCTTCCGGTAGAGGAAGCAGCGTCCGGGGCAGCTGCAGCATGATGCTGCTGATGTGTCCGCAGTCGGACCAGGCGGCGCCGTGCCAGGGCCGCGAAGTGTCGTAGAGCAGCAACTCGCCTGCCGCGCCGACGACGTCGTGTCCGCCTTGGGTGAGCAGGTGACCTCCGCGCAGGGTGAGCATGACCTGGTAGCACTCGGGATCAGACCTACGGACCAGCTGCGGGGTCCGTAGGGATCGCAGCGGCGGATACCGGAGTTTCGTCAGTTGCACGCTGCCGAGATCCACCAGCCGCAGTTCTGCCTCAAAGTTCGCCGTGTGCGCGCTCGACAGCGTGCTCGGCAGGAGAGACTCGGCGGTCAGGTTGCACCAATAGTCGAACCGTTCGTCGGCAGGCAAGTCACACGTCCGCGCCTCCACCACCAGCATCATTTCCCCCTTGTGAGCCGTGGGTACCCTCCGCTCCGAAAGATTAGGTGATCATGTCAATAGATTGGCCCGGTTCGTATCACTGCCTCGGCTGAACCAGTCGGCAGATGACTTCCTCGAGGGTCACGGCTCGGCGGCCGCACCCCACAGGCGTAGCCGTAGCAACTTCTCGCTCTGATCCCCGCGATCCGGCACATGAGTGCTCACGGTCGGCCCGCGGGTACGGGTGGCCCGGTACCCCGCGATATTTCACGTGCAGCCGGTACAGCGCTACCAGGATGCTTGCCCCCTTCTTCTGCTGCAGGATCACCCGCTGCTGCTGCTCGCGGACCCGGCGGAGCTCCGCATGCGCGGGCCGGACCGCCAGATGGTGTTCGAGCTCTAGGCACGCCGCTGGCGACGTACCCGGTGGAGCGGGACGACCAGCCGCCGCGTGCGAGAGGAGGCCATCGCCGCGGCGGCCGTGACGCCACTGGCCGCGCCGCCAGGGAGGGGTGAGCGGCGCGGCCACAGACCCGCCTGCCCAGCTCTCCCGGGGGTATGCATCAGCTCATCCACCTGAGCCGGACCTGGCGGTGGACGACCTGCGCTGGGGCGAACGCGGGGTGCGGCCGGCCACCGGTGGGGGAGTGGCTGAGCCGGCTGTGCCGAACGACGGCTACGCGCCCGGTAGGACCAGGTGACGGAGACATCCCGGGGTCTGGACGACAGCGTCCGCCCCCGACGTCAGGGCGGCGCCAGCCGAAGCCGAGAAGCAGCTGACCGAAGTCCGGGCGGCTCGAAGGGCTCCTCAGGCCGCCATCAGTGCCGCCATGGCGCGGTCCATCGCGGCGTTGAACTCTTCCGGCGTCAGCGGTAGACGGGACTTGACGTCCCGACTCCACTGGTCGGCGAGGACCTCGGCGGAATCCGCCTGAACCCCGTCGAGTGCCGCATCGGCCAGGTCCGACGGCGCGATCTTGTCCACCGGCCAGCCCGTGGCCATGTCGGTGTCGGCCAAGCCGAGGTGCACCGCGGTCACCAGCGTGCCCTGCTCGGCGAGCTCCAGGCGGACGCCGTTGGTCATGGCCCAGGCAGCGGCCTTGGACAGGTGGTAGGCATTGGCACCCTTGCTCCCGAACCATGACATGGCAGAGAGGACGTTGACGATCGCGCCCCCGCCGTTCCTGGCGAGCGCCGGTGCGAACTCCCGGATCATCGCGAGGTGGCCGAACAGGTTGGTCTCCAGTTCGTGCCGCACCACGTCCAGCGAACCGGTCACAAGGTCGGTCCCCGTGGAGATTCCCGCGTTGTTGATGAGCAGCGAGACGTCCGGGGCCGCCTCGGCGACGGCCCTCACGGATGCGGGATCGGCGATGTCGAGGGTCAGCACCTCGACCCCCGGCAGGCCCACGGTCTCCGGTCGGCGGGCCGTCGCATAGACCTTGCGGGCACCCCGTTCGAGCAGGCGCTGGGCGAAGGCGCGGCCCAGACCGCGGTTGGCTCCGGTGACAAGGGCTACGCAGTTGTTGATGTCCATGTCCGGTACGCTAAAACCTGACGTTGACGTCAGAGGCAAGTGCTGGTCGTCAGAGCCATGGGTGAGAGGAATCACCATGTCCGTCACAGGGGCCGCGGCCGAGCGGCTGATCCGCATCGGCGAGGTGGCACGGGGTGCCGGCGTCTCGGTCCGCGCCGTGCGCTACTACGAGCAGCAGGGGCTGCTCATCGCGGAGCGCAGCCCGTCCGGCCAGCGCCTGTACCGGCAGGACGCCATCGTTCTGGTCCGCTTCTTCCAGCAGATGTTCGCCGCCGGCCTGACCAGCCGAAGGATCAGCGAACTCCTTCCGTGCTGGGTCTCCGGGCACACCGACGCCGGGCAACGAGCCATGCTGCGCGTCGAGCGCGAACGCATCCAGGGCAAGATCGACGACCTGCAGGCCGCCCTGGACCGCCTCGACGAGGTCATCGCGATCACGGACACGCACCCGGCCTGAGCCAGCGCTTGGAACCGGGTCGGGTGCGAGCGAACGCGGCGCCCGACGGCACCCACTACTTGTGGTCGAGCCTGTCGCACAGCCAGACCGCCCGGACGTTCCGCGTCAGCTTCGGTGCGAGCTGTTGATCACTCTGTGTGCAGGAGACCGTGTAATGAGTTTGCTGGACGTGCTTTCGGACGAATTTCTCCCCGCTGCCGCGGGTGACTGACCTCATGCGAAGAAGCACGCAGGTCAGCAGACTCTTCGGCCGTGCGCCTTCGGTCAGGGAATGGCTACTGAGGGAGGGCGAGGGCTCGGATCGGCCGTGACAGGCGTCGGCGGCAGAGCGCATCCCAGGATGAGGAAGCCTGGAAGTTGGGGACGATGCTCTGTCTGCGGGTGAAGACGGTTGATGCCCTGCTGCCGGCTGTCAACTGGCGTTTTCGGCGGCGTAGGCCCGAAGTTTGCGCAGGGCTTGAGGCGCGGCGCTCTCGTCGGCGCGGGCGACGATGACCATCTTGCTGGTGGCGACCGCGATGATTGCCTTTTCGGCGTTCTTGCCGATGACGGTGTCGTCGTGTCGGGCTGTGAGGGCGTAGTTCTCGCCCTGAACCGTGAGGCGCGGAGTGGCTTCGGGATCGCGGACCGTTTGCACGATCTCCTCGGCTTCCTGGGGCGAGGGGCGCCAATACGCGGCGTCACTGGTGCCGTAGAAGCTCCCGTTGGGATCGGCGAGGAACACCGCATCCACGCCGGGAGTGCTGCGGACGATGCCCTCGCAGGACGGTTCCCAGCTCATGAACCGCTCCTTTCCGATGGGGAGCCGACGGCGGTCGCACGCGCCGCCAAGACTTCGCGCATACCGTCAGCGTGCGACCCGAGACAGTTCCCCGCGCGGCATGCTGCTCCGGGTCAGTGACCAGCGCACACGAAAGGGACCCGCTGATTCCGCCGTCAATCGGGCATGCCACGGTCGTGCACGCACACGCGACGGCCCCGTAGGCTCGCGAGATGTCAGAGCCGCTCTCGGTGGGCCCGCCAGAACGTCACCGCCATGAAGATCCCGAAGAACAACAGGGCGCCGCGCGGGGCGACCCCGTACCCGGCATAGTCGGCGACAATCCAGGCCGCGCCCAGCGAGCCGCAGCCGAACTGGACCACCTCGATCCAGTTGTGTGTCCATGCCTCGCGGGCCGCGATTGTCGCGCATCCGATAGCGCCGAGGCCATAGATGATCGATCCAATCCAATGTTCGTGCACCGGCTGATGATGGCACGCTGTATTGATCATGGCCAGAAGCCGTGCGACGGCCGCGAGCGAGCAGGCGGCGCCCTCGCAACCACGGTCTGCACAGCTCCTCTTAAAGCGATGCGCTGACTGCTTCTTGCGCTTGTCGAGTGTGACGGGCAGCCCCGCGGCAAGCGTGTTCGTGCAGAAGAACATCGCCGCGAATCGGAGGGCGGTCACACCCCATCTGATGGGCAACGTTCTGACAGGTCACCGCGGCAGTCCCTGACCCTAGTGAAGGGCCCTCAGGTTACGTCGTGTCACCTTCGAGGCGCTCGTGGGCAGCGTCCGGCTGCGCAGGCGCGGCCTGACTGGCTGACATTGATTCCACGTTGCCGATGTCCTGAGGTGTGAGGTCGAGGTCGGAGATCTCGTGGTCGCCGGGTTCCTCTGCCTCTCTTCGGGCCCTGCGCCGGTCATGGAGGAGCGAGAAGACGGCGGCGGCGAAATAGAGCACCCAGATCGGCGCGGCCAGCGTCAGCATCGTCAGCGGGTCCGTGCTCGGCGTCGCCACAGCCGAGAAGGCGGTGATTCCCATGATCATGCCGCGCCACCACCCGATGATCCGCCGGCCGGACAGCACTCCGGTGAGGTTCAGCATTACGAGCAGCAGCGGCATCTCGAAGGAGAGGCCGAAGACGACCACCATGCGGGTGACGAGGTCGAGCAGATCGTCCAGCGGCAGTAGGTTGTCCACCCCGTGCGGGGTGAAGTCGATCAGTACCTTCGCGGTCGTGGGCAGCACCTTGTAGGCGAACAGGGCGCCGCCGTAGAACAGCGGGACGCCCGCGCCGACGAATGCGTAGGCGTATCTCCGCTCGTGCTTGTGCAGGCCGGGTGCGACGAACGCCCACAGCTGATACAGCCATACCGGCGAGGCCAGCACGACGCCGGCCATGAGGGACACCTTCAGCGTCAGGGTGAAGGGCGCGAGCAGACCATTGATGGTGATCCGCGCGCAGGTGGTGTGCGTGGTGTGCCTGGCGAGATCGGCGAAGGACGTCGGGCAGCCGACCGAGTCCAGTACCGGCTTGGCGGCGAAGTTCACGATGCCCTTGTAGTGGAAGGCGGCGGCGATCGTGAGGGCCAGGATGGCAAGGAGGGCCTTGACGAGCCGGTTGCGGAGCTCACGAAGGTGTTCCGCGAGCGACATCCGTCGTTCGGGATCCTTTGCCTTGGTGCGGGCAGATTGGGGCACGCCACGTCCTAGTCTCGTGCGGCGGAGCGCAGACCACCTGCGTTACAACTGGCCGTGGCGCCGGTTGCGGTCGTTAACGGTGCAGGGGGAGCCGTTGGTCCGGGTCGGCACCACTTGCCGTGGTCTGACCTGCCTTGCCTGGCGCGAGGGTGGGCGGTTCACGAGGTCCTCGGACCGTCCGCTGTCACGCGCCGGGAATCCACGGTGCTCCGGCCCGGACGCCGGTGGGGGCCGCAGGCATCATGGCGGGCGGCCCGGCAGCGCGAGAGGTGAGTCGGCCGGCAAGGCTTCGGTCAGCCGGCTGGTGCACGATCGGGCTCAGTCTCGGCGGCTGGTCGTGCTGTCCGTGGGTGCGGTGCGGGCGGAGGGGGTGTCTTCGGGAGCGTCCCGGGTTGTCCGCGGTCCCGGTGCGGGCTGCTCAGGCTCGGGGCGAGGCTCGTTGGAGGCGTCGTCGTCTTTCATGGCCTTGGTCTCGCTCTTGAGGATTCGCATGGACTTGCCCAGCGCCCGGGCCGTGTCGGGTAGTTTCGTCGGGCCGAATATCAAGACCACCACCGCGACCAGGATCAGCAGGTGCCAGGGCTCCAGCGCGTTGCGGAACATCGTCACACCGTCCCTTCGAACGTGTCGGCCCGGTGTGCCTTCGCGTTCGGCCATGGTGCGTTCATCGGCTGTCCCTGGTGTGAGTGTTCCTGTCGCCGGCCGGCGCGATGTTCACGCGTGGCGGTCGGGCGTGGGAGTCGAGGCGAGTGGAGCCGTTCGGTTCTTGCGGGGGTGTGCCGGGTGTCGATGCCGTTGCGAGTCATGTGTCCTTCTTGTTGTCGGGTCGGTGCCGATTTACGTTCCGGGGCGTCCGGCGGCCGTCCAGGCGGCGTACTCCTGGCGGACGTAGAAGCGGCCGCTGGGGGCGGGCGTGGTTGCGTCGGTGTGGTGCGGGCCCGCCACGAGGTCGGGATGGCGGCGGTCGTGCAGGAGGAGCTGTTCGGCGGTTTCCGCGGCTGCTGCGAGGGGCCCGGGGCGGGGGTCGTTCAGGGCCATCCGGTCCATCAGGGCGGCCCGGCGTAGCAGCCGGGCCCGCTCGGCGGCCGTCGCGTCGACCGGGGGGCCGGTGACGGGCCGTGCTTGGCGGCCGTCGCGTTCGGCCTCGAGGGCGAGTACTTGGTGCATCTCGCGGTGCAGGTCGGGCGCATTGGTGTACGCCTCGCACGGAAGGCTCGGGCCGGTCATGCCGAGCACCTCAGGCAGGCGCGGACCTCGCGGCCGCTGCGCGTCTGGTGGACCTCGGTCGACTGGGCAAGGCCTTGGACGATGCCGGTGCCGCGGCCGTGCTCGTCGGCGGCGATGTCGCGAGGAGGGCGCTCCACGGTCATGCCGGAGTCGGTGACCACGATCTGAAGAGTGCCGTTGTCGAGGACGAGCACCAGGGTCATGCACTCGCGGCCGTACTGGGCGGCGTTGGTGGCGAGTTCGTCGACGATGAGAACGGCGGAGTCCCGCTCGCTCGTGGGCACGCTCCAGGTCTCGAGCAGATCGGCCGCGAAGTGACGAGCGGCGGAGACGTGCGCCTCCTGTGCGGGCAGGGTGAGCAACGCCTGGTGGCGGCAGGGTTGGGCGGGCAGCGAACTCGGGCGGGGGGAATCGGTCACGAACATGGTCTTGTGGCTCTTCCGTGGAGGTGTGGAGCTCGGATCGGGGGAGACCGCCGGCAACGTCGCGGCGGTCGGTGGGCCGGTCCTGCAGGGGCGTGCTCATTCAGTTCCACGGACGGCTCATGCCGATCGGTTCGAGTTATTCGCACCTTTTGGTGGATTTCTTGCGGGTCGCATCAATAAGGCGGCCTGGCTGGACCCACGCGCCTGCGTCAGGGCCTGGTCGATGCCGTACCCGGCCGGGGCAGGACACCGGTGGCTCGGTCTCCTGGCACGATCGTCGGCGCACTCGACCCGTCAAGCCGGCCCAAGCTCGGGCCGGTTCGGGGGAGTCAACGGTGAGGGTGCCCGGCTGCCGGGAGGTCCCGGCCCGGGGTTGCCGGCCCGCCACTGCGGAGGCAGCGTGATGGGAGCTGGCCTACGGCTCGGCGGCCGAGCCGCTGAACTGCCCCGGTGCCGGCACGGTTCCCCCTGATGGCAGGTGGCGCGGGCGAAGCGGCGCCACGGTGTGATGGCGGCGGTCGTCAATGCCTCACGACGATCGGATGGTGACCAGCTTCTGACCGTTGCCCGCGAGCATCTCGAAGTGCTCGATGGCACCCGGGGACATGGCAACCGCCCCGGGGATCGTGGTGCCGGCAGGGTACTTGCCTGCCCGCCAGGTGGCGCCGTCCGTCCTGGCGCCACCGGGCCCCACCGCCTGCAGCCGGCAGGTGATTCCGGCGGGCGCGCCCTTGGCGGCGACCTGCAGGACACTGCCCCACGCGGAGGGATAGACCCTCACCGTGGCCGAGACGCCGGTGGCGGCATCGCGCCCGGAGAACGTACGCCAGGCAGCCGGCGCGGTCGGCCCGGGCGGCGTCGCCTGACTGTTCAGGGATCCGACAGCCGCCAGCCATGTGCCGCCGGCCGCTGCCGCGATGAACGTCAGGGAGGCGGCGGCGCCGGCCAGCTGCAGACGCCAGGTCCTGCGGCGCCGGGCCGCGGCCTGCCCCAGCAGCCTCTCTAGGACGCCAGCCTGTGGTGCCAGCACCGCAGGCCGTGTCGGTGTAGAGCCTCGCGTGCTCCTCGCTGCCCGTGCCACCAGGCGGTCGGCCGGCTCCCCGTCCGCCGCCGGCGCGGTGTGGCCCGCCGCTTCGGCCGCGGCCACCGTCGCCAGCAGCGCGGGCAGTCCCGACAGCCGGACGAGTTCGGCCCGGCATTCGTCGCATTCCGTGAGGTGGACGCGCACCTGTTCAGTTTCTGCCGGGGGGAGTGTGCGCAGGACGTATCCCCCCAGCGCCAGCCGGAGGGCGTAGTGCTCCGCACTCATGGTCGTCACCTCCTGCACCCGACGGTCATGGCTCGACCCCCCGCTCCTCGAACGCTGGCCGCGGGGCGTGCAGGGCGTGGCGCGGCCGTGACTTCGCGGTGCCTGGCGGGACGTCCGTACGGCGTCGGCGACCACTCAGCTGCAGAGCTTGCACGATCCTGTCCTCGCCCGGTGTGGTCTCGGTGGGTCGCTCGCGTACGTCGCCGCCGGCCTTGGCGGGTCTGGTCTGCCGGACTTGGTGGGCGTCGATGACGGAAGCCGGGCGACCGTACACAGTCATGCCCGGGCGGTGTCGCGTGCGGGATCGCATGCGGCGGGACGCTGTCACACCCGCAGCAGCGTCTCCTGTACCACGTCCTCCGCCCATCGCCGATCTCCTGAGGTCAGTCGCAGCACGTAGTGAAACCGGGGCTCTGCGTTCTCCGCGTACACAGTGCGTAAGCACTTCGCGATCCGTGGCCGTAGGAGTCCCTGTACCTAAGACACGGCGCGCGGTGCGATCCGGATCGGTTTTCGGGAAGCCTTTTCGGAACTCCGCGACATAAGTCGATGACCGCGCATATGAACAGCGTCTTCTGTAACGCACAGGCGGGTGCTGACAGCACTCAGTGAGGGCCTCGGGCATGCGTCGGCGGCTGCTCCCGCGACATGCCAAGAAACTTCACAAAAGTGCCTATACGTCGAACCGTAGGACCCCCGCCGTCCGTGGAGCCGGGCAGGAGTCGATTTTCACGCAGTTCCTCATGACTTCCCCACGTACCAAAGGACGGATCAGAAGCGGCCCGGACGCAGCTACGCGACGCATGCGTTTCTGGCGCCGCCCCCGCAGGCCGTGCCCTCGCACATCGGAACCGGCGCCACCGTGTGGCCTCGGCCCGTGCCCGGCGCACGCCACGCGACGGCTCTGCGCGGCGCTGGACGCGTGCAGCGGTCGAGACCGGTCAGGAACCCGGCATCCACCACACATCCCCGCGGGTGCCCGCGCCCCTCCCGTCCGTCGCAGCCCCCGTCTCCGCCCGACCAGTCAGGAACCCGCACCATGCATCTGAACTTCCGCACACCGAACCGGCGATCACGCGTCGCGGCTGGGCTGGCCGTCGCCACCATCGCCAGCGTCGGCGCGCTCGGGCTCCTCAGCTCATGCGCGCAGCCGTCGCATCCCACGTCCTCCGGAGCCGGCAGCCTCACACCCGGTCCGGGCCAGCACCGGATGGCCGGGATGCCCGGTGCCACGGGGTCGGGGAAGGCGGCGGGCACCCCTCCCGGCGCCTCGTCGATGCCCGGCATGAGCATGCCCCCGAGTCACTCGAGCGCCGGCGCGCAGGCCGCCGCGCCGGTGACCGGGAACGCCGTTGCCATCGAGAACTTCGCCTTCTCCCCGGCCACGTTGAAGGTGAAGGTGGGCACGACGGTGACCTGGACCAACCAGGACACCGACGCCCACACGGTCACCAGCGCCGGAGCGGGCGGCCCGCTGCAGTCCGCCGCCCTGGCCACCCACGGCACGTACCGCTACACGTTCACCAAACCCGGCACCTACGCCTACCTCTGCACCATCCATCCGTTCATGACCGCCACCGTGGAGGTGACCCGATGACCGAGTACTACGACAGTCACGGCACAGCGCCGGACCACGACCCCGGCCGGTCCGATACGGAACACGGCATGACGCGTCGGCAACTCATGCGCCACGCAGGATGGTTCGGTGGCGCGGTGGTACTGACCGTGGCCGGCGGAGAGGTGATCAGCTCCATCGCCGAAGCCCGGGACACCAACGCCGGGGCCAGTGCCGGTGCCGTCGCCGCGGGAAGCGGCACGCTGCGGTTCGTGCAGGTCTCCGACAGCCACATCGGGTTCCAGGGCCCTGCGAACACGGACGTGGCCGGCTCGTTCACCGAAGCGATCAACCAGGTCAACTTGCTCGGATTCAGGCCCGACTTCGTCATGCACAGCGGGGATCTGACCCACCTGTCCACGACCGGACAGTTCGACCAGGTCAAGCAGATGATGGCCGGACTGAAGACAGACCGTGTCTTCACCGTACCGGGCGAGCACGACTCCATCGGCGATGCGGGCCGCGCCTACCGGCGGACCTTCGGGACGGGCACGCTCGGCGACGGCTGGTACAGCTTCGACACCCACGGCGTGCACTTCATCGCCCTGGTCAACACCCTGAGTCTGGAGAAGCTCGGCCACCTCGGCAACGAGCAGGTCGACTTCGTCCGCAAGGACGTCGCCGGACTGTCGTCGGACACCCCCATCGTGGTCTTCAGCCACATCCCGCTGTTCGCGATGTACCCGCAGTGGGGCTGGAGCACCGACGACGCCCTCAAGGTCATCGCGCTCCTGCGCCGCTTCTCCTCCGTCACCTGTCTCAACGGGCACGTGCACCAGCTGTTCACCAAGACGGAGGGCAACATCACCTTCCACTCCGCCACCACCACCGCCTACCCCCTGCCCAAGCCGGGCCGTGCGCCCGCGCCCACCCCGCAGGTCGTCCCGGCCCGGCAGCTCAAGGACGCACTCGGCATCCGCAGCGTCGGCTACCGCCAAGGCGACCGCGAACTGGCCATCAAGGATCAGAGGCTGGCATGACCACCCGAAGGCTGCTCATCCCCGTCCTGCGGTGTGCGACCGCCGCGACCCTCGCCGCCGGCGGATACATCCACGCCCAGCTCTACGTCGCCGAGTACCGCTTCATCCATCTCGTCGGCCCGATGTTCCTCCTCCAAGCCGGCGCTTCCTTCGCCCTGGCCGCCCTGCTGCTGTGGGGGACGCCACCCCTGCTGGTGAGGGCAGCCGCGGCAGGCGTCGCGCTCGGGGCCCTCGGCGGCTTCATCGCCTCGCGCACCGTAGGCGTGTTCGGATTCACCGAGCGCGGTCTGCAGCCGGCACCACAGGCCGTCCTCAGTCTCCTCGCCGAAACCGGAACGCTGCTGCTCCTGGCGGTCTGGCAGATGACGGCCACCGCGCAACACCACGCTGCCGGGCCACCCGTCACGCCCCCGGTCCGGGACCGGGCCACCACCCGCACACCACCCGACTGACCACCACGGCGAAGCCCGCCGTCCACGCCACCTGCCACTCTTCCCCGAACCAAGGGGGTATCTCCCATGCATCCGGAACCACGCCCAGGAATCGCCTGGCCGAGTCCGCACCTGTGCGAACTGAGGGACGCCGTGCGTGTCCTGCTCGGCCTGGACGACGACACCGCCGTCATGATCCGCCAGTTCAGCTGCGGTGAACTCGGTTGCCCACCGTGGGAAACCGTCGTCGAGGTGCTGCCCATGAACGGCGGGGTCCACCGCTGGACGCTCCACCGCCCCGCCGGCGAGATCACCGAGCACGACCTGGCCGCCGCTTTTCAGTCGGCTCCGGCCGAGCTGGGGCGACGGCGTCGGTGATGTCCTGCCGGCCGTGCGCGGTCGCGGGGCATCCCGAGGGCCGGCCCGCCACCTGAGCCGACGCGGACCGCCCCTAAACCCGGCGGCCGGGGGAAGGCGGCCGCCGGGTCGTCACGACAGGCCCAGGTGGCGGCGATCCCCAGGTGCAGGCGGCGGCGCGGATCCAGCCGTCGCGTAGCACATGACCGACAGGCGCCGTCAAAAACCGTGCCTTCCAGCTGCACGCACGGCCCGGGACCGCCAACCGCGTCGAAGCCGCACACATCCCCCTCCGCGAGGGCCGCCGTGGCGAACGCGAGCTGATGGCGGACCGGTCACCGCCGGCCACGAGATACGAGCCGGGGCGAGGCCTCATTCCGAGATGGTGAGAAGCTTCTCGCCGCTGTCGGCGTAGATGGCGAAGTGACTGATCGTTCCCGGGGACATGGGTACCGTCCCGGAAATCTTGGCGCCGCCCGGGTACGCGCCGGCCTGCCAGGTGGCGGCGGTCGCCGTGGTACCCGTGGCCCCGACCGCCTGCAGCCTGCACGTGATCCCGGGGGGTGCTCCCTTCGCCGATACCTGCACGGCACTGCCCCAGGCGGCGGGCGAGACCTTCACCGAGGCGGACACGCCTGTGGTGGGGTCGGTTCCGGAGAAGGTGCGGACCGGGGCCGGTGACGTCGGCGCCGGTTGTGCCACCTCGCTGCCGGTGGACGCGACGACAGCCAGCCACGTGCCACCCGACGCCGCCGCCGCGATGAGCGTCGTGGCCGCGGCGACCCCGACCAGTTGCCTCCGCCAGGCTGTACGACGTCGGGACGCGGCCTGCTGGAGCAACCCGTCGAGCCGCCCTCGTTCGGTTCGCTGCGGAGTGCCCGGTACGGCAGCGGCTGCGGGCTGCGGCGGTGCGCTTGCGGCGGCCCGCTGTACGAGCCGATCGGCCAGGTCCTCGCTTGCCGCGGGCCCGGCCGAGGCCTCGGCCTCGGCCACGCTGACCGTCGCGAGCAGCGCGGGCAGTCCTGCCAGCTCGGCATGCTCGGCGCGGCACTCGTCGCATTCCGCGAGGTGGGCGCGCACCTGCTCCGCCTCCGCCGCGGACAGCGTGCCCAGCACGTACCCGCCCAGGGAGAACCGGATGGCGTCATGGCCGCCAGTCATGGCCTGCACCTCCTCCATGCAGCTCTGTCACGGCTCGATGCCCCGTTCCTGCAGCGCCAGCCGTAGTGCCTTCAAGGCGTAGTACGTCCGCGACTTCACGGTGCCCACGGGTAGGTTGAGCACTTGGCCGCCTCGACCATCGTCCGGCCCCTGTAGTACGTCTCCAGCAGCACGGCCCGGTGGTCCGGGGACAGGGTCCGGAGGGCGTCGGCCACCGCCCAGCTCTGCAGCGCCTGCTCGATCTCGTCTTCCCCGGCCGTCCGCTCCGCGACCTGTTCCAGCGCCTCGCCGTCGACCTCGGTCGGCCTGGCCCGGCGGGCCCGGTGGGCGTCGACGACCAGATGCCGCGCAACCGTGCACAGCCACGCCCGGGCCGGACCGCGTTCGGGGTCGAACGCCGCGGGATGCTGCCAGGCCCGCAGCAGTGTCTCCTGCACCACGTCCTCGGCCCATTGCCAGTCTCCCGAGGTCAGTCGCAGGACGAAGTGGAACAGCGGCCCGGCGTGCTCGGCGTACAGCGTGCGGAGCAGTTCCTCGTCCGCGGAGGAGATGTTGCCCCTGTCGGAGACGCGGTTCCCGGGGCGATCCGGCTGACTCGTCGGATCGCGCTTCGGAAGTCTCCACGGCATAGAACAAGGATCCCATATCGTGCAAATCATCGAAATTCCATAAAAGGTGCTTACGCACTGAACCATGCCACCTCCGGCACCCGTGAAGCCCGATAAGTGCCTATGAGCACCGACCCCCGGGATCGCTTTCCCGTCCCACAAGGAGTGAGCCAAGATGACCCAGAAGATTCCGCCGCCCCTCGGGGCCTCCCGCACCGTGCGGCCCAAGCGCATGCGAAGACGAGCTGGTGCTGCGGCTCCACGACGCGCTCGATGAGCACGGCGGATGCACCGCCCACGTCCTACCGGGCTCTCCTGCCATCGCGTACAACGGCTATGCCGTCGCAACAGACGCGCCGGCGTCCAGCCGGTGGTTGACCGCGGCGTAGACGTCTACGGGGCGGGGTTGGAGTCCCAGCGGAGGGTGCACTGGTTGCCTTCGACGGACAGGCGGCAGATGAGCACCCAGCTGTGCCCGAACCCGCGCCAGGGGACTGCCGCCCGCGAGCGATGACGCGACTGCTGCCCACGTTCCTGGCGGACCCCGGATTCCGCCCGCGGGATGGCGTGCCGCTGACGTACGCGCTGACACGCCCAGGACCTCCGGCCGAGGTAGCCGTCCACGCCAGACGCCGCCTGACGCCCCGCCGGCCGCGCCCCCAGTGCGCTGGCCGGACCGCGTCGATCACCGCGCCCCGCGCGTACCACCCCACACACCCCTGCGGTCCCCTTCCGCGTCGCCACTGCGCCGCGCGCGGCACCCCCGCACCACAGGAGTTCTGCCATGCCTTCTTCCCTCCGTATCGGCGTCGCCGCGGTTGCCGCGGCCGCCGGCGTCGTGCTCGCCTCGACGCCCGCCTTCGCCCATGTCTCCGTCCAGCCGGAGAGCCCGGCCGCCAAGGGCGGCCACGCCGCGGTGGACTTCAAGGTCCCCAACGAGCGGGACAACGCCTCCACCACCAAGCTCGAGGTCGTCTTCCCCGCCGACCACCCGCTGGCGTCGGTCCGGCCGCAGGCGATCGCGGGCTGGGACGTCGAGATCACCAAGTCGAAGCCGGACCAGCCGCGGACGCCGCACGGCGACCGCGTCAGCGAGGCGGTCACCAAGGTGACCTGGACCGCCACCGGCAAGGGCATCGCGCCCGGCGCTTACCGCAAGTTTCCCGTGTCGCTGGGGCAACTGCCCAAGGACACTAACAAGTTGGTGTTCAAGGTCCTGCAGACGTACAGCAACAAGGAGGTTGTGCGGTGGATCGAGCCGCAGGCCGAGGGCCAGGCGGAGCCGGAGCATCCCGCCCCGACCCTGCACTTGGCCGCCGCCACGCAGACCGACCACCACGAAGACAACGCCGCCGACCAGGCACCGGCCACCAAGGACTCCGACACCGCCCCAAGCGCCAACGCTGAGAAGAACACGACCCCCGCAGCAGGTGACACCACCAACGGCACGGCCTGCGGCCTGGGCATCGCGGGACTGGTCGTAGGGGCCACCGGAATCCTGTTCGGCGCCCTGGCAGGTCACCGCCGCAGCCGCCTGACCAGGCTGGGGGAGTACCGATGACGGTGAGCGCTCCACGCCTGCGCAGCTGCGCCTTCGCGCTCCTGGCCGCCATCGGCCTGCTGCTGGGCACCACCGCTCCGGCCGGCGCGCACGCCGCGCTGACCCACAGCACGCCCGAGCAAGGAGCGGTGACTGCCCGGCCACCCACCCGGGTCGTCCTGGTCTTCTCCGAGAAGATCGCCCTGAAGAGCGACGCCATCCGTGTCCTGGACCCCACCGGCAAACGCGTCGACGACGCCCACCCCGCCGCACAGGGCGGCACGGCCTACGCCGTCCGCCTGCCCGGAACACCGGCCCACGGCACCTACACCGTCTCTTACCACGTGGTCTCCGCCGACAGCCATCCCGTGGCCGGCGCCTACACCTTCTCCGTCGGCGCACCCTCCACCACCTCGGTGTCCGCCGCCGGCACCGGCAGCGCAGACTCCGGACCGGTCGCACACGCCTACCTGGCCGGCCGCTTCGGCGCCTACGCCGGACTGCTGCTCCTCGTCGGCGGAGCCTGCTTCCTGCTGGTCTGCTGGCCGCTCGGTCTCAGCAGACGCCTCCTGCGCCGCGCCGTCATCACCGGATGGGCGCTGGTGACCGCCGGCACCGCCGCGCTGCTCCTCCTGCGCGGCGCGTACACGGGCTCCGGCCGCTTCGGCGAGGTCGCCGACCTCTCCCGGCTGGCCGAGGTCGCGCAGACCAGAGCCGGCGTGATGCTGTGGGCGCGCCTGGTGCTGCTGACCGGCTGCGCAGCGGCCTGGGCCTCCTGGCGTGGAAGCCGGCCGCTGCCGGCGGGGCGCCGGCGGGCGCTGCTGACGACGGCCGCGGCCGCCGTGTCCGCGGCGCTGGCCACGACCTGGGCGGCCGCGGAGCACGCCTCGGTGGGACTGCAGTCCGCAGTGGCCGTGCCGGTCGACGTGGTGCACCTGCTGGCCGCCGCGGTCTGGCTGGGCGGTGTGACCCTGTTGACCTTGGCCCTGTTCACCAGCCCCGAGCTGCCCGCCCGGTCGGTGGCCCGGTTCTCACGGCTGGCGTTCACCGGCATCACCGTCCTGGTGGCCACCGGTCTCTACCAGTCCTGGCGACAGGTAGGCACCCTGACCGCCCTGACCGACACCCGCTACGGTCACCTGCTGACGGCCAAGGTGGCCGCCGTGGGGCTGCTGTTGGGCCTGGCGTTCTTCTCCCGGCGCCTCACCGGCCGCCTCGCCCAGGCCCCCGCGGCCCCCCGGACCACGACCGCCCTGGCCCGGATGGCCTCGGCCGTCCCCGCCCGCGCCGGAGCATCCCGCCGGGCCACCAGCCAGGAGAACCCGCCGACACCCTCGGTCACCAAACCGGGACGGTCCGCGCTGCGTCGCTGGGTAGCGGCCGAGACCCTGATCGGCGTGTGCGTACTCGCCATCACCGCGGTCCTCACCTCCACCGAACCGGCCCGCACCCAGGAGTCCATCACGGCCGCCGGGCCCGCCGCGGCGGCCGCGCCGCCAGCCGTGGAGCTGCCTTTCGACACGCACGGAACAGGCGGCCGGGGCACCGTGGCCGCCGTGGTGGATCCCGGCCGCAGCGGGACGAACGCGGTGCACATGTCGGTCACCCGGCGGGGCGGGGGCATGCTCGACGTCCCCGAGGTGCAGGTCGCGCTGACCCTGAAAGCCCAGGGGATCGGCCCGCTGCGGGAGCCGGTGCGTCGGCTGTCCGAGGGCTGCTGGACCACCTCGGGTTTCCACGTGCCCGTCTCCGGCACCTGGGACCTGGCGGTGACCGTGCGGACGTCGGAGATCGATCAGACCACGGTGCGCGCCCGGGTCAGGATCGGCTGAAGGGGCGTGGGCACCGCAGAGGACAGCCCTTGCGTCCGGTGCACAGTGGACTGCCCTGCCCGCAGCTCCGCCTCAGGGCGGCACTCCTCACACCGGGAGACGATGCCCACCTCCGCCAGCGCCTCTTGCCGAGTCAGCGTCCTAGCGGAGGCCTGCCTGCAGCGTGCCCGGTGCAGGACGCGCCGCTGGCTGACTGCTCCTCTTGTCAGCCGACTTGGGGTTCGGTAGGACTGCTCCGGTGACTGATCAACGAAGCTTTGCACGTACCGTCATAGCGCTGTCCTTGGCTGTGCTCGCCGCCTGCGCAGTGGTGGTGACGATCAAGGTGACCACTGGCCCCATCGCAGTCGAACCGCCACGCGTGTTGGACCAGACAGCGCTGGAGAAGCGGGTGGCGGGTGAAGTCGGCAGCATGAAGAAGAACAATCCCGGCGCTTTCGTGGCCTGCCCCGTGTCCGTCGTGGTCAAGGTAGGCACCAAGTTCGACTGCCGCGTCTGGGGAGACACCAACCCGGCGACTGTGCATGTCGAGATCACCAGCGATCAGGGCGAGCTCTTGATGACGTCCGACTAGCAACGCTTCGCCATCTGGACTGGAAGAGGCCTCGTTCGGAGTGTGGTGTGGGGGGTGTTGGTCTGGGGCAGGGTTGCCGGACTGCCCCAGCAACGAGTGGAGTCGGCGCTGCGCCGCGGCTCACGTTGGGGCGGCCCCCGGCACCGGCACCGCGCGGCGGATCACCGGTCCCGGCGTGTGTGCTTGCTCAGCCGTCCCAGGAGGCCGCGGCGGGTGGGCCCGGTGAAGGGCGGGTGGTCGGGGAGGCCGTGCCGCCACGACCAGGTGGCGGCAGTGGCCGCGGCGTGCGGCCCAGACCAAGTCGCGGACGTCATAGCGGGTGCTGCTTGATCTTCGCAGTGCTTCTTGGTAGCGAGGATCACGGTTTGCGCGGGCCCTTGCGCGGCGAGAGACCACCCGAACGAGGTGTCGGCACCGGCGCGGGCGAATGTGCTGGCTAAGGCGTCGCCTCATCGGGTATGTATGTGCCCGCGGCCGGAAGAACGGTCTGCCGGCGTGCCCTGCAGGGTGCGCTGCATCAGCGGTATGTGAGGGACGAACACAGTGGCATCTGGCGTCGTGAAGTGGTTCAACGCCGAGAAGGGCTTCGGCTTCATCGAGCAGGACGGGGGCGGGCCGGACGTGTTCGCCCACTACTCCAACATCGCCGGCAACGGCTACCGCGAGCTCCAGGAGGGCGAGCACGTCACGTTCGACGTGACGCAGGGGCAGAAGGGCCCGCAGGCGGAGAACATCGTCCGCGGCTGACGCCTCGCGTCCAGCGCACGCACGTTGGAGCGGGGTCGCCTTGTACGTTGAGGCGGCCCCGTTCCGCGTTTCCAGGAGGCGCGTCCCCACGCGTGGGGTTACACCCCGGGTGCCCCGTCAGGTACGTGGGTACGTGCTCAGCCACAGTGACCTCGACCAGGCAGGACGGCCGGGGCCACCTCACGGCGTCTGTGGTCGCCGAGGCGTCCATCTCGTGGCTGGTCGTGCAACCACCATCGAAGGAGCCCAGTGGTGGCGTGCTCGTGCCAGTCCATGAAGCAACAGTTCGAGGTCGTCACCCCGAACGGCAAGGTCGTCTTCACGACCGGCAACAAGGCCACCGCCGAAGCAGTCGGCAAGCGGCACCAGGGCAGCGAGGTCCGCGAGAAGGGCAAGACGCCGGCCGACGGGACGGCCGAGAAGGAGCCTGGCGCCTGACCGACCGTGCCCGGCGCACCGGATGGGGCGCCGGGCCACGCGGGGCTACCACCAGATGACGACGTATCCGGGGCCGCCGTTGTCGCCGAGGACCGGGAGGCCATTGGTGCGTGCGCCGCCTGATCCGCCGATGCCAGCGCCTTGGGGAGCCGGCTGGATGATGCCGTCCACCGCCGGGCGGCCTCCCACGCCACCCGGCTCACCGACCGGACCACTGATCGTGCCGCTTGCGCCGTCGTTGCCTTGGCGGACTGTGCCCTGGCCGGGGCAGGAAGCTGTGCCGCCGGCGCCCCCGGATATGATCCCCGGCGCGCCGCCACCGGCATTCACGATGGCGCCGAGACCGTTGTCCACCATGCTGGGGGTGCCGGGGAAGCCACCCAAGAGCCCGCCTGCTCCTCCTGTGCCGAGGTCCACCACGACCGGTGTACCCGACTGGACAGGAAGGACGCACCAGGCGAAGCCCCCGGCGCCGCCACCGGATCCGGTGCGAGCGAAGTCGCTTCCCTCACCGCCCCCGCCGGCGCCCCATGCTTGCACGAAGACCGTGCTGACATCGGCGGGCGGCATGAATTGACCGTCGCTCTGGAAGTCCATCAGGCCGTGAGCCGGGGCGACACCGGGCGGTCCCTGGGGTCCGGGCGGCCCGACAGGTCCGGCGGGCCCAGCAGGTCCCTGCTGGCCGGCCTCACCTGGAAGTCCCTGCGGCCCGGCGGGTCCAGCGGGTCCAGCAGGTCCGACAGGTCCGGCAGGTCCCAGCGGTCCGGGAGGCCCAGGCGGTCCGGGCGGGCCGGGAGGTCCGGGCGGGCCGGGAATGCCGGGGCGGCCCGGGTGACCATGGCCCGGGCGGCTGGGGCAGTAGCCGGGGAAGTAGGGGAAGAGGAAGCACGGGTCAGCGAGACCGGTTGCATTGCCGGGTTTCGAGGCGGCAGCCTCGCCACCCTCGGCGCTTCCCGCATACGCGGCGCCCGTCAGAGCGCTGGACGTCAGGGCCACGCTCGCGGCCACCGTCCACATCCGCACACCGACTCGGCGTCGCCGCAGAGGCGCCTGAGGCAGGGCTATTCGAGACAACACGTCACCTCCAGCAGGGGGCCCGCAACGCGCGTCAGACGCCGCTCACCGGGAGAGAAGAGCTGTCGGAGACAGCATCGGACCCACAGCAAGAATCGCCTTACGTGTCGGACTGTGCACACTAAGTAGCCGACCGGGTGATCTCGGCCAAGAGGCGCCTGACGCCTGACCGGGTGGGCCCGGCGCGCCAGATGGTGCGCCGGGCGTCGTCGTCACGGCCTACCACCAGATGACGACGTATCCGTTGCCGCCACCTGCCCGGGGTTGAGGAGACCACCACCGGCACCGCTGTCCCCACAGGTGCCGGCGTTCGGCGGCGCAGGCTGGACCACACCGTCCACCGCCGGCCGTCCACCCGGGGACACCGGAACAACCGGGCCAGCTGTGCCGGCCCCGCCGCTCGCGCCTTGCCTGGCTGTGCCCTGGCCCGGACACGTGCTGTACGTGCCGCCGGCGCCACCGGCGAGCGTCCCGGAGCCATGGCGTCTCCCCCCTCACCGTCGGGTGGAGCGAGCCGATTGCGCTAGGAGATGATCCCGTGCGTGGCTGAAGAGGCAGGTGCAGATGCGGACGACGCTTGTGCATGAACTGAGCGACTGGGCTGGGCGTTCGGGCTCATCGCGGAGGATCCGGCTGAGAGAGGTGCAGCGCTCGTCCAGCTGGCCGAGGCCCAAAGGGAGGTCAGGGACGCGCTCGACCGGTCCAACGAGATGTGGCTGCTGACGCGGCCTCTGGGAGCGGACGAGCAGTACCGGGAGCCGGTCTTTCGACAGGCACTCGAGAGGTATTGGCAAGTCCAGAGGCGTTCACTGCCTGACGGGGTGTGGAACGGCCCTGCGGGCGGGGATCTTGCGACGTGGCCGGGGCTGCCCTACGCGTTGCTCTTCCTGGAGTGGGAGGCGAGGTACCCGCTGGAGTGGACGCAGCATGCGAAGGCGTGGGGTACGAAGGAGACCCTGATCCGTAAGGTGGCCCGTGCTCCCCAGGAGGAGGCGCTCAAGGCGAAGCTCACCGACCTGGTCGAGCTCGTCGTCCACCGGGCGTATCGCTGCAAGGACCGCGAATACGTGCGGGTAGCCCGAGCTGTAGACAGCGCTGACCTGCGGGGCAGACTCGATCGGGCAGCCGATTCGGACAGTCCGTGGGCCCGGTGCCACGCGGGGTATGTGCTCTGGCTCCTCGACCGTCCTGACATTCCGAACACCCGTCGTGTCTGGCAGACCTGGGTGGCAGGCGAGGCTGCGGCGGTGTTGTGACCCGGGGACGATGCAGGCAAGGGCCTTCGGACTCGTGACGCGCTCTCAGGACCGCCAGCAGTTCCCGGGTGCGCATTCCGGTCTCTTGCGAGGAGTTGGAGCCGGATTGTGACGTCGGGCGCGTGCGTCCTGCGTGAGCCGTCCGCCGGTGAGGTGGTGGCGTCGGTCGGCCTCCTGGGCGTGGGACATGGAGGTGGTGCAGCTGCGTCGACACGACGTGACGCAGGTGGCCGCTGCCTGTACGTCCGGTTGTGCGGTGGCTATGCGGGCAGGGGACGGTCGGCGATGACGTTTTTCATCACGAGGGTGGAGGTCAGGCGCTGAACGCCGGGCAGGCGGACGAGCTGTTCGTCGTAGAGGCGCTGGTAGGCGGTGATGTCGGTGGCGGCGACCCGTAGGAGGTAGTCGGGTTCGCCGAACAAGCGCTGAGCCTGGAGGACGTGGGGGATGGCGGTGACCGCCTCTTCGAAAGCGGCGACGGTGTTGGCGTCCTCCCAGCGCAGGGTGGCGAAGACAAGGGTTTCGAAGTTGAGCCCGACGGCGGCTGGGTCCACGGCGGCGCGGTAGCCGCGGATCGCGCCTTCACGTTCGAGGTCGCGCAGCCGACGGTGGCAGGGCGAGACGCTCAGCTGCACGCGGGCGGCGAGTTCGGTGATCGTGAGACGGCCGTCCTGCTGCAGCTCGGCAAGAATCTTCCGGTCTGTGGCATCCATGGAGAATATTCTTCCTCAGACGCCCCGGCTCAGGGGTAAAGAAGGGAACATTTTCGGGCGAATTCGGCCTAGCCTTCCTCACGTAGTAACTATGGGAGAGGGCGAGGACAGATTCCATGGACACGACCACGCTGGTGGCCTTTGCGGCGGTAGATCTTCTGCTGGTGCTCACCCCCGGCGCGGACTGGGCCTTCGCGATCTCGGCGGGCCTGCGCGAACGCGCGATACTCCCTGCGGTGGCCGGGCTGATCGCCGGATACGCGGGCTACACGCTTCTGGCCGTCGCGGGCCTGGCCGTGATCGTGGCCGGCTCGCCGACCACTCTCACCGCGCTGACCGTCGCCGGTGCCGGCTACCTGGTGTGGCTGGGTTCGAACGTACTGCGCCGGCCCGCCGAGCTGGCGGCCTCCGAAGAGACGGCCGACACCTCGTTGATGCAGATGATGCTCAAGGGGGCCGGGATCAGCGGTCTGAACCCGAAGGCACTGCTGCTGTACGTCTCGCTGTTCCCGCAGTTCATCGACACCACCGGCGGTGGCTGGCCTGTGTCCGCGCAGACCGGCCTGTTCGGCACCCTGCACATGACCGCCTGCGCGGCCGTCTACCTCACCGTCGCCGTCCTGGCCCGCACCGTGCTCAAGACCCGACCCTCCGTGGCCCGGGCGGTCATCCGCACCTCCGGCGTCTTGATGATCCTCATCGGGCTCTTCCTGATCGCCGAACGCGTGGCCACCTGACCCGCCCGAAAGAGAACAACCCCGTGAACACCCCGATCCAGATGCAGCAGCCGAGCAACGCGGCCCACCAGCGGGTCGAGATGAGCTTCGGCCGGCAGGGCATGGTGACCCACTTCGGCGCCCGCCTTACATCGCGCTCCCCGCCCAGCCCGAGGCCTGCTGGCAGGACGGATGCATCCACGACGGCGCCGGCAGCGCCATCGCCGACAACGCCGGCGGCCGTGCGGCCCGGACCCTGTGCGGAGAGGGCAGTGAGGTCCTCACCGTCGAAATCAAGATCAATTCGATCGCGCCCGCCGTCGGCGACCACATCGAAGCGATCGACACCGTCCTGAAGTCCGGGCGGACCGTGACCGTTTGCCGGCAGGAGGCGCGGCGTTCAGGCGACGGTGAGCGCACCCTCGTCGCCACCGGACAGCGGACTCGGATCCGCGTCACCGCTCCTGCCCACTGACCACTCCGAGGAAAGAACTGCCCCCATGGAACTGTCCGCAGCGGTCGCCTGCGCGGCGATCGCTCTCACCCTGATCGCGGTGCCCAGCCACGACTGGGCCTACCTTCTGGCGGCCGGCGCCCGCTACCTCGTCGTCCTGCCCGTGGTCAGCGGCATCGCCATCGGCTACGCCCTGATCACCACGATCGTGGTCCCCGGCGTCGGCCCCCTGGTCACCGCCCACCCCCTGGCGTTCAGCGCGTTCGGCGCGCTCACCGTGAGCGGCGCCTCCTACCTGGTACACCTCGGCGTCCGCGTCCCCACCGCCCCAGCCGAACCGGTATCCGTCCATACCGGCAGCACCCCAGCCGGCTCCACGCGACGTCTCCCCGGCCCGGGGCGCCAGGGTCAGCGCCCTGGCCCTCAAAGGCCTCCTGATCCTCCTGTCGCAGCTCACCCAACCCACCGCGGGTCGGCCGCTGCCGTGCCAATGGCCGCGCTGGGCGGCGTCTACGTCCTGATCTGCGCCGGGGCGCACTTCCCCCTCGGCCACGCCGCCGGCCGTGTCAGGGGCGCCCGTCACCGCGTTGCCCAGATCGCCTCAAAAGTCGCGGTTGCCACGACCATCCCCGTCGGACCCCCACGACGACAGCGACCCCGTACAGCACGCCGACCCCGCCTCGCGGACAGAAACCACCGCACGACACCGTCCCCTGCCGCACAACGACCCACCGACCCGCCCGCGGGCACCAGGCCCGTACACCTGCTGGCCGCTCTCGCCGTCGGAATGTTGCTGCCGGCGCAGGGACGCATCACCGGGGCTCTCGGGGTGCGGCTGAAGGACGGGCCACAGGCCGCACTTCTTGCCTCGACCGCAGGCTTGCTGCTCGTCGCCGTGATCGCCCTGGCCGTCCCCTCGGCGCGCCGCTGTGTGGCGCGCATCCCGGCCGCGGTGCGACGCCGAGCGGCCTTCCCCAGGTGGGCGCTACTGGCAGGCATACCGGCCGCCTACTTCATCTTCGCCCAGAGCGTCGTGGCCGGGGTGACCGGAATCGCCCTGTTCACCATCGCGTTCGTGGCCGGGCAGACCATCGGCGGGATCGGCGTCGACGTGTGGGGCATCGGACCGGCAGGCCGACGGCACATCACCTGGCCACGCACCACGGGTTCGGTGGTGATCGTCGCCGCTGTCGTCCTCAGCGTCGCCCCTGGCGGCCCGGTCACCGGTTCGACGGGCACGATGCTGCTGCTCCTGCTGCCATTCACCGCGGGGCTGGCCAACGGCGTGCAGACGGTCATGAACGGCCTCCAGACCGCCCACTACGGCAACTTCGTGCCCGCGACGCTCGTCAACTTCATCGTCGGCGTCCTCGTCCTGGCCGTCCCCGTCACCGTCCGCAGCATTGCGGACGGCGACTGGTCCGCGCCCCCCATGGAGCCGTGGCTGTATCTGGGCGGCCCGCTCGGCGTGGTCATTGTCGGCCAGTCCGCCTACCTCGCCAAACACCTCGGCGTGCTGCTGACCTCCCTCGGGCTGATCGCCGGCCAACTGCTCGGCGCCCTGGCCATCGACCTGATCTGGCCCGCCCCGCGCACCAGCGGATTCCCATGGCAGGAACTCGTCGGCACGCTCCTGGGCGTCACTGGTGTAGCCCTTGCCTCCCTCGACCGCCACCGCCGTCGGGCAGGCTTCAGTGGTCATAGGCGACGGCAGGCCGTCCCAGATGAGGCAGCACCCGATGAGCACCACCGCTCGCACGGCCGTGAGCGGGGAGGCCGGTGACGTCGAAAGCCCGACCACCTGGCCCATCACGTGCCGGCGGAGGCTTTCGCTTCCACGCTGGCTCCACACAAACCTGGCATGACCTGGTGGCCGAACAGCAGAGCCGCTAAAACTGCCGGTCGACCAGGTCCTCCGCGGGACGGCACCACGTTCTCCCTGCAGTTCCAGCTCGGCCACGAATACGGTTCCGTCGCCTACCGACCCGATCCGCAGTCCGGTGATGCGGCACCGGTGTTCGTAGTCGCAGCGGGCCTGTCGACCAACCGAGGGCGCGCTGGGGTGCTGCTGGATCAGCCGAGCCCTGTCGCTTGCCGCTCGGTCACCTCCGCGGTCGCCGAGGCGTCAATCTCGTGGCTGGGCCTGTCAATCACCAGCGAAGGGCCCGAGCGGTCCGGTACTCGTGCCACTCCAAGCGCCAGGCGCTTGTGGTGGTCGCCTTCAACGGGAAGGTGGTGTTCACCTCCGCAACAAGGCCACGGCCGACATGGTGACCAAGCGCTACCCGGCGGCGAGGTCCGGCCCAAGGATGGTGCCAAGACCGCCGACGCCGCGGCCGTCGGCTCCTGACCAGACGGGCCCGGCGCGCCGGGTCGCGTGCCGGGCCTTGTCGCGGTCTACCACCAGATGACGACGTATCCGTTGCCGCCGGGCCGGCCCTCAGTGAGGAGGACCTCACTCGGACCGCTGTCTCCGCCGGTGCCCGCGTTCGGCGGCGCGGGCTGGATCACGCCGTCCACTGCCGGCCGGCCGCCGGGGGTCGCCGGAGCGTTCGGGACGCCAGTCGTGCCGGTCCCGCCGTTGGCGCCTTGCCTGACTGTGCCCTGACCAGGACAAGTGGCCATGCCGCCGGCGCCACCGGCCGTAAATCCCGTGCTGCCCCCACCACCGAGGGCGGTCACGTTATCGACGCCGTCGCCCACAACGGTGTTGCCGCCTGTACCACCGAGTCCCGCCCCGAGCGCGCCGCCAAACCCTCCCGCACCGACGATTACCGTGACCGCTGGGACCGTGGTCGTATCGAGGACGCACCAGGCGAAGCCCCCGGCGCCGCCACCTCCTCCTGTGTGGGTGCTGTCTGATCCGCCGCCGCCCCCGCCGGCGCCCCATGCCTGGACGAAGACGCTGGTGACTCCTGCGGGCGGGGCGAACACGAAGGTCCCGGCGTCGTCGAAGTCCACCAGGCCGTGTGCCGGGGACGTGCCGGGCGGCCCCTGAGGCCCCTGCTGGCCGACGGGTCCCTGAGGTCCGGCGGGCCCCTGCGGGCCGGTCTCGCCCTGAGGCCCGGCTGGACCGGCTGGACCGGCAGGGCCCTGCGCTCCTGGGGCTCCCGGTGGCCCGGGAGGCCCCGGCGGCCCGGGGGGCCCGGGAATCCCGGGGCGTCCCGGATGACCGTGGTACCCCGGACGGCTGGGGCAGTACCCGGAAGGGTACGGGAACAGCAAGCACGGGTTGGCAAAGCCGGTTTCGATGCCGGGCTTCGCAGCGTCAGCCTGAGCACTGTCGGCGTTCACGGCGTAGGCAGGGCTCGTCAGAGAACTGGATGCCAGGGCCACTCCCGCGGCCATCGCCCACCACGCACGAGGTATGGCTATTCGAGACAACACATCACCTCCAGGAAAAGGGCCCGCCATGGGGGACAACCGCCGCTACCTGTCGTCGACCCCAGCAAGCCCACGGCAAGAATCGCCTTACGTAATTCGGGGTGCATTTTCAGTAGCCGACCGAGTGCCCCTACAGCCGCCGGAAGACGCGGCGTCTGACGCGCCAGGTGTGCGCCGGGCCAGCCCGCTGTTTACCACCAGATGACGACGTATCCGTCGCCACCCGCCGTACCTGGAGCGTCGGTGTCGCCGCCGCCGTCGCCGCCCTCGCCCGCACCGGTTGGCGCCGGCTGGACGACTCCGTCCACCGCAGGACGACCGCCCTGACCCGGGGCGCCCGGTAGCGGGTTGCCCTCCTGACCGTCCGCGCCCGTGCGGACGGTTCCCTGCCCGGGACAGACGCCTGTGCCACCGCTGCCCCCGATGAGCAGCGACGCGCCCCCGCCGCCACCGGCCGACGCGACGCCGCCCAGGTTGTTGTCCACTGCGGTCGGCGCGCCCGGAGCCCCGTTGGCCGCGCCGGCGCCACCGGCGCCACCGGTGCCGACGTCCACCGCGACCGGTGTACCCGGCTGGACGGGGAGGACGCACCAGGCGAAGCCGCCGGCGCCGCCACCGGCACCGGTGATCGCGCCGCCCCCTACGGCTCCGCCCCCGCCGGCGCCCCATGCCTGGACGAACACACTGGTCACCCCTGTAGGCGGGTTGAACACGAAGGCCCCGGCGTCGTCGAAGTCCACCAGGCCGTGTGCCGGGGACGTGCCCGGCGGCCCCTGAGGCCCCGCGGGTCCGACGGGTCCCTGAGACCCTGCGGGCCCAGCGGGCCCCTGCGGGCCGGTCTCGCCCTGAGGCCCAGCGGGCCCCGCAGGACCGGCGGGGCCCTGCGCTCCTGGGGATCCCGGTGGCCCGGGAGGTCCAGGCGGCCCGGGGGGTCCGGGAATCCCGGGGCGTCCCGGATGGCCGTGGTACCCCGGACGGCTGGGGCAGTATCCGGGGAAGTACGGGAACAGCAAGCACGGGTTGGAGAGGCCGGTTTCGACGCCGGGATTCGCAGCCTGACCGCCGTCGGCGTACGCCGGGCTTGCCAAAGCACTGGACGCCAGGGTCACTCCCGCGACCACCGCCCACCACGACCGAGGTACGGCTATTCGGGACAACACGTCACCTCCACAGCAAGGGGCCCACAACGCCCGGCGGACGCCGCTCACCAGGAGAGAAGAGCTGTCGGAGACAGCGGCGAGCCCACAGCAAGAATCGCCGTGGGTAATGATTCATGCACATTGAGTAGCCGACCGGGTGACCTTGCCCGGCGCGCTACACGTCGCCGGGTCACCGGTCACGGCCCGCCTGTGACGAGGCCGACGAGGTCCAGACGCGCCAGATGTTGCGCTGGAAGAGCGCGGCGGCCACGACAACCACGACGAGCCCCGTGCCGATCTGCTCGGCGCTCTCGGACATGCCCTCCAAGGACACAGCGACCACGCCCCCGGCCGTGAGAACGGCCCAGACGGTGATGCGCACCACCCGCGGTCGGGCCGTCTCGAGGCCCTGTAGTTGGTCCTGGTCCAGCAGCGGACCCACTCGCCCCTGGCAGTCGCGTTCGACGCTGGTCAGCAGGAGCACGCGCATTCGGCCCTCGAAGCGCCTGCCGCGCCGGAGTTGTTACCGCTGCACCGGGAGGGCAAACCGCTCCCCTCGCTGTACGACGAAGGGCCGCACCCCTGCGGGTGCGGCCCTTGATGCGGTCGGCTCGCGCTCGGGGGGCGCCGCACTCCCGGGCGATCTCCTCGGTCCGAAGCCCGTGCTCGGCCACCATGGGATTGGTGACGCCATGCGCCCTTATGCTCTCGCCGCATGGCGGCGCACTTGTGGCGTAACGGCTCCTCCGCCGCCACGGCCTTCCGTAGTGCGGAGAGCGTGGCCGTGAGTCCCGCCGCTGCTGCTCAACGATCTCTATCCCGTGCAGACCGTGTAGAGCCGCGGCGTCCACTGGCCGTACTCGTACTTGGTCCCCGGTACTCGCCGTACACGGTGACCGAGTTGACCCCGGAGAAGGGATCCCGAGTGGCCATCGTTACGCCGCGCCGGCAGACGCGACCTCAGGCCCCGCCGTTGAGGTGAAGGAAACTGCCGGCGATCCATTGGGACCGGTCGGACAGCAGGAACGCGATTGCCTCGGCGACGTCACGGGGGTCGCCGCCTCGGCCGATCGGAACCGAGGCGTAGACCTGCTCCGCCGTGGCGCCCATGGCCCCCGCCACCGTCTCAAGCACCTCTGTGCCCCCTGGGGTGAGCACCATGCCAAGGACGACGGTGTTGACCCGGATACCGGAGGGCGTCAGCTGGGTGGCAAGGCCCTTCGACCAGCTTTCCAGTGCCGCCTTGGCCGCGCCGTAGTGCAGGACGGGTGCGGGAGGGTTGGCGCTGACGGCCGAAGAGACGTTGAGATGGCCGCCCGATCGCTTTGCTTCAGGGCGGGCAAGGCAGCCGAGGTGACCCGCACCGCCGACAAGAAGTTGATCGCGAGGGAGTCCTCCCACTCCTCGTCCGGAACGCCCGTGAGGTGGACGCGGGCGGCGCCCGCGTTGTTCACCAGGAGGTCGAGGCCGCCGAGAGTGTCGAGGGTTTCGTCCATCAGGCGACGAGCCCCATCTGCGCTGCGGATGTCGGCACTGATGAAGGTGGACTCCTTGGGGGTGTCCTCGGCGCGGTTGCGAGCGCTGGTGACGACTGTCGCTCCACCGTCGATGAGCTGCTGTGCCACGGCCGCGCCGATGCCGCGCGACCCGCCGGTGACCAGGGCGCGCCGCCCTGCGAACTCGCCCGGGATCGGGATGGTCGGGATGAATGCCTGTGTGACGGACATGGAGATGTTCCTCCGGTGGTGATTGGTCGGGTTCTTGGGGCGGTGCGGCGTCCTTTCTGCAGGCGCGCAGAAGCTGTGGAGGTCGCGACTCGACCCATGTTGTTGAAGTCAAAAGTATCAGACTCAGAGTCTGATCAAAATATGCGGAGCCATCGCCGGCACCGTCACGAGCACCTGGCGCCGCTCGTCCAGCCCAGGTCCGCCGAGGCGAAACGCCGCGGCAGGTAGGCTCGACACGCCGCGAGCGCGCACCACCACGCGGTCGGCCGCGACCACGGATCGGATCAGGAGCAAGGCATGAGTGCGAAGCCGCCGGCCAAGGGGACCTACCGCTCGGGCATCCGGGCCCGGCAGGCGGAGGAGACCCGGCGCGCCGTCGTCACCGCCGCATCTGACCTCTTCGCGGCACGGGGATACGCGGCCACTTCGATCGACGCCATCGCCGAGGCTGCCGGAGTCAGCCGGTCGACCGTCTTCACTGCGGCCGGAGGGAAGCCCTGGCTGCTCAAGACCGCCTACGACCAGGCCCTGATCGGCGACGATGCCCCCGTACCCCTCGCCGACCGGCCCGAGGCACAGAAGATGCGATCGCTGGACGACGGCGCTGAGATCATCGCGGCATACGCCGCCATCCTTGCCCGCATCATGGCGGGACTGTCGGCTCTGTACGAGGTGGTCCGCACCGCCGCTGACCTGGACGCGGACGTCGCCGCGCTGTGGGCCGATATCGGACGCCAACGGCGTGAGGGCGCACGACAGATCGTCGGGCTCCTCACCACTGTCGGTGCCCTCGCCCCCCGGCTCACTCCGGAGCGCGCCGCCGACGTGATCACGGTCTACAACGACCCAGGTCTCCACCGCCATCTTGTCGGTGACCGGAATTGGGCGTACGAGGAATTCTGCGACTGGCTTGCCCGGGCTCTGCACCACGAACTGCTCACCTGACGACAGCGCCTGGGCGAGTTGCCCGGGTCGCCGTGCGAGCTGACCTCAGTTCTGACCAAGGCAATCGAGCGAGTCGGTGTCCGTGAGTCGACGGTGACCGAGGCGGCAGCGGACTCTTGCGCTCGTGGGGTTGGCTGCTGCACTACGGCACGGACACCGCGGCTGCGCGGATGCCCACGAATGGTGTGCGACGAGTAGGTCCGACCGGCCGGCACCACGGTCGGCCGCATCCGAGGACGACCACTGACCGTTGCCGGTCAGCGGGGCGGTTCGATGAGCCGGACGGCCAGGCGCTTGGTGTCGTCGTCGATCTCCACCATGCACAGTCCGCGACCGTCGGCGAAGCTCAGAATTCGGGCGTGCTCAGACTGCTGGGGGATGGCAGGAAGCCGGTGCGGGTCGCCAGAGGCCACCAGGAGGGCCGCTTCGAGAGAACGGCGTGCCCAGGGCTGGAGAAGCTGGAATTCGGCGACGACCTCGGAGCTGAGGTCGATCTCATACGGCACGGAGCCAGACTACGGGCGCATGGACGGGGCGAGGGCCCGAATCTCGGCATCGGACGCCGTGGGGGGAGCTTCGGCTTTGCCGGCCCGCTCGTCGGCGATGCGCCGCGCCATGGCGAGCATGGCCGGACTCGCGAGGGCCCGAGCCCGGGCATCCCAGTCGGCCAGGACCGTACCGATCATGTGAAGCTCAGTGTTGTCGATCTGCTCGTTGAAGCCGGCCCGGTGCTCCGGGGGGAGGGCTGCGCGCACGCTGCGGATCGTAGGCGCGGCCTGGGGGGCAGGACCGGTGTCCGCGGGCTGGGCGCTCATGCTGTCCTCCGAGTGGAAAGACCATTCGTCATTGGAGGGTATCGGGAGCATCGGCTGGGGACCAGCGCACTGACCGTTCGAGCGAAGCGGCCCGTCCTGAGGGGTACTGTGGTCCGTCCTCGAAAACCCTGCCGAGGAGCGGGCGCAGCGACCGAAGCGACCGAAGCGACCGAACCATGGGCTGGCTTCCGACCTGCAGACAGAGAAACACCGCTTTCCCTGTCACGGGTCGCGTAAGTCGTTCCGGTTGTGCTGCGGAAGCGGTCCCACCCGCTGATCAAGTACCCGCGGCAGTGACTGAAAGGGGGCGGCAGCGAACGAGTGTCTTCAGTCGCTTCGCAACAGGAGGCGAAGCGCACGGCGCCGGTAACGTGCATGCATCGGCGACCTCGGTCAGTGACGCTTCTTCATCCAGGACAGGTCCTCGCCGCTGTGCCCCAACGAGCCCGATTTCCAGGCACGCATGTCGCGGCGAGCATCCCGGACGTCCTGCGACATGGCGGCGCCGTCCCGGAAGGGGTGCTCGCCATGCCGACGTGCCCTCCAACCGACCCAAGAGGCACGTGCGATGACAAGTACGAGGGGTACCCAAAAGATCCACATGCGATGACCATCTCGTCAGCGGCGGGGGCCGGACAAGTACCCGTCCTCGACAACCTGGCACAGGCTGGTTGCCGTGGCAGGGCCTTGACAAGGGTGAGCCCGCGGCGGCTTCGACCGAGAGAAGGGCAGGCCCAGGGACCGCCACAGGCGGCGGATGCCGGCACCGAAACTGGCCGCAACCTACCCAAACACCAGCACAGGCCTTCGCCATCGAACCGCCCGCGTAACGCAATGCCATTGCCCCTATACGGCCGCGAGGAGCATTCTTTACCCCGGTCCGCGGGCACTTGACCCCCGTCTTGCTCAAGCCCCTTCATTTCCTCCGTGTGAGTGTCACGAAGCGCCCCGCCACTGCGGCGAGCATGCCAGAGCCGAGGACGGTGAAGCCCGCCACGAAGAACAATGTTTGCAGGGTTGTGGTTGACACGAGAATCGCGCCGAGCGCAGATCCCAACGCCAGCGAGACCTGCAAATTTGTGACATTCACCGCCGATGCCGCCTCCTGGTTTTCCGGCGCCGCGTCGAGTAGCCAGACCAAGGTTGCCGGGTTCGCGATTCCCCAGATCAGGCCCCAGAGTGCGAGCAGCAGGCCAGTCAGCCACGGTAGGGTTCCCGCGCTCGCCAGCCCAATGAGCATTGCGGCCACCGCCGTCGTCGATCCGACGAAGCTGCCGATCACCCCGCGCTTGAACAGCGATCCGGCAATGAGAGAGCCGACGATGCCGCCGCAGCCGTAGATGACGAACAGCAGGGTAATCACGCCACTGGACAGATGGGTGTGGCCTGTCAGGAACGGAGTGATATACGTCCACGCGGCGAACTGACCGATGAACAGCACGGCGCCTGCCGCCATCCCGAACTGAACGGCTCGGCGTGACACGGTCTTTAGGAGATCGCGCACGTGCGTACTCTTGTCCGGTGGAATGCTCGGCAGGAGGATTGTCTGGGCAACTACGACAAGTAGTGTGGCCGCCGCAGCGGTGGCGAAGGTGAGACGCCAGCCGATCAGACTGCCGAGGATTTGCCCGGCAGGCAGTCCCACTACCGTGCCACCCGAGATACCCGCCGCGATGATGGTGATGGCACGAGTGCCGCCGGCCGGCCCCACCAACTTGGGTCCGACCGGTGAGACCACGGTCCAGAAGGCTCCGATGGTGGCGCCGAGGAGCATACGGGCGATCAGCACCACGGCGAAGCTCGGGGCCACCGCGACGACTGCGTTCGATACCAGCACTGTCAAACCCAGGATGAGGATGACCGGGCGCCGGTTGAGGCGACCGGAGCCAAGGAAGAACAGCGGCGCCGACACGGCGGCACTGAGACCCGGTACGAGCACCATCAGCCCCGCCAGACCGAGCGAGACATGCAGTCCTTCGGCGATTCTTGGCAGCAGCCCCACGGGCAGCGTCTCCGTCATGACGACTACGAACGCACCGAGTGCAACGGCACCCACGGACGCCCAGCCGCGCCTGCTGCCCGGCTCCATGACAGGGGTTCGGCTGGAAGCTCGTGCGGCCGCAGGTTGGGTCGGGACCGCTGCGGCACACGACGACGCAGTGACGACGCGCATCTGCGGTGCGCGGTGTGTGGCCGCGCTGTGTTTGATTCCGGTCATGCGTTCTCCCGCGGCTCTTGCCCTGGAGCCACCTGCGCAGGTCAGCGCGGTCGTAGGCCTTGTCTGTACGTAGGCACCAGGGTTTGAGGTACCGGCCGCGGCGAGGGTCGTGTCTCGTTCGGTGACTGTCCACGATCGGCTTCACCCCGGCTGTGCTGAGTTCCTCCAGCAGACTCACAGCGATCTGCCGTTCCAAGCTGGTCGGCCACCTCTCGGGCTTGCCGGCTCGGGCGGAACGTGGGGTTACTGGAAACGGCCGTCGAAGCTGGTGCCGCTCCTAGGGTCGGTGAACCGAAGGCCGACGACCGTTCCGTCTTCCACCACCCATCGCAGATCGTAGGAGGCTTGGTAGGAGGGCGGCCAGAAGGAGCAGAAGCGGCCACCCTCGTCGACGGACCAGGTGCCCTCCGTCTGGCGTCCTGTCTCGAAGTAGGAGGTGCTTCCGTCGGGTCGGAAGGTCTGGGTCGTGCCATCGCCGTAGCCCAGGGGGCCCGCAGTGACAGCGGTGGGGATCTGGTCGGGCGGCACGATCGCGCCGTTTTCCGGGTGCAGGATGTCGATGTCCCTGGTCACTGTGTGGTCCTTACTGCTGTGTACGTATGGGCGGGGCCTTGCTGGGCCTCGTGCTGCAGACGGGGCTCTGTGCCGTTCGGGCTCGGGGGTCCCGCCCTGATTGCCGTCATTCGGCTCTCGGTCGCGGCCTCTCCCGTCGCCGCGAAGTCGCTCAGGTACTGGCGGTAGCCCTCCTGCTCCAGAACAGAAGCGCAGGAGGGCGGAGTTGGGGGAGTACCGCAGCCCTCCGCCGGCGTGGGGCCCGTCGGGAAACGGCTCTTGCTGCACTCCGGCATGCCTACCTCTCAGAGGGTGCTGGAGTTTCTTGTGCTCTATTTGCGTCGAGCACCACCCGAACTCTTACCGTGCTGCTGTGGTGGGCGGACTGCGGGTGAAGGCCCAGTGCGACGTTACGCTGGGTGTCGACTGCGGTCTGTGACATCTGGACAACGGCTGCCTGCCCGGTTGCGTCGGTACCGGCCGGGAGGACTTCGCAGTCAGCGACTTGTGGTTCCTGAGGCAACCATTTCGCGGCAAAAGGTGCCGGGGTACTGCCCGCCGACATCGCCGAGCGGATGCGTCGGCTGATACGCGGCACGAACCGGCCGCCGGTCTGGGTGATGGTCTCCGGCTACTCGTGCTGATCGTCGCGCTGATGCTGCCCACGCGGCGGACCAGCGTCCATGATTCCGGCCCTCGGTCCGGGAACGGCTGGCAATCGCCGGCGCAGAGTACAACAATTGCACCTACTGCCTGTCCGCCCACACCTGCATAGGGGTGTGCGTCGCCAAGGCCGGTGCGGGGGAGTTGCCTGCCGTGCGGAGCCCGCTGACCAACACCGACACATCGCCGGCCCGGGCCCCCCGCATTGCCCGAGCCGACATCGGCGAGTCACAGCTCAAGGGTCCCAAGGCCGTGGGCGTCAGCGCGCCCCCGGGATCGTAGGCGATCTGGCGTTGGACACCGAACGACCTACGGCCATGTCCTCGCCAACCGTGTGACACTGTCCGGTCGCTCGTCACCCCGCACGCCGACGCCTGTCGGACGGCCCGACCGGCGCAACCGACCGGGCGCGCCACCACACCCTCGACCGCCGTCGGGCACTCCCAGGAATGCGAGGAAGAACATGAGCGAATCGCGCGACCCCCAGGTAGACGCCTGTTACGACGTGGTCGTGCTGGGCGCGGGCCCGGCCGGTGCGAACGTCGCCGACCGCGCCCGTGCCGCCGGTCTCTCCGTCGCGGTGGTGGAACGGGAACTGGTCGGCGGTGACTGCGCGTACTGGGCGTGCGTGCCCAGTAAGGCGCTGCTGCGTCCTGTCCTTGCGATCGCCGACGCCCGGCGCGTGGACGGTGCCCGGCAGGCCGTCACCGGTCGGGTCGACGCCGATGGCGTTTTCGCCCGTCGCAACCGCGCTGTCCGCGACTGGGACGACACCAGACAGGCTCTGTTCCTCAAGTCCATGGGAGCTGACCTCTTCCGTGGCCACGGCCGTCTCGACGGGCCTCGACGCGTCAGCGTCACCCGTGACGACGGCACCCGGCAGACCCTCACGGCCCGGCACGCGGTGGCCATCGCCACCGGCAGCCGGCCTGCGCTGCCCGACATCCTGGGTATCGCCGAGGCCCGTCCCTGGACGAGCCGGCAGGGCACCGAATCCAGCAGCATGCCCACCCGCCTCGCCGTCATCGGCGGCGGCGGAGTCGGCATCGAGATGGCCACTCTCTGGCAGGGCCTCGGCTCCCAGGTCACGCTGCTCGTCCGGCGCCGCTTGATCCCCCGCATGGAACCCTTCGCCGGCGAACTGGTCGCTCAGGGATTGAGAGAGGCGGGCGCGGATGTCCGGACCGGCGTCCAGGTGACCGCCCTGCGCCGTCCGGACCCGGAGGGGCCGGTCACCCTTACGCTCGACGACGGCGAAGAGCTGGAGGCGGAGGAGGTGTTGTGCGCCACGGGCCGCGCGCCCGCCACCGACGACATCGGCCTGGACACGGTCGGACTCACCCCCGGGGCCTGGCTCGATGTGGACACCACCTGTCTGGTGCAGGGGGTCGACGGCGACTGGCTGTACGCCCTGGGTGACGTCAACCATCGTGCCCTGCTCACTCATCAGGGTAAGTACCAAGCCCGGACCGCCGGTGACGCGATCGGTTCCCGCGCTGCGGGTCGCCCGCTGGACGACGCGCCCTGGGGCGACCACGCCACCACCGCCGACGAGCGCGCCGTACCCCAGGTGTTCTTCAGCGACCCCGAGGCGGCCGCGGTGGGCCTGAGCGCCGAGCAGGCGGAACGCTCCGGCTATCGCATCAGGACTGTTGATCTCGACTTTGACGTCGCCCAGGGCGCCAAGCTCTACGCCGACGGTTACCAGGGTCACGCCAGGCTGGTCGTCGACCTCGACCGGGAGATCCTCATCGGAGCGACCTTTGTCGGCCCCGGTGTCAGCGAACTCTTGCACTCGGCGACCATTGCGGTCGCCGGCGAGGTCCCGCTCAAACGACTGAGGCACGCGGTCGCTTCCTTTCCGACCGTCAGCGAGATCTGGCTCTTCCTTCTCGCCGCATACCAGCGCGATCAGGAGAGGGAGGGTCAACGTGCGGTCGCTGACCGCGCACGGGCGGGTGGTACCCATCAGTGAGGAGGGCCTCTTCGCCTCCAACGGTGCCGACTTGCTCGCCGCCGCCCGGCCGCTACGGGCTGTGCCTACTCGATTACTTACTACTGGTCTGCTGCGGCGAGAGCGACCAAGCCCCCGCAGGGAGACCGTGCGCATGGGGGCGTCCCACCGCCGTCCGATCCCGGGCTGATCGCGAGGAATGCCACGATGATGAGCCGGCCGCATCCCGCGGTTCAGACGTCACGGCGCTCGCTCTGTCACCCGACGATTCGCTCGGCCGCCGTGGTGGGCCTGCCGGCCGTCGTCTCCCGCTGAGTGCCACGGTGACGCCGCGCTCCCGGCAGGTTTCTCACTGACGTCGCTCGACGTCGCGGCCGAAGGATCCCTTTGCTGAGATCATGGAACAAAACACCTGAATTTGGTTGAAGAAGCGATTTCGCTATCTGTCAGGAAGTGACCGATGGACGCCTCGGACCAGCTTCTCCGAAGGGCTACCCCCTCGGCTCTCGTGACCCTGGACGGTGCCGTCCGCAGCCTCAACGCAGCCATGGCGAAGGCACTGGACAGGCCGGCGGAGCAGTGCGTGGGTCGCAACATGGCTGATCTGTTGCCCGCGACCCAGCTGACTGCGGTCGAAAGCCTCGTGGCCCACGCCGCCACGACGATGACGGTCGTGATGCGAGTGCTGGAGTTCCCCGGGCCGGGTGCGGCACCGCTGGTCTGCCTGGTCGAGGCACGACTGACGAGGGATCCTGCGGACGGCGAGCAACTGCTGTGGCTGCACTCGTTGAACGCGGGGAACGACCTGGGCGGCCTTGTGATCCCGTTCCGGTTGGCGGCCAAGGCCGCCAACCTCGGTGTGTGCAGGTACTCACCCCAGGAGCAGCAGCTGGAGTGGCTGGGCGGTGCACCGGCCTTGGCAATGCTGTTCCCGGAGGCCTCCGTACCGTTGTCCAGCGTGGTCCGGCGAGTACACCCTGATGACCGGGGGGCTCTACGGCGGCTCGTGCGGTCGACCTCCACTCAGTCTCCCTGGATCAGATTGAGGTTCTTCACCGAGCGTGATGGTTGGCACCTGCTGTCTTGCCAGGCCCGTCGAGTCCAACTGGGGTATGGCGGCCCGCTTCGGGTCTTCGGCTTGATCCGAGACGACACCAAGCGCGAAGCGCGCCGACGCAAAGCTCTGGTCGCGCTGAGTGCCGCGCGGCAGCGAGCCGCCGAGATAGCGGCGTTTTCCTCCGCCTTGATCACTGCGGCGACAGAGCAAGAGGTGCAGCAGGTCCTCCTGACACGCCTTGCCGCGACCTTTGGTGGCACCGGCGCCGCGTTGGCACTCGTTGCCGAAGGCCGCCTGTGCGTCTCCTCCGATGCCGGGATCCCGAGGCTGGTGGCCGCTGTACACGGCGTGTCGCTGGACGATCCGAGCCCGCTGCCCCATGCGATCCGGACCGGCGAGCCGCAGTTCATGCGCAACCAGGAGGAGTACGTACGCCGCTGGCCGGACGGCGCCATGGTGCCGTACTTCGACCAGCTCGAATCCGGCTGCGCTGTCTCGATCACCTCCCTCAGCCCGGTCGGCGGTGAGCCCCTCGGGGGCTGGGCGGTGACCTACGACGGCGAGCACGACTCGTCCCCGGACGAGCGGGCCCTCATGAGCACTCTGGCCGACCTCGCGGGCCAGGCGCTGCGACGCGTCAGGTCGCGAGAAGTGCGCGTGGAGTTGGCCGTGGCGCTCCAGGAGACCATGCTTCCCACGCTCCCGAAGCACCTCCCGGGCCTGGAGGTCACCGCCCGTTACCGTGCGAGCCGGGACGGGCTGGACATAGGCGGAGACTGGTACGACGCCTTCGTCGTGCCCGACGGCGCGGTCGCCTTCGAGATCGGCGACGCCCAGGGGCACGATGTGAACGCCGCCGCAGCCATGGGACAGGTGCGTGCCTCCATGCGTGCCATCGCCGCCTGCGAACCGGACCCGGCAACCGTGCTGACGCGCACGAACGACCTGCTCGTCACGATGGACGCGGCGCGATTCGCCAGCTGCACCATGTTGTACATCGACCCCTCCGACGGACAGGTCACGGGCTGCAGCGCGGGGCATGTGCCGTTGCTGTACGTGGGCGACGACGGCAGGCACAGTGTCCGTGAACTGCCAGGCGGCCCAGTGCTCGGAGTCCTACCCGACGCCGTGTACAACAAGGGAATCTTCACCCTGGACAAGAATGCCGCGCTGATCATGGTTACCGACGGTGTGGTCGAAGGCCCGAGCCTGACGCTGGAAGCAGGGCTGGAGCGAGTCGCGACGCTAGCGGCGCAATCCGCCCACGACGGGTTGAACGCCGATGAGATCGCTGATCGAATCCTCGACACCATGGTCGCGGTAGACCACATCGACGACGCGGCTGTGCTGATCATCCGGCGTGCGTGACGGCTCCGCGACTCCCGCTCGACCGCCCTGCGCGGGCCACACGCCTCGTCGCACCCGGTGGGGGCGAATCCGCCACTCGCGCCCTTGGGACGCCAGCCGGTGCACGAGATGGATGTCCTCCTGTTGCCTGTCGATCACTGCATCCACGACCCCAGCGGTGGTGGTGAGACCGTAGGCCGTGCAGAAGCGCTCCAGACGCCGGTGGCGGTCGGGCGGCTCTGTGCCACCAGCGCAGACACTCGGCGTCATCGCGAAATGCGGCGACGTAATGCAGCGCGTAGGCCACATCGTGCATCCGCGGCGCCAGCCGGGCGAAGTCCCAGTCGATGATCTCCACGGGGCGATTGCCTTGCCATACGACGTTCCACGGGCCGAAGTCGCCGTGGCAGATCACCTCGCCCTCGCTGGGCGCGATTGAGCTGTCGGACCAGGTTGCCTCGGCCGGGGGCGAGAATCCTGCGGTCGCGTCGTGGTAGTCGCGCAGCAGCTGGGCGAAGGCGGACAGGCCCTGGTCTTCCACCACCTTGGCCCAACCCTGCGGTCCGGACTCGCCGTGGATGAAGGTGAGCACCTCCCTGCCCTGCTCATCGAAGCCCAGGGGCCTGGGAGCGTAGGGGAAGCCCACGGATTCCAGATGCCTGAGCAAGGCGTGGACCGTCGGTGTCCAAGACTGCGCGGGGCGGCGAATGGTGTCTCCGACCGTACCACCTTCCGGTGAGGTGAGGCTGGTCCTGCAGCACGTCCTCGTTCGCCATACGCGGGGCGCCACCGCGCGGCTGACAACCAGCGCCTGATACGTATCAACCGCCTTCACCAAGACCCGCAGCCTTTCAGCGGCGGTCAAACGGTCTGAGCCGATTGGTGTAGCTATCGGCTGGTGCGGCTGCATCGTTTGCGATGCGGGCAGGTATAGGTCGGAGGTGCTCACATGCCCAGCGGTGAGGCGCTCGCCCTCGTCGATGAGGCGGGCCGGGTGATCGAGTGGGAACGTGCAGCTGAGGAGCTGTTTGGGCGCTCCGCAACGGACACCGTCGGACGGTCCGTGGCTGCTCTCATGCACGACATCTCCACGGACGAGGGAGGGCGGAACGGAGGCGCGGCGGAAGCGGCCACGGTCGTGGTCAAGCCCGTCGTGCGGGGTACGGCTGTGGTGTGGCGGGTCCTCGCAGCCGGGTGTCCGTCGGCAACCCGGGACACCGCGATCTTGAGGGCTGTGTTCGATCATCTGCCTGTGGCGCTGTACATCCTCGACGAGCAGTTGCGCATCGTCCGGACGAGCGCGGTCGCCGAAGCGGTGGGCGACACGTCCACCGAAAGCTCGCTGGGCGCCCTTTTCCCCGAGGCCTGGGCGTTCACGGGTGTCGAGGAGGAAGCCGCCGTGGCGCGCAGGGTCCTCGACAGCGGGGACGCTGCGGTGAACCGACTCGTCCGCAGGAGGCACCCGTCGGGCCGGCCCGATTACGGCATCTACGCCGTGTCGTACTTCCGTCTGCAAGACTCGTCCGGAGGCGTGCAGGGGCTCGTGGCCTGCACGCTTGATGTGACCGAGCGAGAGAGAGCCAGGGAACACCGAGCCCTACTGGAGCGGATTCGCGCGAACGTAGGACACCGTCTGAGCGTCACGGACGTCAGCTGGGAGCTCGTCGAGGCCGTGGTGCCCGCCTTCGCCGGGACCGCAGCTGTCGAGGTGGTCGAAGAGGTGGTTCGCGGACAGGACCCTCCGCGAACGCCGGTCAAGAAGGCCGTTTCCCTGCGCCAAGCAGCCATACTGGGCCGGATCTCGGCACGTAGAACACTTCGCTCCCTCACTGCCGGCACTCCCACCGCCCGCATCCTGTGCGCCCCGCAAGCCCGCCTGATGTCGGTCGAGGAAGCGTGTGCGTGGGCGGAGCCGGAACAGGCGGACGAGATCCGGCGATCTGGTGCTCACTCTCTGATCGTGGCCCCGTTGACGGTTCGAGGACAGCTGCTCGGGATGGTCACCTTCTTCCGTCACGAGGGGGAAGCACCCTTCGACGAAGGCGACCTTGACGCGGCGTCTGCGATCGGCGCACATGCCTCACTGTGCATCGACAACGCCCGCCGGTACATGCGCGAGTGGATCATCGCCTCCACCATCCAGAGCAGGATCCTCCCACCACAGCCCGACACCCAGGCCACCCTCGAGGTCCGCCATCTGCACATCCCTGGCGAAGAAGGTGGCGGCGCCTGGTCCGATGCAATCGCACTCCCCAGCGCGCGCACCGCACTGATCGTCGGAGACGTGGCGGGCAAGGGCATCCCTGCGGCCATCACCATGGGGCTTTTGCGAACAGCCGTCCACACCCTTGCCGCTCTGGACCTGCAGCCCGACGAACTGCTCGCCCGGTTGAGCGATACAACGGCGCGTCTCGTCGCCGCGCGCGCCGCATTGCCGCCTGTGGATCCGCTACATCGCGAACCTCTCACCGCCGGCTGTGCCATTGCGATCTACGACCCCGTGGACCGCACCTGCACCACCGCATGTGCGGGACTTCCTGAATCCTTCGCAATCTTTCCCGACGGCACCTCGACCGGTCTCGTGGCGCAGTCCGGACCTCAGCTTGCAGCACGCGACACTGCGCCCTTTCCTGCTGCGACCTTCGCACTGCCTGAGGGAAGCACCATCGTGATGAGTACGACCGCCGAGGTGTCGACGTCGGCCGGCCCTCTGCGCCCGCTGCTGGAATCGGCTGGTTCGGGACCGCTCGTGGCTTTGTCAGACACCCTCGCTCACCAACTCGCAGATGGCCCACTTCCCGTCGAGACCGCGATGCTGTTTGCCCGCACCAAGGCACTGCCCGCGGATCGGGTTCTCACTCTTGCTCTGCCGGAGGGCCCTGAGGCGGCGCCGATCGCTCGAGCGGCGGCTCGGCGGCAGCTGGAAGCATGGGGCCTTGACGCGGAAATCGTCTACACCAGCGAACTCCTCGTCAGCGAATTCGTCGGCAACGCCGTCCGCTATGGGAGTGCCCCGCTGCGCCTCCGCTTGATCCTTGACCAGACCCTCACCTTTGAGGTCAGCGACGGTGCGCCGACTTCTCCGCATGTCAGGCATGCCCGTACCAGCGATGAGACCGGGCGGGGGCTCTTCATCATCGCGAGTCTCGCCGACCGATGGGGCACCCGCTACCACGCTGACGGGAAGTCTGTCTGGGCAGAGGTGTCGGTCAGCGGTTTGAGTGGGGCGCAGTCGTGGGCGGGCGTGTGCTGAGCACAATCGGCGCCACCGACGGCGCCCAACTCTGACGCCGGTCGTCACCGAAAACGTGGTGCCCATATGACCCAAATCAGGATGTGGGCTGGCAGGCGGCCGAGGCCAGCCGGTGGCGGGCTGCATCGAGAGAGGCGCTGGCCGCGGTGTGGCTGGCACGGTGGGCCTCCAGCCGGGGGAGCAGGCTGGTGACCAGCCCTCGGCACCGGGCCGCGCCGGTGTTCAAAGCAGTGTCGAGGGCATGGTGGGCGTGGGAGACGGCGGCGTCGAGATCGTGGTCGGGCACCGTTGTTCCAGCCACGCCACGCAGACGCTTCTGGCTGCGGATGCGAGCACACTTCGTCCGTTGTGCGGCAAGGACTGAACCGTTCCGGGTTCGATAGAGATCTCAGACGTTGTGTGTGACCTGGGGTTTCGTGGTTGTGAGGTAGTGGCGGGCTTCGTATTCAGCGGGTGGGATGTGGCCTAT